>JAZRSB010000030.1:0-48820 GCA_045651325.1 Candidatus Spyradenecus sp.
CCTATAGGTTCAGAGAAGACAGATAGCGATTGCTACATAGTGATGGTATTTAAATTTCCGAAAAGCCATTTGAATGGGAATGGAGATTTGCAATGACGTTCGATTCACAGAAGCGCTGCTTCGTGAAGGAGGCGACGACCGTGACGCGCCCGCTGGTGTTCCGCTACGCGCCGAACAGTCTAAACCTGTTCTACGCTTTCGACGGCAACAAAAACGTTTCGGACGTGTTCTACAAACTCACGTCCAACGGGATCGGTGCGCACTACGACTACGCTCCGTTCGGCAACACGACCCGCACGCACCGCGATTCAAGCGCTTCGTTCGACATCGTTGCGCTCAATCCGTTCCGCTTTAGCTCAGAATACTACGACTCCGAACTCGACCTCGTTTACTACAACTACCGCCACTACTCACCCTCGCTCGGCCGCTTCCTCTCCCGCGACCCCATCGAAGAACAAGGCGGACTCAATCTGTATGCGTTTGTGGGGAATAATGCGATTGAATGTTTTGACGACAGGGGGCTTCTTTCAATCAATTTCATTTTGGCAATTTATTCGGCCTCCCCCAGAGTGTTGTTGAGAGATTTTGATTTCTCTTTGGATGTTCCTGCCTCATTGGATGACATTCTAGAAGAGTGTAAGAAGGAATGCGTAGACAAATTGAAAAAAGAATTAAAGGCTCGCTTAAAAACAGTACGTAAGATTGCTTCTCTTGCACTTAAGAAAGCCAATTCAATAAATCGAGCTGCAATAGCTTATGGTGTTTTAACAAGTAACAGGAATTTTACCGCCCAGATCACGGGAGAGATGTCGATGAAAAATACATGCCTAGGAATAGATATTTCGGTAATGGAGATTTATGAGACAAACAACAAAAAGGGAAAAATTGCTGGAGTGGTTGGAGGACTTGCTTATCAACTTCCTGAAGAGGCGGTGCCTATGTCCAAAGACATCGAAAGAGGAATAAGGAAAGTTGCATCAAATGTTTTTAAGAAATTTTCCAACAGATTGCCTTAGTATTATGAAGTACTTGGTCGTTTTTATCCTGTTTATCGCACCTGCGCTCTATTTGAACGGCGGGGAGGCGAGGTCGGAGCTGCGCACGTTTGTAGAGAAGTATTTGCTTGAATCGGGAGAGAAGTTTGCCATTGAGACAATGGAGCTTGCTTTCACATACCCGCAAATGCCGCCTGCCGAAGATATGATGCTTCTCCAAATCTTTGTTCGTATGAATTATGACGGCTATGATTTTTCGAAGCTGGATAAATTTTCAAAAAGCAGGAATCTTCAATTTTCTCGGGATTGGCGCATGCGGTGGAAAAACGATCCGATTATATTCAGTGATTTTAAAGATACCCCGGAGATTGTTGAATTTAAGCGTGAAGCACTTGCGAATAAAGCATTGGAGCGCTGGATTGATTTGTGTGTCTCCGGTGAGCGAAAAAAATGGCCACAGTCCCCTTTCTCTCGAAATTTAATTCGCCGTTGTATTGAGGGGTGGACACTCTCTCACGCTGTCGAAGCTATTACTTATCAGAAAGATGACGCAAATGAGTTCTGTGAGCCTTACGAAGCGGAGATATTTCTCTATTGGCTTGTGTATGTCCGTTGGGCGGGTGTCGAAGACTTTTGTAAGTCAAGATATGCCCTGTATTATTATGCTCTCTTTTTTGAACCGAAAAAAATCAAAGATCCGCTAAGAAAGCTGAGGAAGAGAAAAATCCTTCCCGATTATTTCAAGAAAAATAAAAAAAATTACTCTCTCTGGGTTGATGAATATCGTGAGTACATGCTTACCCTTAAAAACTTGGTAAAACCTATAAAATCCGGCGAAGATCCAATGGTGATGCATGATCGTACAATTGAATACACACTCCGGAAGATAAAAGAATGGACCTTAAGCGACAGAAGTGCCGCACGGAATACAAATCCGTGACGAACGGCGCGCAAAACACGTGGTTGCGCTTCCTCTACGACGGCTATCTCTGTGTACAGGTGCTCTATTCGAACGAGCCGTACAACGTGTTCAAAGAGTTCGTCTGGGATCCGACGGAACCGGTCGCGACGCGTCCGTTGGTGTTCCGCTACGCGCCGAACAGTCTAAACCTGTTCTACGCTTTCGACGGCAACAAAAACGTCTCGGACGTGTTTTATCGGATGACGTCTAACGGGATCGGCGTGCACTACGATTACGCTCCGTTCGGTGCCACGATCCGCACGCACAGCGATTCAAGCGCCTCGTTCGACATCGTTGCGCTCAATCCGTTCCGCTTCTCCTCGGAATACTACGACTCCGAACTCGACCTTGTTTACTACAATTACCGCCACTATTCGCCCTCGCTCGGCCGCTTCCTCTCCCGCGACCCCATCGAAGAACAAGGCGGACTCAATCTGTATGCGTTTGTGGGGAATAACCCGCTTACACTTCAAGATTATCTTGGAAGAAAAATAGAAGGAGAACCATCCTATGTAATAAAAGAAGACAGCAATCTATCTGAAGGGGTGTTGGGGGAAATTGATTCGTCTAGGAAGTTTTATATGTACATTTCTTCCTGGGAATGCGGGAGTCACCCCAATCCTCTTAAAAGAATTTGTTTCAAAAAATGTTATCGAGTGAAATCGAAATTAGACCCAGAAGGCGGAGTGCCGCCCCAATTGACATTGAGACTAAGAAACCTGAAAGATTCTGAAACAAAGGATCACGAACTTGTTCACTTCGATTTTTTCAAGGATAACTGGATTGCTGCTCGTGATATCTTGAATTCTCTAGAGGGTGTTTATTGTGAATCGTGGATCTCTGAGGATGATTACGGACAAAAGAAAGCTGGAGATGCAAAGACATATGGGAAGGCTACAGTTCATTTCTACGAAATGAAAAACACGCTTCAGAACGTCGAATATGATTGGCAGTCATATGGTAAATACAACAACGACTATTCAATGAGAGATAGAAGAGAACGTCTACAAAATAGCTTGTATAAAGCAAAACAGGACTATGAGATAGCGGAGAAGAAATTTTACGAGCGATGAAAAAGATTTTTTTAGGAATTATTATTGGTATTTTGATTTGTTGTGTAGTTAGGATTTCTCCGTTGCACCTATTCAAGCAGGGTCATTTTAATATGTCCGCAGAAGAGGTATACCGTCCACTAATCGGAAGGAAGCTTTGCGTAGATCTTCGTCCTCTAAATCGGCAATTGAAAGAAATTCTTGATGAGTACGAAAAACAATATCCCGAGCATATCGACTGGGCACGTGCGTATGTGTGTGTGCATCATGGCGATTCTCCAGTGGACGAGCCTGTATATATGCTTATTTATGATACCTATGTGTGGGATGTTTGGCTTCGAAAAACCCCTGACAGATTATGGGAGATGAAGTTAGACGTTTATGCGGCGATTGAAGAATATTTTGCTGAGGTGGAAGAAGAGAATGCAGTGAACGCTTGTCCAAGTACTGAGTGTTCTGTCCCGAAACGGTGATTACGATGACTTTCGATTCGCAAGGTCGCCGCACGGAATACAAATCCGTGACGAACGGCGCGCAAAAATTCCTCCTCCATCCTAACGTACATATTTTGGCCGAGAACGGTTATTATGGGAGAATGGGAAGACTCTGGTTCCGGATGTTGCCCAAGAAAGGAGAGTAAATGAAGAAGGGACTAGTAATTGTCCTCGTGTTAATTCCCGTGTTGTACGTTATAGCTTCGATTTTGTGGTGGGAACCATTGTCAGAACTATCGCCAGGGGAAAATTACACTATATTGAAAAGAAAAGATTCTTGGAGCCTATTGGGAGGAGGACAGAGCCGCAAATACCTACTTCAAATAGATAATCCTGATCAATTCAAAAAGGATTGCAGGGCGTTCTTTTCCGAAGGCAATGGGAACAGTGATGCGTATTTCTATTGTGCTCATTTTTATGAAGATGCATCAGAATTTTCTGCGGGGGAAGATAGCGCTCAATTTTCTTCTAAGTCTTTAAAGATGTGGAAAAACGAGAATAATTCACAAATTCTATGGAGATGCATATTTAGTGAGAACAAGAAATGCTGTTACATAGAATGGATTAGCTTAGGAAAGTAATTTTACTCATGAAAACGACTCGAAGGGGATGCCGTTTCGTCATCGAAACGGAAACGCAAGGCGTGTATTCGACAAATGTCCTAAATCAATATGATTCAATCGCCACGAGAGAGCCTGGTGTAGAACAAATCGGGAGAAGCGACACTCTTGTCGCTTCCGTGGTGGGCGACGAATTGAATTCAGCCAACGCTTCACAAGAAAGTCTTTCGGACAACCCAACCTCGCCCGAAGAAAACGCAGATTCTTCGGAAGCGACAGGCGTGTCGCTTCTCCCGTTCGTTCCCGCTTACGATGACGACGGGAACATAACTTCGGTCCGAACCTCCACGGGAACGTGGCAAATCACCTACAACGCCGAAAACCAACCAATCCGCTGGACGAACGCCGCCACGGGGACGGTGATTACGATGAGCTTTGACTCGCAAGTTCGCCGCACGGAGTACAAATCCGTGACGAACGGCACACAGAACACGTGGCTACGCTTCCCTTACGACGGCTATCTCTGCATCCAAGTGTTGTATTCGAACTCGCCTTACAACACATTCAAAGAGTTCGTTTGGGATCCGACGGAACCGACGGCGACAAAACACGGTAAACAGAAAGAGAAAACATGGTTTTAAATAAAACAGCCCCACTACTTCTATTTTGCATCGCTTCATTTCTATGCGTGGATTTTTCGCTTAGAGTAACGCTATTTTATTCCTCTGCCATAGAGTGTGGCTTAAATAACGCAGAATATATTTGGTTTTTCCCGGCTATTCCAATTGTTTTCATGCTCCCTTTTGTTTTGCCGGTTGCTTTGGTTTTGGGAATCGCTTGTTTTTTATTTGTTAGGGAGGCCCGTTGTCACGAGTCTTGGCTAGCGGTTTTTTTCGTGCTTTGGCTCATGAACGGAACCGAAATGATTTTTTGGATTTATGGCTTAGGGGCAACGCCGCTTCCGGTGTTTCACTTTGCCCTTTGCTCCTTGTTGAACACGGCGGTGAGCTTCCTTGTCTTTTGGGCGTTGGGTGTCATTAAACGTCCAAAAATAGATGGGTAGACAGTGCTACGATATTGTTAGAGAGCATTAGGCTAATCAAAATCAATTAATGCGAAGAGAACCCTTAATCGCGGTCTCCGATTCCGGTGACGTCATTCAACCCTTCCGGTGGTCGACCTCGTTTATTGCAGCTCTACCGCCACGACTCGCCTTCGCTCGGTCGCTTCCTCTCCCGCGACCCCATCGAAGAACAAGGAGGAGTCAACCTGTATGCGTTTGCGGGGAATAATGCGATTTTGGAGATAGAATCTTTAGGGTTCGCAAGACTTGTGTTAAATACGGCAAAGAGGCTTGTGAAAAACTATGACAGCCACATTTACGGATGGACAGAAGGAGTGTGGAGTACACATCACATTCCTTATCTCGTTTGTGAAAAAGCAAGAACGGTAAGTATTGCGAAATTATTTCAAACGCTCCCTCCGAGAAATTTGACTCGTGTTTGAGTTTGCAACTTCGTTGTCGCGTTCCGGCGGGAACGGTGGTTATAATCCGTGTAAACATTTTTATCCCGCTTCGACTCTGTGAAAATTCTTTCCCGCTACATGTTTGTTCAGCTCGCGACCGCCGTGGTGATGTCGCTCGGGCTTTTCATTTTCGTTTTGGTTACCGGCAATGTGTTGCGGCGCGTTGTCGGCGAATTGGTAAACGGGCGCATTTCCGTGTCGATGCTCTTCGAAATCGTCGGCCTGATTTGCGTCAGCGTGGTGCCTTACGCCATGCCTTTGGGGATGCTTACGGGCGTGTTGCTGATTCTGGGCCGCATGTCGTCGTCCAACGAAATTCTCGCGATGAAGGCGGCGGGGATGAACCTCTGGCGCATCGTTTCTCCGATTTTCTTTATCGCGTTTATCGGGGTTTGTGTTTCCGCTTACATCAATTGCTTTTGGGCGCCGAGTGCGACGAACAAGTACCGGACGATTCTCAAGAGCACGTTCCGCGATTCGCCGACCAAGCTGATTGTGCCGGGCACGCTGTTTACCGAATTTCCCGGCTACTCGATTTACGCGGAATCGCGTGAAGGCGACGAGCTGAAGAATTTTTGGATTTGGGAGTTGGACAAAGCGTCGCGCCCGATTCGTACGACTCACGCGGAAAAGGCGACGATCCGTTTTGTCGAAGCCGAAAGTATCGACGATGAGGACTCGCTTTGCATCGAATTGTCTAACGCGGTTACGGAAGAGCGTTCCCGCAAGCATCCGGAAAAAATCGTTGAAGACCATTTGAAGTTTTCGAATATCGATCGGGCGCCCAAAATTTCCATTCCGCTCGGCGAAATTTTGAACAAGGACGTCGTTTCCAAAAAGAAGCGCAAGTTGCGCTGGTTTACGCTCCCCGAACTTTTCGAGTTGCGGGAAGAGGGCTGGCGATGCGACCCGAAGACCGCTACGCCGGAAGAGCTTTTTACCGAACGCGTTCAGATTCAATTCCAGATGCAGAATTATCTGACTTCCGCCGTGGCCTGTTTTTCGCTCGCCATTCTGGGGATTCCTCTCGGCATTCGCGTTTCCCGTTCCGAAACCTTCGTTAATATCGGGATTGCGCTGGCCCTGGCACTGACTTTCTACATGCTGACGACCTTCATCTCCTGGCTGGAAGACCACCCGAGCCTGCGCCCGGATATTCTCGTCTGGATTCCGAACATTCTTTATCAGGTCGTCGGATTTATTCTGCTGAGAAAAGCCGCTAAAAACTAATCCTCCAAAAAAGCCATGGACGCATCCGCATTGAAAGAACTTTTGAAAATCGCCGAAACGGCCGCGCGCGACACAGGCGCAATTCTGCGGGCCGGCGGCAATCGTAGCGTTTCGCTTAATTCGACGACGGACGTCAAGCTGGCGGCCGACGTCGATTCCGAAAAGCTCGTGCGGGAACGCCTCGAAGCGACCGGGCTGCCGATCATCGGCGAAGAACTCGGCGGCGATCCTGCGCTCTACGACACGCCCGGGGCGTTCTATTGGGTGGTCGATCCGCTCGACGGGACGTTCAATTACCAGCGCGGTCAGCCGTTGACCTGTGTCAGCATCGGGCTGATGTGCGGCAACGAACCCGTGCTCGGCGTCATTTACAATTTCAATGCCGACGAAATGTTCTCCGGTTTTGTCGGCGAAGGCATCTTCCTCAACGGCGAAAAAATCGAGCCGGCATGGGCTACGGAAGTGGCACAGGCCTGCCTGATGACCGGCTTTCCCGCGCTCGCGGATAAGTCGCCCGAAGCCCTTGCTCCGTTTATCGCGGAAGTCGGCATGTTTAAGAAAATCCGCATGATCGGGACCGCCGCTTTGGCCGTTGCCTATGTTGCCGCCGGGCGCGCCGACGTGTACAGCGAAAAGGGCACCAACCTTTGGGATGTCGCCGCAGGCATGGCTTTGGTTAAAGCCGCCGGAGGATTTATCAAAATCGAAGCGACCGGCAAGCGTGCCCTGAACTTCAATCTCCGTTGCGCCGCTCGCGAGGAGTGGCTTTAAGCCTTTCGGGCGGCGTGAAGCAACGCCCCTAAGCCTGCCTCGTTCGGGGAAGGATGGTTTGGTGGCTTCCTGTTTTGAGGCGCGGCGTGTTGCGCGTGACCGTTTTCTTCGCTTGTCCGGTGCAAGCGTTCTAGGCCCGGGACTTGATGCTAAAAAAATGGCGCCCCCGCTGAGAATCGAACTCAGATAACCTGCTTAGAAGGCAGGTGTTCTATCCGTTGAACTACGGGGACGCGTTAAATTAGCAAACCAGACTCTTAAAGTCCGTAAAGCCGTGTGCGATACCTCCGGGAATGCCTTTGTTCAGCACGGCGACGGCGTCGTGCGAGTGAAGCGATTCGAGGTGGGCGCAGGCAATCTGAAAATCGTAAATGCGGGAATCTTTGTTAAATTCCGCGTAGAGCAGGCGGGCGGCATCTTCGACGAATTTGTAGTAGGCGCCGTTGAGTTCCGCGAACGCCTGTTCGTCTTCGCGCTTAACCATGACTTGCGTTTCCGTGTGGAGCGCATTCAGGCAGTGCTGCTTAAAGTCTTCGATGTAAATTTCCGGTGTTCCGGCAAGCTCCGCGAAAATGCGAGCCTTCGAGCGTTGCGAGTGCGGAATGCCGAGGACGTTGCGGGACTGACGCGCGTGTTCCGAAAGTTCCGCAGAGCAGGGGCAGGCCGATGAATAAACGAAATCGAAACCGACGAAAGAGCGGAAGCGCCCGTTTTCGAGAATGCCTTCAAATGCGCAGTTGTAGTACTGGTAGCCGGCAAGCTCGCTGCGCAGGCTTTTTTGCAGAATCGGATAATTGAACTCGAGGCGGATCTGTGCGCGGGAAGAACCGATTTCCGAAAGGTATTGGCGCAGGACCTTCTCAAGCGTCGCAGGCGTGAAAACGTCGTCCAGGAAGGTGTAGAAAATGCGGACGATACGCGACATGTTGATGCCCTTGTGGCGGGCGTCGAGCGAAACGGTTCCCGTGACATTCGTTTCAAGCTCGATCGGAGCCTGACCGGGGCGCGCAAACTTGAGCGGCAGGCGGAAATTCGACATTCCGACTTGGAGAATCGGCACGGCGCCGCCCTCGATGCCGGTTGCATTTTCGTTCTGCATATCCGGCAACGACGCACGGTATTCCGGAGTCATTTTAAATGTCCGGTCATAAAACTTTCGCGGTGATTCGTTGCTCATTTGAAAAAATCGGATTGCCAGTCTCTCACTTTTCCCGCTGCTTGTAAAATCATTTTATCCTCCCCCGTGTTGAGTGTTTTTGCATACGCCGCAAGGGCTTAATTTTCAGCGTTGAAAATGTCCGATTATGGAATTTTGATAAAGATAGTATGAAATCGCTAAAAACCCTTGCTCTAAGTTCCTTACTCTTTGCCGGCAGCCTGTCGGCTTGGGCTGCCGCTCAGGCTTTTGAAATTTCTGCGACGGAGCTGATCCGCGGCAAGCAGGATTTCGGCGAAACGCGTGTCGGTAAGTCCGCGGACGGGAACGTGCTTCGCATCGCCGGAAAGACTTACGCGAACGGAATCGGGACGCACGCGTGTTCAATGATTCCGATCGACGTGCCGGAGGATGCCGCGGCATTCAATGGAAAAGTCGGGCTTGATGACGAGGCCTCGGGCGGGGACGGCGTGGAATTCCGCGTGCTTTCCGGCTCGAAAGTTCTTTGGTCGTCCGGCGTGATGAAAAACGGAGATGCGGCGAAAGCCTTTGCCGTTAAAGTGCCTGCCCGCGCGAAAAAGCTTTATTTGCTTGCTCTCGCGGGGGCAAGCAACAATGCGGATCATGCGAATTGGGTGGATTTGCAGTGGGAAAATGCTTCCGGGCCGCAACGGCAAGTTAAGATTGATACGATTTCCGGCAATAAATTCAGTTTAACTCCGAATGTCGAAAAAGACCAATCGCAATCTTTCCGGAAAGTGTTGGATGCAGCGCGGAAATGCAATGCCAAGGAAATTGTCCTCGAGCCGGGAACGTATCATTTCTACGCCGAAAATGCGCTCGATATGGCGCTGTGGATTTCCAATCACGACCAACAAGCGACGCAACAGGTCATGCTCCCGTTCGTCGATTTGCGTAATTTAAAAATTCGCGGCAACGGATCGACCTTTGTTTTCCACGGGAAATGCCTGCCGGTACTTTTCATGGATTGCGAAAATGTGATGCTCGAAGGCGTGCGTATCGACTTTGCGCGTCCGCTCTATTCCGAAGCGAAAGTCTTGGATTTTAAAGACGGGAAAACGATTGTTTCCATCGACAAGAAAGCGTTCCCGTACGAAATTCACGGGGACAAACTCTTTTTCGTCGGTGAAAATTACCCGCTTCAGCCTATCCATTCCGCTATCGCCTTCCGCAAGGGCTCGAAAAATATCGTTTCCAACACGGCGGATATCGGTTGCGGGAATACAATCACCGTTATGCCCGACGGCAATATCGCACTTCATCACGATTTCAGTAAGGACGGCGACGGCGTGGCTGTCGGTGACACGCTGACGTTGCGCACCTGGTGGCGCCCGGCACCCGCCTGCGTGATTTATCGCGCTAAGGACACGACACTGAGTGATGTTTCGATTCACTCAAGCTTCGGAATGACGCTGCTTGCCCAGCGTTCGGAAAATATCACGATTCGCGGTACGAAAACCGCCGAAGACAAAACCAGCGGCATGTTCCCGCGCCCCGAAACCGGCCGCGTGTACTCGGCGAGCGCCGACGCCACGCACTTTTCCAACGTGAAAGGGAAGGTTATGGTCGAAAACTCCTTCTTCGAAACGATGATGGATGATGCCATCAACGTGCATTCGACTTGCTTGGATGTCGCGGAAATCGTTGCTCCGGACACGATTCGTTGCCGCTACCGCCACGGGCAGGCAATCGGCTTCGAGCTTTTTGAAGCCGGCGAAAACCTGCGTTTCATCGCGGGGAAAACGTTGGAAAATGCGACGACAAATGTTCCCGTGAAAGCGGTACGCCGCATTTCGCCGACGGAGGTTTTGATTACGCTCGCGGAAAACATTCCGTCAAACGTGAAACCGGGAGATGCAGTAGAAAATGCCGATTACCAGCCGGAAGTCGTTTTCCGCGGAAACATCGTGCAAAATAACCGCGCTCGCGGAGCCTTGTTCACGACGCCGCGTAAAGTGCTGGTCGAAAACAACACTTTCCGCAACGTTGCCGGTTCGGCGATTTTGCTCGCGGGTGACGCGCAGGGGTGGTACGAAAGCGGCGCCTGCGAAGATGTCGTCATTCGCGACAATATTTTCGAAAACAATCTGACTTCGCGCTTCCAATTCACGAATGCGATTATTTCGATTTATCCGGAAGTGCGCGATCTTGCTTCGCAGCAACGCTTTTATCACCGCAATATCGATATCTCAAGCAACGTGTTCTTCACTTTTGACGTGCCGCTGCTTTTCGCGATTTCGGCGGAGAAAATCAAATTCACGGATAATGAGATTCTCTACAACGACGATTTCAAGGCGTGGAAACAAAAGCCGTTTCAGTTCCGCCGCTGTTCGGATGTGCTGATCAGCGGGAACCGGGTGGAAAGCGTTGACGATATCGGGCCCAAGCCGCAAAGCTGGTCGTTGGAAGACTGCCGCCTCGAACTTACGGCTCCGCACGAAATCAAATTTAGGTAAGATTTCCTCAATGCTACCTCTAGAAATTCGCTTTTTGAGAAAAAGATTAGAGCTTAATGCTTAAAGCTTAAAAGAGGGCTCGATGCTTGATGCTTGGCGCTTTTCCGCCGCCGGAGGTGCACTACATGGGATAACCGCGGGTTCCGACTACGTCTGCCCTCGCGGATAATCGATGAAAAACGAGCGCCGCAAAGTGACGGGGCAGACCTGTTTACGTGCCTGCGGCGCAATGGAACGAATTGCAAGCCTCTGCAAACCCCTAAAAACGAATTTCTGGAGCTAGCCTCAAGCGATAAAAAAAGCGTTCCCGGAAAGCTCGGGAACGCTTTTTTGTCGCCGGACGTTTTTAGTAAACGTCTTTTTGGTAGCGGCCTTCGGCCTTGAGGGCCTTGAGCTTGGCGGCGGCGTCTTCCGGGGAAAGTCCGCCGTGCTGTTGGAAGATGTCGAGCAGTGCCGCTTCAACGTCTTTCGCCATGCGCTTGGCATCGCCGCAGATGAAGAAGTAGCCGCCGTCTTCGTTGAGCCATTTCCAGACTTCGGCGCCGGCTTCGCGAATCTTGTCCTGGACGTAAATCTTGTAGTCCTGGTCGCGGGACCATGCGCAGTCGAGGCGCGTCAGCAGGCCGCTTGCAAGGGCGTCTTCCCATTCCTTTTGGTAAAGGAAGTCCGTCTTCACGCGTTGGTCGCCGAAGAAGAGCCAGTTTTTGCCCTTGGCGCCTTGCGCGGCGCGGTCTTGAACGAAGCTGCGGAAGGGGGCGATGCCCGTTCCCGGACCGACCATGATCATCGGGGCGTCGAGGTCTGCCGGCGGCGCGAAGTGCGAGTTGGCGACGAAGACCGGCAGGGCGGCTTCACCGAGCGGCGCGTATTCGCCGAGGAAGGTCGAGCAAACGCCGTCGCGGGCACGGCCGTTGGTTTCGTAGCGGACGACGGCGACCGTCAGGTGCACCTTGTCCTTGCCGACGAAGCGCGGGGACGACGAAATCGAGTACAGACGCGGCGCGAGCTTGCGGAGCTGTTCGATAAAGGCCTGTGCGGAGACGCTGACGGACGGGAATTCTTCGCCGAGGTCAACGACATGGCGTGCGTCGATCCAAGCCTTCTGTGCGACGGGGTCGGCGTTGCCGAGAACTTCGGCGAGCTTGGCTTTGTCGCAATCGCAGGCGGCGTTGTCGTGGACGAATTGGACGAATTTCTTCGTGATGGCGCCGAGGGAGAGCTCGGTCGTCAGCGCGGCGCGGAGCTTAATCGATTCGGTGGCTTTCGGAAGCGTGACGTCTTCGTCGCCGGAGAATTTGTAGGCTTTCAGGACGGCATCGACGAGCTTGTCCGCGTTGCGCGGGAAGACGCCGAGGGAGTCGCCGGATTTATAAACGAGCCCGCTGTCGCCGAGATTGATCTCGAGGTGTACGGTTTCTTTTTGCGATTCCGGAGCGTTGGCGCGGGAACGCACAAGAAGCGTCGCCGGGTAGGGATGGGTCTTAGAGTAAGGGCAGGGTGTGACTTCTGACATAGTTTTACGTTTTATTGTTTACTGAAATTGGAGTTTTGAAATTCTGTTCTAAAACAAATATTCCCGCGAGGAAAAAGCGCGGGAACATTTCATAAATCGGGGTTATGCGGCGCTGCTTGCCGGCGGCGTGTAAACGCGTGCGGCGGCATCGTTGTCCAGCATCAGGAGGCCTTGGCCTTCGCCGTTGACGAGTTTGAGGCGGTCGATGATGTTTTTCACGCTTTCTTCTTCCTCGACTTGCTCGGTGACGAACCATTGCAGGAAGACATCCGTTGCGAAATCGTGTTCCGCCTTGGCGAGGTGGACGAGTTCGTTGATGCGGCGGGTGACTTCGGCTTCGTGGGCGGCTGCGGCTTTGAAGGCTTCGAGCGCGTTTGCCCATTGCGCGGGCGGTTCGTCAATGGCAGAGAGCTTGGCGGCGCCGCCGCGGGAGAGTACGAAGTCGTAGAATTTCAGCGCGTGGTCGGTTTCTTCCTGATATTGAATGCGCATCCAGTTTGCGAATCCGTGAAGCCCGACATCCGAGAAATAGGCGGACATCGCGAGATACAGATTGGCGGAATACATTTCCCACTTCATTTGCTCGTTGAGAGCGGAGGTAATTTTTTCACTAAGCATAACGCCGGAAATTCTCTGAGGATTTTCGGATAAAATCAAGAATGCAAATGCGCGATGAAGCGGTCTCCGGCGACGGGAAGCGGATTCGCGATGCCGGCGGAAACGTAATCGACGGCGCGGGCGACGGCTTCGGCGAGCGCTTCTTTTGCGTCGGGAATCGCTGTTTTCGCGAGATTGGCGGTGATGGCGGCGGAAAGCGTGCAACCGCTTCCGTGGGTGTTGGTGGCGGCAATTCGCGGGTGCCGGGCAAAGGACTTGAATCCGCCTTGGGCTTTCGGAAGCGCGAGTGCGTCGAAAACGTCGTTGCCGTTGCCGTGGCCGCCTTTAAGCAAAACGGGGACACCGAGGGCATCGGCGAGTTTTTCGGCGGAGGCGGCGAGATCTTCGAGTTTCGTATCGGCGTCGGTGCGCCAGGCAAATTGCTCGTCGAGCAGGACTTCGGCTTCGTCGAGATTCGGCGTAACGAGGCTTGCGAGCGGAATCAGGCGTTTTTTCAAGGTGGCGACGGCGTTGTCGTCGATGAGTTTTGCGCCGCTGGTGGCAATCATCACGGGATCGACAACGAGTTTAATTGCCGGATGCGCTTCGAAAAAGCCGGCGACGGCCTCGATGATTTCCGCCGTGGGCAGCATCCCGGTCTTGGCGGCTTTGATTTTGAAAAAACGTGCGACCTGTTCCGCCTGTTCGCGGACGAAGCTTGCGGGGACGGGATGCACGGCGGAAACGCCGTCGGGATTCTGAGCCGTGAGGGCGGAGATGGCCGTCGTACCGAAAACGCCGTGTGCGGCAATTGTCAGCAAATCCGCTTGAATGCCTGCGCCGGCACCGGAGTCGGAACCGGCAATCGAAAGGGCTGCGGGAAGTTCGTTTTCAACCTGATTCATGGGCGAAGAGCTTAGATTTTGTCTTTCCCCGGGGGAAGCCGAAAACATTTTTCCGGTTGTAAAAAATGCGGGAGCGGTTTTTGTTTTGAGCATGGACAATACGGTTTCTTTCAAGACTCAAAACCTGCTCAAATCCGGGCATTGCGTTTGGATTGACTGCGTGCGTTGGGCGGCGATGTTCCTCGTCGTCGTTTGCCACGCCTGTGATCCGTTTAATTGTTCCGCGGAATCGACGAGCAATCCGGCGTTTTTGCGCTGGGGCGCGTTTTGGGGCTCGATGTTGCGCCCGTGCGTGCCGTTGTTTGTAATGATTACGGGAGCGCTCCTGTTGCCTCTGCGGGAAGAGTCGCTCGGCGCGTTTTACAAAAAGCGTATCCCGCGCGTGCTGATTCCGTTTTTGATTTGGTCGGTGATTTACACGCTTTCTCCGTGGTTTGCGGGTCTGGTGACGGCGACTCCGGAGGCCGCCAAGGAGCTGGTGCTTACCTTTTTCCCGTACGCGAGCTTTATGAACGGCGGGGCCGGTCCGGAAATCACGCTTTCCGCCGCGCTCGGAAACATCGCGACGATTCCGTTCTCCTTCAATTACTTTTCCGTTCACATGTGGTATGTTTACATGCTGATCGGGCTTTATCTGTATTTGCCGATTTTCTCCGCATGGGTTGAGAAAGCTTCGAAAAAAGCGAAATGGACCTTTCTCGCGATTTGGGGCGTAACGCTTTTCATCCCTTACGCGGACGTTTTTCTCACGCCGCATCTGCCCTTCGGCGAAGGCTATCTTCTCGGGACCTGCTCGTGGAATGCCTTCGGGACGTTTTACGCCTTTGCCGGATTTAACGGCTACCTGTTGCTCGGACACGTGCTTGCCGAAGCATCGCAGGAAATCAGCGTGAAAAAGGCGCTCGCCGTCGGCATTCCGATGCTTGCGGCGGGAACGTTTTTGACCTTTCTCGGATTCTTTTGGGTGCGCCTGACGGGAAGTCTCGACAATCCGCAGGTGTTCGACGCCCTTGCTTCCGGCGGGAGCCTTTCCCGCTGTCTTGCCGATGCCGCCGTTTCGCTTGCGGGAAACACGCCGGAGGCCGTTGCCGCGACCGCAACGAGTTTCCAAGCCGAGCCGATGGTCGAACTTTTCTGGACTTATTGCTCGTTCAATGTCGTGCTCTCGAGCGCCGCGCTCTTCCTTTTGCTGTCTAAAATCGAGATGGCTCCGGGGCGCTTCACGCGCTTTCTGGCAACGCTCGGGAAAATCGGTTTCGGCGTTTACCTCGTTCATTACTTCTTTGTCGGCCCGAGCTACTTGCTTGCCGTTAAACTCGGGGTGCCGCTCGAGGGGCAAATTCCCGTTTCCGCGCTCTTTGCCTTTGTCGCGACCTATCTCGTTGTGCGCGTGCTTTACGCGGTTTTACCCAAGCCGAAAATTTTCTTGGGATAAAATCGGCAGAATCGGTTTTAGCTCCTGCGCAGCGCGGCGGCGAGGTAGCCCGGGAGCGAGGCGATATCGGCGCAACGCGTGCCTTCCGCTTCTTCCCAGAGTCGGGCGGCGCTGCCGTGCCAGCAAACGGCTTGGGTAAGCAAGTCCGTTGCGGAGACCTGCGGGCGTTGTGCGCGTTCGGCGAAAAGGGCCGCCGAGATACCGGCGAGAACATCACCGCTACCGCCGCGCGCTAAGACCGCAGAGCCCGCAAAGCAGTAGGTACTGATTTCGGCGGAAAGCACCTGCGTGTAGGCGCCCTTGAGAGCGAGTGCCGTAATCGGGTGTTTTTCCAAAAGTGATTGCGGGGCGGAGACGTCGCCGCCGAGGCGGAGAAATTCTCCCGCGTGCGGCAGGAGCAGGTTTTCTCCGCGGTGCCTGAGGGCTGTTAACGTTTCCGGGCGCAGGGCATCGGCATCCAAAATCAGCGCCGACTTTTCCGGCGTTTCCGCCGCGATCGCTTGGGTGAGCGCCCGGGCATCGGGCGTATTTCCCATGCCGGATCCGCACAAAACCGCGGTGGCGCGGGCAACGTATTTCCTGAATTTTTCGAGAGCATCGCGCAGATCGAGCGAGCCGTCGCCTGCTTCTTTACAGGGGATCCACATGGCTCCCGGAGCGCGTGCGGCAAAGGCGGCGTGGACGCTTTCGGGACAGAGCACGCTGACGAGTCCCGCTCCCGCCCGGAGGCAAGCCAGTGTGTTGAGCATCAGCGCCCCGGGCATCGTGCGTGAGCCGCCGACGATGAGTACGTGTCCGAAATCGCGTTTGTCGCAAAAAATCGGCCGCCTCTGCGGAATGGCCCTCAGCGCGCCCGCCGTGTCCGCCGCACAGGAGGCTTCGGAGGCTACGGGAAAACCGATCGGAATCGGGACGACGCGTCCGACGTATTTTTCATTGGCGGGAAGAAGCAGGGGCGTTTTCACGATTCCGGTCGCACAGGTGAAATCCGCCGAAAACGCGTAGTAGGGGACGGGAGAGTCGCTTAACCCGGAAGGCAAATCGACGGCGATGCAGAGATTGCCGTTGGCACGGGCGTTGATTGCCGTGAGGGCGCGCAGGATGTTTTCCCGCAAGGGCGGCCGGAAGCCGTGCCCGTAAATGCCGTCGATGATGATGCCGCCCCGGCCTTCGGGAAGAAAGTCTTCGGGGAGTGTCTCGGTGTTCCGGGTGACGAAAAATGTCGGAACGCTCCCGCAGTCCCGAAGAAAGTCTTCGTAGGCATCCATGGTCAGCGGCGCGAGGGCATCCCAGTTTTCGGCGAAGAAAACGAGCTTGGCGTGGACGGTATTTTTAGGGAAGGCGGTGAGGATTTTCCGGGCGGCGATGAGGGCGTCTCCGCCGTTGTGGCCTTTTCCGACAAGGACCAGAAGGCGGGACGGTATTTCGTAATCGAAGCGGCTCAGGATGAATTCGCCGATGCCGTTGCCGGCGCGTAACATAAAATCGCGTTCCCGCGGCGGAATTCGGGTGCCGTCTTCGTTGGCCGGATTGAAAAAGCGCTTTTCCCAGGACTTTGCCCGGGCGCAACTCATCAGCGGAATTTTAAAGTCGGGAGCTTCCATGGTCGTGACCGAATCAGGTTACGCGGAGGGCGACCAGCGTCAGGTCGTCGGCAAAGTCTTTCTTCCCCGAAAATGCGGAGACTCTTTCGATAATCGTATCGTTGATGCGGCGGGCATTTTCGCCGTGCGCGTCGAGGATGGCCTGCGCGAGCCGTGCGGAACCGAATTCTTCGCCTTGGGCATTGCATTCTTCCGTCAGACCGTCGGTGTAGAGAATGAGAACGTCGTTGCGGAAGCAGGGACGCGTGATTTCGGTAATCGTCGCGTCAAAGACTTCGGGTTTTGCCAGACCGACGGCGAGGCCGGAGCTCTCGAGGAACTCAAGCTTCGGTTCGTCCAGCGGGAGACCGGTTTCCGGGTCGTTGTTTGACAGCAGGATGGGGCGTTCGTGCCCGCCGCGCGCGACGGAAATCGTGTTGCGTTGCGTGTCTAAAAAGGCACAGACGATGGTCAGGAATTTGCCTCGGGAAAAGGACTTGGCCATGCTGCGGGCGAGGCGACGCAGGAGGTCGGCCGCGCTGACGGAGTTGCGGGCAATCTGTTGGAAATTCGTGCGGCAGATGGCCATGAGCAGGGCCGCGGAAACACCGTGCCCGGAGACGTCGGCGACGATGGCGGCAATGCGTCCGCCGCCGAGGTCGAAGACGTCGTAGAGGTCGCCGCCGATGGTTTGTGCCGGGCGGTAAATCGTTGCGATGTCGATGGAGTGGGCTTGCGGGATGTACTGCGGGAGGAGCAGTTTTTGGACGCTGGCGGCGATGCCGAGTTCCGAGTCGAGGCGCATTTTTTCCGCTTGTACGGCGAAGAGATTGCGCATTTGCATGGTCATGCCGGCCTGCTGTGCAAGCATGTCCGCGAGCTTGATTTCGGACGGGGTAAAGTCGCCGCGGTGACGCGGGTTGGCGATGGCGATGGCGGCGAGCAGACGGCCGCTCAAATAGACGGGGACGACGATGATGTCCTTCGGGAGTGTCGGGGCGTCGTCGGGAATAAAGTGATCCGGTTTCAGCGGGAATTCGCGGACGAGGGTGGCGTAGCCGTTTTTGATGGCTTCGGCGAAGGCCGGAGCGTCTTTTTTGTAGGAATAGCCGGAAAAGTGGGCGCGGATGATGTCCAGGCGCGAGGCGTTTTTGTATTGCGGCGGATAGCCTTCGAGGAGCGGGAAGAGGCCGGAACTGGCAACCGGCACGAAATACTCGTTTCGTTCCAGTCGGAAAATGCAACAGCTCATGGCGCGTGTCCCGCGGATGGCCGTGTGCAGAATACTTTTTAGGAGCGTGTCTTTGGAGATTTCGCCAACCTGTTCCGCGTTCCCGCAGGAGGCCTCCAGCGCATGCATGAAGTCAACGACGAGGCGGCTGTTGTAGCGTTCGTGTTGGAGGCTGGAGTCGAGTCGGAAATATTCGCTCTTGGAGTGGCGCAGGGAAAGGTAGGCCCATAGGGAAAATCCGCCTAAGAGGACAATCAGAGAGATGGGAATAAGCTCGCTCATGCGTGGAGGATATTAAAGGTTAAAAAGTCCCGGCGGACAATCCGAATTTGCCGCTTTCCTCCCTCTTGCGGGAAAGCTCTTTTTGTGCGATAATTTCCGCACGATGAAAGAAAAATTCCAAAAGCTCGCACAACAGTACAAATCGGAATTGCTCGATAACGTGATTCCGTTTTGGCTCGAAAAATCCCTTGATAAAGAATTCGGCGGATACTTCACCTGTCTCGACCGCGACGGCTCCGTTTTCGATACGGACAAATTCGTCTGGTTGCAGGGACGCGAAGTTTGGATGTTTGCCTATCTCTACAATCACGTCGAAAAGAAGCAGGAATGGCTTGATGCCGCGATTCTCGGCGCCGAGTTCCTGAAAAAGCACGGTCACGACGGCGAGTACAATTTCTACTTCTCGCTCTCCCGCGACGGCACGCCGCAGGTCGAACCCTACAACATTTTCTCCAATACCTTCGCCGCTATGGCTTTCGGTCAGCTTTCCATCGCCACCGGAAGCGAAGAATACGCGGAAATTTCCAAGAAAGCGTTCGACCGCGTCGTCGCACGTTTCGATAATCCGAAGGGCCGCTGGAGCAAGGCTTCGCCGAAAGCCCGCCCGATGAAGGCCTTTGCCCTTCCGATGATTGTCTGCAATCTCGCCCTTGAAATCGAACCGCTTATCGAGCCGAACTTCCTCAAGGATGCCATCGAAAAGAGCATTCACCTGGTGATGAACGAATTCTACCGCCCCGAAGTCGGACCGGGCCTCATCGTCGAACACCTCAACGCCGACGGAACGCTCGCCGACAACATGGACGGCCGCCTCCTCAACCCCGGTCACATGATTGAATCGACCTGGTTCATGATGGACCTCGGCGAACGCCTGAATCGTCCGGAACTCATCGAAAAAGCGGTGAAAATCTGCCTCAACGCGCTCGAATACGGCTGGGACGAAAAATTCGGCGGGATTTTCTACTTTATGGACCGCCTCGGCCGTCCGACTCAGCAGCTCGAATGGGACCAAAAACTCTGGTGGGTACACATCGAAACGCTGATTGCGCTGCTCAAGGGCTATCGCCTGACCAAGAACCCGAAGTGCTGGGAATGGTTCGAACGCGTTCACGATTACGCCTGGGCGCATTTCAAGGACACGGAACACCCGGAATGGTTCGGCTATCTGAACCGCCGCGGCGAACCCTTGCTTTCGCTCAAGGGCGGAAAATGGAAGGGCTGCTTCCACGTGCCGCGCGGCCTCTATCAATGCTGGCAACAGCTTGAAAAGCTCGCCGCCGAATAGGGTATTTCCCCGACAAGCCGGAGATCGTAAAAGGTCTCCGGCTTTTTCTCCGCCGCCATTTACCGGACACCGCCTACCGCTCCCCGAAACATGCTCATCGACAGTCATTGCCATTTGGATACATTTGTGAAATCCGGAGAAGTCCGGGACGTAATCGCCCGCGCTCAACTCGCCGGCGTCGGACGCCTGGTGTGTGCGGGGACGGACGCCGATGACTGGGACGTTTACCGGGAGCTCGCACAGACTTTTCCGGAGACCGTCGTCTATGCCGTCGGTTTGCACCCGGGCAATGTCGGCGAGGATTGGGAAACGCAATTGAATTGCCTGCTGCAGTATTTTTCCGGGGATACGCGCCCCGTCGCCGTCGGGGAAGTCGGGCTCGACGAACATTACATGCCGAAGGATGCGGAGGAGGCCGAGCGCATTCGTCGCCTGCAACGCCTCGTATTTGAGCGGCAGTTGGCTTTGGCGAAGGAAAAAAATCTCCCCGTAATCGTTCACGCGCGGGACGCTTTTGCCGCCACCGTCGAAATGATTGACCGTAGCGGAGTCGATTGGAATAAAATCGTTTTCCATTGCTTCGCCGAAGATGCCGCCGCCGTGCGCCTGCTGAATGAACGCGGCGGACGGGCTTCGTTTACCGGAACGATTACCTACAAAAATGCGGACAATGTGCGCGAAGCGGCGTTGGCTCAAGGCTTGGAGCGCCTGATGCTCGAGACCGATTGCCCGTACTTGGCTCCCTGTAAATTGCGCGGAAAGCGCAACGAGCCGGCCTTCATGCGAAAAACCGCCGAATACGTCGCCGACCTTTTCGGGGTGACAACGGAGGAAGTCGAGGCGCGCACCTACGCCAATACCTGCGAGTTTTTCGGGATTTAAGCGTTCCCGCCCGGAGTTAGCGGAAATAAAATACCTTCGACCAGAGCTTGCGGAGCTCGGCGTCGTGCCTGACAGCCTGCGGGTCCCAGGCGCAGAGCAGGTCCCAAAAATCGTCCGAATGATTCATGTGGCGGCGGTGGGCAAGCTCGTGCAAGAGGACGTGGTCGCGCATTGCCGGCGGCAACAGAACGAGGCGCCAGTTCAGCGAAAGATTGCCGTGAGTCGTGCAGGAGCCCCAACGGGATTGCTGGTTACGAATCGAAATTGTGCCGACGGATACCCCGCAACGCGCGGCGAGCTCACGCACCCGCGCCGGAAGGATTTCCTTGGCGAGTGCCGTCAGTACTTGCCGCAAATCCGCATCGGCGGAGGCTTCGCGCAGGTAAATCGGCAGGACGTCTTCCTGCGGGCGGAACACGTAAAACGGACGCACCGCATGCGTCGAAATCTCGACCCGAAGCGGGTGCTCGCCCGCAAAAATGTCCGGATTTTTCTGAAGGTATGCGAGAAGCGTTTCCGTCGTTCGGGCGCTCGGCAAAGCTTCGAATTTGGCGAGTTGGCGGTCAATCCAGTCCAAATGCTTTAGCGCAAAAAGGCGGGCTTGCTCAAGCACGTTGCCGCGCATTCCGGAAGGGACGACGACGGAGACGCTGCCGTCCGCCTTGATGCGCAAGGTCATGCGCGTCGAGCGGCCCGAACGCAGCACTCGGATTTGCACGATGCGCGTGCTTGCCGGAAGGCGGATCTCAAAGGCGTTCTCCGGCTCCATGGGCGAAAAATTCGTTCCAAACCGTAATGAAAGAGGGCGCAAAGCTCTCGGGCGTTTCCCGCATCGCTTCGGTAAGCGCCTCCGGAGAAAACAGCTCGAGCACATCGATTTCCGCCGCGTTCGGACGGAGCGTTCCCGTGAAATGCCGCAACGCGTAAATGCGCACAAATTCGAATCCGTTCTCCGCCGAAGGCTTTTGCATCCCGACGAATTCCAAGTGCTTTTCCGCTTGGGCGCGGACGCCGAGCTCTTCCTCCAATTCCCGTAACGCGGCAAAACCGTAGCTTTCGCCCGCATCGACGTGACCGGCGCAGGACGACGAAAGCAGGCCCGGGCAAGTGTCCTTGGCAAGCGAACGGCGCTGCAGAATCAGTGCGCCGCCCGGCGTGAAAATCAGGATGTGAACCGCCCGGTGAAAGAGTTTCCGCGCATGAACCTCGGCACGCGTCGCTTGGCCGACAACGCGGTCGTCGGCATCGACAATGTCGAAGATTTCATTCGGATCCTGAGCTTTCATGCACGAAAGCCTAAAGCGCCCGCGCCTGAAATTAAATTCAAAAAACAAGCGCCGGCTTTTATCCGTCCCGCCGAATCACGCCTCCTTTCTCAAACTCTTTCGTTGATTCTTAGGGCTTTTTCTGAGAATCTTTCCGAAACGCTTTTTTTACGGGCCTATAGCTCAACGGTTAGAGCAGGGGACTCATAATCCCTTGGTTGCAGGTTCGAATCCTGCTGGGCCCACCAATTTGTATCAAAATGAATTTCTCCGAATTCGCTTCCCAAACGCTTTAAATACTCTTTGTGGAGCAGATTCGTTTTTAGGATTTTACGAAGAATTCAAAAATCGTACCTAAGAATTAACCGATTAGGGGAGTTGCACCCCAAATCAATATTTGGATGACCGGCCGGGCTTTGCTGTACAGTTTTCTCACCCAAATCCAATCGAATGTTGCTGTTTTTCCCTGAGCATCGCAATACTTGTTAAACGCTTTCTGGTAAGGCGAAAGGGCCTCTTGCGTTTTCCTTTGGCTTTCGAGTTTTTTTGCTTCTTTAACAAAGCGTCTTGCGTTGAGAATATGCTGTTTGAACGGCGTATAAAACTCTCCGTTGCTAATTTTGGTTAAGTCAATATTCCGGAGTCCTTCACGAAATGTTGAAGATTTTCCTCAAATGCGAAGCTCGGCCATTTGAAACAGTCGAGATTCAGTCGTGAGATGCGGCGTTGGGCTCGGCGGAGCTCTCCTTGCGGATTTGGGCACTCTCCGGAAAAGGATACGTGCTACGTGATCATTTAAAGATCGGACTTCGTTGTAAAGAGGAAGCGGAAACTCTTCAGCTCTTCCTCTATGAGTGCAAGAAGAGGCTTAATTATTTCCGTATGAGGACGGTAGGGTTCGGTAAGCGCTTTAATTGTCGGATCCATCAACCGAATACTCTACGAAGAAAAAGATAAAAGCTCCCGCGCCCGATTGCATTTTTCCCTGCCGAAAAACCCAGGCGCAGCTTGTGTCCGATTTTTTCTCGATATGCGACGTCACTTCCTGCGCACTCATCTGGCGGATTGTATGTACATCAAAACCGACAGACCGCGAGATGCGCTGCTGCGTTTTTTTGATTTAACCGGAAGGTGGTGCTCATTTTTTTGTAGGGAAAAGTAATTGAAGTTATGGTGCAAGAAGCGCGCAACTTTGTCAATTTTCATTCAGCCGTGCACTGTCGTGCTTGTTATGCGGGTGAAATAGATTGCTGCGTGTTAGTTTCTCTGTGAGGCGAAAAAGTTTGTGTCTCTAATATAATGAAATACCGAATCTGCGTTAGGCCATATATCCCAAGATGATATTCCTTTCAAAATTCCCCAAGGATTGCGCTGTGTTCCCGTGACTTGAAAGCTTTTAAAAAGATTCGGCGCATAACGTTCGTAGTAAAACCAACACGAGGGATTCGTCGGACCGAAAACAGCAATCGTCGGAGTCCCTAACACTGCCGCTAAGTGCATAATTCCGCAGTCGTTCGCGATGGCAAAGGCGGCTCGGTTAAACAGAAAGGCAAGTTCCGATAAATCCTTGTTAAAGTGGAATCGCATTCTCCGTTCCCGAATTAACGGCAAATAAAAGGCTTCGTGATCTCCTAAAATAAATGCGGGAGAAAAGCCTTCCGTCTCTAATTTTTGATAAAGTTTAAAATAATTTTCAATCGGCCACTTCTTGGCTTTCGACGTTCCCCCGGGAATAAGATAGACGGAATTTGAACGTTCCCGATTTTCGGATCCTCCTTTCAGATTCAAAATCGGGAAATCAATTTTTTCAAAAAAATACGAAGCAATATCTTCTTTGAAAACAACGGCACACAGAGACGCTTCCAACATAAATGACGGCAAATCCTCATTGCCGTAAATTGTTTTCAGCCTTTCTGAAAAAGGCTTTATTGAAGTTTCTGCGATGCCGTCGAGTGAAATCCTTAGCGCCTCCTTGTTGAAATGAATTTGTGCCAAATGCACATATCGAATCTTCGGGAAAATTTCCGTAGTGATTAAAAGTCCTGAGTAATCCAAAACCCACTCGTATTTTAGTGTGGAATCCGGGTTTTCTTCATACGTGAAAACGGAGGAAATGCCTTCCGATTTCTGAAGAAGAGACTTTAATGGTGAAATTACGACAAGGTGCAACGCCGCATCTTTCGGCATTTGTTCCCGAACACGTTTCAAAACCGGAAGCCAAGAAAGCATGTCTCCCAACCTCCCGGGAGCCATAACTAGCCAAGGTCTATTTGCCAAGTTTACTTTTTTCAATAACTTGCCTTACGGGAAGATTGTCTTTCCCCGATTTTATCGCGAACTCAGAGAATCTGTAATAATAAGCCCAAGTTGTTCCAGTGTCGAAAGTTCGGCGAATAAGCCGTTTTCCGAAAAGACCGGATTGTTTTCTCCTCCGACGAAAACCGCGCACACAGCCTCTTTGATTTCATTGTACGAAAGAGTTTTTTCCTTTGAGAGAATTCTTCCCAAAGGTGCAAATACAACAGAGCGACGCCCTTCGTTGTTTCCAATCAATGCACATCCGAAAGAATTTTCCCAAAAGACGATTTCCGCATTATCCGCTAAGCGAAATGCTTTATTCTTAAGAGAGGTCATAATATTTTCAGTTTTTAATTTGGGTTGAGATTGTTTTTTAAGAGGCATCTTCCCGTGAAGCTAATCACGGGAAGATGCCTGTTTATTAGCTACTGACGGTACATGATGCCGCAGGTCACTTCGAAGTTTTGAGGGCAACCCGCGGATTCCGTCGTGTAAGCCTGAGTTGTGAATTTCAGATTCATAACAATGTCTTTTACCTTTCTATTCTTTGAGGGTTAATTTTGGTTGCTACTTTCTCCGTGAAAGCTTGCGTCAGAAATTTTTAGTGCGTCCATGACTTCCTTGCGTGCTTCGGCACAAAGGCAGTCGAACTCGTTCTTCGCAAACATATCTCCGTTTTCGCTTAACGAGAGTCCCGGGCACATAGAGCAATACCCGTTCAAGTCGCACTCCGCGCATATTGTTTTGGAGCGGAGGCAG
The DNA here is from genome assembly GCA_045651325.1 of Candidatus Spyradenecus sp. Taxonomy (GTDB): domain Bacteria; phylum Verrucomicrobiota; class Verrucomicrobiia; order Opitutales; family UBA953; genus Spyradosoma. The sequence continues at coordinate 25,259 of JAZRSB010000030.1, forward strand.
GTTTGACGGAATCCTTTTCTCGGATTGCCATTCCAAATATCTTTCAACTTTTTAAAATTTACGTTTCCGAGCGGGAACATAAGCGAAGCGCATGGCGAAACGTCTCCCGTCGGGGAAATGCACAGGCTGTTGCTTCCCGCGCCGCAAAGCGATCCGTCGATCGGTCGCTTAATTACTTTTTGCCGGGACAGTTTTTCCATGCCGTGATAAAGCGGAAGCTTCTCGTTGCGAATAAGCGTTTTGAGGGTTTCCTTATCTTGAATACGCAATTTCAGCGGATTTCTTCCGCCGTTGTTTTGTGTCGTGATGCACAAATCCATCTGATGCCCGGCACCGAATCTCCGTGCGATATCGGCAATTTGTTCTGCTTCGCGCCAATTCAGCGTGGTTATCGGCGATTTGATGGCAATCGGGATATTAAACTGTTTGGCGTATTCCAAGCTCTTTAACGTTCTTTTCCACGACCCCGGAATTGTCGTTATTTTTTCGTGTGTTTCTGCCGTAGCGCCGTAAACGGAAACTTCGAAGCTTCTCGGGAAATACGCCGCAAGTCGTGCCATTTTTTCTTCGGAATTGAAATAAAGCCCGTTGCTCTGAACCGTTACAGCCATATTGCGGGAACGCGCACATTCCAAAATTTTCCAAAAATCCGGATGGCTAGTGCATTCTCCTCCCGTCAAAACCACGCGAAGTACGCCAAGCTCAGCAGCTTGATTGATGACGTAGCACCACATATCTCCGTTCATGGCGTGCACGGGATCGTGATGCGGATTGTAGCAGTGGATACAGCGTTGTGTGCAGGCGTAAGTCAGTTCGCAATTCAGGATGCTCAATATATTTTCGTCTGCCGTGCGATGGTAAAATGTGTCTTCTGTGGATTCTCCTTTCCCCCAGGGCGGAAGCGAAAAGGCACTGCGCGACATTGCATCTGCCGCATTTTGTGAGGGCAAAAGCTGATTTTCCCAATGCACGATAAAGCGGTTCAGCTCGTCTGCGACAGCGTTCCCGCGTTCTGCGACAAAGCGAGAGACAATATCTTCGTGCGTTTTGCCCGAAAGCATCATTTCTACGACGGATGCGGCATCCTGCTCCAAGCACGAAAAAGAATTCTGAGCCAAATTGTAGAGTGCCAAGACTCGACCGGAGCTCATATCGTACGCTCTGTATGCCAATTTCTTTCTGAACATAAATTAATTTGAGTGAGTTTTTCCTGAAGTGTGTTTTTGAGGAATTCCTCCGGAGAAACTCCGGCTTTCTCCGCCGCTTGGACGACAAACTCGTAGAGCTCGTTCGGCACGGGAACGCATAAAGCTTTTTCGGTGTCCATCTCGGAGAATTTCATGACATGTTTAATGAGTTGGAGTTTATTTAACTCGTTTTACCTGTCAAGCGGCAAACGAAGATCAAACCCTTTTCCGCTTGTTTAGAGGAAACTGATTATATAAGTTAAGAGGACCGATGAGATTGTTAGGATGCAAGTTGCCGCAAGAATTATTTGCCCTGTTGGAAGAAGGTGCGAAGACGGAGGGCTACTCAACGACTTCATCATTTGCTCGGGCAGTACTCATCGAAAAATTGGAACTCCTTGGCTACATGATAAAGCCGGAATGGAAAGATATATATTGGGGAGCGCGCACGGACTTGCCGCACCGTACACGGGAGCGTGACAAGAAGAAGCCGGCGGAAAAATCCGGAGAAGCCTCTTTACGAGAAGCGCAGTGATAGTTCTCGGGAATCTGTTTCGTTCCGGAGAAGCGGAAGTCGTTCAGAGACTATGGGGCTGAATACATGACAAAGGCCCGAGATAATCAAATTCACCGTGTTGCTTCAGCCTTCGGGCTAAACGAAGAAATGCTCCGAAGCATGAAGTCCCGTAAAGTGACGGAGTGTAATATCAACGAGTTCGGACGTTTTGAAATATTGAAAGAAACGGCCGATATCCGGAAGGTTGGAGAGTGCCCTGTTCGTGAAAGGGGTATGAAGCTTCCGTCCCCGAAACTACGAATGAAGCTCGATGCCTTGTTTCATGTGTTGGAAGATGTCTCATATCTGACTAAAAAATAAGAGAATTTAATCAGATATGAGACATAAATGTATGTTCACTGTCGACGCTGGCAACTATTCGGAAATTCCGAATAGTTCAAAACGAGTCTGCTTTGAGGAGGCGGTAAAAGCGCAGGCAAAATCGGCGGAGCCGGAATGCTTCCTGTGCAAGCTGCAGGCAGTCGAGGCGGAAGACGCAGAGGAGGGGGCTAAAGTTGTGGCGGAATATGAGTTTTTTCGCGAAGAACGTTTTTTCGTTTTGAAATTCCGTTTAGTACGGAGCGACAATGTTTTCGAATTCCATTTCACGAAAGTCTTTTAAAAGCGAGGGCTCGCTTTCGGGTTTGGTCGCCGGAAGCGCCCATAGGCAACCGCCTTGTGCAAAGAGGATACGTTCCCGCGGAGCATCGTAATCCGCCCATTGCCAAGCTTCGCCGTCAAGAATCTGCCTTCCCGTGTCATCAACGAGGTTGTGCTGTTCCCAATAAACACTACGCCCGGGGACGTTATCGAATCCGCTCAAAAAGCGTTTTTGCAAAATTCGGGAATCGGGAAGTCGCTTTTCAAACAGCACATCGTAGTGAAGCTTGTCTCCGGAATCGCCTTTGGATGCCCAGCCGTCACGCTCGAGTTTCGGGAAGTAATTCAACGGGCATTCGCCGTGCGCGTTTTCGTAGCCGAGCTCCGGAATCGGGTTGTGTGTTACCGAAAATTTTCCGCTCGTCAAAACCGGCGGGCGGAACATGAACGACGGATGGTTTAGCCAGACTTTGCGCTCGCTCAAAAATGCACCGCCGCCGTTCCAACCGCTTCCGTTCCACCACAAATCAATCGCCTTCAAATACGGTGCCCGGGAAATCGCCGTCCAACTCGGAGCGTTGAAGTCCAACGAATTTTGTAATTTTTCAAATTCCTTGTGCCGTGTTGCCCGGATTTCGTCTTCCGCTTTCTCCCGTAAACTGTACGGCGTGTACCAAAGGTCTTCCGTTTTAAACTTTTCCTTGAGTGCTGCTTCTACACGCTGCGAAACCGCGTCCCGCCGCCAATATTTTGCCGCGAAATAAATCAGATACTTGCCGTCCGGCGATAAATCGCAACGGTACTCGTAAATGCGCCCGCGAAACCACTGCCCGAGCGCAAAAGAGTCATCTTCCAAATTCCACGCGAATGTCGCGACGCTTTTGTTGGTTCCGCGCAAAATCACGACCGCCGTCTTTTTTCTTAAAAGAACGTGTAGCCGCGGCGGGAGCGCCTTTGTCGCTTGCGGCATTTCCGTTTTTTACAGCTCGAAGACTTCGCGGCAGTCGGCGACGCAGCCCGAGACGGCGGCGGCGGCGACCATGAGCGGCGACATCAGGAGCGTGCGTCCGGTCGGCGAGCCTTGGCGGCCCTTGAAGTTGCGGTTCGAGGCACTCGCGCAGACCTGATCGCCGACGAGTTTATCCGGATTCATGGCTAAGCACATCGAGCAACCTGCCAGGCGCCATTCAAAGCCGGCGTCACGGAAAATTTGGGCAATTCCGAGCTTTTCGCATTGGGCAGCGACGATTTGCGAGCCGGGAACGGCAAGGGCTTTGACACCCGGAGCCACTTTTTTCCCCGCCAAATATTTAGCAACGGCCTGAAAGTCCGTGAGGCGGCCGTTGGTACAGGAGCCGATGAAAGCGACATCGACCTTCGTGCCGGCGACAGGGGCGCCCGGCGTGAAACGCGTGTAGCGATAAGCTTCTTCCGCCGTCGCGGCATCCGTTGCCGAGAGCTCTTCCGGGCGCGGGAAATTCGCCGACACGGGAACGCTTTGCGCAGGCGTGATGCCCCAGGTCACCGTCGGCGCGATGTCCGCGGCATCGACATTGACGACGTCGTCGTAAACGCAGTCCGGGTCGCTGGCGAAGGATTTCCAGCGTGCAACCGCCGCGTCCCATTCCGCGTCTTTCGGCGCGAAGGTGCGTCCCTTGAGGTAGGCGAAGGTCGTTTCGTCCGGATTGACGTAGCCGACGCGTGCGCCGCCTTCGATTGCCATGTTGCAGACGGTCATGCGTTCGTCCATCGAGAAATTGTCGAAAACGTCTCCGCCGTATTCGTGGGCAAAGCCGATTCCGCCGTCCACGCCGAGCAGGTTAATCAGGTGCAGGGCGACGTCTTTGGCGGTGACGCCGGGTTTGAGGGCGCCGTTGACGTTGATACGGCGGACTTTCAGCGGCGAAAATGCGAGGGTCTGCGTCGCGAGGACATTGCGGACCTGCGAGGTGCCGATCCCGAAAGCGACCGCGCCGAATGCACCGTGCGTTGCCGTGTGCGAGTCGCCGCACGCAATGGTTTTCCCCGGCTGGGTGATGCCCTGTTCCGGACCGACGATGTGGACGATGCCCTGGTGCCCCGTGTGCGTATCGAAAAAGCGGATTCCGTTTTCCTTACAGTTTTTGCGCAGTTCGGAGATCATCGACTGTGCGATTGCATCCGGGAAGGGTTCGGAAACGCTCGTCGTCGGGACGATATGGTCCACCGTCGCGAAGGTGCGTTCGGGGTGCATGACGGGGAGTTTCAGGTCGCGCAACATACCGAAGGCCTGCGGCGAGGTGACTTCGTGGATGTAGTGCGTTGCGATAAAGAGTTGAGTCTGTCCGTTCGGGAGTGTTGCGACCGTGTGCGCGTCCCAGACTTTTTGGAAAAGTGTTTTACCCATGATGAGGGAGAAATCTAAATGTCGGACCGCGTTCCCGCAAATTGAAAGTTATGGCGGCGTGCCGCGCGGGTGATTTCAGGGCTTCAGCCGATTGCGTTTTAATTTATCGAAACTTGTGTCGGTTTTCTGCATGCTTGGGCTTATGCGAAAATTTTTGGTTTCAGTGTGTTTAGCGCTTGCGTGTTTGTCCGTCGGGGCGGCGGAGCTTCCGGAGGCGGACAAGCCGGTTCCGGCGGAGACGGTTTTTGATGCGAAGAACGCCGCGATTCTCGGCGTTGTCGAGGGTCTGACGGAGTATCTTCCGGTGTCCTCCACGGGGCATTTGATTTTGACGAATGCGGCCTTGGGCTTGGATACGGATTCTGCCGTCGAAGCGCGCGGGGGCAACGGCATCGTGCGCGACCGCGACGGCTCGCCGTTTTCGGTCAAGGAAGCTGCCGATGCCTATTCGATTATCATTCAGTTCGGCGCGATTCTCGCGGTGCTCTTTGCCTATTGGAAGCGCTGCACGGGAACGCTGGTCGGCGTCCTGCGGCGCGATCCCGCGAGCTGGCGGCTTTCCCGCAATCTGCTTGTCGCCTTTGTTCCCGCCGCCGGCTTGGGGTTCCTTTTTTCGGATGCGATTGAAACGTTTCTTTTTAATCCGGTGACGGTGGCGGTGGCGCTGATTATCGGGGGCGTGCTGATGCTTGTCGTTGATAAAAGGCAGAAAAAGCGTGCGGCGCTCGGCGAAGATGCGGCTGCAGAGGCGCTTGATTTGCAGGATTTGACGGTGAGGCAGTCGCTGACGGTCGGGCTGATGCAGTGTATTGCGCTTTGGCCGGGAATGAGCCGTTCGATGGCGACGATTGTCGGCGGGTACGTTGCGGGGCTTTCGCCGCGCCGTGCGACGGAGTTTTCCTTTTTGCTCGGGTTGATTACGCTTTCGGCGGCCTCGATTTACAAGACGCTGAAGTGCGCGCCGCAGATGTTGGACTCATTCGGCGTTAGCGTTTCCTGCATCGGTTTGGCGGTGGCTTTTGTCGCTGCGTTTGCCTCGGTTAAATGGATGGTGGATTGGATTGCCAAGCACGGGCTTTCCGCGTTTGCCTGGTATCGCTTTGCGCTGGCCGCCGTCGTCTTGCTTTGGGCGTGGATGTAACAACGGGAAGCTCATTCGGCGTTAAATCCAAACGAGGCTTGCTTCTATGAAATGGGTGTTTTTTATCGCGTTCCCCGCCAGTATCCTCGGCCTGAATCTTTTTCTGGCTTGGGCAACATGGCGGTTCTTCGCGCCGCATAAACGGGCGCAATTCATCGGTGCCGGCGCGGTACTCGGCATGCTTTTGCTTTTTGCGCTTTCGTTCCTCGGCTTTCTGATGCACGCGCAGGGGAATGCATTTTTTGCGTTCGCTTGGGAGTTCCTTGCTTTTGCCGTCGTGCCGATGATTTACCTTGCACTCTGGGCGCTTGCGGGCACCCTCGTTGCGAAAATCTTTCCGAAGCTCATCCGCTTCAAAAACGCTTTCGCGGGAATCGGAGTCGCCCTCGTCGCCCTCGTTTGCGCTTACGGTTTTTGGAAATTTGAAAATCCGCGCGTGACGTATTTGGTCTGGGATTCCGCGACGCGGGAACTTCACGAATTGTCTTCGCGGCCGCAACTTCATTCGAGAATGCGCATCGTTGCCACGTCGGATTGGCATCTCGGAACGCGTATTCACCGCGCGCGTACGGAAAAATTCGTCCGCCTCGTCAACGAGCAAAATCCCGATTTGGTACTTATCGCAGGCGATTTGATCGACGGGCATATCGAGCCCGTGGAGGCGGCCCGGGTCGAGGAGGTCCTGCGGGAAATCCGGGCCCCGCTCGGAGTTTTTTCCGCGCTCGGTAACCACGAGTATTTCGGCGATCTTTCCCGGCAAAAAGCATTTTTTAAACGCGCAGGCGTGTGCCTGCTGCAGGACGAATCCTGCTTGGTCGAGGATGCCGCGGGGACGCAGATTTGCCTTGTCGGGCGGGACGACGCCGTCAACCCGTTGCGGTTGCCGTTGAAGGCTGTTTTGAAGCGCAAGCCGGCGAACATGCGTGCGGATACGCCGGTGTTTGTCCTCGACCACCAGCCGAAGGGGGCCGCGGAAGCCGTTGCCGCCGGAGCCGATTTTGTGTTTTCCGGGCATACGCACGCCGGACAACTTTGGCCGGGAACCTGGCTGGTTAAGTGGTTTAATCCCTATGTTTACGGGATCTGGCGGGAAAAAGAAACACTCGGCTACGTGAGCTCCGGCTTGGGGCTTTGGCACCTGCCTTACCGCATCGGAAGCCACTCCGAGCTGGTCGTCATTTATGTGAAATAACGCTTTGAACGCGGAGCTGTTTTTTGAAGGGTAACGATGTCTGATTCTAAGGTAACGATGAGCTGGGAGCGCCTGATTACCGCGGCGCGCTGGGATGAACGATGCGCGGGAGCTTTGACTTCCGAAGAGAGAAAACAGCCTGCGAACGGCGATTCCCGCAATCCCTTCGAGCGCGATTACGGGCGGATTTTGTATTCGTCGGCGTTTCGGCGCTTGCAGGACAAGACGCAGGTTTTTCCGCTCGGACGTAATGATTATGTGCGTACGCGCCTCACGCACAGTCTCGAAGTCTCCTATGTCGGCCGCTCGCTCGGAGAAGCGCTCGGCGAACGTCTGGCGGACAGCGTTTTTGCCGGCATGCCGCAGGCAAGCCATCTCGGCGCGCGCGTCGGAGCTGCCGTCGCGTCCGCTTGCTTGGCGCACGACATCGGTAATCCGCCTTTCGGCCACGCCGGGGAAAAGGCCATCGAAGGGGCTTTCGAAAAACGCGGCTACCCGATTTCTTTCGAAGGGAATGCCCAAGGCTTTCGCTTGCTGACGAAAATCGGCGGAGATTCCATGGACGGATTCGGCTTGAAGCTGACCGCCGGGACGCTCGGCGCCTTCATGAAATATCCGTGCTCCGAAAGCTATTTTAAAGCCGTAAAATCCGGAGAAGCGGTCCCTGCCAACAAGCTCGAAACCAAGAAGTTCAGCTTTGCGGATTCGGAAATCGAAGCGGCGCGTTTTGTTGCCGATGCCTGCGGATTAATTTTGCACGAAGATGCGGGGGCGCGCTTTGCCGTGTCGCGCCACCCCTTTGCCTTCCTCGTCGAAGCCGCCGACGATTTGTGCTACCTGATTGCCGATTTGGAAGATTCCTTTAACAACAAAATCGTTACTTATGACGAGGCGAAGCAATACCTTGCCGCGTTTTGGGAAAACGATTCCCGCCGTGCCGGTGTCGAGGCGCGTATCGCCGATCTGGAGTCTCAAAAGGAGTGGCGCCGTGCCGTCAATTTCATGCGCGCCACGGCCATCGGGCAGGGCATTCGCGCTGCCGTGCGGGCTTTTGACGTCCACGAAAGCGCGATTCTTGCGGGAATTCAGCAGAGCAGCCTTTTCCAATGTAGTGAGCTCAGCGAAAAAATCAGCGATTTACGTCGTTTTTCCGTGGATCGGATTTACAGCGAAAAAAGCGTGGAGTCCGTCGAGTTGATGGGCTTTCAGGTGATGCGCTCGCTCGCGGACTTTTTCCTCGATTGGGTCGAAACGCCCGACGATACCAAGGGCCGGAAAATCGCCTCCGTTTATAATCTGAAAGATGCCGGGACGCCGGAAGCGCGCGTCTGCGAAGTCGTCGATTACATCTCGGGTATGACAGACTCCTTTGCGCTTGCAACCTACCGGAAGATTAACGGAATTGCGGAACGCTGAGCGGCGCGGGCGGCGCAATTGCCGGGATACGGGTACCCGAAATGGGTTGTCTTTCGTCGGCGGTCGCATCAGACTTGCGGGAACTTTCTCTTATTAACCCGCTAACCCGCTACGATGACAGAACGCAAACGCATTGTTTTTTTTGCTTCCGACGGCATCGCGTTGCCGATTTTGGAGACGCTGATGTCTGCGCCTTTGCGCGCGCAGGTGAGTATTGAGGCGATTTATTCGCAGCCGGACCGTCCTCAGGGGCGCGGGCAAAAGGTGCGTGCGAATCCGGTGGCGCAATGGGCGCGCGATTTCGGCATTCCGCTTTTCCAGCCGGAGAAATTGGGACCGGAGGATGTCGAACGCCTCAAGGAGTTGCGTTGCGATATCGGTTTGGTGATGGCGTACGGCCACATCCTGAAGTTGGATTTGCTGAATGCTCCGACGCTCGGTTTTTATAATTACCATGCATCGCTTTTGCCGCATTACCGCGGACCGGCGCCGATTGAGGCGGCGATTGCGAACAACGACGGCGGGGCGGGGGTGACGCTTCAGAAAATCGTTCCCGCGCTCGACGAAGGCGATGTTGTCGGCAGTGCCGTGATCCCCTTGGATACGGGCTCGACGCGGGCGTCTCTGCGCGAAAAAATTTCGGAGGCTTGTATTTTTATCACGACCGATACGATTCCGCGCATCATCGCGGGAACGGTTGAGCCGATTCGCCAAAGCGAAAAACACGTTTCCTATACGCGTAAGATTTCGCGTGCCGATTCCGGTTTGGATTTTTCGGCTCCGGCAAAGGCGCTTGCGGCGCGCGTGCGTGCGCTTTCCGGCTGGCCGGGATGTACGATTCCTTTTGCGGGCATGGACCTCAAATTGGGGCACGTGGAAGCGTTTGACGATGCGACTTTGCCGTGCGACCTTGTTCCGGGGACCGTTATTTCGCGCGAGAAGAGCGAATTGGTGCTCGCGACGGGGAAGGGATTTTTGCGGGTACATTCGTTGCAACGACCGGGCGGACGCATGCTTTCGGCGAAAGATTTTCTCACGGGGCTGAAGATTCCTGCGGGAACGCTGATTGAAAGCCGCGAGATGATCCCGCTGTCGCGCTCGACGCCCTGGCCGCGTCCGCCGAAGGCACCCAAGCCCCGGGCTTGAGCCGGACAGAATCCCGGCGATTTTGCTTTGGCCGGGTCGGCATCGTTGCGGCGCGCTTTCCGATAAGATTTTACCACCCGTTAGTTTTGAAACGATGAATTTGCTTAAACGATTTCCGCGTTGGTTTTTGGTTCCGTCCTTAATTTTGATTTCGACGGCGCTCTACGTTTTGTCGATGCCGGGGCCGGATTGCTCGGTCTGTGCCTGGTTTTTTGCGGTGCCGTTTCTCGTTTGGGGCATGCAACGGCCGTCGTGGAAGACCTGGCTTTGGGCGACGTGGATTTTTTGCTACGCGTCCGGCTTGATTAATTTGGTTTGGCTGCGCCATTTGTATCCGCCGCTCGGCTGGGTCGCGCTCCTGCTTCTGCCCCTTGTTTACACCGCCTTCATGTGGGTGTGGTTCGTAGCGGCGCGTTCGGTGCTTCCGCTGTGTACGGGTGAACGCTCGCTGTTTTTCCGCCTCGTGAATTTTCTCGGTCTGACGGGACTTTGGCTCGTACTCGAATGGATGCTGAGCTGGTTTTGCACGGGCTTCCCGTGGATGCCGCTCGGAGCGACGCAATGGGATTTCCCCGCCGTTCTCTCCCTTTGCCGCTTTACGGGGACGCCCGGCGTCAGCGCAATGCTCATTTTCTTCAACCTCGGCTTGGCGCGCTACATCCGCCGGCAGTTTGTTGAAGTGCGCGGGATGACGGGCGTACCGTCGCCACTGGCATTTTTGCGTTCGATCTGTCCGGAATTCTATTTGGCGTTGGCGCCTGTTTTCGCGTCGATCGTTTTCTTCGTGTATCTCTGTGTTTATTACGATAATTACGCGGAGAAAAAATGTTCCTTTGTCGCCGTCCAAACGGATTTCGACCCGAACGCCAAGTGGAGCAATGCCTTGGTGGAGGAAAATATTTATGTCCTAAAAACGCTGAGTGCGGCGGCGCCGTATCTGACGCCGGAGCATCCTCGTGCCGATTTTTCGGAAGCGGAACGGCTTGCGTCTGCGGCGGGAAAACCGGCGGTCCCGGCGGATTTCGTGCTTTGGCCGGAAGCGGCGATGCCGATTTTCCGGGTTCGGAAAAACGATGCGAGCGGCTTTGACCGCTTTCTCGAAGGGCTTTCCCGCGAAATCAAAATGCCGATTGTCTTGGGCGGAATCACTCCGGCGGCCCATGCGGCTGCGGACGGGTATCACAATTCCGTGCATTTGGTGGATCCGCGTTTCGGCCTGATCGAGGATTTCGTCGCCAAGCGCCATCTGGTGCCCTTCGGCGAATACGTGCCGCTGGCGGATATTTTGCCGCTGAGGAAAGTGGTTCCCATCGAGCATGATTGCATTCCCGGAGACAAGGCGGAACCGCTGAAGTTGCGTAGCCGGAAAAACCGCGTTTTGCGGCTCGGCGTGCTCGTCTGCTACGAGGATGTTTTCCCGGAACTCGGGCGCGATTGCGTTAACGCCGGAGCTGAAATCATCGCCGTCGTCACAAACGACGCCTGGTACGGCCGCGAAGCCGGAGCGTATCAGCACATGGCGCACTCGGTGATGCAGGCGGTCTCGCTCGGCGTACCCGTTATTCGCTGCGGGAATGCCGGTTGGAGCGGCGTGATCTCCCCGATCGGGCAGATTCAGGCGATGACGGATGCGGCGGGCAGTATCTATTTTCGCGGCGCCGAACGCTTCGATGTTTACGGGGTAAAAGATTATACGCCGACCTATTATGCGCTTTGCGGCGATTGGCTTGTCCCCGTCGGAGCGGCCTTTTTCGCGCTCGCGGCCATTCTGCGCGTCCGGAAGCGCTACCGATAAAATTCGCTTGCTAATTTTCGGAAAAGTGATGAAGTGAAAAACACTTCTCGTTGATACGAAAAGCATAATTTTTCCGTTCTTTATCAGCCCAAACTCTTCCGTTCGGCGCGAGGGAATGCCGTGTGAATCGGCAACAGACGCGCTGCGGTGACGAATGACTTTTTTCCGCGAGCTGCCGCAAACGGGCGGGCAGTCTCGAAAAGCCAGTGAGAATCGTGCGATGCAGGCGATGCAGCGCCGGTTTTTGCGAAGGCGGAAAGGGGCGGACCGGCTTCCGGTTCATAGTTCGAAGTCCGAATATCTTGCTGAACGGGATAATCCGGCGCGGCGTCCACAGAGCGCTTCGCCTCTTCACGCGTATAAAATGAAGTCAAACAAACTCTCAACGGCTGCGGGGAACTGTCTTTCCGCGGCTCTTTCCATCAACTTTCTCCGCGCTTGCGGAGCTTTAATTCCGGCTGTCGCCTGTGTCGTCGCACTCCCGAGCCTGCGGGCTGAGGACGTGCCGGCATCGTCGAATTCGGTGGCGGCGGAAAAGGTCACGCAACTGCCGCCGATGGTGGTCGTTGCGTCCCGTACGGAAATCGCGCTCGACAAGGTCGCACCGTCGGTTTCCGTTGTTTCCGGCGAAACGCTTGCGACCGAGCAGATTTACACCGTTGCCGAAGCCCTGGCAACACAGCCCGGGATCGCGCTGACCGGCGGGACGATGACGGGGACGCCGACATCGATTTTCATGCGCGGAACGACTTCTCAAGATACGGTTTTGATGCTCGACGGGCGCCGTATGAACGGCGGGATTTACGGCCAGTACGGAATCGGTACGCTGACGACCGACAATTTGGCGGACATCCAGATTCTCCGCGGAAGCGCGTCCACGCTTTACGGTTCGGCGGCCATCGGCGGCGCCATTGATCTGCGCACCCGCAACGGGCTCGATTTTGACAAGCCTACCGGCAATATCCGCGTCGAATGCGGAAGCTGGGGGACGCGCTCCGTCGCCCTCGAATTCGCAGGCAATTCCGACTTCGAAGGCTCGGAACTGCCGAGCGGAATCGGCTTCAGCGCCGGATTCTCCCACGCGGCTTCCGACGGTTATAACTGGAACAACGATTACGAGCAGACGACATTCCTGCCGCGCTTGGACTGGAAGGTAAACGACAAGCTGGCGTTTGACGTCATTGCGCGCATTTTCCGAAAAGACTACGGCTGTCCGAATTCCGAAGCGTCGAAATCCTACACCGACCGTCAGGAAGATTCCGGTTGGATGATTTCTCCTGAAATCATTTTGACGCCGAATGAAAGCCTTCGCGGAAAGATTCTCTACTCCTACTCCGAATACAAATCGCAGGGCGATGTCGGCGGCTTGGTGGACAACGAGAACAAGGCGCAACAGGTTTCGATGCAGTGGGACTGGCAGGCACTCGAAAATCTCGAGGTGTCCTTCGGTTACGATTTCATTCAGGACGACGCCTTCGGTCGCGGCGAACCGGCTTGGGGCGGTGTTGCGGCAAGCCTCCTCCAGTACAGCAATTCCGTTTGGACCAATGCACGTTGGGAGCCCGTGAAAGATCTTTGGCTTTCCGCCGGTGTCCGCTACACGGATACGAATAAGTACGGCGACAAAACGACCTATGAACTCGCCGCGCAGTATCGCTTCGACGCCACGGGAACGAGCGTTTTCGCGAAAATTTCCACGGGATTCCGTACGCCGAGCTACATGGACCTCTCGCCGAACTGGAGTAATATGCCCGCCGATTCGCTCGAAGCCGAAAAGTCCGTTTCCTACGAACTCGGCGCCAAACAGGAACTCTTTGACGCCCAGCTCAATCTCGGCGTTTCGCTCTTCCTCATCGACACGAAAGACAAATTCGTCGTCGATTACAGCGTCTATCCTGCAGTCGTCCGCAATATCGATGAAGCGCGTTCGAACGGGGTGGAATTGACGGCGGATTGGACACCCGAAGCCGTTGACGGTCTGCGCGTTTACGGCAATGCGACTTTCCAGAATGCCTGGGACCGCAAAACCGACGCCCGCCTGAAGCTCATCCCGCAATTTATGGGAACGCTCGGCGCCGAGTACGCGTTCGGCGGAGACTTTACCGTCGGCGCTTCCGGTACCTTCGTCAAAGGCCGTGAAGGCAGCTTGCCCGTCTCTCCCTATTCGCAGGCCGACATGGGCGACTACTTCGTCGCGCGTGTTTACGGCAATTGGGTGGCGTTGCGCTATGCGGACGGCCGCGAGAAGTGCTCGATTTATGCACGCGTGGAAAATGCCCTCGATCGGGAATACGATGATTACAACATCGGCTACGAAGCCCCCGGTCTCGGCGTCTTCGCGGGAGCTAAGCTCTCGTTCTAAAAGCAAGCTCAAGAAATTCATTTTTTAGATCTGTGTTTCAAGCGTTCTTCATCCTGCTCGTCAGAACATGTGCGCCGAAGGTGCACTACATGGGATAACCGCGGGTGGAGGCGGCGCCGCAACCCGCGGATAGGCATCTTCAATGCCATGCGCCGATCGAGGAGATGCTTATATCCCTGACGCTCCTGCGGCGTACTGGAACGAGATACACGATCTTTCCCTCAGGAAAAACGAGTTTCTATAGCTTGTCTAAAGATTTGGCTCATTCCCGCCTCCGGGCGGGAATAGGTCGAAATGGGTAATCAATAAAACAGCGGGAACTGCCTTCCGGGGTTCCCGCTGCGATTTATCGACTGACAAAAAACGTTCCCGCGAATGGCTCCGCGGGAACGCTCTAATCTTGAACTTTAAACTTTGAAATTACTTGCGGCGACGGCGCGTGCCGACGAGCGCCAAAGCACCCAAGCCCGCGAGCAGACCGAAGGTCGACGGTTCCGGAATGATGGATGTAACAAGACCCTTGTACAGGGCTGCATCGTAAAGCGTAATATTCGACTTGTTGCCTCCGTCGTTACGAGCGCCGAAAGTGAAATTATTTATGAGCTTACTGGATGAACAGTCGACAGGATTTGTAATCGTCGTGTATCCGGCAAGCGTTCCATCGACATAAAGAGAAATTTTCCCTTGCCCGTTGCACTGAATCGCAACGTCGATGATGTCCCCATATCCTTCGCTGGGAAGAACGTAGGTGATGTTTCCCGAAGCTTTGTTATCTTCATTGACTACACCACCGAAGCCGTCTTTATCAAGAGCAAACTTCTTGCCTTCTACGTAGTACGACGGCTTCCAGGCCCATGCATTGGTTTCTCCAAAGCCGAAAAGTGCAGGCCATTTGTCCGACTGGGAAGCCCCAAGAGACAGCTTCGCAACGAGGGTGAATTCATCCGCGTAAGAAACGTTGCCTGCGGTTTGAGTGAAAGAGAAGCTGTTGTTGTTTAACGTAATTGCTCCGTTAGAGATAAGGTTGGCTCCAACGTTAGAGGCGAGATTCGTGGCAACTCCTTCAGCAAGAGTGAGTGTGACTCCTGTGCTCTCAAAGTTCATGTCCCATACGAGAGTGGGCTCTGCGGCGTTAGCGAATGCGCTTCCTGCGGCAAGGAGCGCGGCGAGTGCGATATGTTTTTTCATGTCTATGTTAGGTTAAATTTAAGGGATTCATTTTACCCCCCCCCTAAGAGTTGTCAAGTGTTGTTTGCGCGGCTTCCCGGCGCTATTTTGTGCCGATAAAGCGGCTTCAAATTTTGCTAGTCGAATTGCCTTTTCGAGGCAGTGCGCCGGAGGTGCACGACATAGGATAACCGCGGGTGCAGGCAATAGCCGAAACCCGCGGACTGGCGGCCTCTTTGCAATGCGCCGATTGTGGACATGCTTGTATCCCTGACGTTTCTGCGGCGCAATGGAACGAGATTCACGATTTTTTCGTAGGTAAATCTCTAAAAACGTAGAGGTGGCCTATAGACAAAAAACGTTCCCGCGAAGCAATTTCGCGGGAACGCCGTTTTTTAATCCTTAATCTTTAGCAGTCTTTCTAAATTTTGCAGGACCACTCGGTGAAGACCTTCTCGGCGCGGTCCCAATCGACGATGGACCAGAAAGCGTTGACGAAGTCGGCACGCACGTTGCGGTAGCGCAGGTAGTAGCTGTGTTCCCAGAGGTCGAGTGCGAGCAGGGGGCGTCCGTGTGCGGAGCCGACGAGGCTTTCCGGCATGAAGGGCGAGTCTTGATTCGGCGTCGTGACGATTGCGAGTTTGCCGTCGTCTTTCAGGACGAGCCAGGTCCAGCCGGAGCCGAAGAGACCGGTAGCCGTTGCCGTGAAGGCATCGCGAAATGCTTGGAAGGAACCGAATTGTGCGTCGATCGTTTTGGCCAATTTGCCGACGGCTTGGTTATCCTTGCGGGGGGCGGTGAGGCATTTCCAAAAGAAGGAGTGGTTGAAGTGTCCGCCGCCGAAATTGCGAACGGCATTGAAGATGGCAGGCGGTACTTTGTCGATTTCCATCAGGAGTTTGCCGGGGCAGCGCGGCGGCGTAAATTCCGGGTGCTTTTCGAGCGCGGCGTTCAGATTTTTCGTGTAGGTCGCGTGGTGCTTCCCGTAGTGAATCGAGAGCGTTTCCGCGTCCATGGCGGGCTCGAGCGCATTAATGTCGTAGGGCAGTGGTGTTTGGATGTATGACATGATTTTTTCTATTTTTTAGGTTTAGTTTAAAAGCGTTTGAATTAGAAGCTTGTGTCTTTTTGTGGCTATATTTGTAATGAATGCAAAAATGAAGTCAATATGAAAATAAATTGATTTGGCGGCGTGCAAAAAAGCGTTCCCGTCAAGGAACGCTTTTGCGTGGGTTTTGTCCGGACGCGGATTAGATTTTTTCGACGCTGAGATTGGCCATTTCGGCGGCGGCGACGGCGGCGAGCGGCGTGGAAAGGTAGCGTTCCGTGGCGCTGGCGGCGACGGTGACGATGTTTTTTCCTGCGAATTCGGGGCGTTGGGCGAGTCGGAGGGCGGTCCAGACATTGGCACCGGTGGAAATGCCGCAGGGCAGGCCTTCTTCGCGAGCGAGGGCTCGCGCCGTGTCGAGGGCGTCTTCCGTTTTGACGGGAACGATTTCGTCGATGAGTGATCGGTCGAGATTTTTCGGGACGAAGCCGCCGCCGATGCCCTGAATCCCGTGGATGCCGGGTTCGTTTCCGGAGAGGACGGCGCTTTCCGCGGGTTCTACCGCGATGCCGCGCACCTGCGGCAGTTTTTCTTTGAGGAAGCGCAGGGTGCCCGAGAATGTGCCGCCCGTGCCGATGCCGGCGACAAAGGCATCGATGCGTCCGTCGAGCGCTTCGTAAATTTCCGGAGCGGTTCCCGCGTAGTGTGCCGCGGGATTGGCCGGATTTTCAAATTGGCGGGGTCCGAAGGCGTTCGGGAGTTCCCGCAATTGTTTTTCCGCGTACTCGATTGCGCCCTTCATCCCGAGATGGCGCGGCGTGATGACGACTTCCGCGCCGAGCATGCGCAAGAGCGTACGGCGTTCAAGCGACATCGATTCCGGCATGACGAGCATGCAACGGTAACCCTTTGCCGCCGCCAACGCCGCCAATGCAATCCCCGTGTTGCCGCTTGTCGGCTCAATAATGACGGCACCGGGCTTGAGGGTTCCCGCCGCTTCCGCCGCTTCAATCATGGCCTTGGCGACACGGTCTTTGACGGAAAAAAGCGGATTGCGGAATTCGCATTTTACGAAAATGCTCGCCGGACAGTCCGGGGCGATGCGGTTCAGACGGACGAGCGGGGTGCGTCCGATAGTTTGAAGAAAAGAAGGTTGCGCTTTTTCCATAATTTAAACTCTGCTCCAATGACATGCTTTAATTATTGCAAAGTCAAGCCCGGGAGCGTTTGCGTTCCGCCGATTCCGGTTTCCGGTTATTGCCGGCGAAGGCGATGCGCTTCCCTTTTTGATGAACTTTTTTGTCGCACGAGTGCGCGTTCCCGCATAGATTTGCGGAACTATGGCAAAGAAAACGACGAAACAGGTAAAAGAAAAACCGTTTGAAATTCCGGTGTTCCTGCGGGAATTGCTCGAAGCAAAAGCTCCCACCGGGCACGAATTCGAAGCGCAGGCGGTTTGCGACAAGTACATGAAAACCGTCGCGGACGACTATCGTAAGGACGTCCTCGGCAATCGCATCGCGACGCTCAACCCGAAAGCGAAAACCTCCGTCATGTTCGCCGGGCACATCGACGAACTCGGGCTTCAAATCTCCTATGTCGATGACAAGGGCTTTCTCTATTTCAATCTGCTCGGCGGACACGATTTGATTATCCCGAGCGGGCGCCGTGTTTTGATTATGACGAAAAACGGCATCGTTCTCGGCGTGACCGGCAAGCGTGCGGTTCACCTGATGAGCCCGGCAGACCGTACGAAGGTGCCTGAAGTTCACGAGATGTGGATCGACATCGGCGCGACTTCCCGCGAAGAAGCCCTGAAGCGCGTCTCCATCGGCGACCCTGCGGTTTATGACGAAACGGTCGAAATCCTGAACGGCTCCGTTGCCGTCGCGCGTGCGTTTGACGACCGTGCCGGTTGCTACATCGCCATGGAAGCCGCCCGCCGTCTCGCCAAGGAGAAGAAACTCGCCGTGCGCGTCGATGCGGTCGCAACGACTCAGGAAGAAATCGGTACGCGCGGGGCGCAAACGGCTGCTCAGGGCTTGAACCCGACGGTCGGAATTGCAATCGACGTAACGCACTCCACCGACCACCCGGACGCGGACAACCGCAAATTCGGGCGTGTCACGCTTTCCGGCGGTCCGGTTATCTGCCGCGGTCCGAATATCAATCCGATCGTTTTCGATAAACTCGTTGCCGCTGCGGAAAAACTCGGCATTCCGTACCAGCTGGAAGCCGAATCCCGTCCGACGGGAACGGATGCCCGCGTAATCCAGATGGCTAACGGCGGCGTGGCTGCCGGCCTGATTTCCGTGCCGCTGCGCTATATGCACACGCCGGGCGAAGTCGTTGACATCGCGGTTGTCGAGCAATGCGTCCAATTGCTCGTCGAATTCACGAAGTCCGTCGGCGACGGCGAATCCTTCGCTTGGTAAAATCCGGCGACTGAAAAAAAAGAGAGAAGCGGGGAGGCTCGCTTCTCTCTTTTTTTGTCGTTTAAATTAATTACAAAAAAACGTTCCCGTGAGTTTTTCACGGGAACGCTTTTTTATCGGAAACGGATTATTCCTTGATGGAGATGGCCCATTCGACGTTGTTTTGTTCAACGGAGAGCGGGTTGAGTTTCCAGATGTCGTTGGCGTATTCCGAAATCGTGCGGTCGGAAGAGAACTTGCCGACGCGTGCGGTGTTGAGAATCGCCATCTTCGCCCATTTGGCCTTGTCTTGGAAGGCTTTGCCGACGCGTTCCTGACATTCGACGTAGGAGCGGTAGTCTGCGAGGACGAGGAACGGATCGCCGCCGTCGAGGAGGCTGCGAACGACCGGAGCGAGGGAGCCCGGCTGATTCGGCGTGAAGTAATCGCCGGTGAGCCAGCCGAGAACGGCCTTGAGCTCTTCGTCGCGGTTGTAGTATTCCCACGGGTTGTAGCCGCGCTGACGGAGTTCCTTCACTTCATCGACGGTGAGACCGAAGATAAAGATGTTGTCGTCGCCGACTTCTTCGCCGATTTCGACGTTCGCGCCGTCGAGCGTGCCGATGGTGAGAGCGCCGTTGAGAGCGAGCTTCATGTTGCCCGTTCCGGAAGCTTCCTTACCGGCGGTGGAAATCTGTTCCGAGAGGTCTGCTGCCGGAATGATTTTTTCTGCGAGGGAGACGCGGTAGTCCGGAAGGAAGGCCACCTTGATCTTGCCGTTCACGCGCGGGTCGTTGTTAATCTTTTCGCCGACCGCGTTGATGGCGTGGATGATGTGCTTGGCCATGTCGTAGCCCGGAGCCGCCTTGGCGCCGAAAACGAAGACGCGCGGCGTCATTTCGAACTTCGGGTCGTTGAGGAGGCGATAGTAGAGCGTCAGGATGTGCAGGAGGTTCAGGTGCTGGCGCTTGTACTCGTGCAGACGCTTAATCTGGACGTCGAAGAGCGCATCCGGGGAAACTTCGATGTTGCAGAGTTTCTTGATGATGCGTGCGAGCTCGACTTTGTTTTCGCGCTTGATGTCCATGTAGCGCTGCTGGAAGGCAACGTCATCGGCGTATTTTTCAAGGCCGCGGAGCAGGTCGAGATCCTTCGGCCAGTCGCCGGAGATCTTTTCGTTGATCAGCGCGGAAAGCCCCTTGTTGCAGGAGAGCAACCAACGGCGCGGCGTGATGCCGTTCGTCTTGTTGTTGAAGCGTTCCGGGTACATTTCGTAGAAGTCGCGGAAGAGCGTCTGCTTGAGCAATTCCGTGTGGAGCGCGGCGACACCGTTCGTCGAGTGGCTCGTGATAACGGCGAGGTACGCCATGCGGACCTGCTTGACCGAACCTTCTTCGATGATGGAGAGTTCGCGCTTCTTGGATTCGTCGCCCGGCCACTTTTTGTCGACTTCGAGGAGGAAGCGGCGGTTGATTTCGTAGATGATCTGGAGGTGACGCGGGAGGACCTTTTCGAACAGCGGTACGCTCCACTTTTCGAGCGCTTCCGGAAGCAGGGTGTGGTTCGTGTAGGCAAAGACCTTCGTAACCGTATCCCAAGCCTTGTCCCAGGAGAAGCCTTCGACGTCCATGAGAAGACGCATCAATTCCGGAATGGCGATCGTCGGGTGCGTGTCGTTGAGCTGGATGGCAGCCTTTTCGACGAGCGTGTCGAGCGTGCCGTTTTCCTTCTTGTGGCGGCGGATGATGTCCTGGAGCGAGCAGGAAACGAAGAAGATCTGCTGAACGAGGCGGAGCTGGCGGCCGACGGCGGTCTTGTCGTTCGGGTAGAGCACCTTCGAGACGGTTTCGCTGTTGGCTTTTTCGCGGATTGCTTCGATGTAGCCGCCTTCGTTGAACTTGTGGAAGTCGAATTCGCGGGTGGCCTTGGCTTCCCAGAGGCGGAGGAAGTTAATCGTCTTCGCCTTGTAGCCGACGATCGGAATATCCCACGGAACACCGATGATCGGGGTCGTGTTCACCCAGCGCGGCTTGAGGTGGCCGTTTTCGTCGTAAGCGAGTTCGACATGACCGTAAAGCGGAACTTCGACGCGGCGGGTGGCGCGCTGGACGTGCCACGGGTTGCCGGAGAAAAGCCAGTTGTCGGCGTTTTCAACCTGGTAGCCGTTCGAGAACGTCTGGCGGAAGAGACCGAATTCGTAGTGAATCCCGTAACCGATGGCCGGAAGGTCGAGCGTGGCGAGGGAGTCCAGGAAGCAGGCGGCGAGACGGCCGAGACCGCCGTTGCCGAGACCCATATCCTTTTCTTCTTCGAGGACGGCTTCCGGATCAACGCCGAGTTCCTTCAATGCGGCCTGAGCCGTTTCGAGCAAGCCTGCGCTGGAAAGATTGTTGCGGAGCAGGCGGCCCATCAGGTATTCGACGGAAAGGTAGTAACAACGACGCGTCTTCTCGTTGACGTGCACCGACTGCGTGTTGATGAAGCGGTGGTGAATCAGGTCGCGGACGGCGCAGCTCGTCGCGAAAAGCCAATCGTGCGTCGTCGCCGTGTTCTTATTGCAGGCGAGCGTGCAACGCAAATGGTAGAGAATCCACTGCTTGAACGAATCGACTTCCGACTGCGTCGGCGTCGCGATAACTTCCGCCTGGGCGGGAGCTTCGACGGCTTCAATCTTTACCTTGGAGACCGTTTTTTTGGTTTTAGATGCTTTTGCCATTATGTGTTTTGTTTTCTGTGTAAAAATTAAGAGGTCAAAGCTATCAGAATTCATTTTCAATGGAAAGCGAAATTTCAGCCCTCGCCCGGCAGGCGGATCGGGGCGTGGAAGTAATTGCGCGCGGAGTATATAAAAAACGTTCCCGCAGAGTTTTTTTCTGCGGGAACGTTTCCTTTTTGAAATTCAGTTAATAAAACTTATGCGATAGCGGCTTTTGCTTTTTCGACGATCGCGGCGAAAGCAGCGGCGTCGTGAATCGCGAGTTCGCTGAGGTTCTTGCGGTCGATGATGATTTCCGCTTTCTTCAGACCGGCAACCAGACGGCTGTAGGTGATGCCGAGAGGACGGCAAGCCGCGTTGATGCGGACGATCCAGAGCTGGCGGAAGTCCTGCTTCTTGTGGCGGCGGTGCACGTAGGCATATTTCTGCGCGCGATTGACCGCATCGTTAGCGTGCGTGTAGGCACGGGATTTCAACCCGAAGTAGCCTTTCGCCTGTTTCAGGACGCGTTTGCGGCGTGCGCGGGTTGCGGGAGAGTTTGTTACACGTGACATGTTTTTACTTCTACTTTTTTAAGACCGCCGGGTCGTCATTTTAAGTTCACCCGGCAAGTGCAGTTATTGTTTGGGCTCTTAATTTCCTTGGTTAGGGATTAAGCAAACGGCATTGCAGACTTAAACGTCTTTTCGAAGCCTTCATCGACTCGCTTGTCAGCTCCGGAGCGACGACGTGCTTTCGTGCTCTTGTTGCGGAGGAGGTGGCGAGTGTTGGGCGAACGACGCATGAGTTTGCCGCTGCCGGTCACTTTGAACCGTTTTGCGATGGATTTCTTAGTTTTTTGCATAAGAAGTCGCCTATGAAAACGTTTTCGCTCGTGCTTGTAAAGCGGTTTTTGACGCTTCGAGCGTTTTTCCGGCGTATCGGAAGTAAATTACTCTGCCGAATCGGGGGCCGTACCGACGGCGCAGCGCGTGCTTTTTTCGCCGAGGGGAAGCGACGCAAAGCTACGCGCTCTTGGGATCGAGCCTAAAAAGGTTTATGATTTTTTTGAGGATGTAAAAGCGTCGGAAAGTGTTGTTTCAAGCAATTACTTTGCAGTAGCGGGGATAGGCGAATCAGATGCAAACAATGTTCGTGCTTGGTGGTTCGCGAGGTGTCTTGAGCGGCGCGATCCGGAAGGAGCGGCTTTATGTTTCGCGGATCCGTACGCTGCGGACTTCGCAAGTCGAACGCGCTCGGCGTTTTGCGATCCCTGTCTGACTACGTTGGGACAATTATGCAAAACAAGTCTCTTGGAGCAGGCGGGTGCCTTCGGTTTGGACATTCTGACGCGTATTATAAAAGGCAGAGCTCAAACTCGGAGCTGATGGCTCAGTTTGGGGCCATGCATGGAGATTACACGGATTCGGAGATGGCGAGGCTGATAGCAAAATCGGCTGCTCCGGAACTCTGGGACGGCTTGACAAGTATCTTGGAAAGATTTACGAAAGGCGTTTGATATGGAAATCCGAAAATGGCGAGACTCGTTTGAGGCTTATGTGAAGGCGTTTGGTGTGCAACCGCCCTGCTTTGAATGTGTTTCGGATAGCTTGCAGGCGGAATGGTGGCTGCGGTGTGTCGAAGAGCACGACCCGAAAGGTCCAATTGAAAAAGGCCTTGAGTCTGTCATGGAAGAGCTTCCGGAAGGGGCTGTACTGTAGCTATGTCCCCGGGCGAAATTCTCTCGGCCACACTACCTTAGAATGCGGACATTCGCGTGAAAGAAAGCATTTCAGGAGGGAGTCGTCTCTACACCGTAGAGTTACAGGAAATAAAAACGCCGTCAGAACGTTCCCAGCGAAGGGAAATTGGAGGGCAGAAAAAACTGTCAACATCCACGCTTCTGACGGCAGGCGTAAGGTTGCGGAAGAAGCCGAGAAAGTCAATCGGATTCTCCGTCTTTTGTGGTTTTTTATGCTTAAAGCTACCTCTAGAAATTCATTTTTTAGAGGAACCATTACAAAAAGAGCGTCTCGGGGGTAGCGAGACGCTCTTTTTTGTATGAAACTTGCCCCGTTTGGCGGGACAGGAAGAGGGGCATTACGGCTTTGGGGTGATTCCCGTGGAACGGGAACACAGCCTCGAAGAGGCAATTACGAACAGCGAATCCCGGATTCCGAATGCGTGCCTCGAAAGTGATAACTGATAATTGATAACGGATAGGTGAAGACGAGCAAGCGCCAAGCATCGAGCATCAAGCCAGCGCCTGCGGTTTCTTTAATCTTTCCTGTAAAGAATCTATCCGTTATCAGCCCCAGGCGGAAATTCACAGATAGGTAACACTTTAGAGTCAAACATAGGTAACACTTTTTTGGGTTTTGTGTTAAAAGCTACGGTGCGATGCCGTGGGAAAACAAAAGTGTTATCGATATGAAAAAAGAAATAATGGCTGCATTA
>JAZRSB010000031.1:0-31362 GCA_045651325.1 Candidatus Spyradenecus sp.
GAAATTCGTTTTTTAAGGCATTGTCCTAAGTTTTTTCTTTCCGTTCGTCAGAGCCTGTGCGCCGGAGGTGCACTACATGGGATAACCGCGGGTGCAGGCAAAGCCGGAACCTGCGGATAATCTATGAAAAACAAGCGCCGCGAAGTGACGGGAGCAGACCCGTTTACATGCCTGCGGCGCAATGAAACGGATTGCGCGCCTCTGTAAACCTCTAAAAATGAATTTCTAGAGGCAGCCTTATCCTTTAATCTTTCAGTCCCTCATTTCCCGCTCGTCGCCCGTTAGCGGCAATGAAGCATAATCCGGATTTCGGCTTTTCGGGTTTCGCCGGCGCGCCGGATGAAATTCCGCAGAAAGGAACGCGCCTCCGTCGGCATCCCCATCTGCTCGAGAAGGGTGACGATATGCGTGACTTCGCCGTCGATGCTGCGGAGTGCGTGTTCATCGCACCCGCGGGCCGCATCCGCAAAGAAGCGCCCCATGAAAAAATGCAGTTTCTGTTCGTGATTTTTATTGTTTCTCATGCCCCGAAAGCGAACTCCCGGGAACAAATTGTCTGAGAAGCCGGAACAACGCGGCTGCGCGTTTAACGCTTGGCCCGTTCAAATGCCGCCTGCATTTCCGCAAGTTTTTTCGGATGCTTCCCGGCAAGATTGTCCGTCTGGCGCGCCTCGCCGTCGATGCGGTAAAGCGCGGGCGTCGCGTCGTTGCCGAGTTCGATGCCGGTGAGTGCGGCGACTTTCGGGCCCTTATGCGGCGGAATGTACACCCAATCGCCCGAGCGGTAGGCCAAGCGGGAAGTCGCTTCGATGACGAAATCTTTGCGTGCGGAAGTTTTGCTGCGTCCGCGGAAGACCTCCAAAGTATCCGCGGAATCCGAATCTGCGGGCACTTTTCCGCCGACCAGATGCGCGAAGCTCGCGTAGCAATCGAGTTGCGCCACGGGCACATCGCTCACGCCCGGCTTAACGACGCCGGGTTGCCAAACGACGAAAGGCACGCGCGTCCCCGCCTCGAAAAGGCTGTATTTGCCGCCGCGCAAAGTTCCCGCCGGAAGGTGCTTTTTGGCGCGCGCCTTCGCAACGGCTTCGTCCGCGTAGCCGTCGTCCAAAACCGGGCCGTTGTCGCTCGTAAAAACAATCAGCGTATTTTTGTCCAAATTGTTTTTCTTGAGACAATCGAGCAGTTCACCGATTTGGGCATCTGCTTCCAGAATGACGTCGCCGCGCGGACCGAGACCGGACTTGCCGGCGAATTTCGGATTCGGCACCCGCGGCACATGCGGCTGGTGCAAAGCGTAGTAAAGGAAGAAGGGCTTATCCTTGTTGGCATCGATAAAAGAACGCGCTTTTTCGGAAAACACATCCGCCATGCATGCGTCATCCCAGCGTGCGGACTTGCCGCCTTTCATGAAGCCGATACGCGAGACGCCGGCGACAATCGAGTCCGCGTGACCGTGGTTCGGAGAAGGCTGCATCTTCAGCAATTGCGGATGCGTTTTCCCCGTCGGTTCGCCCGGAAAATTTTTCCGGTAGTCCACTTCAATCGGATCGTTCGGATCCAAGCCGACGACGCTTCCGTTCGAAAAATACACGCAAGGCACGCGGTCGTTCGTCGCCGCCATGATGAAGGAATAGTCGAAGCCGATTTCCCGCGGACCGGGCGCAATCGGCTTGTTCCAATCCTTTTGCGTCTTCCCGCCTAAGCCGAGGTGCCACTTCCCGACAGCGGCCGTCGCGTAACCGGCATTGCGAAACATCGCCGCGAGACTCGGGCGTTCGGTCGGAATAATCAGCGGGGAATCGCCCGGCAGGATACGAACATTGTTGCGCCACGGATACACGCCGGTAAGCAAGGCATAGCGGCTCGGCGAGCTGGTGGCGGAAGCGGCATACCCCCGCGTGAAGCGCAGGCCCTGTGCCGCCAGGCGATCCATGTTCGGGGTTCGAAGCGCCTTTGCGCCGTAGCAGGAAAGATCGCCGTAGCCGAGGTCGTCGGCAATCAGCACAATGACATTGGGACGCTCCGGGGTGGCGGGAGCCGCAGAAAGCGCACAGCCCGTACAAAAAAGCGCGCCCGCAACCAAGGCGACACAAGCA
Organism: Candidatus Spyradenecus sp.; assembly: GCA_045651325.1. Taxonomy (GTDB): domain Bacteria; phylum Verrucomicrobiota; class Verrucomicrobiia; order Opitutales; family UBA953; genus Spyradosoma. Next base: position 2,100 of record JAZRSB010000031.1, read on the forward strand.
GATTTCTTCATGTCTCCATTAAAAAACCTATTCCGCCTCCCTGCGAGCCGTTTTTGACAAACATATAAACCTGCTCATGCGAGAGATTCGAAAAGGACTCACACGGACACACAGGGACACGGAGCATCAAGTAACACTCACCGTCTTCATTCCAAATACACGCCCCGAGACTGCATTTTCACACGAAAAAGCCCGCGATGCTTTATTTATCAGCATTCGCGGGCTTTTTTAAGTGGTGGTGAGAGAGGGATTCGAACCCCCGAACGGTGAAACCGAATGGATTTACAGTCCACGCCCTTTAGCCACTTGGATATCTCACCAAAAAGGAAGTGCCATCATGCACGAGGAGCGCAATCGGCGCAAGCTTTTTTTGAAAAATATTTTTTTGCGGCCGACAAAAAAGCAAAACGCCTCCGCGGGAACGGAGGCGTTTGCGGATTCGCGGAACGAATTAGGCTTTTTTCGGCGCCTTTCCGTCATCGGGACGCGGGAAAAGGATGGCCTTTTCGCCGAAGGTTTTCCCGACGAGGACATCGCTCCAAGCGAGATTGCCTTCAAATTTTTCAGCGGCTTCGATACCGAAGAGCGTCTGAATTTTAGCAGCAATGCCCGGCATAACCGGAGTCACGGCGACGGCAACGAGGCGCAGGCCTTCGGCCATCGTGGCGAGCGAGGTTTCCATCTTGGCGCGGTCGGCGGGATCTTCGGACTTCGCGAGTTTCCACGGCGCGCGTTCGTTGGCATAGCGGTTCAATTCGCGGACGAAGTTCCAAAGCACGTCGAGTGCCGTATGGAATTGGAAATCCGCAGCGAGGGCCTGATACTGGCGTTCGGTCTTTTCCCAAAGTTCGCGGAGGTTCTGTTCGAGCGGCTCGCACACGCTTGCGGCGGGCAGGACGTGACCGCAGTAGTTCCCCGTCATGTTCAGCACGCGATTGACCATGTTGCCGAGGTCGTTACCGAGATCGCTCTTGTAGCGGGAAAGATAGAGGGCTTCGGAGTATTCGCTGTCCTGGCCGACATTCATTTCACGCATCACGAAGTAACGGAAGGCGTCGGCGCCGAGTTCGCGCATGAGCTCGATGGCGGTCTTTTCCTTCGGAGCGTCGGCATCGGCGTCGGTTTTCGTCTTGGACACCTTGCGGCCGGCGGAGAGCCACCAGCCGTGAGCGACGATTTTCTTCGGCAATTCCAAGCCGAGTGCGTGAAGCATAATCGGCCAGTAAACGGCGTGCGGCGGGACGAGAATGTCTTTACCGATGACATGGATGTCGGCGGGCCAGCACTGCTTTTCGAGCGAGGCGGAATAATAATTCGTCAGCGCGTCGAACCAGACGTAGGTGACAAAATCCTTGTCGAAGGGCAGTTCGATACCCCAAGAGAGGCGTTCTTTCGGGCGGGAAATGCAGAGGTCCGAGATCGGTTCTTTGAGGAATTCGACGACGTTTTTCTGGCGGAATGCCGGGAAAATGAAATCGGGATGGTCTTCCAAATATTTGCGCAGCCAATCCTGGTATTTGGCGAGGCGGAAGAAGTAGTTGGACTCCGTGATTTCGATGACTTCGCCGAAAAGCTCCGGCCACTTGCCGTCGGGGGTTTTGTCTTTTTCGAGGACGAACTGTTCCTGGCGGATGCTGTAAAATCCTTTGTAGTCGGCCTTGTAGATTTCGCCGGCATCGTAGAGTTTTTGGAGAATTTCCTGAACGACCTTGATGTGGCGCGGCTGCGTCGTGCGGATGTAGTCGTCGTTCGAAATCTGAAGTTCCTTGCAAATGCCTTGGAAGAGTTCGGCGACCTGATCGCAACAGGCCTGCGGCTCAATTCCGAGTTTCTGTGCGTTTTGCTGAACTTTTTGCCCGTGTTCGTCGAGCCCGGTGAGAAAGTGAACCTCTTCGCCTTTCATGCGGCGGAAACGCACAATCGTGTCTGCGAGCACTTTTTCGTAAGCATGCCCGAGATGCGGCGCGCCGTTGGCGTAGTCAATTGCTGTCGTCAGATAAAAAGGTTTCGTCATAAAACTGATTAATCGATAAAGCGGGGAAGCATAAAACGCCTCCCGATTTCCCGCGAGAAAATTTATTCGGGGTTTCTCAACAAATTTAGCGTTCGCACTCGAATTCGCGAACGACGAGCCATTCGTCCTGGCGGCCCGTCACGCGCAAACGGAGCGCCTTGAAGCGCGTTCCCTCGGGAAGCGTCGCCTCCGCGATGCCGTCTTCAAACGCCGCGAGCTCCCGCCACGCGGTGCCGTCTTCGGAAATCTCCAAAACGCCGTGAACGAGGCGATCGCCTCCGCCGCCGTTTTCATTTTTCCCGGTAATGCAACGTACGCGTTTGGCGCGTTGCGGCTTGTCGAAAATCGCGCTCACGGTATCGCCCGGACGCGGTACGCGGTCGCCCCAGTAAATCGACGTACGCGATCCGTCGGCGGCCCGTTCCGGGAAGTTGGCTTCGACGCTTCCCAAAGAGGAAACGACCTTGGCCTTGGGCAAATTCATCACACGCTCGTTCAGGCGGCCGAGGCTGCCGTCGCGCAAGATTGCCCGCGCCCGCACGCGCACGTTCGTCGCGCCTTCCGGGATTTTCACGGCATAATTCCCTGCCGTTGCCCGCGGCGAATCGGCACCGGGCTCGCTGCCGTCCAAGGTATAAACAATCGGAGCGTCCTTGAGGTCCGGAGAGAACGAAACGCCGCCCGGCACGGCGCGAATCAGCACGCCGTCGGGTTTTCGGTAGTTGAATCCGGCTGCGTCATAGCGCGCATACTGCGCATCCATGCGATCCTGAAAGCCGTCCCAGGACAGGCGTGTCTGCGGCGTCCAAAGGACTTCCGCCAGCGCGGAGATGCGCGGCGCAATCATGTATTCCGCGTGCTTTTCGTTGGGGATATATTCGGTCCAAAGATTTGCCTGACCGCCGAGAATGCGTGCGGCAAACTCCGCGGGCACTCCCGCCGTCGGGTTGAATTTATAAACGCGGTCGAGCGGAACGAAGCCGCCGATGCCGTTCGGTTCGCCGGTGCGCGCCTGCGAATAATCGAAATAGCAATGCGAATTCGGCGTCATGACAACGTCGTGATTGAGCTTTGCGGCGGCAATGCCTCCCGCGGCCCCGCGCCAGCTCATCACCGTCGCGTTCGGGGCAAGCCCGCCTTCGAGAATTTCGTCCCAACCGATAAGGCGTTTGCCCTTCCCCGCGAGGAATTTTTCCATACGGCGGATGACGTAGCTTTGGAGCCCGTGCTCGTTTTTCAGATTTTCGCTACGAATCTTCGCTTGGCATTTCGGGCAATGGCGCCAACGCAATTTCGGGCATTCATCCCCGCCGATGTGGACGAATTCTCCCGGAAACAGCGCGACGACTTCTTCAAAAACGTCTTCGAGAAACGCATACACGGCTTCATTCCCGGCGCAATAAACATCCTCAAAGACGCCGCCCTTCAGCCCGATTTCATAAGGCCCGCCCGTGCAACCAAGGTGCGGGAATACGGAGAGCGCCGCGAGCGCATGGCCCGGCAATTCGATTTCCGGCACGATTGTAATCCTTCGCATCGCGGCGTAACGGACGATTTCGCGAATTTGCTCCTGCGTGTAAAACCCGCCGTAATTGCCGTCGGCGTCATAATAAGAGGATTGCTCCGGCTTCAGTCCGAATCCGATGTGGCTTCGCCAGGCGCCCTTGGTCGTCAACTGCGGGTACTTCTTAATCTCGATGCGCCAGCCTTGGTCATCCGTCAAATGCCAGTGGAGGACATTGATTTTTTGCGAAGCGAGCACGTCGATGAGTTTTTTAATCCATTCGGGCGATTGGTAATGGCGCACGGAATCAAGCATAAAGCCGCGCCACGCGAAACGCGGATAATCGAGAATTTTGCAAGGCCGGAGGACGATTTCGCCGTTTGCGTCCGGTTTTGGCGGGAGCATCTGCAACAGCGTCTGAATGGCATAAAAATACCCCGATTGCGTGCAGGACGTTATCCGGATTTCCCCGTCTCCGATCGTGAGTCCGTAACCTCCCGTGCGGCCGTAAACCTTGTCACCGTAGAACGCCCCCTCAAAAATGATTTTGGCTCCGGACAGAGGCTGCTCGTCTCCGCCGAAATGTTTTTTCATTGCAATGAAAAAATAAGAAATCGTCTGAATATCCACGTCCACGCCCCGCGCCTCAAAAACGGGCGTTCCGGCCTTCAAAACAACCGGCGCAGCCGATGTTTCCTCAACGGAAGCCGGAAGCGGAACCAGCACGGATTCGAGAGAAGACGCGTTTGCGCCGACGACGGGAAGCAGCAATGCCGCCAAAAACGAGAATAGCTTCATACCCGAAATCTTGACAATTACAGCCCCGTTAGCAAACAGAAATCTTCCCGGAAACCGGAAAGCCCGCGTCCCGCCTTGCGGGGGTGTGAGAGATTTGAAAAGGACACACAGGGACACAGAGCATCAAGCAACAACCACGCTATTATTCCCAAACCTCCTCCAAAGAAATTGATTGGGAAGCGGGACGACCTACTCTCCCGCGACGCTCTGCGGCGGAAGCGCGGCGGCAACGGCTTCGACGGAAAGCTTTTTCAGGTCGCCGCCGGGAGCGCAGAGCACGGCATTGCCGGGGCGCGTCAACGGGAACGGGCCGTAGAGTTCCGGCGAGGTCGGACCGAAAAGTCCGAGCACGGGGACACTCATGGCGGCGGCGATGTGCATCGGGCCGCTGTCGTTCGTCACGCAAAAGCGCGCGCGTGCAATCAGCGCCAGGACGTCCGCCAGGCGCGTCTTCCCCATGAAGTTCAAAAACTGCGGGTGGTTTTCCCAGGCGGGGTCGGCCTTCAGGGCGCTTTGCCCGACCCATACGACGGGAGAGTCGGGAAATTTTTCGAGTAGCGCCGGCGTTAGCTCGGCGAATTTCGGCCATTCTTTTTCGGCGCGTCGGGAATCCGGGAAAAGCAGAATCGGTTTCCCCGGCGTACCGGCGAGGGCTTTTTCGAGCGGTTCCGCGAGTGCGGCACCGGGGAATTTCACGCTTCCGCGAATTTCGGCGGGCAAGCCGATTTTCGGCAAAAACTGAAGCAGGATTTCGACGGCATGCGAATGCTTAAAACCGTCTTTGGGGGCCTCCGCCAGCGTGCGGAAAAAGTAGCGCGAAAACTCGCGTCCGTCGCCCCGACCGATTTTTACCGGGGCCTGGACGCATCTCGCCCAAAACGCCGAACGCGCCAGTCCCTGCATGTCGAGCACGAGGTCGAAGCGTTCCCGCTTCAGGCGCTTTCCCAAATCCCATATCCCGCGCAAGCCCTTGCCGCGTTCGTAAACGATTGTGCGATCGACCGTCGAACAAGCTTCCAGCACCGGAGCAAAAATATCGCGTACCAGCCAGGTGATTTCGACGTTTTCGCGTCCGCGGGCTTCCCGGATGGTTTCGACGACTTGAAGGGCATGCAAAATATCGCCGAGGGACGAGGGCTTGATGATGAGAATTTTTTCCATGGGTTATGCCGTTAATTCAATGAAAAACCGAGCGCAGAGCAAAGACGTTTTTTACAACCGGACTAAAATCCGAAACCGGCTTCCGGAGCGAGCATGACAGCGGGGTTGACGGGAACGGCGCGCGCGCAACGCGATTTGACGGCAGCGAGCGAGGTTTCGCGCACCAAATCCGGCGTATTACACTCGCGGCTGATGTGTGCGAAAAACACGTTTTGCAGGCGCGGGTTCTCGTATTCGTTCAGAAACTCCGCACATTGCGCGTTGGACAAATGCCCGTGCGTGCCGCGAATACGGTTTTTCAAATCCTCCGGCCGATCGGAACGATTCAGCATCACCGGATCATAATTGGATTCGATGACGAGATGGTCCGCGTCGGCAAGATTGTGTTTCACGATTGTCGTAATCTTCCCGCAGTCCGTCAGCCAGACAAGTTTTTCGCCGCCGATTTCAAACGCGTAGCCGACGGCATCCTGCGAATCGTGCGGAATCGCAAAGGTCGTCACGTTCATATCGCGAAACGCAAAGCGGTCGCCGGAATTAAAATGGACCCACGGGAGCGTGCGCTTGTAGCGGTATTCGATTTCCTGCGCCGTTGCACGATTCGCGAAAAAACGCAGGTGGGAGGCCGACGACAGGCCGGTCACGCCCGCCGTGTGGTCGCGGTGTTCGTGGGTAAAAAACACGGCGTCGATATCGCCGATCGTAAGCCCGAGCGTCTTGAGCGAATCCTTGATTTTCTTTCCGGTAAAGCCGGCATCGATTAGCACATTTCCGGCATCACTCGACAGCAAAGCGCAATTCCCGCCGCTACTAGAACCGATAATCTGAAACTTAAACTTCATTCCCGCCGAGGCTCTTATTTTCCGAATGCACGCTTGAGCGAAGACGCCTGAATCAGGCAAACGCAGTCGGACTCGTCCGCCGTTGCCAACCAATTAAATTCGATTTGCGGGAACGCGGCTTCGAGCGCGTCCTGCAGGCCGCCGACTTCAATCAGCAACAAGCCCGAGGGCTTGAGTTTTTCCGCCGCCTGCTCGAGCAGCTTGCGAATCACGTCCATGCCGTCTTCCCCGGAGAAAAGCGCATTGTCCGGCTCGTGGGTAAATTCCGCGGGAAGCGTTTCGCGCAAGACGTCCGGCTCATAGGGCGGATTGGAAACAATGATATCGTAAGCATTTGCCTCCGCCGGCACATCGTCCAAAACATCCGATTGAAACAGCGAAATCTGCTCGACCAAGCCGTAGTCTTCGACATTCTTCGTCGCCACTTCCAGCGCAGGCACGGAAATATCGCAGGCATCGACTTGAGCGTTCGGGAACGCATGCGCGAGGAGAATCGCAATCGACCCGCCGCCCGTGCAGACGTCGGCAACGCGCTCGACGGCATCGGCATCGGCGAGCCACGGCGTCAGCTGTTCGGGGATGATTTCCATAAAGTACGAACGCGGAACGATGACGCGTTCATCCACGTAAAAGCGGTAGTCGCCGAGCCAGGCCTCCTTGGTAATGTAGGCGGCGGGCACGCGCTCAAGCGCCCGGCGGGCAAGCGCGTCTTTGACCGTCTCAATCTCGGCGGCCGTCAGGCGTGCATCAAGAAAGCTCTCCGGTCCCTCCAAGGGCAAATGCAAAACGCTTTGAATGATGTAAAGCGCTTCGTCGTAGGCATTCGCGCTTCCCTGTCCGAAAAACAGGCCTTCCCGATTAAACAAAGAAACGGCAAAACGCACCCAATCGCGCAGCGTCTGCAGGACCTCGGTTCCCGCAAAAATTTCTTTTTGGCGTGCTTTAGAATTTTTCATGCGGGAGAGTCTAAGGGGTAAAACCCGAATCATAAAGAATAAAGCCTAAAAGGGGCGGGGGGGGCATCAGAAAAGGCCCATTGCGGCGGGCTCGGTTCCGCCTGCCGGGCACGGAAGCGCTACCCGCGTTCCGACAAATCCACGACACAATCGACGGGGATTTGCGTGCGGAACCACTTGCGTTGCTTGGCGGCGAGGCGGCGCGTCGAAAGTGCGATTTTTTCCGCAAGAGCGGGGATACCGCCCGATTCGCCGTTCGCGAACCATTCCAAGGTTTCGCGGTAGCCGATGGCGTTGCCGGCCGGCGTGTCCGGTCGCAAGCCGCGCTCCCGCGCCAACAGCCGCACCTCTTCAATTAATCCCTGCTCCAGCATTTGCTCCACGCGCAAAGCGATGCGGCGGCTCAGTTCCTCTTTGTCGCGGGAGAGCAAAACCGTCCGGACCTTATAGGCGGCAAACGGAGAAACGCGAGCATTCATTTCGGCGAGCAACTCCGAGATGGTTTTCCCGCTGGCAAGACAACGCTCGAGCGCTCGGGCAACGCGACGCGGATTCTGCCAGTCAAAGCCGGGCGCGCCGTCCGGATTCAGTTTCCGCAAGGCGCTTACGGCGCAGTCATCTCCGCGGGCAAACAGCGCTTCGACCTGCCGGCGAACGGCATCGGGAACATGAATTTCGTCGGTCACGGGCGCATAAAACGCCTTCAGATAAAACCCGCTTCCGCCGGTAACGAGCACGCGTTTCCCGCGCGCAAGGATGTCCGCAACACAGGGAACGGCAAAATCCAGATAGTCGCCGACAGAAAATTTTTCGCTCGGCTCGACCAGGTCGATACCGTGATGAACGACGCGAGAACGCTCGGCAAAGGTCGGCTTGGCCGTCCCGATGTCCATCCCGCGATAGACGTTCGTGGAATCGCAGGAAACGATTTCCGCGTTGTGCGTCTCCGCCCAGCGCAAGGCCGTTTCGGTTTTCCCGACGGCCGTCGTGCCCGTGATGACAAAAATATCCGCTCCCTCGTCCGTCATTCCCGCGCTCCCCCGTCCAGATTAAGCTCTTTCCACTTTTTGAAAATGCGTCCGGCAACGGGGCCCGCCGTGGCTCCGCCCGCCATATTGTCTTCTTTTTCCGCTTCGAAAACCACGGTGACGGCAATCTTCGGCTTGTCCGCAGGCGCAAATCCGGTAAACCAGGCGAGGTTTGCGCGTTTCCCGCGATTCGTCCACTGCGCCGTCCCCGTCTTCCCGGCGATACGCAGACCGTCCACGCGCGCGCGGCGGCCGGTCCCTTTTTCGACGGTTTCTTCCATGCCGCGCAAAAGCGTCGCGTAGGCTTCGTCGGAGAGCCCGATGTCTTCGCCGCCGTGTTTTATGCGTTTTCCGGCGCGTTCGGGATCGTAAACAATCGTCGTCGAGGTACGCGTTTCCCGCCGTGCGATCGAAGCCGTCATGCAGGCGACGTGCATCGGCGAAGCCAGCAAATAGCCCTGGCCGATGGACATGTTAAGCGTGTCGCCGGTCACCCAACCGCCGGCCTTGACTTCATCGCGTTTGTACTCGGGAGAAGGCACGACGAGGTAGCGTCCGGTGGCTTCCGGCAATTCGAGCGGAATGCGTTTGTCGAACCCGAAGCGGCGCGCCTCCGCGGTAATCGGTTCCCAGCCGATTTCGAGTGCGGCGCGATAACAAAAGACATTGGAAGAAACGCGAATCATGCGCGCCACGTCGCATTCGCCGAAAGAAGCGCCGTCGTGTTCGGGCCAATTGCGGCCATGCACGCGCAGATACGAACCGCAGTTGAAGGTCGTGTCGTAATGAATCTTTCCGCTGCGCAGGGCGGCAATAGCGGTAATCAGCTTGAAGGTGGAACCCGGCGGGTAGCGCCCCTGAAGTGCGCGGTTCGCAAGAATATTCGCATCGCGGGCCACGAGATCCTTCAGGTACGCGGAACGGATGATGACGGAAAATTCGTTCGGGTCGTAACAGAAATTACTGGCCATGGCGAGGATTTCGCCGGACTCGACGTCGAGCACAATGGCCGCGCCGGGACGCTCAACCGTCGCCATCGCCGCTTCAACCTCCTGTTGCAAATCGAGATCGAGCGTCGTGTAAATCAACGCCCCCTGAACCGGCTTGACCTCTTCGAGCATGTTGTAAAGGTAGCCGTTCGGGTGCACCATCCACAGACGGTACCCGGGCACACCGCGCAAAGCGACATCGAGCTGCTTTTCCAAGCCCGTCGCGCCGGTCTTTCCGCGATACCGGGAAACCCCGATGTTCGCGTGACGCTTCGGAACGCTTTCCGTCGAAACATCCTCCGTGTTGACCAAAAAACCGAGCGTATGCGCCGCCAACTTGCCGTAGGGGTAAAAACGCACGCTATCAATATAAAGCCGGATCGGCCCGTTGACGGGAAACTGCTCGATGAAGCGCGCCCGCTCGAGATCCGTCAAATTCTCCGCCAACGGAAAATCCAGGGTCCGCTTTTGCCCGATATGACGCAAAATCGTCTTCGGGTCCAGAACAGCCTGACGCCCGATGGTGCGATTGACGCGGTCCTGGTATTTTTGCAAAACATCAATGCGCGCCGTATTCAACAACGCATCGCGGTCAATACGCACGGATGCGGAACGGGAACGTTGCTTACGCGCTTTGCGGACGGCGCTGACGTAGGCGGCATTGATTTCATCCCGCAACAAGCTCAAATCCGCGACGACGGAAAAGCGGGCGCGATTGGCGACGATGATGTTGCCGTTGCGATCCCGGATTTCCCCGCGCGGCGCCGGCGTCATAACGATACGGCGGCTCTGTTGCCGATGTTCCGAGCTGTATTCATCGCTTTCGAAAATCTGCAGACGCGCCAAACCCGTCAGCAGGAAAAGCACGACGAGGACGAAAAACACGCCGACAACCGCAATGCGTATCGGTGCCACTCCGGGAACACGCGCCTGCCGAATCATTCTCCCTCTCCTTCCCGTTCGCGGATGATATCGATTCCGCAGAGGCGATAGGCCGCCAACTGCAAATCAAAAAACCACCAGCCGAAAATAAAAATCACCGACGCGGAAAAAAACAAATTGAGAAACAGCCCGCCCCAATAGGCAAACTCACCGAAGCGCGTCCACCCCATCGCCGTCGCCCAAAAAACAAAAATAACCGCGTTGACGATTTCCGCGCTGACAATCCACTGAACCGGATTGACGGCGGAAATGCGGGAGCGCAAAAGCCGCAAAACAAGGTAAGCGAAAATCATCCAACCGGCGACGAAACCGAAAAACGCGGGAATATCCGCCGGGATATCGCCGAAAAGCGAAACGTGCCGCTCCCCCTCCCAAAAACTCAGCGAATGCGTCAACTCAAAGGGAATCGGCAAAGAGGCATCGACAACACAACCGCCCAAAAACACACAAAGCAAGCCGCGGGAAAAAGGCATCAGCAATGCGGGAATGACGACGAGCAGACCCGCCGTAAAAAACGTAATCCCGAAAGGCGCGAGCAAATCCGTGAAAACGGCAAGAGCGAAACACCAAAAGCAGGCGCAAACGAGAGAAGGAACCCAGTAAAAAAGCCCTTTGCTGAAATTCATCGCCGCCATTCGCCGCCCGGCCCTAAGGGACCGCCTCCCACTCGTTGTATTCCGTAACGTCCGCCTTCACAGGCACCAAAACGGCCACTTCCTCGACCGAAGCCAAGCCGGGGCGTAAGTCCACGCGCGCCTCGAAAAACAGACCGTCATCCGTCAAACGCATCCCTCCCGACATGCGACCGAGAAAAAGGCCGCCCGGGAAAACGCCGCCGACCCCCGTCGTCATAATCGACGGATTTTGCTCGAAGCGCTCGGGAAAATCGGAGGGGATATCCCGGATTACACCGCTCGGACGCTGAAAAGGCCCGGCGCCCGAGCCGAAAAACGTCACCGGATAATTACTGCCTTCCACATAGGCGGAAATGCGGAACGACGGGCTCGAAATCAGCTCGACGACGCTCGTGTAAGCGAAGACTTCCCGCACGCGCCCGACCACGCCTTCCGCGTCGATGACCGGAGCTCCGACACGCACGCCGTCCACCCGCCCGCGGCGAATGACGATTTGCTGCCACCAAAGCCCGATATTGCGCTGAGCCACGCGGGCGACAAGCGTGCGCATCTCCGGTCGGGACGGCAGCCCGCAAAGTTTTTCCAGGCGGCGGTTTTCCTCGCGCAAAAGCGTGCGCTGCTGTGCTTCGATTTCAAGGGTTCCCGCCTGCCGGGCCGCATCACGTCCCGCTTCAATCAATTCGTGCTTCGAACGCGAACGCAATTCCCAGTAGCGCGACAAATCCTTCGCATGCGACGCCATCAGAAACGCCGGCGCCGAAAATTCCTGAAACGACTCGTAACAGAAGCGCTTAAAAAACGCCGGCGCAAACCAGCACGCGACAATCGCAAAGATGCCGAAAAGAAAGGGTCGGAAATCTCGATAATGCGAAGACACTTCCGAATCGGGAAACAGGCGTTAGCGCGAAAGCACCCGTTTAGCGCACCCGCGGACGATTCCAGTCGGAGTTTTCGATCGAAATCCCGGTTCCCTGGACCACCGCAAAGAGCGGATCTTCCGCCGGGAAGAAGGGCAAGCCGAGGAAGTCGCTGAAGTAATGGTCCAAACCGCGAATCAACGCGCCCCCGCCGGCGATGGCGGCCCCGCGGTCGATGAGATTCCCCGAAATTTCCGGCGGGCAGTGTTCCAACGTCTGGTGGATCGCCTGCGCCATCGTCTTGAAGCTCGGGAGCATGGCCTCGCGGACTTCCTCCGAGCGGACAACCATCGCGCGCGGCAAACCGGACATCGCGTCGCGGCCCTTGATCTCCATCGTCATTTCCTGTTCGAGCGGGTAAGCGGAACCGATATTCTTCTTCAGATCTTCCGCCATGCGCTCCGAAATCACCAAATTGTAATTCGCGCGGACGCTCTCGATAATCGCTTTTTCCAAGGCATCGCCGCCGACACTCAAGCTGCGCGCCGAGACAATCCCGCCGAGCGAAAGCACCGCGACTTCCGTCGTTCCGCCCCCGATATCGACAATCATGCTGGCTTCCGGTTCACCGACCGGCAAACCGACGCCGAGCGCCGAAGCCACCGGCTCGAAAATAATACGCACGTTCTGCGCGCCCGCACGGTAGGCGGATTCCTCAACCGCACGGCGCTGCACCGGATTGATGCCGTAGGGCACCGCAATCACGACCGTCAGGTGCGTCAAAATCGAATGGCGCGCCGCCTTACCGATAAAGTAGCGCAACATCTGCTCGCTGACGTCGAAGTCCGCAATCACGCCGTCCTTCATCGGGCGGATCACCGAGATGTTTTCCGGGGCCACCGCCGCCATGCGCTTGGCTTCATTCCCAACCGCCAGCACCTTGCGGGTCTCCTTGTCGAGAGCGACGTAGCTCGGCTCGTTCATGATAATCCCGCGTCCCTTCAAGTAAACGAGGACGTTCGCGGTTCCGAGGTCGATGCCGATAGAGGTGGAAAAAATTCCGGGAAATTTGCTGAAAATGGACATGTCTGATTGCGCTAATTGTGTTTCGGGATAGTAAAAAACAGCGGCTCGCCTTTGTCAAAAGTAGAAATCGGCGAACAAGTTCGCGCCAAGCATCAAAACGAAGCCTTAAGGCGACTTCCAGAAATTCGTTTTAGAGGAGCTCCGCAAAAGCGTGTAAGTCGTTCCATTGCGCTGCAGGAGCTCCAATCGCCTCCGGCATGATTCCCGTGGAGCGGGAATACATGGGATAACCGCAGGTGCAGGCAGAGCCGAAACCCGCGGACAGGCCTCCGGCCCCATGCGCCGCTAAGCGACTTCGACAGCGCTCCGACTCGCCCGCGGCGCAATGGAACGACTTGCGAGCCTCTTCAAACCCCTAAAAAACGAATTTCTAGAGGTAGCCTTAAGAGGGAAAACGGATAGCTGATAGGGGAGGCGTTTGCCGTGCCTTCTCCGGCGTCCGTACTCGACGGATTAGCCGAAGTGAATTATTCGTTATTCACTATTCACGGAAGCTGTAGCTCGCCTGATGCCCGATGCTTGGCGCTTTACCCGCTTCAGGCTCCCAGCCACATCGCGGAGCGGGCATCGCTGGGCATAATCCAATCGCCGCGCGGGGAAAGCCCGACTTCGAGCACCTTCGGCCCGTCCGGACAAGCCGAGCGCTTGAACTGCTGCGAGAAAAAGCGGCGCAGAAAGACGTTGAGCCACTTTTCGATCGTGGCATCGTCATACGCCCCCGCAAAAGCATTTTCGGCGAGCAGGCGGATTTTCTCCGGAGCGAATCCGTTGCCGCAAAAATGATGAATAAAGAAGTCGTGCAACTCGTAAGGGCCAACCAAGTCTTCGGTCTTTTGGGCGATTTCTCCGCTCTCGCTCGGCGGCTTGAGTTCCGGCGAAATCGGCGTATCGATGATGTCCTGCAGGGTCTGTGCAATCGCTGCGTCGCCCTTTTCTTCCGCGACCCAAGCGATGATGTGGCGGATGAGCGTCTTCGGCACCCCGATATTGACGTGGTACATCGACATCTGATCGCCGTTGAAAGTACACCACCCGAGCGCGGCTTCGGACAGGTCGCCCGTACCGACGACAAAGCCGCCGAAGCGGTTCGCCAAATCCATCAGAATCTGCGTGCGTTCACGCGCCTGCGCGTTTTCGTACGCAGCGTCAAAGCAGTTTTCCGCCTGCCCGATATCACGCAAATGCTGTTCGACGGCAGGGACGATGGAAATCTCCCCGGCTTCGATACCGAGGCGCGTCATCAGATCCAAAGCATTTTTGCGCGTGCGCACCGACGTTCCCGGGCCGGGAAGCGAGTAGCCGCGAATCCCCGCCGGATCCAAACCGAGGCGGGCAAAGGCTTCCTTCACGACCAGAATCGCAAGCGTGGAATCCAAGCCGCCCGAAATGCCGAGCACCACGGTTTTTGCCTGCGTGTGGCTCAGGCGACGCACCAATCCGGCGACCTGAATCTCAAACGCTTCACGGCAGGTTTCCTCGCGACATTCCTTGTCGGCGGGAACGAAGGGCGAAGCGTCGGTCTTGCCGAAAACGGCGGCCGGCAGATCCGTGTGCGTCGAAGCGAGAGCAAAATGGACGCGGCGGAAAACCTTTTGCGCGGCATTGCCGGTCGAAGCCGAAAATTCAACGCTCCTACGGCGGCGTGAGGCGATATAATCGAGGTCAATCTGCGCCCAAAGCAATTCGGTTTCCGTCGAAAAAGGCTTGGATTCGGCAAGCATAGCGCCGTTTTGCGCGACAAAGCATTCGCCGCCGAAAACCAGATCCGTCGTCGATTCGCCCGCGCCCGCGCCCGCGTAAACGTAGGCGGCACGGCAACGCGCCGATTGCATTTTTACGGCATCGCGGCGGAAAGCACGCTTGCCGACCACGGAAGGCACGGCCGCAAGGTTGAAAATAAGCGGCACACCGGCCCAAGCAAGTTTCCCGCTCGGGGCTTCCGGCGCATACAAATCCGTACCGATTTCGATGCCGAAAGCACACTTTCCGAAAAAGCGGTTTTCAAAAACCAAATCCGTCCCGACGGGCACCACCGTCCCGCAAGAAAGCGTAAATTCGGGGACATCCAAAGCCGTGGCAGGCGTAAACCAGCGTTGCTCCGAACACGTCAGATACGTTTTCGGAACCGCCCCGACAATCATCCCGCCGCTAAGGACCACGGCGCAATTATAAACGCGCCCGCGGATGCCGATCGGAGCACCGACGATGGCCGTAATATCGAGGCTCGACGTAAGCTTCGCGAGCGCCTTCAGCCCTTTTTCAACTTCATCCGCCAGCAACGACTGATAAAAGAGGTCGCCGCAGGAAGCCCCCGTCAGCGACAACTCCGGAAAGGCGACGACGGCCGCACCCTGAGCCGCCGCGCGATTCATGGCCTCGCCGATCTCGCGCACGTTGGCGGGGACATCCGCCAAATACACCTTGGGCGAGACCGCCGCGATTTTAACCCAACCGAAATCAATGGAAGACTTCATCATTGGCACACATTTTTACAAACTGCGCGCCGAAACGCAAGCCGCCCCGTCCGCCTTGTTCTTCGATGGGGGCGCGGGAGAGGAAGCGTCCGAGCGAAGGGGAGTAGTGGCGGACGCATCGCGGTGCGTGCGGGTCGTGGCGCCGAAGGGCGCGTAGTCGTAGTGCGCGCCGATGCCGTTAGACGTCATCCGATAAAACACGTCCGAGACGTTTTTGTTGCCGTCGAAAGCGTAGAACAGGTTCAAACTGTTCGGCGCGTAGCGGATGAAGATACTAAAAACGTCTATTACACGGCGCCTACAAATCATCTTCCTCTGGGGCCAAATCGCCAACAAACACCTCTAGGCTTTGTCCGACATATTTCTTTTCCCATTGTCCTGTATGTTTCCAAGCTGTTAGGTCGAATGACTCCTTAGCAAGGCAAATCTCATCTCTCTCTGGATTCCAGCAAATGAGATATTCGTTAACTTCATATTCTACGAAATATCCAAGACACCAGAGCGAAAGCTTTTTCAGGTACCATGGCTTGCTCCAAATAAAAATCAGATTATCCGTTTCAAGGATTTTTTCTCCGAATACCGCTTCCTGCCTAAAACTCTTCCATCTAAAAAGGTTCTCATCATTCTTTAATTCATCGAAAAACGCTTTTACCGGCGGAGGCAAACTATTTGCCCTGAAAAAGTTTTTTGCGAGAAGGTCGTACTTCTTGACGCAGTACAAAAAAGATTTCCAAATGAAGTAAGCTCCTATCGCGCACCAAATAAGGACTTGAAATGGTTTATTGCCTGATTCTTCCGATATATTCGCAACAAAATATTCCATGGTAAGATTTCCTATTTTGAACATCTGTTTTTTACGTCAACAATAAAATCAACTGCCGAATTCTTTAAAATTGTTTCATTTCTGTTGAGTTCTATTCTATGTGCAGTAAGTACTGGAGAAGTTGAACCGATCACGACTCTTTCCGAAATATAAGCACGTTGATGTAAAAGCACATGCCTTCTTCTTTCTGATTTTTTGAGTAGTGTTAGATTTTTTGGATTATTTGCAATCCAACGCACTCCGATTGTCGGGAAACTCGACTGAACAGACTCTCGCCCTTTAAACGGGGGATGCCCTAGTAGAGAGTGGGTGTGATGGACAACTTCATCTTTGGAAGCTCCAATGACCGTCCTCGCTTCTCGGCGAAGTCTATTCGCCAGTCGGCTTTTGGCTTTTTCAACGATTCTTTTAGATGTCTCTTCCGTCAAAGCACGTTCTCCTTGCTTTGCAATAATTTTTAAAGATTCTTTTTCTATTGCTCTCTTGGCTGCGACTTTTAGAGCCGCGCTTCCACCTGTAACAATAATTTCTGTCGAAATTTCTACCACTTCTCCCGCGAAATAAACATTTTCGTGCTGAATTTCGTAATCTCCCGTTCCTGTGAGTGCTTCATTAATTAAATCTCTTAAATATTTAGTTGCACCAAAAGTAAAGGAGTCGGCAGCCCCCGCACAAAACTCCCCTGCATAAAGCGCTCCCTCTAAAACAGGCAGGGCTACGTCCACGAAAGAAATCAATCCTAATCGCTCAGAAAGCACTATAGGATGATTTCTTGCGAACGCATACAGATTGAGTCCGCCTTGTTCTTCGATGGGGTCGCGGGAGAGGAAGCGGCCGAGCGAAGGCGAGTAGTGGCGGTAGTTGTAGTAAACGAGGTCGAGCTCGGAGTCGTAATGTTCCGAAGACCATTGGAGCGGTTGGGAAACGTCGCCGGATTCCGAGACGGAGCCGAAAGGCGCGTAACTGTAAGACGTTCGGATGTAGCCGGCGGGGCCGAAGACTTCGCAGATGTTTTTCGTGAGGTCGTATCCGTAGGTGAACCACGTACCGTCCTTTTGGATCGCGAGCGGACGCGTCGCAACCGGCTGTGACGGATCCCAAGTGACGAACCACAGCGCCGGATGCGCCGAACGCGTCAAATCAAGCGCCGCGATTTGCAAATATCCGCGATAGATGTAGCGGTGGTGTAACTCCACCGTTCCCGCAGACGTCACTTTCTTTTCGAAGCGGCGCCCTTGCGAGTCGTAAGTATAATTGCACAAAATCACGGCCATCAAAGTCTCGCGGAGAATCGCGCCCTCGCAAAAAGTCATCTCTACGTCGACATCCCATTCGTTTGTTCACGAACTTTTTCCCGTATAATCGCTTTTAAGACATGAGCATCTCTACGGACAATTTCTTCAAATTCAGGTTCAAGCTCCGGGCTCCCTTCTCCCCATTGCAGGCGAGAAAAAATACACTGCCACTCTGTTATAACACGCAATTGAGCAATTGAAAATTGCCTCAACAATTCTACTCTTTCTTTATCATTATTACTCAGGTAGCAAACAAGCGCGTCTGTAAGCGGACGAATTCTTCTGCTTATATAATTGTCGATGTCTTGAACCATCATAGCAGGAAGCATGTCAGCCACATCTTCAAAGCCAAATCCGCTTAACTCCCACAGCATGTCATCATACTCGTCCGAAGTAAGATTTTTAGGAATTTCAAAGGCAAAACAAAACTCTCGAAGAATTCCCTGTTTTAACAGCTTTAATTTTTCGTCGATGTTTTCTAAAATCATTGTTCGGTATAGCCAATTTATAGAGCTGGTTCGTAAGAAGGGCTTTCCCTTCTATCAGAATTTCCGATGTAGCCGATGACCCCTACAAGGCCTCCGATTAGAGCTGCACTAGGAATTGTTACAACCTCTTCCGGTGCACCAGCTTGGGGACCAACCTGCCCCGCTAAAAGCGCCCAAAGCGCCCCCGCCAGCCCAGCAAAGATGAAGATTCCCGCCGCGAGCGGCAACCAACGCCCGCGCGAATTAGAAAACGTGTTTTGAGGTGTTAAGTCAGAGCCATTCATGAAGCCTATTTCCCGGCACTTTCGGGAGCCATTCCCCGAGTGTACGGGGGCAAATTAGCACACTGTTGCTGACAACACAAGAAAAACCTATCCACAAGCCCTGCTCTCCTCTACGGAATACTAAAGGCAAGCTCTAGAAATTCGTTCCATTGCGTCGCAAAGTGACGGGGAGAGCCCTGCTCACGTGCCTTTTTTATTTTCCTCCATGCAGTGGAAGGCGGGAAGCCGTGCTATTTGCACGCTTGCGCATCGGGCGAAACTGTCGTGTAATCTTCCGCATGAAAAAAGCAATTCTTCTTGGCGTCAATATCGACCACGCCGCTACTCTGCGTCAGGCGCGCTATCGCGGCTACGACATGAGTTGCGGCAAGATGGTCGAGCCCGACCCCGTTGCCGTTGCCCTTGCGGCGGAGCAGGCCGGAGCCGACGGCATCACCGTACACCTGCGGGAAGACCGCCGCCACATCCAGGAGCGCGATGTACTCCGCCTGCGCGAAACGATTCAGACGCGGATGAATCTCGAAATGGCCCCGACGCCGGCAATGGTGGAATTTGCCCTCAAGACGAAGCCGGACTCGGTCTGCCTCGTCCCCGAACGCCGCGAGGAAGTCTCGACGGAGGGCGGTCTGGATATCGCCGCGCGCATCGAAGAGCTGCGGGAAACCACAGCGCGCTTCACGGAAGCGGGGATTGTCACCAGCCTCTTTATTGATCCGGACTCCAGGCAAATTGACGCGGCGGCGGCCATCGGCGCGCCCTGCATCGAATTGCATACCGGGGCTTACGCGAATGCGTACTACGACACGGCGGCCCGCTCGCGGGAATTCCGCCGCCTGTGCAAAGCCGCCGAAAACGCCGCAAACGTCGCTATCACGACCAACGCCGGCCACGGTATCAACTACGTCAACATCACGGAAGTCGTCGAAATCCCGCATCTGCACGAGCTCAACATCGGCCACTCGATTTTGTGTCGTTCCGTGCTTTTCGGCATCGGCGAAGCGGTGCGCGAAATGAAAGCGCGTATGCGCGACGGCATTACGATTCTGCCGCGCCCGTAAACGCCCATGGGAAACGCTTCGGAGAAAATCGGAGTCCGCACGCCGGAAATTCCGCCGGGAGCTCAGGTCGCCGGTGTCGGTATTGACCTGGAATCCGTCTCCCGCATCCGCGACGCGGTTGCGCGCCACGGCGACGCGTTTCTGAGCAAAGTCTTTTTCCCGGAGGAAATTGAGCTCTGCCGTTCCCGGGGTGCCCATGTCTGGGAAAGCCTCGCCGCGCGCTGGGCTGCCAAGGAAGCCTTTTCCAAGGCGCTCGGAACGGGCATCGGCGAAACGGTCGGTTTTACGGACTTTGCCGTGCTTTCCGATGCCAACGGAGCGCCCCGCCCCGTTTTTTCCCCTCACGGGCAAGCCGCCCTCCAAAACGCCGGAGCGAACCGCGCACTGGTTTCGCTGACTCACACCGCGGACTTCGCGGAAGCCATCGTCATTCTTCTTTCCTAATCCGATGAAAAAATTCTTTATCATTCTTCTCAGCGCCTTTATCTGCATCATCGCGGGAACGGTCATTTACGCCAAATGGTTCGTCGAGTCCACGCCGCGCTTCCACGGCGAGTTGGCGAAAATCGCTCCGGCGGAGCTGCCCGGCTGGACCGTCGAAGAAGTTCCCATCGGGAACACTCAAGGCATGATCGACTACGTCATCAAGTTGCTGAAATTCGACCAATGCGTTTCCCGCCGCTATGTGAAAGGCAATCTGGCGATTACGTTTTATGCCGCCTACTGGTCACCCGGGAAGCGCTCGCCGATCGATGCGGGCGGACACAATCCGGACGCCTGCTGGGTCGATAACGGATGGACACGCATCGGCCGAGAATTTTCCGTCGCCGGCGTCAAACTCGGCGAACGCGAACTGCGCCCCTACGAAATGGGCCTTTACGAACGCGAAGGCGTACAACTTCCCGTCATGTTCTGGCACCTCGTCAACGGCGACGTCCACGCCTACAAGGACCACCGCCAAGGTTGGGAAGAAGGCTTTGCCGGTGTGCTGTTCCGCCTGCCGAAACGTATCGAAGACCTGAAGCGCCTCGGACTGAATCAGCGCGCCGAACAGATTTTCATGCGCGTTTCCTTCGACGGACAAAACCTGAACGACGTGCTTGCCAACCCGGATTTTCATAGCTTCATGAATCTGCTCGCACCCTTGGGTGTCTTCACCGACCAAACCTGGGACGGCTATTCCGAGCTCGGCCGATAAAGCTCTATGCGCATTCTCTGTCTCGACATCGGAAACACCCACACGCATTACGCCGTGTTGGAAAACCGCCGCTCGCTGCTCTGCGGCGAATTGGACACGCCGCGCATCGCCAGTGCCGCCGACGGCGTCCCCGCCCTGCTCGCCTCACAGGCCATGCGCGCGCTCGCGCCGGACGGCATTTCGTTCTGCAGCGTCGTTCCCGCCGCCACGGAGCGTCTCGAGATGGCGCTGAAAAACTGTTCGACGCTTCCGGTTTGCCGCGTTTATCACGGCAATTGTCCGGGCTTAGGCATCCATTATCCGACGCCGCACGAGGTCGGTCCCGACCGCCTCGCCAATTGCATCGGCGCGCAGGTTCGCTTCGGTGCGCCCGCCGTCATCATCGACATGGGCACGGCCGTGACGTTTGATATTCTCACCGAAAACGGCTACGAAGGCGGCATTATCGCGCCGGGCATCGGCGTCATGACCCGCTACCTGCATGAGCAAACGGCCCTGCTCCCGGCATTGAAGCCGCAGGATCTGCTTTTAGCGGAAGACGCCGAAGCGATCGGCAAATCCACGCTCTCCGCCATGCGCTTCGGCTGTGCCGTCGGCTTTGCGGGCATGATTGATGCCCTCCTCGAAACGGTTCTCGAGCAACTGAAAAAAGACGGTGTTCCCGCGCCGAAGATTCTTGCGACGGGCGGTTGTGCCGGTTTCCTCCCGCGCACGTGGAAAGACCGCATCCACTGGGCGCCGTTCATCACGGTTCAGGGGCTCGAAGAAGCGTTTTTACGCAGCGTCGGAAATCCCGGATAGAGCTTAAAGCTTAAGGCTACCTCTAGAAATTCATTTTTAGAGGTTTACAGAGGCGCGCAATCCGTTTCATTGCGCCGCAGGCATGTAAACGGGTCTGCTCCCGTCACTTCGCGGCACTTGTTTTTCATAGATTATCCGCGGGTTCCGGCGTTGCCTGCACCCGCGGTTATCCCATGTAGTGCACCTCCGGCGCACCGGATCTGACGAACGGAAAGAAAAAAAACTTAGGACAATGCCTTAAAAAACGAATTTTTAGAGGTAGCCTTAATGCTTAGAGCTTAAAGAAGTTCCATCGGCCAATCTCTGATCACCGCCGCAGGCTTCTTTCCCGCAGGCAGTATTGCTCACGGAGCCACAGAGTCACGGAACGTCACGGGAGAGCCAATACCGGAAGCCCTCACCTTCGAAGGCGGCGATTATCCGATGTGTTTCCCGCTCCTCTTTAAGCTCTAAGCATTAAGCTTTAAGCTCTCCATCAATCGTTGCGCAGGATATCGCGCGTCTTGGAGCCGCTCTGCGGCGGTCCGATGTAGCCGCGTTCTTCGAGCATGTCCATGATACGCGTTGCGCGCCCGTAGCCGATTCGCAGCTTAATTTGCAGACTGGACGTCGAAGCGCGCTGTGTCGTGCGAATCACTTCCCAGGCCTTCATCATGAGCGCCTCGTCGTCGTTCAAATCCAATTCGTCCATAGCGGCACCCTTTCCGCCGTTTTTCTCCAGTTCGGCTTCCTCGGCGGCGCGGTCGATTTCGTCCTGAACTTCCTGTGCGTACTGCGGTTCGCCGTTGTTTTCATGGAGAAAATCGACGATGGATTCGATTTCCTCTTCGGAGATAAACGAGCCTTGGGCGCGGCACAGCGAGGAGGTCCCCGGCGGGATGAACAGCATGTCGCCCTTGCCGATGAGCGTTTCCGCGCCTGTTTCGTCCATAATAATTTTACTGTTTACGGCGGAAGTTACCTTGAAGGCGATGCGCGTCGGCAAGTTTGCTTTGATGAGGCCGGTGACGGTCTTGGCGTCCGGGCGTTGCGTCGCGAGAATCAGGTGAATCCCTGCGGCACGCGCCTTCGCGGCAAGGCGGGCAATGCCGGATTCGATTTCGGCGGCGGCAACCTGCATGAGGTCGGCAAATTCATCGACGATGCAGACGATGTACGGCATTTTCTTCTTCGCCGCGATTTCGTCCAAAACGCCGTCGTCGCGCGGTACAAAGATTTCGCGCGAGCCTTCGTTTTCGGTGACGGCGGCGCGTTCTTCGGCGGAGAGTTCCTTTTCGAGTGCGGCGGCACGTTCCCGCGCGGCGGCGGCTTCCGCACGGTCCTTAATCAGCTTGGCGTTGAAACCGACGATATTGCGGACGCCTGCGCGACGCAGCAGGTCGTAGCGGCGTTCCATCTCGTTGATTAGCCACTTAATCGCGCCCGGCACCTTCTTCGCATCGGAAATCACGGGGATTAGCATGTGCGGAACGCGGTTGTAAACCTGCAGTTCGACGACCTTCGGGTCCACCATGACGAGCCGTACGTCTTCCGGCGATGCGGAATACAAAATCGACGTAACGATGCCGTTGATGCAAACGGACTTCCCGGAACCCGTCGAGCCCGCGATGAGGCCGTGCGGCATTTTTGCCAGGTCCATGAGCACGGGTTTTCCCGTAACGTCCTTCCCGAGCACAATCGGAATTTCCATACGGTTGTCGTGCCAAGCTTTCGATTCGAGAATCTCGCGGATGAAGACGCTTTTCGGCTTCTGATTCGGCACTTCGATGCCGACGGTACCGTTTTCGGGAACGAGGGCAAGGCGCGCGCTCTGCACCTTCAGCTTCATTGCGATATTGTTCTGGAGGCTGAGGATTTTTTCGACGCGAACGTCGTCCTGCGGCGTGATTTCGTAACGCGTAATCGTCGGCCCGATTTGAACCGTCGTCAGTTCCGAAGAAATCTTGAACTTGGACAGCGCGGAGATAATCTGCTCGCCGCGATTTCTGAATTCTTCGTAATTGGCCTCGGAGGCTTTTTCTTCGACCGGAGCCTTAAGCAGGTTCAGCGGCGGGAACGTATATTCTCCGCGGGAATCAAAGAAATCCAAATCCTCGGCACGCTCGACGGCTTCCTGTTCGATGATGCGGAGCTTCGATACGGCCGGAGCGACCTCGGCAGGCGCAACGGGAGCGGCAGGCGCTTCACCCAAAATCGTTTCGACGCTTGCCGGCGGAATCGGCACAGGGGCCTCCGGCTCGGGTTCGGATTCCGGCGTCAACGGCTCACGGGTAAAAGGCGTCAGCGTGCCTGTAATAATTGTCGGCTCCTTCCGTTCCGGCATTTCCGGCACGGGTTCCGCCGCCGCTTCCTCGGGGGCAGCTTCGTCAGGAGCTTCGACGGCCTCGGGTTCCGCCGCCGGGCGCTCGAGCGTCGGCAAGGGATCCGCTTCCATGTATTCGGGAACGGCACGCGAATGAACGGGAATGGAATCGAAGCCCGGCACATCGTCTTCCTTCTCGGCGAGCCGGGCCGTGCGCATGCCCGTATTCAGGGGCATTGCTCCGCCGGCTTCCTGCATCTGGCGCGCGATTTCACGCGCATTGGCAATACGCGCTTCCCGCAGGCGGCGCAATTGCTCCAAACGTGCGCGGCGCTGTTGTTTCCACGCCTCGTTGGCATCGCGGAACTTTTCCCAACACCAAACAAAAACGCGGTGCGGCGGGGCCACCAGCAATGCCAAAAGGCAAAACAGGTAAACCAGAATGCCGAGAATCGCGGAACCGACCACGCCCAACACGGGTTCGCAAATGTCTTCGCTCAGCAACTTGCCGAGTCCGCCGCCCGCACCGGCGACAAGGACGTCAAAATCCGTCGTTCCGCCGAAAAACAGCGAGAGCAAAAGCGTCCCCGAAGCGAGCAGAAAAAACATCTGCGTGCATTTCCAATAGAGTGCGAGGCCCATGCGGGAACGCAGCATGTAAACGGACAAAAGCACCAGAAACAGCGGAAGCAGATAGGCGCCGCCGCCGAAAAAGTAAAACGCGACAACGGCAAAGGTCGCGCCCGATTTCCCGCAACAGGCGGGTTGCCTGATGTCGGAATCGCGAAACGTTCCCTCAAGCCAATCCGGAAAACAGACCTCCTGCCCGGGCGCATAGGTAATCAGTGCGATAAAGGAGAAAAACGCCAAGACAAGAAAAAGCCCGAAAAGTAAAATCCGGCCGAATCCGACCCCGCCGGAAAGGGGAGCCGGATCGGCGACCTGTACTTTGTTCTTCGGGCGGGAATTGCGGTTCGGGCGGGCGGCGCATGAACGTTTTTTGGGGGCGGCCATTTATCTTAAAGTCAAAATACGGTTTTAAAGCAAAGAAGGTTGTTGAAGCGACGGCGGTTCCGGATCGGTCTGCGGGCGTTTCTCGATGCCCGAAAGCAACGCACCCGCATGCAGGTGACGCGGCGGCTGGGCCACCTGCGACTGCAACGCGTATGCACGCTCTTTTTGAATGCGATTAACCATGTCTTCAAGACGCATGCAAAGCCAATCGAAGGTAAATTCGGTGTCGCGGTAATCGTTCGGGCCGTAGCCGTTGACGCGCTTGGTCTCCTGCAACGTATCGTTCTGGCGGCGCTCGGCGCGGGATTGCTGCGAGTAAACGGCATAAGCAAATCCGCCGCCCTTGCGCACAACAGAAAACACGGGGACATCACTCGGACCGTCGGCAATGTAAACCATGTTCTCAAACGGCACGCGGCGATCGTTCGGACGCACGACGGCGTTGACGTCGATTTCCGGATTCTTGTTCGAGCCCTTGTTAATTTCGAAAATGAAACGCGTTTTAATCGTATTATCGACCATGACGCCGATTTGCGAAATTTCCGTCGATTCGTTTTCGAGTTCCAAAATCTGTTGTTCGGAATAATGCGGCGGAAACGGTTGCTCGATGAATTCGCAGCCGTAAATGCCGTCCACATGCGCCGCAACCGCACTTCCGCGGATCATCTCCGCCAAGCCGGTACTGACGATGTAGTGCTCCAAATCGATGTCGAGATTGCGTTCGTTGCCGAGCCGCTTCGCGTAATCGCGCAGCTTATCGAAAACTTCGGGGACGCCGGGACAAAGCGGCACCTTCGCGCCGAGTTCCCGCAGCTTCTGATTGGTCAGGCCGCGCAAAGGACCGTTCTTAACATAACTGAGCAGGTGATTCAGATAGACGGTGTCCTTGGAGACGTGAAGGCCGCGCTTCGCGTACAATTCGGGCAGGCGGTTGACCTCGATCCAGAATTTCGTCTCGTTGATACCGTACTCCTCGAAGAGCGGCGTCTGCATGTAGCCGGGCGTCAGCGTCTTGTCAAAATCCCAAATGCAGGCGAGCGTGTGGTGCGTGCGTAAGTTCCCGTCGAAATTATCCATGGCGTTTATGCGATTTCGTTTTGGAGCATCTGCTCAAGCGTCTGGCGGCGTCGGATGAGGCGCGCATTGCCGTCGGCTTGCAAAAGCACTTCCGCCGCTTCCGGAAAGCTGTTGTAGTTCTTCGCGGACATCGACGAGCAATACGCTCCCGTCCCGCCGATGAGGCAGAGATCGCCGATTTCGACTTCGTGAAAGAAGCGCCCCGCGAGCTGTTCCGGTTCGCCCGGCGCGCACGAAACCAAGTCCCCGGATTCGCAACAGTGTCCGACGATGACGTAAGCGACTTCCCCGCGCGGCGGCGTGTTGGCGCGTTGCAGGCTCGGCACAATCGCCGTCGGGTGCTGGGCGCCGTAGAGCGAGGGCCGCAACAACTCCGTCATGCCCATGTCGAGCTTAATGAAATGGCGCCCGAATTTTCCGGTATCGGTCACGTCCTGAACGCGCGCGAGAATGTTTCCCGCGTTGGCAACGAGGTAGGTGCCCGGCTCGATTTCAAAATGGAGCTTGCGTCCGGTTTCTTCCGCCAGCTGCGCAATCGCATCGCGTACAGGGGCGCCGCAAGTCCGGAGATCCGTTGTTTTTTCGCCGTGTACGCGGGCAACCTTGTAGCCGCCGCCGAAATCAAGCGTATCGACACTCGGGAACTTCTTCACCATTTCGAGCGACGCCAACGCCGCACGTTGCCAGATGACGGGATCACTGCCGGAGCCGATATGCGTGTGAATGCGCTCCAGCGTCAGCCCGTGTTTTTTCAAAATAAAGCGAACGGCATCCGCGTATTCGAACCAGATTCCGAAGGACGAATCCGGGCCGCCGACATTCGTTTTCCCCGTCCCGCCGGAGCCGATTCCGGGATTGAAACGCACGCCGACACGCGTTCCCGGGAAAGCGTTTCCGTAGCGTTCGAGCTGGTCGAGCGAGCAGGCGTTGAAGCGGATACCCGCTTTAATTTCATCCGAAAAATCAAGCGGTAATTCCTGCGTCGAAAGCGAGATCTTTTCCGGAGCAATCCCCGCGTGCATCGCACGGCGCACCTCGTAAATCGACGAAGCGTCGAAATGCAAACCCATCGAATCAAAAAGCTTCAGTACGGCGGCAGTCGGACACGCCTTAATCGCAAATCGGACGGTCAGCCCGAACGCATTCGGGAACGCGAGACAGGCTTCGGCGGCACGGCGCAAAGCATTCTCGTCGTAAACGTAAAGCGGCGTGCCGAATCGCTTGGCAAGTTCGCGCGCTTTTTCCGGAGGAATAAAGGGAGTATCGGTCATGGTGAAATTAAAATAAATCGGCAGGAACGCGTTAATTCACGGTTTCGGTTTTGCCTTTAATCATGGAGCAAAGCTCGGAAAGATTAAAGCTTTCATTTATGACGTTGCGCGGAAGCACGATAAGGCTTTTGCTTGGCGGCATGAGCGAAAATGCACGCGAGTTTTTGGCCGGAAAATTGCCGGCGGCGATCCTCTCCGAAATCGTCCTCCCCGATGCGGACGCCGAAATCAAAAAAGGCGGCGGCACCCGGCGCTTCTTCCGCGTCCGCTTCGCCGGAACGCCCGCAATCGCCTGCATCTACGACGACTCCAAGGCCGAAAACGCCCTCTACGCCGGATTGGCGGAATTCTTCGCCCGCATCGGCGTTCCCGCGCCCAAGGTCTTTTTCCACGACGCCGAAGCACGCCTGCTCATCATGGAAGACCTCGGCGGCACCGACCTGTGGACCCTGCAAACGCAGAATGATCCCGCGTGGAAAGACGCCTACCGATCCGCCCTAAAAAGCCTCGCGACGCTTCACCGGAACGCCCTGCCCGCACTCGGCGAAGTCCCGATTATGCGCGACGGCTTCAACGCCGATTATTACAAGTGGGAGCGCGATTACTTTCTGACCAACGCCGCCAAAAAAGCCCACAAGCTCTGTATCGGCGGCATGGCAGGCGCCGAACTCGAACACGAACTCGCCGGGCTCGCCGCACACCTGCTCGCTCAGCCGCCGCAACTGATTCACCGCGACTGCCAGTCCCAAAACATCCTCTACCGCAAAGGAACGGCCTGTTTCATCGATTTCCAGGGCGCCCGCGTCGGTACCGGGTGGTACGATCTCGCCTCACTGCTCTTCGACCCCTACGTCACACTTTCCGACGAAGACCGGGAAGCCTTTTTCGCCTTTTACTGCGAACAAATCGGCTTGCCCGAATCCGAGCGCGACGAAGCAAAGAAAACCTTTTTCCGCGCCGCCGCCCAACGTCTCATGCAGGCCATCGGCGCCTATTTCTTCCTTTCAACGGAAATGGGCAAACCCCGCTACCGCGCCTTCGCCCTGCCCGCACTCGCCTCGCTCAAACAAGTCGCCGCCCGCAGCGGTAGCCTCCCGAACCTGACCATGCTCGCCACCGAGCTTCACGCACGGGAAAGCCGACGCATGGGGAGATAGATTAAAGATTAAAGGGGAAAGATTAAAGAGAGATTAGAGCTTAATGCTTAAAGCTTAAAGAAAAGTAATAGCGGATAGCTGATAACGGATAGGGTTCTTTGTAAAAAAGATTAAAGAAGCCGCAGACGCCGGCTTGATGCTTGGCATCTACTCAGCAAGAGCAGAAACAAAAGCGCTCCCGCAGAACCCCGCGAGAGCGCTCTCTCTAAGCTTTAAGCTCTCAATTACTTGCGGCGGCGACGCGTACCGACGAGCGCCAAAGCGCCGAGACCTGCGAGCAAGCCGAATGCGGAAGGCTCAGGGATGAGAGCCGGAGCCGTCGTTCCCATGATCGCCGTCACATCATTGACCCCGTCAATAACGGAATCCGACGTGAAAATCGTCAATCCGGCAATCGAACCATTGAATGTTTCACGGCCGTTTCCTGAATTCCCGGAGCCGATTGCAAAGGTTTGGTCTGCTTCTGCCGGGGTGGCAAATCCCCCAAGATTACGCGTATAGAAGTTGGAGTTTGCAGTTCCTGCAATGTATTTCGCTCCGTTTGCAGCATCGGTCCCTCCTTTGAATGAGATCCCGACCAATGTCCAAGTATCTGCGACAAGACCAGCACCTGCAGTTTCTTTGTCTGCAACTCCCTTGGCTGTGTACTGCAGGCCGGAGCCATTCGTGCACAATTTAAACCCGTTAGATTGTGCACCATAGCCAAAAATTGATTCAACGCCGTTGGTGTCATCCATCTTAATCCAAGCAGCAATCGTGATATACTTGCTCGAATCAGCGAGTGCCGTGTTTAGTGCATCACAAGTGATTCCGCCGATGTATGTGCCATTTCCAAAGTCATAAGTCGTGACCGACATATTCTCGACTTTAGTTGCGGTATTTGTTCCCGCAGCACTAATCAGCTCGTCCATCGTGACGAGAGTCGTAAGTCCTACAGCGTTCGCCAATGCGCTTCCGGCGGTGAGGAGCGCGGCAATCGTGATATATTTTTTCATAACGTTCTAAGTTTGGATTCTAAAATGAAAGATTCATTTTACCCCCCCCTAAAAGTTGTCAACGCTTATTTCGGACGTATTTAGACGCTGTTTTGGCGGCAGGAAGCGCCTCTCAGGAGCGGGCAAGGAAAATGTTCCATTGCGCCGCAGGAACTTCGGAGACAAATCCGCGTCGCTTAGCGGGCATGGGATCGGAGGCCTGTCCGCGGGTTTC
>JAZRSB010000032.1:0-5823 GCA_045651325.1 Candidatus Spyradenecus sp.
CTAATGCAGCCATTATTTCTTTTTTCATGTCGATAACACTTTTGTTTTCCCACGGCATCGCACCGTAGCTTTTAACACAAAAACCAAAAAAGTGTTACCTATGTTTGACTCTAAAGTGTTACCTATCTGTGAATTTCCGCCGTTTCTTTGTGAAAAAGATTAAAGAAGCCGCAGGCACTCGCTTGGTGCTCGATGCTTGATGCTTGGCGCTTTTTCCGCCGCAGGAGCGTAAGCGGGTCTGTCCCCGTCACTTCGCGGCGCTTGTTTTTTCATGGAATAGCGAATCCCGAATGCTCACCGCGTAGCAAATTTTAGGGCCTCTAAAGTGTTACCTATGTCTGATTTCGCCCTAATCTCTTTAATCTTTATCCTTTAATCTTTAATCTTTCATCTTAATCATTGCCCCTGCTTCGTCCCAAGCGTAGAAACTACACAATGGATGAAATAAGCGCGTTTACCGGAAATGCGTCCGACGAAGCAAAGTCTTCGACGAAGTTTTTCCGCGCGCCCCTGCTCTGGCTCCTCTTTCCGCAATGCGCCGCGTACATCCTTTGCGAATGCGGCTTTTCTTTTTCCCCGCAAGCCTCGCTCGTCGCCACGGGAATCGCCTTATGCGCCGGGCTGATTGCCGTCCTCGCCGCGCAGCTCCCCGCCGATACGAAGCACGCGGGTCTGCGCAATGATTTGTGGAGACTTGCGCTGCCGATTGCCGCCTTCTTTTTGGCGGGCGCCTGGTGGAGCGCCTGCGCGCCGAAGCCCGTCGATTGGTGCGGTAAGCCGGAGAGCGAAATCGTTGTCGAAGCGATCGTCGAAACCCCTTTCCGCCCGTCGGGACAATCCCGGAGCGGACTCGCCCGCGTCGTTGCCGCTTCGGAAGGCGGAGCATCGCTCTGCGGCGGGCGCATTCTCTACCGCTTTCGTAAATCGGAAACGGATACCGAATTGCACGAAGGCATGCGCCTGCGGATGCGCGGAATCGTCCGCGACATTGCCGATGATCCGTGGTTCGATTCCGGTTTTCGGGACTTTCTGCATGCCCGGCGCGTCAGCGTTTTACTCGGTAACGGTGACCG
This sequence comes from Candidatus Spyradenecus sp., assembly GCA_045651325.1. Lineage (GTDB taxonomy): Bacteria > Verrucomicrobiota > Verrucomicrobiia > Opitutales > UBA953 > Spyradosoma. The sequence continues at coordinate 1,074 of JAZRSB010000032.1, forward strand.
CATCGAACTATTAGATTCGGGATTCGCCGCCGAAATGAGAGGACGCTTCGCCCGCCTTAAAACAGAGCTGATTCGCAGGCTCGTCGATCCGAAAAGCCCGCAGGAACGGGAACAGCGCATCCTCACCGCCATGCTTTTGGGCGAACGCTCCCTTCTCCCGCCGGAGCAGGAAAACGATTTTATGCTGACGGGCACCATGCATATTTTCGCCGTCAGCGGCCTGCATGTTTCGCTCTTTGCCGCCCTGCTCTTCACCGTCTTTTCCCGTGTCCGGCCGCCCTATTGGGTGTTGGCGACGGCGGTCCTGCTCGTCACCGGATTTTACGTTCTGCTGACGGGTGCGGCACCTTCCGCGGTGCGGGCGTGGACGATGGTCGCCTTCCTGCTTGCGGCACGCTTGCTCGGGCGTAGCTCCAACCCGCTCAACGCGCTGATTTTGGCGGCGTCGATTACGCTTTGGCAAAATCCGCCCCTGTTGGGCACGCTCGGGTTTCAGCTCTCCTACGGCGTCGTCGCCTCGATTTTTCTCTACGGGATTCCGCTCGGCGAGTTCCTGAACGCCCGCATCCGGCCGTTTAAATATGTCCCCGTAAACACCCGAAGCCGTTTCCGGCGCCTGTTCGCATCCGGCCTCGAAAAATTCATCGCGCTTTTTGCCGTTTCGTTCGGCACCTTCCTCGCGGGGGCTGCCTTTATCGCGGGCAGCTTCGGCATCTTCACGCCGATTGCCGTTTTGGTCAATCTCGTCCTGGTCCCTTGCGCCGGCCTTTTGCTCGCTCCGGCGATTGCCTCCGCCGTATTATTTTGCCTGCCGGGAACGGATTGGGTTGCCGCAGGTTTGTGGGACGCGACTTGCAGGCTGATGTTCGCCGTCGAAGTATTCACGGGCACTGCCGCCGCCGTCCCCGCCGAACTCGCCGTCCGGTTTCCGCACCCTCGGCTCGGCACCCTCGGCGGCGGGCTGACCGCGCTCCTTTTTCTCGGCGGCGCATTCATCCCCGCCCTACGCTCCCGTGCGTGGCTGCGATTCGGATTTCCTCCCGTTTTCCTATGCGCATATCTGCTTGCGTTTGCCCGCTGAGAACGCCAAAATTTTGCTACCTTTTAACCACAAACAAAACTCGATAAAATTATGGCAAAAACTCCCATTCGCGTTGCGATTACCGGTGCTGCCGGCCAAATCGCCTATTCGTTGATTTTCCGCATTGCTGCGGGAGAAGTTTTCGGCCCGGATCAGCCGGTTGCCCTGAACCTTCTCGAAATCGAGCCGGCGCTTCCGAAGTGCCACGGCGTCGTTATGGAACTCGAAGACTGCGCCTTCCCGCTCGTTACGGAAATCGTCGCCACCTCCGATCCCGCCGTCGCGTTTAAGGATGCCAACTGGTGCTTGCTCGTCGGCTCCGTTCCGCGCAAAGCCGGTATGGAACGCAAAGACCTCCTCGGCATCAACGGCAAAATCTTCGTCGGACAGGGAAAAGCCATCGCCGAAAACGCAGCCCCGGGCGTTCGCGTCTTCGTCGTCGGCAACCCGTGCAACACGAATGCGCTCATCGCCATGCGCCACGCTTGCGGCGTCCCGGAAGAAAACTTCTTCGCGATGACCCGCCTCGACGAAAACCGCGGCAAGTCCCAGCTCGCCAACAAGGCCGGCGTCCACGTTTCCGCCGTCAAGAACATGACCATCTGGGGCAACCACTCCTCCACGCAGTTCCCGGACTTCTTTAACGCCACGATTAACGGCAAGCCGGCAACCGAAGTCATCACCGACACGGAATGGCTTGAAAACACCTTCATCCCGACCGTCCAAAAACGCGGTGCCGCCATCATCGAAGCACGCGGAGCCTCCTCCGCCGCCTCGGCCGCCAACGCCGCCATCGAAACGGTGCGCAACCTCGTCACCCCGACTCCGGCAGGCGACTGGTTCAGCGTCGGCGTCGTCTCCAAGGGCGAATACGGCACGGTTCCGGGCATCATCACCGGCTTCCCGGTCCGCACGAAGGAAGACGGCACCTGGGAAATCGTCGCCGGCCTGAAAATCAACGACTTCGCACGCGCCAAGATCGACGCCTCGATCAAGGAACTCTGCGAAGAACGCGACACCGCCGCCGAAGCCCTCGGCTGCACGCTTTAATCTTCTCCGAACCGTTTCCGCGGACTCATCCCGCGGGAACGGTTTCACTTTTCACAACTTAAACCCTCAAAGTAAAAATACATGAAAAAAACCAATTACATCTTGGCGATCTCCGCCGTAGCGATGTTGGCATGGACCGGTTGCATGCAAAGCAGCACCTGCCATGAAGCCACGCAAGTCAATCCGCAATTCCAGACGCAGTACACGCGCGGCTGCGACGGCGTTATCCGTACCGCCGTTCCCGCACGTCCGGAAGGCCAGCAACACGCGCTCGCCCTCAAAACCGCTCCCCTGAAAGTCGTTCGCGTCGCGTTCGTCGGCCTGGGTATGCGCGGACCGGGCGCCGTGGACCGCTTCCTGGCAATGAAGGATGTCGGCCTGAACGTCCAAATCGTCGCCCTCTGCGACCACGAAAAAGTACGCGCCGAAGGTCAGAACAACAAGCTGATCAACAAGGGACTTCCCCCGGCTGCCATTTACAGCGGCCCCGACGGCTACAAAGAACTCTGCAAGCGTGACGATATCGACTTGGTTTACATCGCTACCGACTGGAACCACCACGTCCCCGTCGCCCTCTACGCGATGGAAAACGGCAAGCACGCCGCCATCGAAGTACCGTCCGCAATGAGCATGCAGGACTGCTGGGACCTCATCAACACCTCGGAACGCACCCGCAAACACTGCATCCAGCTCGAAAACTGCTGCTACGACTTCTTCGAGCTCAACACGCTCAACATGGCTAAGAAGGGCCTCTTCGGCGAAATCATCCGCGGCGAAGGCGCTTACATCCACGACCTTAGCGGCTTCTGGAATCACTACTGGAAAACGGGCAAGTCCGACAAGCTCGGCTGGCGCTTGGAATACAACAAACTCCACCGCGGCGACGTCTATGCAACGCACGGCATCGGACCGGTCTGCCAAGCGATGGACATCCACCGCGGCGACCGCCTGACCACGCTCGTCGCCATGGACACCAACTCCTTCGTCGGCAAGGCCCTCGTCGAAAAAGCCACGGGTGAAGCCTGCGAAGACTTCCAGAACGGCGACCACACCACGACGCTCCTGCGCACGGCTAAGGGCAAGGTCATCGAAGTTCAGCACAACGTCATGACCCCGCAGCCGTACAGCCGCAAGTACCAGCTCACCGGTACGCTTGGCTTCGCCAACAAGTACCCGACCCAGGGCTACGCCATCGAAGGCAAGAAGGTTAAGGTCGAAGGCGTTCCGAACCACGAAAACCTCAACGCCCACGGCTTCCTCCCGCAGGCGGCTCAAGACGCTCTCGTCAAAGAATATCAGCACCCGCTGATCAAGGAAATCGGCGAAAAGGCCAAGAAGGTCGGCGGCCACGGCGGTATGGACTTCATGATGGACTACCGCGTCGTTTACTGCCTCCAGAACGGCTTGCCGATGGACATGGACGTCTATGACATCGCCGAATGGTGCTGCCTCGCCGAACTCGGCGCGATTTCGATGATCAACGGCTCGGCTCCGGTTGAAATTCCGGACTTCACCCGCGGTTACTGGAATCACCTCAAGGGCTACAAAATGTACAAGACCGAAAATACCTGGTACTAATCCCGGATTTTCGATCCCGCAGAAAGGCAAAGGGTTTGCGCCCTTTGCCTTTTTTCATTAATCCGACAACGAAATCTGCCGAATCTTCCCGAACTTAGCCGGAACCCCGCTGACCGTACAGGTCGCCGACTCATAAAAAAACCAATAGGTCGTTGTCGTCATTTCATACTCCGGCAAAATCAGAAAGTCCGCCCCGTGCTCACGGCATGCCTTGGCAATCGCCGAACGCAACGCCAACGCCTGGACCGGAGACAATCCGGAAAACAGCAAACCCACATCCGAATAATAGCCGCCGTTCGTATCCTGCGGATCCGGAATAAAATTGAGCCACGACGTACACGCCCCGTCCGCAGACACCCGCTCGTCCCCATGCGTCGTCTCCACCTCGTAGCGCGCCACCACGCGCATGTCCGCCATCGGCAAATCCACCGCGTAGCGATTGTTCGTGCACGCCGAAAACGCCGCGCCTCCCGCCAAAATAAGCACCCCGTACAATAATATCCTTTTCATTCCCATACCCCATATGAGCGCCCCCACCGGGGGAATTTTTTTATGCCGGGAGCAGTAAAGCGCCAAGTATCAAGCATCGAGCATCAAGCGGGAGCCGAAAGCACAAAAGGAAAAGTGGACAGCTGATAATGGATAGGTGTTTTTAGTGAATAACACTAGCGCAACCATTGATCCACGAATTTCAATAATGCGGGAAAAGCTCCGGACCGCGCAAATTTCTCTCACGGAGACACGGAGCGTCAGAAGGAATCTCCCCGACCACGACTCCGGAGCATCATCCTTTGACTCGACCAACCCTTAAGGCAAGCCCTATAAATTCGTTTTTTACGAAAGCACGCAAGTTGTTCCATTGCGCCGCAGGCACGTGAACGGAGCGGTCTCAGTCATTTTGCGGCGCTTGTTTTTCATAGATTATCCGCAGGTTCCGGCTTTGCCTGCACCCGCGGTTATCCCATGTAGTGCACCTCCGGCGCACAGGCTCTGACGAACGGAAAGAAAAAACTTAGGACAATGCCTTAAAAAACGAATTTC
>JAZRSB010000033.1:0-2745 GCA_045651325.1 Candidatus Spyradenecus sp.
CGATACCAGCAACATAATCTAGGTCTTCCTTACTTTCACCTGATGTAAGTTTTGTTCCAAGACTAACGTCGTATTTAACATAGAAGTTCACTACAAAAAAATCCCTGGAATCTCCCCAATAGACCTCGTGCATAACAGATACGTCTCTATAGCCTCTGTACAGGAATGATTTTTCAATTTCAAACTCAATCCGTTTTAGCCTTACTGTTAATTCCTGCACAGGAATCCGTTCTGCGCGGGCTTCCGAATTCCACGAATAATACAATACCTCTTCTACTCCAATATTATTAACAAGCAAAAAGAGCATTAGGGCAAAAAAACAGTTAACCAAAAAGCTCATGCAAAAAAGCGAAATCGTAATCAGGTTTAAGACTTTCATTTTGTATTTTGGAGTAGATAAGGCGGGTGAACGGTTAGCGTGAACGCTAATCGATGAAGAAAAATACATCCTTTTTTTTAGCATAATGGGACATATAGAAGCATTAGAATATTTCATAACGACAGATGGTTCCCTCATCATAATACAATAGATTCATTCGAACGATGCCTTCGTCGTCTTTATATTGCCACTTTAGTGGATTACCGTCTCCCTCTGAAATCAGAATTAAATTACTACCTTTCAGTAATGCGCAAACATCAATATCTTTGTCTGGTTCAAAAGTAATAGTAACAACCCCTGAATCAAGATCGTGCCTCCCACAGATCCATTTAAGCTTATGCGGAATCAACCTAGTAAGATTTACATACGGGTGTGTTGGAATATCCAAACTCGACTCAATTTTGCGAATGTCGCATTGAAAAAGAAAAATCGTGATGCAAAAACATGCCAAGAATACAGGCATTGTACAACAAAAACCACATAAAAACGACCTCATTTGATTCCTTTCACCTTATAAGGGCAACAACACTCTTCACAAGTTTTACTCGTCGGGCAATCAATCCCAGTCGAATTGGCAACCATGTCGTTGAGTGAATCTTGAGCTTTTTGAATTGTTGGCGAAAACCTTCCGTTTTTTATCGCATCCTTGATGAGATCGAAAACTTCCTTTGCTTTTGCAAGAAATATAACGACATTCTTGTCTGAACGACGCCTAGCTTTACACATTCCGACACAATGGAAATACTTATCTCCTCCAGTGACATTTGCCTTATTCATCGCATTGTACGCCTTTAGCAATTCGTCGAACGCTAACATTGTCTTACCTAACAACGAAGGCGTGGGATTCCTCTCGGAAATAGGAAAAGACGGATGCCAAATGTTAGCACCGGGAGCAATCATAGACCGCCCAAGCTCATCCAATTTGAAAATTGGAGCATTCCCGACAAACGCATACAGATTCAACCCTCCTTGTTCCTCGATTGGGTCCCGGGAGAGGAAGCGGCCGAGCGAGGGGGAGTAGTGCCGGTAGTTGTAGTAAACGAGGTTGAGTTCGGAGTCGTAATGTTCCGAGGAGAAGCGGAACGGATTGAGCGCAACGATGTCGAACGAAGCGCTTGAATCGCGGTGCGTGCGGGTCGTGGCGCCGAAGGGCGCGTAGTCGTAGTGCTCACCGATCCCGTTCGAATTCATCCGGTAGAATACGTCCGAAACGTTTTTATTGCCGTCGAAGGCGTAGAACAGGTTCAGGCTGTTCGGCGCGTAGCGGAACACCAGCGGACGCGTCGCAACAGGCTCCGTCGGATCCCAGACGAACTCTTTGAACACGTTGTACGGCTCATTCGAATAGAGCACCTGTACGCAGAGATAACCGTCGTAAAGGAAACGCAGCCACGTGTTTTGCGCGCCGTTCGTCACGGATTTGTATTCCGTGCGCCGTCCCTGCGAGTCAAAGCTCATCGTAATCACCGTTCCCGTCGCAGCGTTCGTCCAGCGGATTGGTCGGTTTTCGGCGTTGTATTCGACGTTCCACGTTCCCGTGGAAGTCTGAATCAGCGTCACATTCCCGTCGTTATTGTATGAAAGCTGAAACGCTGAGAGCTGATTCGACGGCGTTGCCGTCTGTTGATTCGGCTCCGCCGAGCTGATTTCCGTGTATTGATTCAACGCATTCGTTGCGTACGTACTCTGCGTTCCTGCAATCGTCTCCGGCGCTTGACTGGTGGATTGTCGAAACATTCCTGTTAATCGGCTAAGTGCGGGTATTTTTGTTTCAAGGCGTTCGGAATTCCGGACTTCTTTATGGCAAAGCGAAAAACCCGACGGGTATCTTTCCACATCACACGCCGGAGTTCCAGAAGAAGCTCGTCTTGCCCGGGTGCTTCGTCCCAAGATTGCAACATTCGCGGGAAAGGAACGTCCCGGTTAAGATAATTTCGAATAAAGTCGAATTCTTGTTTTTCGCTTTTATCAAATGCAATGCTACACTTAACCCCGTTTATGTTCGATTCGAGTGTGAAAAAATCACAGGCGCTGACGAATTCAAACCAACTCAATCTTAGATTTGAGGAGTACGCAAAAGGTGTCCCGAAACACAAAACTTCCCTAACTTTGACCGTTCGAACGCTTTTCTCCTCAAACCTTTTCGAAAAAAAGGCTTTGGAGTCCGTTTTTTCAAATGCGTTTTTCGTGATTTTTTTACTTTTGAAATCAAAGACAACGTGTTTCCACTGTGGCTCCGGTAATTCCATTCGGGCGGGACTTTTTCCGGGAAGCAACTTGAGTCGAAGCGCCGGAGCTTCTTTGTCCGATAGAATTTCAAACACGGAAACAGTGCCTCTGTATAGCGGAGGGGCCTTTACACCTGT
>JAZRSB010000034.1:0-49504 GCA_045651325.1 Candidatus Spyradenecus sp.
CAAGGGGAGTTTCGGTGTTTATCTCTATGAGGTCTTCCTCGGAGAGTATCACTCGGACATTGCCAAGTTTATCCCGGCCGAAAACCTGGCACTTTACCCCGCGGCCGGCGCGCGCCCCCTAGGGGGCGTCATAGGGGAGGAGTCTTCTTCGACAACTCTAAGTCTTGCTTCCAATCCCCAACCTTGTAATCTCTCTGTAACCTCAGAAGTGTAACCTATGTCTGACTCTAAAGTGTTACCGATGTCTGATTCCGCCTTAAGCTCTTTAATCTTTCCTCTTTAATCTTTAATCTCTAATCTCTCCTGCGCTATGGCAAATATTCCTCCTTTCAAATACCAACACACCTTCCCGCTCGGTGAAGACAAAACCGAGTATTATCTGCTCACGAAGGACTACGTCTCCGTCGGCGAATTTGAAGGCGTTCCCGTGCTCAAAGTCGCCAAGGAAGGCCTGACCGCGATGGCAAACGCCGCGTTCCGCGATGTTTCCTTCATGCTCCGCCGCGCACACAACGAGCAGGTGGCAAAAATCCTTTCCGACCCGGAAGCCAGCGAAAACGACAAGTACGTCGCGCTCACGTTTCTGCGCAATGCGGAAGTCGCCTGCAAAGGTAAGCTCCCGCTCTGTCAGGACACGGGAACGGCAATCGTTCACGGCGAAAAAGGCCAGCAGGTTTGGACGGGCTATTGCGACGAAGAAGCGCTCGCGCTCGGCGTTTACAAGACCTACACGGAAGAAAATCTGCGCTACTCGCAGAACGCGCCGCTCAATATGTACGACGAAGTGAACACGCGTTGCAATCTTCCCGCGCAAATCGACCTCGAAGCCACCGAAGGCATGGAATACAAATTCCTCTGCGTAACCAAGGGCGGCGGGAGCGCGAACAAAACCTATCTTTATCAGGAAACGAAAGCACTTTTGAACCCGAAGACGCTTGTGCCGTTCCTGGTTGAAAAAATGAAGACGCTCGGAACGGCTGCTTGCCCGCCGTACCACGTGGCATTCTGTATCGGCGGGACCTCCGCGGAAAAGAATTTGCTCACGGTCAAGCTCGCTTCGACGCATTACTACGATGAATTGCCGACCAGCGGGAACGAGCACGGCCGCGCTTTCCGCGATGTCGAACTCGAAAAGCAGGTCCTCGAAGAAGCCCACCGCATCGGCCTCGGAGCCCAGTTCGGCGGGAAATACCTCGTTCACGACGTGCGCATCGTCCGCCTCCCGCGTCACGGAGCCAGCTGCCCCGTCGGCATGGGCGTTTCCTGCTCCGCCGACCGCAACATCAAGTGCAAAATCAACAAGGACGGTATTTGGATTGAAAAGCTCGACGATAATCCGGGCGAACTCATTCCGGAAGCCCTGCGCCAAGCCGGAGAAGGCAACGCGGTCAAAATTGACCTCAATCGCCCGATGCCGGAAATTCTCGCCGAGCTTTCCAAGTATCCGGTCGCCACGCGCCTCTCGCTCAATGGTACCATCATCGTCGGCCGCGATATCGCGCACGCGAAATTGAAAGAACGCCTCGACCGCGGCGAAGAACTCCCGCAGTACATCAAGGATCACCCGATTTACTACGCAGGCCCGGCAAAAACGCCGGAAGGCATGGCTTGCGGTTCGATGGGCCCGACGACGGCGGGACGCATGGACTCCTACGTCGATTTGTTCCAAGCCAACGGCGGCTCGCTCATCATGCTCGCCAAGGGCAACCGCAGTCAGCAGGTGACCGACGCGTGCAAAAAGCACGGCGGCTTCTACCTCGGCTCCATCGGCGGTCCGGCCGCTATTCTCGCGCAGAACAATATCAAGTCGATTGAATGCGTCGAATACCCGGAACTCGGCATGGAAGCGATTTGGAAGATCGAAGTCGAAAACTTCCCGGCGTTCATCCTCGTCGATGACAAGGGCAACGACTTCTTCAAGCAAATCAAGCCCGTTTGCCCGATGGGTCAGAAAGCTTAAAGATTAGAGTTTAAAGATTAAAGAAACTCATGAAGAGCGTTCCCGTGCGGTGAAAGCCGCTTTTCGGGAACGCTTTTTTTTCGTCCTCAAGCGCTTTCGCCGTCGGAATTTATAGTTTTTCTTTGCATAAGGATTTTTGTATTCTGAACGCACTTGAAAAAAGAGAAAAACTGTATGGAAAACAAGGAGAACAGCGGAAACAGGGAAGCGGCGAATCACAAAATTTCTATTCGCTTTTTCGACGACCGCGAAGTGCGCGCCGTTTGGGACGATGCGCAGGCAAAGTGGTTTTTCTCCGTGATTGATATCGTCGGTGTGCTGACGGAAAGCAAAAATCCCAGAAAATATTGGAGCGTTCTTAAAACCCGATTGAGAAAAGATGACGTTCAGTTGACTACAAATTGTAGCCAACTGAAATTGCTTTCGTCTGACGGGAAAAAATATCTGACGGATTGCCTTCCCGCCGAAGATATTCTCGAATTGGTTGACTACGTCCCGACAAAAAAATCTAAGGCGTTCATCGAATGGTTCACCTATAGCGACGAAACAATCGACGGTAAAAGCAAGCAAAAGGCTTACGCGCTCTTTGAAACTTCGTTTATTGATGCAATCGAAGTCGGGACCGTCAAAGGCTTACGGCAAATTCACGCTTACCTTTTCGGCGGACTCTATGATTTTGCGGGGCAAATCCGCACGGTTAACATTGCGAAAGGCGGTTTTTCGTTTGCACCCGCAAGATTTTTGGAAAATACCCTAAGCGCCATCGAAGCGATGCCCGCGGGAACGTTTGACGAAATTTTGAAAAAATACGTCGAAATGAACGTCGCGCATCCGTTCCGGGAAGGCAACGGGCGCGCCACGCGGATTTGGTTGGATTTGATGCTGAAAAAACAGCTCGGGCATTGCGTCGATTGGAGCAAAATCGACAAACGCGCCTACCTGCACGCGATGGCGGAAAGCGTTGTCGATGCCTCCGAAATTCGCCGCCTCGTTGCCGGCGCTCTGACCGACGAAATCCGTTCCCGCGAAATCTTCATGAAAGGCATCGACTACTCCTACTACTACGAAGACCACGGGAACGAAATTCCCGAATAATTCCTCTCGGCAATGGAGGCCCACCAAACAGAAAAGCGTTCTTCCCGCGAGTTTTTAGGAAACGCTTTTTTGCTTTTGAAAATCCCCCGTAAAAAATATTTATTATCACCGTTATGAACGGATTCTCCCCAGCTCCCAAAGAACAGCGACTTTGTGCCCTCAAATCTCTCATTCCCGAGGCGTTTTGTGAGGGGAAAATCGACTGGGAAAAACTCAAAGCTGCGCTTGGGGAAGACATCAATTTCACCCATGAACGTTACGTGCTCAATTGGGCGGGGAAAAGCGATGCATTTCGTATTTTGCAACAGCCGTCGTCCTCGACGCTCGTTCCCGTGCGCGAAGAATCCGTCGATTTCGACAGCACGCAGAACATTTTTATCGAGGGCGAAAACCTTGAAGTTTTGAAAGCGCTTCAAAAGAGCTATTTCAACAAGGTCAAAATGATTTACATCGATCCGCCGTACAACACCGGAAACGATTCTTTCATTTATCCCGACAAATTTTCTGAAACCAAGGAGGAATATCTCAAGCGCGTTGGCGACAAAGATGAATCCGGATATATGCTGCGGGAAGGACGTTTCGCAAAAAATTCCAAAGAAAACGGGCAATACCACAGCAACTGGCTCAACATGATGATGCCGCGCCTCTATCTCGCAAAAAATCTTCTGCGGGAAGACGGTGTTATCTTCGTTTCTATCGACGACAACGAAGTGCACAATCTCCGCTTGTTAATGAACGAAATCTTCGGCGAGGAGAATTTTGTGGCGGAAATGGTTTGGGAAGGTGCGTATAAGAATGCGGCTCGCCAAATAGGGGTTAATCATGAATATGTTCTTGTTTATCTGAAGTCAAATTCTCGAGTAGATGTTCAGTGGACGATTCGGAAACAAGATGTTGAAAGTGTCTTGCAGGAAGGGTTGCGATTGAAAAAGAAGTACGGGAACGATTATAAGTCAGCTTCAGAAGATTTGGCAGGATGGTTTCGTGCAAATAAAGCAAAACCCGTTTTCGAACATCGAAGATTCCATTTAATTGACAGAAATGGAATATATAAAGAAGACGATCCAACTGCTCCTGGAGGAAGAAAATTCGATTTGGTAAACCCAATTACTAAAGAGATTATTCCATTGAGAAAAAATAGAGGGTGGCGTTTTGATCAAGCGACATTTAATGAGGCTGTAAGAAACGGAAGAATTTCGTTCCCCACAGAAAACAGCATAATGGTTAGGACGTACTTGCATGAGACATTAACGGTTACTCCGCAAAGTGTTTTTTACCAGGCAGCACGTTCTGCTTCTGAGCGATTATCAGATTTAATGGGGAATGTTTTTTCGTTTCCTAAGGACGAGGTGGTTTTACAACGTTTTTTAGAAATGGCGACGGATCAAGATTCTGTCATTCTCGATTTTTTCGCCGGTTCGGGAACGACGGCTCACGCGGTGATGCAGTTGAATCGGGAAGATGGCGGGAACAGGACGTATATTTGTGTGCAGTTGCCGGAGAAGTGCGACGAAAAAAGCGAAGCGTTTGAGGCGGGATACAAAACGATTGCCGATATCGCGAAAGAGAGGATTCGCCGCGCGGGAACGAAAATTTGCGGAGAAGTCGAAGTGGAACAGGCGAAGCAAAGCGGGGAGCTGGGACTTGAGGGAACGCCGGAAGTGAAGATGCCGGATCTCGGTTTTAAGGTTTTTAGGCTCGAAGACAGCAATTTCAAGCAGTGGCGCAAAACGACAGCGGCGACGCTTGCGGAAATCGAACAGCAGATGCTGAATTTTGTTGATCCCGTGAAGCCGGATGCGGAGATTGAAAATATTGTTTATGAGCTTCTTCTGAAAAGCGGCAAGGATCTGAACAGTAAAATTGTTCGCGGGAACGGTTTTTATAACGTGAACGACGGCGAGCTGGTGTTGCTCTTGGAATCCGCTTCTCAGGAAATAGTCGATTCGGTTATCGCACTTGCTCCTGCGAAAGTCATCGCCCTCGATCGTCTTTTCCATGGCAACGACCAACTCAAAACCAACACCTCTCTCCAATTCCGGGATAGCACCATCGAATTTCTAACGATATAATGCGAGCTATGAAAAAATTAGACTTCAGTGTGATTCAAGAAGACTCGACGTGGAGTTTTCAAAGTATTCGCTCTGTTGAGCAGTGGACACACGGATATCATAGGTATCCGGCAAAATTTTTGCCTAATGTCGTCAAAAAACTGATTGAAGATGAGTATGTTGTCAAAGGGGCTCCGATTGCAGATCCGTTTGCGGGGTGTGGGACAACGTTGGTTGAGGCAAAGATTCATGGTTACGAATCTTATGGGGTAGATGTAAATCCTGTTGCGGAATTGATAACGAAGGTAAAAACAACTCCAATTAATTCTGAATTGCTGACTAATTGTTTTGAGTTTCTGAAAGAACGTATCGGAGCATTTAGCGAAGAAATGTTCGAGTTGGAGGAATTGTATTTCAACGAGAAGATTAACTATTGGTTTAGCCAAGAGTCTAAAATTCGTATTGCCTATTTATATCAGCAAATTACGACTATAAAAGACAAGGACTGTAGGAATTTTTTCTTGGTTGCATTGTCTCATGTTTTAAAAAACTGTTCTCGTTGGTTGCAAGGAAGTACGAAACCTCAGGTAGATAAAAAGAAAACGCCTGTAAATCCCTTTATCATCTTTGAGCGACATACGCGTTCTATGATGCGGAAAAACCAAGTATTCTTTCAGGGATTGAGAACAAGCCGAAATTTGACAAAACGTTGCTCAATAAAAAAAGGAGATGCACGGTGTACGCGGTGGCGAGCAGGCTCAATTGGGACGATTATTACATCTCCTCCTTACGTTACGTCGTATGAATACGCAGATATTCATCAGTTGACGGGATATTGGTATGAGATGTTTTCAGATTTGAAAAAATTCCGGAAGGATTTCATCGGAACTTCCTATTCCGATTCGCAGACACTGGTTGTTTCTGCAAGTAAGTTGGGACAGGAGATTGTTTGTCAGTTGGCTGATAAGTCCGAAAAGATTGCTCGGGATGTTGCAAAGTATTTTAACGACATGTCGCTAGTTGCGAAGGAGATGTTTAGAGTTTTGCGGGAAGGAGGAACTGCCTGTGTCGTTATCGGCAACACGAGTGTGCGTGGGGTTGAGATTCGTTCAGCAGAGGTTTTTTGGGAGTTGATGAAAAAAGCCGGGTTCAGAGGAAACGAAAGAAAGGATGTAATAAAAAGGAGCATTCCGCACAAACTGATGCCGACGATTAGAAACAAAAATACTGGGCGTTTTTCAAAAGGAAGCGACCCCGATAGTAAAGAAGTTTACCCCAACGAATACATTTTGATTTTGAGGAAATAGAGATGGCTACGAGAACTTTCAAAATTCGACCTTACGCACGATTACTTACGATGCTCGGAGAGCAACTGATAAGAAATGAACAGATTGCTCTTGCTGAATTGATAAAGAATTCATACGACGCAGATGCTGATCGGGTCTGCGTACACTTTGAGGACTTTTGTGCGGATTTGAGCAAGCCTGTGGTCAAAAACCAAGAGAATTCGAAAATCATTATTGAAGACGATGGAGAGGGTATGTCCCTTGAGGTAATCGAAAAGTGCTGGATGAATCCGGCAACCCCTAATAAAAGAAGTAAAACTCCTGATGTTGTTCGTACAACTCAACGTGGTCGTATTATCCAAGGGGAAAAAGGAATTGGTCGATTTGCGATATTAAAACTTGGTCGTAAAATAGAGATTATCACAAGGTCACGAGGAAGTGATAAGGAGTATCTAATTAATTATGATTTAACTGCATTTGATGACGATTTTTTGACAGAAAACCAAGAAGAAAAAGAACTTTTTCTTGATGACATAAACATAAGTGTTTTGGAGCGTGAGGCGATTGTCTTTACTGGGAAGAAAAAGCACGGGACTTGTATTGTAATTTCTAATTTGAAGGGAGAGTGGGACTATAAAAAAATTGAGAAATTAATGACAGAGTCTTTGAAGTTAGAGCCTATATTTGATCGTGTATTTGGGAAAGAGTCTCACATGAAATTTGAGCTTTTGTTTCAAATTAATGATTCCGAGCTCAATACGACAGATCGTACGATTGAAGAGCTTGGACAGTTGTTGAAAAATTCGACTGTTTTTAAGATTCAGGAAGGGCGTTTCGATTGTGATAAAAAATGTTTCTCTTACCAATTAAACGACGTTTCGCAAAGGTTGGAATTAGACGATCCTCGCATCTCGGGGTTGTCCGTATTCCGAGAGCATTTTTGTCGGGAGATGGATTTGTTTGGAACTCGGATGAAAAACATTGAGTGCGGTTCATTTAATTTTAACTTCTTTATTTTTGACTTTAATGCGGAAAAAGGTAGTCGTTACTGGCTGTCCCGAACAGAGAAGAATCTTATCAAAGAACACAGAATTTATTTATATCGGGATAAAATCAGAGTTGCGCCATACGGGGATGCTGATAATGACTGGCTTGAGACGGATAAGCGAAGAGCAACGGGAAAGACGGGGGGATATCTAAGCAACGATCAAGTTGTTGGCTTCGTGGATATTAGCAAAAAGGATAATCCTAAATTGAAGGATAAAACTAATAGAGAGGGATTGATAGAGGAGGGAACAGCAACACGGGATTTCATTACGTTGCTCCATTCATTTCTTTTGTTTATCCGTCAACACCCATATCAACAATATCGAGAGCAAATAAAGAAGCGGGAAACGCAAGAAAACCAAAAATTGAGAATCGTTGAGAGTAAATTTAGTGCCTTGAAAAACTTAATATCTGGAAATACACGCGCAGAAGCATTGCTCGATGATTTGAAAATAGGATACGAAAAGGAGAAAGAGTATTTTCAACGGTGTCTTGAGATGACAGAAGATTTGGCTGGTGTCGGTTTGTCTGTTGAAACCTCATCTCATGACTTGATGATGATGTTGGGACGGGGGCTTGACTCCCTTGATTCGTTGGCACGGAACGTCGAAAAAATATCTCCTCGGCGGATAGGGAAAGAACTTATTTCTATAAAAGAGATTTTTGTTTTTGTGCACGCTCAGATGAAAGATATTCAATTATTGTTTCGTTCATCTAAACAAAAACGAAGAGCAATCCGAGTGGAAGATTTATTGGAGAAAGTTTGCAAAATATATCGGCGCATACTTGATAGGGAAAATATCAGTTGTTTGATAGAGAAAGAGGGAAAAGCGTTGGTGGTAGATTGTACAGACGCAGTTATTTTACAGCTTCTGATTAACCTTTTTGATAATTCTATTTATTGGTTAAGGACAACTGATTTTTCCAACAAAGAAATTCGGATTCTTTTGGACGGAAACAATCAAGGATTGATTTTTGCCGATAGTGGACCGGGTATTCATGATGATGATAAGCCGTATATTTTTGAGGCGTTTTATTCAGGAAAAGAAGAAGGCCGGGGATTAGGATTGTACATAGCTCGTCAGCTATTAGGGAGAATGAATGCAACGATTTCCTTGTTAGATAAATCGGATCCTAAAGCACTTCTTTCTGGAGCTAATTTTTTTGTTGATTTTTCGGGAGATAATAAAAATGAGCGCTACTAATGATACGATTTCTACATCATCGCAAATATTCAATAAAAGTCGGATTGCAAATCGTGATATTGTTGATTTGTTTAAAGGTATTGGTGTTATTATCGACGATGCATTTGGTCGCGGGAATAAAGAAAGAAAAGATAGAATTCACCGGATAAAAGATAATTTTGAAAGAAAAAATATTCCAATTCTTACATTTTCAGAGCTCCCTGAAAATTTCATTCCACATTTTAGAGGAGTGAGTTTTGTTGTGCTTGATTGGAATCTTAGTGCTAATGTAGGGGTCTCTCTTCCTGCGTCTTTAGAAGATGAAAATGCTGAATTTATTAAACGCTTAAAAAAAGTTTGGTTTGGTCCTATATTTGTTTTTACAAACGAGGATATAAATCACGTCAAGGATGTATTAGAAAGAAACAAGCTTTACGATAAGGAGTCTTCTAATAATCATATTTTTGTGAAATCCAAATCAGAAGTAATACAAGCTCGTTCTCTCTTTTCGATGCTTGCGAAATGGGTCCGTAAGACCCCATCTATCTATCTTTTAAAGATGTGGGAAAATTCGATGCTCGCGGCTTCTTCAGAATTATTTAACAGCCTGTATAACTTAACACCTTCTTGGCCAAGTATCATCCATTCTGCCTATGTGAAGGATCTTGGAGGCAAAAATTCAAAAATATACGACTTAATCCATTCTAATTTAATCGCGCGATGTCCTAAAACACCCTTACATGAGGAAATGCTCATCTTCAGGAGGAAGAAATCATCAAAAACGAGGGACGAGCTCCGTCAAATTCTTGAACAAGAACGATTTTTAAGAAAAGAGTTTTTGGATGATTATCCGTCATTGGGAGATTTGTTTTTAGAAAAGAATAAGTATTATTTAAATATTCGTCCCGACTGCGATTTGATCCGTAGCTTTCGAAAAGATGGGAATAGTGATCCCTATTTATATTGTATCAAGGGGACAGTTGTTTCTGATAAAGAAATAAACAAAAAGAAGTCTCGGTATGTTTTTGAAAAGGGGGCGTTCATTGATCGTGTACCTTTTACAATAATCCCGTTTCTCGACGGCGGGAAGATTATAGCGTTCAAGTTCGAAGAGTTAGAAATAAGAAAGTGGTCTGATATGAAGTCTAAGCGACAAGGGCGTCTCCTAGCGCCGTTTCTCACTCGTGTAAAACTTCAATATATTGCGTATTTGCAACGTCAGGGGATTCCTTCTATTCCTGAGTGTTCAATTTTCTGATGAAACTGACCTTTGAGGCGAATTTGGAGTATCAGCGGGACGCGGTGCGTGCCGTGGTCGGGTTGTTTGAGGGACAGCCCAAGGCTGATTTCGTTTCCGAGTTCGGTCTTGATGAAGCGGGAACGCTGGCGCTTCCGAATGCTGTCGGGAATCGTTTGGCAATTTCCGACGGTCAGATTTTTGCCAACCTGCGGGAAATTCAAAAAGAGAACGGCGTTCCTGCGGATGCTCCGCTGTGCGGCATGAATTTTTCCGTCGAAATGGAAACGGGAACGGGAAAGACCTACGTCTATTTACGCACGATTTACGAGCTGAATAGGCAATACGGTTTCAAAAAATTCGTCATTGTCGTGCCGTCGATTGCGATCCGGGAAGGCGTTTTGAAAAATCTGCAAATTACGCACGAGCATTTTCAAAATTTATACGACAACGTTCCCGCGCACTATTCGGTTTACGACAGTACGAAAGTCTCGGCGCTTCGCGGATTCGCGGCGAGCGACAATATTGAAGTTCTCGTTTTGAACATTGATTCGTTTGCGAAAGATGAAAATATCATCAACAAGCCGAACGATAAGTTGAACGGGCTGGAACCGATTGAGTTCGTTCGTGCCGTTTCGCCGATTGTCATTGTCGATGAACCGCAAAACATGGAGACGGACAAGCGTGCGGCGGCGATTGCAAACCTGAATCCTCTTTGCACATTGCGTTATTCGGCAACGCATCGCAATCGCTACAATCTCGTTTACTGCCTGAATCCTGTTCGAGCCTACGATTTGGGACTGGTGAA
This sequence comes from Candidatus Spyradenecus sp., assembly GCA_045651325.1. Classification (GTDB taxonomy): domain Bacteria; phylum Verrucomicrobiota; class Verrucomicrobiia; order Opitutales; family UBA953; genus Spyradosoma. The sequence goes on from JAZRSB010000034.1 coordinate 10,669, forward strand.
ACAAATTGTGGTGAGTTCTGTTGTTGAAGAAAATTCCGGTAATGCAGCCTTTGTTTCCTTGGAAGCGATTAAAGCGACGAAAACCCGCGTTTCGGCAAATTTGAAAATCCACATTAATGGTAAGGATGGCGTTTTGACGAAAACCGTTCCCGTGCGTGCCGGCGACGATTTGTATAAGCTTTCCAAAGGGCGGGAAATTTATTCCGACGGCTACATTATTGATGAAATTGATGCCGAAAACGGTTATGTCGTTTTTTCAAACGGAACGACACTTTACCGGGGACAAGCGCAGGGAGGGTTGACAGCGGAAGTCATGCGCACGCAAATCGAAACTACGATTAAGGAGCACTTGGAGCGGGAACGCCGTTTGCTCGGGAAAGGCATCAAGGTGCTCTCGTTGTTTTTCATTGATCGTGTTGCGAATTATCGCAGTTACGATGCCGACGGGAACGCAATCAAAGGGAAATTTGCAACGTGGTTTGAAGAAATTTATTCCGAAATGATTCGAAAGCCGCGTTATGCGGAGTTGCCGCACGTTCCCGTGGAGCAGACTCACAACGGATATTTTTCTCAGGACAAAAAGGGCAAGGTAAAAGACACCAACGGCGAAACACTCGCGGACGACGACACTTACACTCTCATTATGCGGGACAAAGAAAAGCTGTTGAGTCTCGAAAATCCTTTACGCTTTATCTTTTCTCACTCCGCATTGCGGGAGGGTTGGGACAATCCGAATGTTTTTCAGATTTGCACGCTGAACGAGACAAAATCCGAAGCGAAGAAGCGTCAGGAAATCGGGCGCGGCTTGCGTTTGGCGGTCTCCGGGGACGGACGACGGATTTACGAGCGCGGCGTAAATCAACTTGTCGTTGTCGCTAATGAATCTTACTCCGATTTTGCGAAAGCCTTGCAGACGGAAATCGAAACAGAGTGCGGAGTGGAATTTAAAGGGCGTATAAAAAATGCTCGGGAACGCCGCTCTGTAAAATATCGAAAAGGTTTTGAAGCGGATCCGCGTTTCCTCGAAATCTGGGAGCGGATTAAGGCGAAAACAACTTACCGCGTGAATTATTCCACGGAAGAGCTGATTTTTGATGCGAGCCGTGCAATCGCGGATTTGCCGGAAATTAAACCTCCGCAAATCCGAACGACCAAAGTGAAAGTTGCGGTGACCGACGAGGGTTTAGAAACGCATTTTTTGGCAGAGAGTCCAGAAAGTTACGGGAACTACGCATGGCAAATTCCGGATGTGCTCGGGTATATTCAGCAAAAAACAGAGTTAACTCGGGAAACAATTCGTGAGATTTTAATGAAATCCGGACGTCTTTCGGATGTAATGAAGAATCCGCAATTATTTTTGGATTTGGTTTCCGGAACGATTCGAAAAACGCTCTATGGCTTAATGATTTCCGGAATTAAGTATCAGAAAATCGGAACCTCCGAATACGAGATGCGCTTGTTTGACGAGCAGGATTTGGAGATTTACCTGAATGATTTCACTTTCAAGGTAGGAAGCGCTGACGAGTCTCAAAAGGATAAAACGATTTATGAAGAATACGTCCCGCTTGATTCTGAGGCGGAAACTCAGTTCGCGAGAGATTGCGAAACAAGTGAGCAGGTAAAGTTTTATTTCAAACTACCCGGATGGTTCAAAATTCCTACACCGATCGGAAATTACAATCCGGACTGGGCTGTTATTTTCGAAGGCGAAAAGAGAATTTACTTTGTCGCAGAAACGAAATCCACGGGAACGGGGACTGTCGATTTTTCAAAGCTACGTGATTCGGAGCGGCAAAAAATTCAGTGCGGCAATGCTCACTTCAATGCCTTACCAGGCGCCGAATATCGTGTCGCTCACCATTTGAGTGATTTGACTGACTAAATTTATTGATTCTCTAACACCATGAACGACAAAAAAGGCTACGTTTACATTTTGACGAATCCGAGTTTTCGGGAAGATTGGGTGAAAATCGGAAAAAGTTCCCGTCCGGTCGATGTGCGTTCAAAGGAATTAGATAATACGGCGGTTCCGCTTCCGGTTGAGATTTTTGCGACGCTCAAAACCTCGAAATATCATTTGGTTGAAAAACAAATTCATAAGATGATCGATCGTCTGACGGATTTACGGATTCGGCAAAATCGGGAGTTTTTCAATGTTTCTCCGCAGTTGGCATTTGAGATATTGAAAGATGCCGCATCGACGCTTGATGATGCGGAGATAAAGCTGTTTTCCGGAGGGGAGGAAGTTGAACATGCACCACGGCGTCCGCCCTTTAAATTCAGCATGGCGGGTGTTAAGATTGGCGAGAAAGTCACGTTTGAGCCTGCCAAAATAGAAGTAACGGTAGCAAGCGAGAAGCACGTCGAATACGAAGGGCGGCTTTATACGCTTTCGGCGTTTACGGGAACGTTCATGCCGGAGTCCGAGCTAAATTCTTCGGGCGCTTACCAAGGACCGAAATATTTCACTTATAAAGGAAAAACGCTCAGCGCTCTTCGCCGGGAACGGGAATCCGGCAAATAGTTGCTTGCTATTTCGGGAGCCCGATTTCTTTTCGCATTTTCAAGACGATGTCGTCGTACTCTTTTACCGTACGCCGGAAACCTCCGTCCGCCGATATGCCGAATAACAAATTAGCGGGAGCGGTGCACTTTGTTGAAATTTATTACCACGAAAAGGACGGAACGGATTTAGACCGGGAGCGGCTTGCCCGGTTTTTGCAGGGCTTTCCCGCTTAGTTTATCCGTGGTTTCTGCTCGCAGGAAGATCCGGGGAATTGGGGACTGTCCTATTCGCGGAAGGTGTAGGCGTGGCAGAGTGCGGCGGCGGCGGCGTCGGATTCGTCGAAGGGAAGGGCTTCGCTGAGGCGGAGGATTTGCTTGGTCATGCCGGCGACTTGGGCTTTGCCGGCGCGTCCGAATCCGACGACGGCCTGCTTGATGCGTAGCGGCGGGTATTCGAAGACGGGTTTGCCGATGACATTGGCGGCGGCGATTGCCGCTCCGCGTGCGGCGCCGAGCACTTGAGCGACTTTGAAGTTGTTGACGTAGATGGTTTCTTCGAGTGCGACGTGGCGAATCGGGTATTCGTGGCAACAGTCCGAGCAGAGCTTGTAGATTTCGCCGAGGCAGTCCGCCAGCGAGAGGGTGGGCTTGAGGCGAAGCGTACGGGAGAAGCACAGCTTCGGTTCCCGGTGTAATGAGAATTCAACGACGGCGAAGCCGCTGCCGCGCAAGCTGGGGTCGATACCGAGGACGAAGCCTTCGAAGGGAACACGCTTGCCGGGGATGACTTCCGCCCGGCTTACGGGAAGACGGTCGATTAGGTTGTTGCGCGGGCTCGGGGCGTTGCTTTGTCGTGTGGCATTGCCGCCGCCGAGGATTTTTTGCGTCCAAAGATGTCGCGACGAGGGCATTTTAGGAAATGCGTTCCTGCATTTGTCGGATCAGGGCGACGAGGAAATCGGTGTTGCCGCCGATTTTTTTGCAGGCTTCGACGGCGCGTTCGGAAAGGGCGTTGGCGCGTTCCCGCGATTGCTGCATGCCGTGGAAGCGCGGGTAGGTCAGCTTGCGGTTTTCGAGGTCGGCGTGAACCGGTTTGCCCATGGTTTCGGCGTCGCTGGTTTCGTCCAAAATGTCGTCGATAATCTGAAAGGCGATTCCGATGTCGTGGCCGATTTCGCGTGCGATTTTTTGGGTTTCGGGTCCGGCGTTTCCGAGGATGAATCCCATTTCGACGGCGGCGGTGATGAGGGCTGCCGTTTTGTTGGCGTGGATAAAGTCGAGTCGTTCTGCGGAGGCTTCGCCTTGTTCGCCGAGCATGTCTTCGACTTGGCCGCCGATGAGTTGTTCGGAGCCGGCTGCGGTGCCGAGGGTGCGGACGAGGCGTGCGGCGATTTCGGGCTTGTCGGCGTAGGCGATTGCCGGAAGGGTCAGCGCATGCGTGAGCAGGGCGTCTCCGGCGAGCAGGGCGACGGCTTCGTCGAAGACCTTGTGGCAGGTCGGTTTGCCGCGGCGTAAGTCGGAGTTGTCCATGCAGGGCAGGTCGTCGTGGATCAGCGAGTAGGTGTGCAGGCATTCGACGGCGACGGCGGCGGGTAGCGGGTCGTTTTCCGAGGGGGCGATATCAAAGGCCGCAAGGAGGAGTACGGGGCGGATACGTTTGCCGCCGGCGCGGAGGCTGTAGGACATCGCGCGGTGCAGGAGCGCCGGGCGCGCGGTTGCGGTGGGGACGTAGCGCTCGAATGCGTTTTCGATGCGTCCGGCGTATTCTTTGATTTTTTCGGAAATCGACATACATCAATGGAAAAACCGTCGGGCGAGGAACGCGAGAAAATTTTACCTTGAAATGAGGCGCTTTAAATTCGGTGCGGCGGGAAAGCATTTGCCATTTTTTGAAAAAATCGTTGCGATGGACGGACTATGGCAAAAGTAGATTTGGACATTTTACAGCTCGTTCTGACGCGCAATAACGTCGATGCGCGTATGACGGCGAAGATTATTTCCGAGATTCAGGAAGAAATTAAGCTCGAGCAAATGGAGAACAAGGAAAACAAAGTTCCCGCGGCGAAGAAGAAATATGTTTTCGTCGCCTGCGATCCGGAAGGCGTTTTGGAGGATCAGGAGCTGACGGGGTATGTCGTGCAGATTCCCGAAGATGAAAGCGAATTCACCGCGACGGAAAAAATCACGATTGCCGCGTACGAATACAACCGCACGCGTAAGGGCCGTCGTAATCCCGTGAAGACGATTGCTGAAGCCTGCGAATTTGTTCCCGCAAAATTCTTCAAAGACCAGAACGTTTGGGTGAAGAACAAAGAAGCGGCTTTCCTGCTTCCGACGGACAATATCATTCCGACGGAAACCAAGCTGAAGCCGTTCGAGTAATCGGACCGTTTCCGCGTTTTACATTGCCGCCGCTTCACTCCGAAGTTGCGGCAATGTGTTTTTTTCGGAAACCGGCTAATCCTATTTCCGGGATATGCTTTGTCGGCGTGTTTGAATCCGGTCGGCGTCCCCGGCTCTTTGTTCCGGCAGCCTCCGGCAAGCACGAATCCCAGATTTCTACAAGTATTTTTTGATATTCCGCCGATAAAATTTTTGCGGGATTTTTTGAAATTACAGTTGACGCAACGGCGTTTCACGCCTGTATTTATCTACGTTAACTTCGTTAACACCAAATTAACAACTTACTCCTCATAATTATGAACAAAGGTGAACTCATCGAAAAAGTAAAAGCAACGCTCGGCGGAGATACCTCCAAGGCTGCTGCAGAACGCGCCGTTGAAGCCGTTCTCGAAGCAATCAAGGCCGGAATCAAGACCGACAAGACTGTCCAGATCATTGGCTTCGGTACGTTTGCGGTTGCGACCCGCGCTGCTCGCCAGGGCGTTAACCCGAAGACGGGCGAAAAGATCAAGATCAAGGCTTCGAAGTCGGTTAAATTCAAAGCCGGCTCTGCTCTCAAGGCTGTTGCTGCTAAGGCGAAATAAGCTCCTTGCTTTTTCTTCCATGAGGCCTGCCCGTTTCGGGCAGGCTCTTTTTGTATCCCGATTTTTGCCGCCTCCGGATTTTATTTGAGAACTAAGCTTGCGTGCCGGCCGCTCAGATGCACGATTAGCAGAAAGACACGCATTTGCATTATGTTGTTTAATTTTTTCAGAAAGAAATCATCGGCACCCGCGCCCGACGCACTCGATTTTATCGTCGTCGGGCAGGGGCTGGCGGGAACGTTACTGGCGCTGGAGCTGGAAAAGCGCGGGCGCAAGGTGCTCGTTGTCGATGACGGGTGGAAGACGGCGGCTTCGCAGGTGGCGGCCGGCGTGCTTAATCCGGTGACGGGGATGCGCATCGTCAAAACGCTCGGTGCCGACGATCTCGTTCCTGCGGCAAAGCGCGTTTATGCCGAATTGGCGGCACGCTTCGGAAAAACGTTTTTCCGCGAAACGCCGTTTTATCGTTTTTATACTTCGGAGCACGAACAGGCCGTCAAAGCCAAGCGCGGGCAGGATCCGGACTACGCGGGCTGGCTTTCGGAAGACGTCCCCGCGAATTCCCTCTGCGGCGGCGGGTTGGCGGACAGACTCGGCGGCTTTTTCGTCGAGCGCGCCGGATGGCTCGATATTCCGAGCCTGCTCGAAAGCGCCCGTGCGGCATGGAGTGCCCGCGGCGTTTTGCTCGAAGAAAAATTCGAGTACGCGGATTTGGCGGTGACGCGATCGGGGGTGAAGTGGCGCGGACGCGAGCTCTGCGGCGGAGTCATCTTCTGTGAGGGCTTCCGCGTGCGGGAAAATCCCTGGTTCGGGCATTTGAAATGGCAGCCGGCGAAGGGCGAATTCATCGAAATTGAACTCGCAGGGACGGAAGCTTTCCAAGGACAGATTTTGAAGAGCTCGGTTGCCGCCATCCCGCTCGGCGGAACGCGCTGGCGCGTCGGAACCAATTACGACCGCGAGCATTTGGATACGCAAGCGACGGCGGAGGTTGCGGAGCGCTTGCGTCGTGCGTTTTGCAATACGTTTGCGCCGGCAAAGCATCCGGAGGCGGCGAAAATCGTCGCCCATCGCGCCGGGGTCCGTCCCGCGGTTCAGGGGACGCTTCCGAAGGTCGGTGCCCACGAGAGCCACGCCAAGCTTTTCCTCTTCAACGGATTCGGTTCCAAAGGCGTTACCTGGCTTCCGCTTTACGCCGAGCGCTTTGCCGAAAAATTGGCCTCAAGCCGCTAAGCGGAACGGGAGAATAGGCTTGGGACGCGCGGGCATTTCGACGTTACGGGCATTTTTTCGTGAAGCGAAATTATTTGCTTCGCCGGAAGGGCTCGGATAGAATGCGGGCTTTAATTTTACGCTATGGACTATCTTTACGAGTACGCAGTACGTCCTTTAATTTTCCGTCTCTGGAAAGATGCTGAAACCGCTCACGACCGAACGCTTCAGGGCCTGAGCCTGTTCAGCAAGATGAAGCCGCTTCTCGCGCTTTGGGAACGCTTTAACATGCACAACGGCCGCCTGCCGGAGCAGAAACCGATTGAGCTTTTCGGACTGAAGTTCCCGAACATCGTCGGTCTTGCCGCCGGTTTTGACAAGCAGGCCCGCGCTTGGCCCTCGCTCGGCGCTTTCGGTTTCGGGCACGTTGAAATCGGCACGATTACGAACCTGGCTCAAAGCGGCAACGAAAAACCGCGCCTTTTCCGCTATCCGAAATTCGAAGCGGCGGTCAACAGCTTCGGCTTCCCGAACGACGGCGCCGACGAAATCGCCAAGCGCATCGCCAAGGGCCCGAAGAAAGGCAAACGCGCCTTTCCGCTCGGCATCAATATCGGTAAATCCAAGGTTTGCCCGATTGAGAATGCCGTCGAAGACTATCTCAATTCCTTCCGCAAGCTCGCCGGATTGGCCGACTACATGGCGGTTAACATCAGCTCGCCGAACACGCCGAATCTGCGCGAACTCCACGATAAAAAGCACCTCGTCACGCTTTTGAGCGAGCTCCAGAAGGAAAACCGCGCCTATGCGTTGCGGAACAAGGAAAAGCCTTTGCCGATGCTTTTGAAAATCGCTCCGGACCTGTCCTATGCTCAGGTTGATGACGTGCTCTCCGTTGTCGAAGAAACCGAATTCAACGGGATTATCGCGACGAACACTACGGTCACGCGCCCGGAATTCATGGGCGATGTCGTCACGAAGGGCGGGCTCTCGGGTGCGCCGCTGATGCGCAAGTCGCTCGATATGGTGCGTTACATCGTGCGTGCGACGGACGGCAAATTGCCGGTCATCGGCTCGGGCGGGATTTGCACGGCGGACGACGCCGACCGTTTCCTCGCCGTGGGTGCTTCGCTGATTCAGATTTACACGTCCATGATTTACCGCGGTCCGTTCTTTGCCCGCGAGTTGGCCAAGGCTTACGCGTGGCGCCAGACGGAATGGCCGATGAAATAAAATTCCCGTGGAAAACAACGAGAATAAAACAGCTCACCCGGAGGGCGGCGTTCCCGCTCCTTCGGGTGCTTTGCGTTGGGTGATTTATGATTTGGGGCACACCGGATTCACGATGATCGTGATGGCGGTGCTCTTCCCGATTCTCTTCCAGAATTACTGGGCGGAATCGCTTCCGGAACACCTGAAAACCTCGCGCTACGGGCTGACGCTCGGAATCGCGAGTATCTTCGTCGCGCTGATGTCGCCCGTGCTTGCAAGCATCGCCCAATCCGGCGGCCTGCGCACCGTGCTTTTCCGCGTGCTCTGTTCGGTCGGCATCGTTGGAATGGCTCTGCTGAGTTTCATCGATCAGGGCTACTGGCAATGGGCGTCGCTGATCTATATCGTCGCTGCCGTCGGCTTCTTCGGCGCCAATCTGTTTTACGATTCGTTCCTGATCGACGTGACGACGGAGAAAAACCGCCATGCCATCAGCGGCGTTTCCTTTTCCGTCGGCTACATCGGCGGGGTATTGCTCCTTGCCGCCATTGCCGTTTGGACGCAGCACTGGGCCTTGCTCGGTTTTGAATCCGCACCGGATCCGCGTTGGCTTTTCGTGCTGGGTGCCGCCTGGTGGCTCGTTTTTGCTTTGCCGCTGCTTTCCCGCAAACGGATGCATCACGGCGGAAGCTTCGCGTTGGACTGGCGCAAGAGCCTCCGCGATCTCGCAGATACCTGCCTTGCTTTTTGGCGCACGAAAAACGTCCGCTGGTTCATGCTCGCGTATTTTTGTTATATCGACGGCGTGCACACCATTATTACGTCGGCGGTCCGCTACGGAAATGCGCTCGGGTTTTCCCAAGGCGACCTTTTCATGGCGCTTTTTATCGTTCAGGTTTTCGGCGTTCCCTGTGCACTGCTTTTCGGCGTTTTAGGGAAATATTTCGGGGCGCGCCCGGTGCTTTTTGCCGCAATCGCTATTTACGTGGGCGTGGCGTTTTACGGAGCCCTGATGCCGGTGGAGCCGATTTCGCTTCTGAGCTTTGCGGTGTCGCCGATGTTCGTGCTCGCCGCCTTAATCGGGATGGTGCAGGGCGGTGTCCAAGCGCTTTCCCGCTCGTATTTCGCGACGATTATTCCCGCAGGCAGAGAGGTGTCCTTCTTCGGTTTTTATAGCATGATCGGGCGTTGTTCGACGGTGCTCGGGCCGATTCTGCTCAGCGTCATTGCCGTGCTCATGCACCGCGAAGATGCGCCGCTTTATTCGACGCGCGCCGGCATCGCCGGTATTTCCCTCCTGTTCGTCGCCGGAGCAATCTTCCTCGCCTTTGCGAAGCCTAAAGCTTCTGATTAATCGCGAATCGCGGAGTCGCTTTGATGCGGTCTCCGGAATTCACAAAAAAGAACGGAGCCGGTGATTTGTCCGGCTCCGTTCTTTTTATCGGAGAATTGCCTTGATTCGGAACTCGGGATTCGGAATCGGCAATTGCGTCTGTACAACAGGCGCTTAGTGTACGCCGCGCTTGCTCGTGCGATAGAACTCGACGAGTTTTCGGATGTGCGGGTTGGCCGCGAGTTCCGGATCTTCGAGGATCTTCTCAATCGCTTGCGTGCGGTTCAAATTCTGGTGGTAGATGATGCGGTGGGCGAGGCGGAGTGCCTTGATGTCGTCCGCCGGAAAACCCTTGCGCTGGAGCGCGACCATATTGACCATCTTGGCGCTGACGTTTTCCGTGCCTTCGACAATCATGTACGGCGGAACGTCCTGCACGATGCGGGAGCAGGCCGCGAGCATTGCGTAGTCGCCGATGCGGCAGAACTGGTGAATGCCCGTGCCCCAGCCGAAATTGACGTGGTCGCCGCAAACGACGTGGCCGGCAAATGCTGCCTGCGAGCTCATGACGAGGTGATTGCCGATGATGCAATCGTGCGCGACGTGCGAGTAGGCGAGAATGTTGTTGTCGTTACCGAGGGTCGTCCATTCGCCTTCCTTCGTGCCGCTGTGTACGGTCACATATTCGCGGAAGACGTTGCGGTCGCCGATTTTCGTGCCGACGCGTCCGCCGTCATGCTTCAGGTCCTGCGTCTTTCCGCCGATAACGGCGAAGGGGAAAACTTCGTTGTTTTCGCCCATGACGGTGTAGCCTTCGACGCAGGCGTGGTGGTGGATAATCGTTCCCGCACCGAGCGTGACTTCGCCGCCGACATAGGCGTAGGCACCGATTTCGACATTTTCGCCGAGCTGCGCGCCCGGTTCGACAATAGCAGTGGGATGAATCATTCTGGGAAAGATGAGAGCTTAATGGTTAGAGCTTAGAGAGGTGGTCGATGGGAGTTGAGGGTTAAGCCCTCAACTCTCGGCTTTCATATTAGTATTTCGGGGCCGGCGTCAGCGTGAACATGACGTCTGCGGACGAAACGACTTCGTCTCCGACGCGGCATTCCGCGGAGGCGGCGACAATCTTGTTTCCGCGGTTCTTCGTAATCTTCGCGGAGATGACGACCTGATCGCCCGGCGTGACCGGTTTGCGGAATTTGACTTTGTCGGCGCTCATGAAGAAGCAGACGTTGCCTTCGATGCTGGCCTTGGAGAGGAGCAGCAAGCCGGCGACCTGTGCCATGGCTTCAAGCTGGAGAACGCCCGGCATGACGGGGTTGCCCGGGAAGTGGCCCTGGAAGAAGGGTTCGTTAATCGTCACGTTCTTCACCGCCGTGATTTCCTGCGCTTCGTGATTGATGTTCAGGACGCGATCGACGAGGGCGAACGGGTAGCGGTGCGGGACGAGGTTCAAAATCTGGCGGATGTCGAGCTGTTCGGCATCGGGGGAAATGACGACCTTGGCCGGTTCGGCTTTTTTCTTCGGCGCGAGCATCTGTTCGCGAACCTTCGCCGAGAGCTTGGCGTTGAGGGCGTGACCGGTGCGGACGGCGATGATGTGAGCCTTAATCGGTGCGCCGATGAGGACGATGTCGCCGACCAGGTCCATGATTTTGTGGCGGACGAATTCGTCTTTAAAACGGAGCGGTTCCTTGGAGATAATTTTGTCGCCGCGAATCACGATGGCGGAGTCGAGCGAGCCGCCTTGAATCAGGCCGGCCTTGAGGAGCGGCTCGATGTCTTCGTAAATCGTGAAGGTGCGCGCGGGAGAGACCATGGCTTCATAGACTTCCGGCGAGATATCGATGGTCAGGTGCTGGGTGTGTACGCCGCGGTCGTCGGCGGAGGTGCAGGTAATGCGCAGACCGTCGTGCGGGAGCGCGATGATGGAGCGGTTGCCGTCGGTGACGGAGACGGGCTCCTTCAGTTCGAAGTATTTGCGTTCCTTGTCCTGTTCGACGATGCCGGCTTCCTGAATCAGGAGCACGTAGGGGCGTGCGGAGCCGTCGAGAATCGGCGGTTCGGACTCGTTCAGTTCAACGTAGCAATTGTCGATGCCCATCCCGTTGAGGGCGGAATTGATGTGCTCAATCGTGTGGAGCTTGATGTGGTTTTGTTCCACCGTCGTCTGGCGCTGCATTTCCGAGCCGAGAACCAAGTCGGCGACGGGGCGCACTTCGGGTTTTCCATAGAGATCGATTCGGCGGAAAACAATTCCGGTATCAACGGGAGCGGGCTTAATCGTGAGCGTTACGTCCTTGCCGGAGTGAAGCGCTTTTCCGCGAATGGAAGCGTCTTTTTGGATTGTACGTTGTTTCATATAGAAGCTTTGTCTGTTTGGGTTTCGGTTAATATGACAAAAAGCACGTTAAGTGTAAAGAAACGAAGCAGGGCCGCGGCTACAAAAAAACGTTCCCGTAAAGTGTATTTACGGGAACGTCGATAGGCGTTAAATCGCGTCTGCGAATTAGCTGCCGGAAGCGAGAATGGCCGTTGCCGCCATAGCCGCGAGTGCGCAGGCGATGGATTCGCCGCCGACCAAACCGGAGGCGAGGGCAACCGAGTAATTTTCTTCGCTCTTCTTGTGGAGCTTGTTCCAGAGCCAGATGGCGATAGCACCGATGGCGAAGGACGCCGAGTTGTTGAATGCCGACGGGAGCGTCAGGACGATCCCCATGCCCATGGCGGAGGGCATGTACGGGCGCAGCTTCGGAAGCAGGCGGTCGAGAATCGGAAGCGCAATACCGATAATGGCGCCGATGGACATCGCCCAGTAAACCGTCGTCGGGAGCGAGACGGAGGCGTCGTTCAGGAATTCGGCGACGGCCTTCCACATGCGTGCGGGCGGCGCGGCGTAGTTTTCGTCCAAGACCTTGGCGTTCGGGACGAGGAGCGTCCAGATCGGGTAGGCGATAATCGTGCCGATGCAGATGGCGAGGAGCTGCGTCCAGAACTGGATGCGCGGCTTCAGGCCGAGGAGATTGCCGAGCTTCATATCGGTCATGAGGTCGCCGGAAGCACCGCCGGCGGAAGCGGTCACGCCCCCGGTGATGAGGTTCGTGCTGACGTTACCGCGTGCACCGGGCATGACGGAGTAAATGAGCTGGGAGATTTTCCCCATGGCGCCGATCGGGTTCGTGTCGGCTTCCCCGCAGGAGCGGGCGCAAATCAGACCGAAGGCACCCGCCAGGAAGATGGCGAGCAGGCCGAGGTACCAAGCCGTATTGAAGGCAAAGTGGAGCGTGACGATCAAGCCGATTGCGGACGGAATGACGCCGATGACAAACCACTTCATCGGAACTTCGACGTCGGCAACCGGGTCGTGAGCTTCGTCGGTCGGCGTCGAGGACTTCTTCGGGAAAAGACCGGAGAACGCGCGGCCGATCGTGCGCCATTGGAAGGCCAGGGCCGTGAAGCTCGACATCACCATGATGGCCGTTCCCATCCAGAGGGACCAGTAAACGACGCGGAAACCGCCGAAGGAACCGTCCGGGTTGACCGTGGCTTCGATGTTACGGAAGATGTCCGAACCCGAGGCGACGTGAAGGATGTCCTGCGAAATCAGCCACGGCGCGATAACCCAGTCGAGGGCGATGGCCGTAAAGAACATCGTAAGCGAAACACGGAGACCGCAGAGCATCCCGGCGCCGATGAGCAATACGGACGCATCGAGGGAAACCCCGGGGAGATTGGCTTCTTCGGAAACGACGGTTTTGACGCCTTTGTCCGTGACGACGGTCGATCCCTGAATGCCGCCCCAGATTTTGAGCGGATTAATCCAATCGGGAAGGTCAATGACTTCCGGAATGAATGCGAGGCGCGTGCAGATATCGGCAATCGCGTTTTTACCCGTTTCCGCAAAGGCGTTGGCCAGCGTCGGGAGCTGTTTGATGAGGCCGAGGACGGCGGCGAAACCGAGGGAACCGAGCAGGGTGCGCACCTTGTTTTTCGTGACGGCGCTTCCGCTCGTTGCGTAGAGGGACTTCAGCGTTTCCGCAGAGGCGATGGCGCTCGGGAAGCGGAGGCGTTCCTGATTGATGAGCGCACGCTTCATCGGAACGGCGAGGCAGGTACCGAGCAGGGCTGCGAAAAACAGCGTCGGCACCATCTTGTACCACGGCGCGGGTCCGATATCCTGCGGTGCGAGCCCGGAGGTGCTGAGTTCCAGGAGCATCAAAGCCCCGAAAGCGGAAACGACGGTGTGCGTCGTCGTCATACCCGTCACGGAAGCGACGGAAGAGGTCGCGGCATTTTCCAAAATGCCCATCGGCTTGATGCGTCCGCCGGAGATGGAGCGCATGAAATTGAATACGACGAAGGAGAGGATGACGGCGACGAGGGCAATCCCGAAGCCCCATCCGATCTTCAGCGAGGTGTACATGCTGGAGGCACAGGCGAGAATCCCGATGAGACCGCCGAAGATGGCGCCGCGAACGGTCAGCTGAGGTTCTTTGTCCGCACGGTAGATGTGCTTACGCCAGTAGGCGTCGCGCTGTTCCGGCGGAATCCTGTCCAAGGCGAACACGGAAGTATCGACTTCCGGCTCGGTAGGGTTGGTAGTTTCTTCTTTGCTCATAAGCGGTCCACTATGGCAGTTTTGCTTCGCGGTTGCAATGAAGAACTAATGTGCTCACGCACAGCTTGCGCTTCGCAATTCCGAATCCCGAATTCCGAGTTCCGAATGATTACTTTGGGGGGGGGTAAGGAGGACGTATCAGGCATCGTCTCACAGTGAGATGCCTGTCGTTAGGCACAGTCCTAAAGCCAGTTGTTGAATCGGCTAAACAGAAATCATTCGGAATTCGCAATTTGGAATTTGCAATTGCGAGCCGAACCGCCGGCGTCGGCTCGCTGCTTGGCGTTAGCGGGCTTCGCTGCAGGCGCTTGCAATCGCGTCCCGTTCTTCGTCGGAGAAGTCCGGGGAACGGAGGGCTTTCAGGTTTTCCGTGAGTTGTTCCGGCGAGCCGGCGCCGAGCAACACGCTCGTTACCCGGGGATTTTTCAGGAGCCAGGCGATGGCCAGACAGGCGAGCGATTCGCCGCGGGAGCGGGCGAGGGCGTTGAGCTGTCGGGCGGCTTCCACTTTCGCTTCGGTGACCTGTTCGCGTTGGAGGAATCCGCTTGCCTTGGCGGCACGGGAATTTTCCGGAATTCCGTTCAGGTATTTATCGGTGAGCAAGCCTTGCGCGAGCGGCGAAAACGCGATGAATCCGGCGCCGTTTGCTTCGGCGGTCTCGAGCTTTTCCGCTTCGACGCCCCGTTCGAAGAGGCTGTAGCGGTCTTGGAAAACGAGGCAGGGCGTTTTGTTTTCCCGCAAAATTTCGCAGGCAATCCGGGCCTGTTCCGGCGGAAATTTCGAGAGCCCGACATAGAGCGCTTTCCCCGCGTGCACGAGCGCGGAAAGAGCATTGGCCGTTTCTTCGACCGGAGTGATACCATCGTAGCGGTGAGCGTAGAAAATATCGAAATATTCCAAGCCGGTACGGCGTAGGCTTTGGTCGCAACTGGCAATAAGGCTTTTGCGGGACGTGCCGTCGCCGTAGGGACCGTCCCACATGCGGTGTCCGGCCTTGGAGGAGACGATGATTTCGTCGCGTTTGCCGGCGAGGGAGCCGCGCAGGATTTTTCCGAAGTTCTCCTCGGCGGAACCGGGCGGCGGGCCGTAGTTGTTTGCGAGGTCAAAGTGCGTGATTCCGTGCTCGAAAGCCGTGAGCAAGGTTTTTTCGGCTACGGCGAAATCATCGACGTGCCCGAAGTTGTGCCAGAGCCCCAGCGAGATTTTCGGCAAAAAAAGTCCGCTCTTGCCGCAGAGCGTGTAAGGTGTGTCCGGAATCGTTTCCATAAAGAGCATTGTTTGCTTCTGTCGGAATTATCGCAAGCGGCATTTTCGATTTGCAGGCGGGCGACGGCGGTAGTTTTATTAAGCTAATATGAAAAAATCACTGGAAAACATGCCGGGAATGGCGCACCAACTCACCTGGGAAAAAATTGACCCCGCCTACATCGAAAAGGTCGTTTGCCTTGCACGCGACGAAGACACGGCCGGAGAAGGGCTGATCGCCCCGATGCGTCCCGCCCGCGCCGGCGACCCGACGACCGAAGTGTCCGCTCCGCGCGGGAAAGTCGCCGAAGCCGACCTCGTTGCCCGCAAGCCCTGCACGCTCTCCGGCTTGAGCATGCTGGCCGCGATTCTGAAAATTTACGGCGGTAACGCAACTGCGGAACTGCACGCCAAGGACGGCGACAGCGTCCCCGCAGGCACCGTCGTGGCAACCATTCGCGGCGATGCCTCCGAAATGCTGATGGCGGAACGCATCATGCTGAATTTCCTCCAGCGTATGAGCGGTATCGCAACGCAGACCGCCCGCTACGTCGCCGCTCTCGGCGATACGAAAACGCGCCTGCTCGATACGCGCAAGACGACTCCCTGCCACCGCGTGCTCGACAAATACGCCGTGGCTTGCGGCGGCGGCTGGAATCACCGCCTCGGCCTGTATGACCAGCTCATGCTCAAGGACAACCACCTGGCGGCCGATGATGCCACCGCCGGAGCCGCGCTCGCCAACCTCGTGAGCCGCGCTCGCGCCGAACGCCCGGACCTCCCCTGCGAAGTCGAAGTGGACCGCCTCGAACAGATTCCGCCGGTTCTCGAAGCGGGCGCCGATATCATCCTTCTCGATAATTTCTCCGTCGAAGATCTCCGCAAAGCCGTTGAACTCATCGGCGATGCCGCGTGGACGGAAATCAGCGGCGGCGTTTCGCTCGAAAGCCTGCCCGTGCTCGGCACCGTCGGCGCCGACTTCGTCTCCTGCGGCGCGCTCACGCACAACGTTCCCTGGATCGACATCGGGTTGGACTGGAAGTAGTCAGAATAAGCGCCAAGCCTCAAGCATCGAGCATCAAGCTTCTGAGTGAGGTTTAAGGTAAAGGTTAGAGCTTAAAGATTAGGTTGTGAAAAAAGTTACCGATGTCTGGTTTCGCCTACGCCTCTTTAAGCTCTAATCTTTAAGCTTTAATCTCTGAATTTCCGCTCCCTATGAATTTAAGCTTCAAAGTGTTTTTGTGTATCGGGCTTTCCTGCTTTTGTGCGGAGGGGCTTCCGGCGGCGCCTGCGGCGGATTCCGAAGAGCGCTTCCTCGTACGCGACGGCGTTTTCTGCGGGGAAATTTTCGTAGCGGACGATTGTTCGATGGACGAGCTGGTCGCCGCGCAGGACTTGGCGCAGTGGATTGCGAAGGTCGGCGGGACGGGAGAGATTCACGTTCGCTTGGAGAGCTTTTCGGATCCGGAAACGCAGAGCGGCATTTTCGTCGGAAAGACCCGGGCGGCGGCGCGGGAGGGGATTGATCCGGCCCGGCTTGGTCCCGAGGCATTTACCATCCGTTCAAACGGCAAACGCCTTTTCCTCGTCGGCGCCAACGGCATGGCGACGCGTCATGCGGCGGCGAAATTGCTCAATCGGGACTTCGGCGTGGAATTTGTTTTCCCCGGCGAAAACGGTGCGGAGTGGGCCCCGAAAGCGCAGGTGGCGTTCCCCGACGAAGACAGCGACTACGCGCGTGCCTGGACTTGGCGCAGTATTGCCGTGCGCGGCGAAGACAATGCGGCATGGGCCGCGCATCTGGGCTTTGGCGTCCGGCCGCAGGTTTCGCATAATCTCCACACGATTTTCACGCCCGAGCTCTACGGCGAGCATCCGGAATTGGCGCCGAAGTCCTTCGGGAAAGTCGATGCCAAGCGGCGCGGCGGTTTTGCGCCTCAGCCGAATCTGGCGAATCCGCTGGCGGCAGACATCGCGCTCGAGGCAGCCAAAGGATTCTTCGCCGACAATCCCGACAGTCTCATGTTTTCCGTCGGCATCAACGACTGCTTTTCTTGGGACGAATCCGAAGAGTCGGCGGCGCTCTACGGGGATGAGCCGATGCGGTGGTTCCGGAATCTGCCGAACCGCTCGGACTATTTTTGGGGCTTTGCCGACCGCGTAGCGCAATCGCTGGCGCAAACGGAATACGCCGACAAAAAAATCTCCGCCATCGCGTATTTGGATTGTACGGACGCACCGAATTTCCCGCTTTCGGAAAACGTTTTTCCCGTGGTATGCGCGGACCGTTCGCTTTGGGCATTTCCGGATTTTGCCGCCGAAGACCGGGAGCTGATGCGGCGCTGGGGCGAGTCGGGTGTCAAAGCTTGGGGCATTTACGATTATTATTACGGAAATCCCTTCTTCTTCCCGCGTCTCTTTTTTAAGGCTCAGGCGGATTCTCTGCGCTGTGCCTACGACAACGGCGCCCGCCTGTTTTATGCCGAAATTTTCCCGCAGCAGCCCTTCGACGCCCCGAAAATCTGGTTGCTCTCCCGCCTCCTCGAAAATCCGAACGCCGATGCGGAAGCGGAGCTGAAACGCTTTTGCTCCATCGCCTACGGAAAGGCCGCCCGTCGGATGTACGACTTTTTCAAACGCTGCGAAAAAAATTGGCGCGAGCAGGGCGGACAATGCCGTTGGATTAAGGCCTGGCGCAATGAAAATTCGGCACAACTTTTCCGTATCGGTCCCGAGTGCATCGGGATAATTGACGAAGCGCGTGCGCTCTTCCCGAAAACGCCGACCGACGCGCGGGAACGCCGTATCGTGGCGCGCTTGGAACAGACGCGCCTCTACCTCGAGCGCGCGGAAAAATTCGCCGAATCCTTCCGCGCCTGCGAGAAATTGGATCTCGCCTCACAGGATCCGGACTGCGCCGAAAGTTTGGCCGCGGCTCTCCACTCGCCGGCATGGACTTTTGAGACGATTTATGACGATGCCGCATGGCTCGAAAAATATCCCGACGACGGATTTGATCCCTGCGAAATGCGACGGAGTGATCCGCGTGCGACCGCTTGGCTGCGTCTCGTCGAAGCACTGCGAGAACAACCGGTGTCGCCGGAACGCTTGGCGGCGGAAGCCCGCTTGAAGGAAATCCCGGAAACGTTGCCGTCTTCCGACGATGCATACGTATTGAGAAAACTCGTGCCGGCCGTTCGCGGGGCCCCGATTTTCAGGGAGGATTTCGAGTTGCGCGAAATGCGCAGTCCCGCGGACGGAGAAATCATTTTACAATCCCGCTTCGTTGCGCTCGATCAGGACGGTTGGCGCGCAGGCAAAACCGTTGCGGCTCCCGAGTCGCTGCGCCTGCTTGTCGGCCCGGCGGAAAATCTTTTCTGCGGGGAAATTAATGAAACGCCCTTCGGTGAGCGCGCCATGAAGATTGCCGGCGGCTGCGAATCGGCGGAAGTCTCCCGACGCCTGCCCGTCAAGCCGGGGCAGGGCATTGTCGCGAGCGTGCAGGCGCGCGGCGCAATTTCCGTAGGCGCTTCGGCAGGCCTCGTCCTCGCATGGCGCGATGCGCGCGGAAAATACCTCGGCGAACGTAAAAGCGTCGGGCTTCCCTGCGCAGAAATGGCGGACTGGGAACGTTTCGTCGTAGCGGGCGTTGCTCCGGAAGGGGCCGCCTACTGCGAAATCTGTTTCGGCGGCGGCCTGTTCGCGCCCGAGGACTATGTTTGCTTTGACGAACTGGAAGCGTTCAGTTTCTAAGCGCCAAGCGTCAGATTAGAGATTAAAGGTTAAAGATTAGAGATTAAAGGGACGCCGGCGGGGAACCAGAGGTAACCTTGATGCTTGATGCTTTGTGCTTTTTTCGCCGCCGTCGGCATCTTCACTTATCCGTTATCAGCTATCAGTTCTCCCTTTATGTGCTTCCGGCATCGATGCTTGGCGCTCTTTATTGCGCGAACGGAAAGAAAATCGGGATGAAGAGGATGCCGATGATAAGGACGATGATCGAGAAGGGAACCCCGACTTTTATGAAGTCGAAAAACTTGTAGTTGCCGGGTTCGAGTACGAGCGTGTTTACCGGCGAGGAAATCGGCGTCATAAACGCCGTGGAGGCCGCAATGGCAATCCCGATGGCAAAAGGATAGGGCGACACGCCGAGCGTTTGGGCGATGCTGACGGCGAGCGGCGCGAGCAGGACCGCCGTCACCGTGTTGGACATGAAGAGCCCGATGACCATCGTAAACGCCATCAGCAAGCCGAGAATCAGGCGCGGCGAACCGTCGCCGAAATATGACATCAGGGTGTTGACCGCGTGTTCGACGCCGCCGGTTTTTTCGAGGGCCGTCGCAAACGGAATCATGCCGATGATGAGAATCAGGCTCGACCAGTTGATACAGCGGTAGGCCCGGTCGATGTCGATGCAGCGGGAGAAAATGAGAATCATGCAGGCGATCAGCGCGGCCAAGACGCTCGGGATGCTCGTGAAAATCATCAAGCCGACCATGACCGCCACGCTCAGCAACGCGTAGGGAGCTCCGCCCGGTGCCGCAATTGCGCCCGCGTACTCGGCGGGAAGATTCAGGATGATGAAATGCCGCGTGTGCTTTTGAAGCGTCGGAATTTCCTTCCACGGACCGCCGATTAACAGCGTGTCCCCGACCTTGAGCGTCTCGCGAATGATTTCCGCCTGCGGTACGGCGGCGTTGTTGCGGCGGATCCCGAAGACACTCATGCGGTATTTCTCGCGGAAATTCGCTTCGGCAAGCGTTTTGCCTTCGAGTGTCGAACCCGGCATGACGGAAATTTCGACAAAGCCGAATTCGCGTTCCGCCTTCGTGAAGTGGCGGCTGTCGAGCGGGCGGCATTCCAAACGGAGTTTTTCGGAAACAAACTCGATTTCGCCCGGTCGCGGCTCGTGCAGAAAATCAATCAGCAAGGCATCGCCTTCGCGCAATTCCGTGTCCGCTACGGGATTGATCAGGCTGCGCTTGCCGAGACGTTGCTCCCGGCGTTCGATGCAGACGATGCTGGCACCGTAGTCCGAACGTAACGGACACTCGCGGATCTTTCTTCCGTGAAGCGGCGAATTGCGCGTGATGACGAAAACGGCATCGCGCCAGGTGACCTGATAGCGTTCGCCGAGTTCCGCAAAGTTCGTGGAGCGCTCGTCGCGGGTCGCTTTCTTCTTGTTCTCATCGTCGTCCTTGCCGAGGAATTTGCGGACGTAAAGCATGTAAACCACTCCCGCCGCGAGCACAATCAGTCCAATCGGCGTAAAGGCGAAAAAGCCGAGACTCGGGTAATTCTCGCGGGTCAGAATGGCGTTGACGACCATGTTCGGCGGCGTGGCGACGAGCGACATCATCCCGCTGATCAGACCGGCAAAGCTTAGCGGCATCATCAGCTTCGCGGGCGCAATTTTCATGCGGGCCGAAATCCCGAGGACAATCGGGATGAAGAGCGCGACAATGCCCGTCGAGCTCATCACCGAGCCGATGAGCGCCACCGCCACCATCAGGAAGATAATCAGCTTCGTCGGATTGTTGCGCGATTTTTTCAGAATCCAAATCCCGACATCCGTCGAAATCCCCGTGCGGATCAGGCCTTCGCCGACGACGAACATCAGTGCAATCAGGATAACGCTCGGGTCGCTGAAGCCGCTGAGCGCCTCCTTGATGTCGATAATGCCCAACAAAGGCAGCGTCATCAGCGCGAGCAGGGCGACGATGTCCATGCGCGGCTTGTTCAGCACGAAAAAGACGACGCAAATGCCTAAAAGAACAAGCGAGAGAATCAGATCCGGACTCATGAATTATTTTTTTCGAAAGACAAAAGAAAAGGTTACAGCGGGCAGTCGGTTTCGATGAATTCCCAGGGAAGCGAAAACTTTTCGGCGACCTCCGCCGCGAGCGCGCAAATCCCGAACTTTTCCGTGGCATAGTGCCCGCAGGGATAGAGATTAAAACCGCCTTCCTGCGCCGCCGTGAAATATTCCTGCTTCAGCTCGCCGCAGACTAAGGTGTCGCAACCGAGCGACTGAAGCGCCGGAATCGCCGTGTTGCCGCTTCCGCAGAGCAGGGCAATTTTTTCCGGACTTTCCGAGCCGAATTCGATGGCCTTGAAGCTCTTCGGAAAAAGCGCCTTGAGTTTTTCCCGCAACACGCTTCGAGAGACTCCCCCGCAAATCGCGGCAAAGGTGTTGCCCTCATACTCCAAGCCCCAGTCAAGGATGTCTAAGCCCAGCTCCCGCGCCAAAATCGCGTTGTTGCCGATCTCGCGATGCGCGTCCAACGGCAGATGTGAGGAATAAACCGCCAAATCTGCCTCCAAAAGCGTCCTGAACTTGCGGTAAATCGAACCCGTCACCGGATGCTGCGCATGCCAGAACATACCGTGGTGCACCAGCAAAAGATCGACCCCGCGCCGCGCCGCCTCCTCAAATACAAGCGACGACGCATCCACCGCCGCCGCAATCTTGCGGACCTCGCCGCTGTTCTCGAATTGAAGCCCGTTGTTCGCGCCCGGGAAATCCCGAAAACCGATGCGACGGGTACGTGTGTCGCAATACGCGACAATCTCCGAAAGTGTTGCCATATCTACAAATCCTACCGATGCACGTCGCAGGCTTAAAGCACAAACATGCCTGTGGAAAGGATTAGAGATTAAAGGATAAAGATTAAAGATTAGAGCTGAGAGCTTAAAGCTTAAAGAAAGGTGGGCGGAATCAGACATCGGTAGTGGATAGTGGATAGCTGATAACGGATAGGCTTCTTTGTGAAAAAGATTAAAGAAGCCGCAGGCACTCGCTTGGTGCTCGATGCTTGATGCTTGGCGCTTTTCCGCCGCCGGAGGTGCACGACATGGGATAACCGCGGGTGCAGGCAAAGCCGGACCCCGCGGATAATCGATGAAAAACAAGCGCCGCAAAGTAACGGGAGCAGACCCGTTTACATGCCTGCGGCGCAATGGAACGACTTGCGAGCCTCTTCAAACCTCTAAAAACGAATTTCTAGAGGTAGCCTTAGAGCTTAAAGATAAGCCGGAGGTAATCTTGATGCTCGATTCTTGGCGCTTTTTCCTGCGGCGCAACGTTTTACAATATTTTTTCTCCGAAATTTTCCTGAAAGGCAGGAATTCCGCCTCTTTGAACCCGCTTTTTGTGGCAAAAAATTCACTAATTTTCTTCTCGCGATTATACAATGAAATCTCCGCTATCCCCTTATTTATGCGGAATTAACTATAACTCTTGAATCCCTACTTTCCCTACATGAAAACATTTGTGCAAAATAATGCTTGAAAATTTCGGGGGGGGGGTAATTTATGCAGAACTTATTTTTTCTTATGCTACACATGAAAACAACAGTTAAATTCTTATTCTCAACACTCGTCGCGGCCGCCGCGATGACCTCCACCGCGTGGGCAGAAGGCACGATTCCGTCTGATGTCGAAATGGAGACGTTCCGCGTCAATAGCAGTGAGGAGTATAAATCAGCATTGGATGCTGCATCAGATGGTGCGAAAATTGAGGTGGTTGGAAGCTTTTCTCCGTATGAATTTTTAGCAGGGAAAACTGATTCTGAAACAGATGTTACTGTCAATTTTGTCAATCGTGTGGACATCAATGTATGGGGGACGCATTTGCGCGTAGATGCCGGATCAATTGTTAATGTCCTTGAAAATAGCAATGTTAAGTATCCTTCCCTGCTCATTCGTGGAACGCTCAATGCCGGTAGTTCTGCAGGAGACGTGGGGACTTTGACCGGGAAGAACTTCAATATTTACGGGGAAGAAAACTATCCGGAAGCGATTGTAAATGTTTATGAAGGCTCTGCATTGACGGCGACAGCAGCCGAGGCAGATAAGAACCCTTCCTATATCGGACACGCGAGCAATGCGAATCGTAAAGGCAAGTTAAATGTTTTGGGTGGTAGTGTATCTGCTCAGGTTCTTACGGTAAATGCAACCGGTGAGATTCTTGTCGATAATAATGGTTCTTTTAGTGTTAAGGACAAACTCACTAACAAGGGTGTACTCAAGGTTGAAAGCGGTGTGTTTTCGGCGAAAACGATTGTTAATAACGGCACGTTCTCGGTTGCCGGAAACAGCACGTTCAAGGCTGACAAAATGACGAGCTCTACGGATTTGCTCTTCGGTGGGGCGAATGAAAAGAGTGTTTTGGCAATCGGTAGCGTCAGCGGTCAGGGGCTGAATGTAACTGCTTCGCGTGTGAACCTCTACAAGGCAGATATTACCTTGACGGACAATGTTACGGTCACGACGACGGGAGTGCTTTCTAAAATTCAGGATTCTGTAGTTGATATGGGCGGTAAGACCCTTACGTTCAACGGATTTACGGTTCTCGACGGCTATTCGGGAATCAGCACGCCGGAAAACGGACACGGTGTAACGCTCAAGAATGGTGAGTTCAAAGTTAATACCGATCACCTTTGCTTCCAGGGATACAATCATGTTGTTGCGGAGGATGCTGTCGTAACGGTTGATGGTCGTGGGTATGAGTCTTCCATGGTTAACGTCTATGGAAAGACAACGGTCTACGGGAAAATCAATGTTACCCACGGAGAATTTGGTTACGATAATGTCGGAACGACTGACACCGGCTACTCCAAGGGCAACTATCCTATGAGTGAATTGACCCTGTCGGGTGCCAATGCTTCGTACACGATTGAGAATGGCCACATGTTCCGTGTTATTCATGAGACCGCGAATACGGGGGCTGGCGTGATGAACGTTGTCGGCGGAGCTTCCTTCAGCTTCACCGGATCTCGAGCCGGTACCGGATTGTTCTACAATAGCAATGTCGTGAACGTCGATGCGCAAAGCTCCTTCACTGTGGACACGTACTATGGTCATGCAGAAGGAAATGCCAACATCAAGGGTGCGTTCAATAGCGAAAAGGCCGGTGAGATGGTCGTTCTTGGCAAGGTTACCGTGAACAAGAATCTTGTTACGGATGAGCTCGTTCTCAAAAATACCGCAGAGCTCAATGCGGGTACGATTAAGGTCATCGGACTCACGATTGAGCAAGGTGCTGTACTGAATGTCGGTGCGGCTTCCCAAGGCGTTGCCCTCATGGCTGTGGTCAGTGCGATTGAGTTTGAAACGCTGACGATTATTGCGACGGATGTCGCGGCCGGCGAAACGCTTGATTTGTCGGACGTTATCACGGGTAGCGGCGCAGATGCTCTCTGGCAAGCACTTGCAGACAAGGAAGAAGCTCCGGAGTTCACGGTTGTCGATTCCAATACGGGTAAGACGTTTACGGCTGTTTACAGTGCGGAAAACGGCGGTTCGATTTCCGTCATTCCGGAACCGTCGATGTTCGGTCTGTTTGCGGGCTTGGGCGCGCTTCTGCTCGTCGGCACGCGTCGCCGCCGTCGCTAATAGCCGGCTTAAAGCTTAGAGAAGAGCGTTTCCGCGGGGTTTCCCTGCGGGAACGCTTTTTTGTGCTTCTCTCCGGAAATTCGTTTTTAGAGAGATTTACCTGTGAAAAGAGCGCGTATCTCGTTCCATTGCGCCGCAGGCATGTAAACGGGTCTGTCCCTGTCATTTTGTGGCGCTTGTTTTTCACGGATTATCCGCGGGTTCCGGCTTTGCCTGCACCCGCGGTTATCCTATGTAGTGCACCTTCGGCGCACAGCCTCGAAGAGGCAATTGCGAATAGCGAATCCCGAATTCCGAATGCTTACCGCTCAGCAAATTTTATAGGCTCGAGGCGTGTTACCGATGTCTGATTCCGCCGATTCCTCTTTAAGCTTTAAGCATTAAGCTCTAAGCTTTCTTTAATCTTTCCCCTTTAATCTTTAATCTCTCTCCAGCGTAATCCCAGGGCGGCCCAGCTCTGTATTCCGTAGTGATTGCTTCCGCAGTATTTCAGCAGGCGAATTGTCGTTTTATTCCAGGTTGTAAGCGGTGTGCCGCCCGCTTTGCCGTCGCCGATGCATTCCTGTGTTGTTACATAAGCTACTTCGTATCGCTGTAAAGCGGTTACCCGGTCGTCGGAATCGGTGATGTAAACGGCTTTGATGCGTTTGCCTTCGTAATCGATTCCCCAGAGCGTAATTGTGTGACCCTGCGGGAAAGCGCCGCCGGGGCTCAGATCGAGTGTTACGCCGCGTCCTTCGCGGAAAAGCCGTATGAAAGTCTCTGCCAGCGAGTCGGCGTAGCATTGCTCCGGAGAAACATCGACGGCGGGGCCGTGGGTGATGTACGCAGGCAAGCCTTCCCTCGGTTTAGCCCAACCGTAGGTTTTCAGGACGCGCTCCTGCCAAAAACGTCCGCTCGTACGTGCCGTTGCGGGGTCCCGGAAGTCCCGCGCGTAATTAAATTCCACCAAATCGCAAGCGCCGAAATACCATTTCCAGGCGATATCCGATCCGCGTCCGGTGTCGATAAAGGTGTTGCTAAGTACGGAAAAAATCGCGTCCGCTCCCTGCGGCACGCCTGCGGGCAGGGCTTCGTTGCCGATTTTGTTCTGCCACCACGCAATAACGTTGGCCGATGCCGCCGCCCAGCAATGGAACTTGTCCGTTGTCCACTGCTTGTTGACGTCGAACCAGCCGCTCTTTTCGGAAACTCCTTCCGTCCAGGCGCTTTCGGCCGACAGCGGGAGTGCTGCCATGGCGACAAAAGCAGTAGAGATTGCAATGAGGGAATTTCGCTTTCGGGGAAACATAAGTGTCCGGGTTCGGGGAAATGAAATTTATTCGACGTTTTGCACCTGTTCGCGCAAACGTTCCTGCTCGTTTTTGGCTTCAACGACGCAACGCGTAATGGCCGCATTGTTCGCCTTGCTGCCGATTGTATTAAATTCGCGGAGAATTTCCTGGCAGATGAAGTCGAGCTTGCGCCCGCATTCCGCTTCGCCGAGACAGGTTTCAAACTGGGCAAAATGGCTGTCGAGGCGCGTCAGTTCCTCCGCAATGTCGCAACGGTCGGCAAACAGGGCTATTTCCTTGAGAAAGCGCGGATCGTCCAAGTCCATTTCGAGGCCAAGCGCCGTCAGCCGTGTCCGCAAGGCATTGCGATGCGCTTCTACCGTGCCGACCGAAGCTTCGCGGATTTTGTCTGCCCAATCGCGCAAACGTCCCAAACGCATGCGGAAATCCTTTTCAAGCGTTTCTCCTTCCCGACTGCGCATGGCGACAAATTTTTCGAGCGCTTCGCGTGTTCCTGCCGCCAACGCCGAAGCTACGGCTGCGTCCTCGAAGCTCGGCAACGTCCCCGCACTCGTACGATGCAATTCCGCCATACGCAAAAGCATCTCGCTGCTGAGCTCAAAGCCGCCCGGCATCAGCCCGCAGGCATGAAGCGAGGCTGCCTCCTTTTCAAGCTTCCGGACACTTTCTTCCAGGGCTGATGCATCCCAACTGAAACTTGCCGAGGCCGACGCCGACGCATAGCGCACCGCCACCGAAACTTTCCCGCGCGCCGCATGTTCACGCACCAACGCCACAATCACGCGCTCCGCATCCGGCATCCAATCCGCAGGCGCCGCCACCGAAACCGCCAAACCGCGTTGATTTACCGACGCCACTTCAACCGTAAAATCCGAATTGCCGACGGAAAAACTCGAACGCCCGTACCCTGTCATCGACCTGATTTTGCTCATGGACTCCATTATGCGAACATTGCCGCCCTTAACAAGGGCAATTGGCAAAATCCGCGGAGCGCCGCAAGGCCACAGGCGTTTCTTCTCCCTCGTAATGAATTGTCCGCTATTCATTATTCATTGTCCTCCTCCCGTGATTCGATTGGCGCTTCCGTCTTCGGTTTTGAATTCGAGATTGCGCAGGGCGTTCGGGAGTGGGAAAATGCCGCATCATGTCGAAAGTTAAAGTCGGAATTGTCGGAGCGTCCGGTTATGCCGGAGAAGAACTCGTGCGCCTGTTGTCGCGCCACCCGAATGCGGAGCTTGCCTGCGTGTGTTCGCGATCGCTTGCGGGCACCCCGCTGGCGGAAGTCATGCCGCAGTTTCGGGAAATGATTCCTGCGGGTTTGAGCTTTATTTTGGCGGATCCTCAGGCGATTTGCGCCGAACCGATTGATGTGTGGTTCCTTGCGCTCCCGCACGGGGTGGCCGCAGAGTATGCGCGTCCGCTCGTTGCCGCGGGCAA
Organism: Candidatus Spyradenecus sp.; assembly: GCA_045651325.1. GTDB lineage: Bacteria > Verrucomicrobiota > Verrucomicrobiia > Opitutales > UBA953 > Spyradosoma. The sequence continues at coordinate 37,912 of JAZRSB010000034.1, forward strand.
GCGTGTTTTTGACCTTTCGGCAGACTTTCGTCTGAATTCTCCGGAAATTTATGAAGAGTATTACGGCAAGCCGCATCCGGATGTCGAGCTGCTGAAAAAGTCGCCCTACGTCGTTCCCGAGCTGGCTCAGGACGATGCGTGGAAGACGGCTTCGCTCGTCGCCTGCCCGGGCTGTTACCCGACGAGCATTCAGATTCCGCTGATTCCGCTGTTGCGCGCGGGCGTCATCAAGCCGGCGGCGGGACGCTGTCTCATCAATTCCTATTCCGGCGTTTCCGGCGCAGGCAAGAAGGCGGACTTGGCCTACGCGTACTGCGAGCGCGACGAGTCGGCGAAGGCCTACGGCTTGCCGAAGCACCGCCACCTTTCCGAAATCGAAGAACAGCTTTCCCTCGCCGCGGGAAGCCCGATTGTCGTGCAGTTCTGCCCGCATCTGGCACCGATGAAACGCGGGATTTCGACAACGATTACCGTGCCGGCCGACGGTGCGACGATTGAAGACGTCTATGCGTGCTGGGAAAAAGCCTACGCGGGCAAGCCCTTCGTCGCCGTTTTGAAGAGCGGAAAATTCCCGGACACGGCGCATGTGACGGGAACGAACCGTGCGGACATCTCCGCCGTTTACGATCCGCGTACGCAGAATTTTGTTATTACGTCCTGCATCGATAACGTCGTCAAGGGCGCTTCCGGCCAAGCGGTTCAGCTGATGAATCTCGCGCTGGGCTTCGAAGAAACGGCCGGTCTGATTTAATTTTTAACCCCGAATGTAATTAGCACATGAACACGCATTCTTCTCTCAACGCTACGATTGCCATTCCCGCGCGTCTCGGTTCGACGCGCCTTCCCGGAAAGGTGCTTCTCGACTTGGGCGGCAAGCCCGTCGTTCAGCATGTCTGGGAAAAAGTCCGCCAAATGAAGCACGCGGGCAAGATTGTCCTGCTCGCCGATACGGAGCAGGTGGCGGAAGTCGCGAAAAATTTCGGCGCGGAGGTGATTATGACTTCGCCGGAATGCCGCTCGGGCACGGAGCGCTTGGCTTCGGTGCTCGCGCAACTGCCGGGTGAATTCTTTCTTAATGTTCAGGGAGACGAGCCGTTCATCGATGTCGATTTGCTCGACTCGCTCGTCGAGCGCTGGGCGGAAACGCGCTGCGAATTGGTGACGGCGGTGGCCAAAATTACGGAGCCCGCAAAGCTGCTCAATCCGAATGTCGTGAAAGTGGTTCGCGGAAGCGACGGGCGTGCGATTTATTTCTCGCGTTCGGCGGTGCCGCATCTGCGTGGCGTTCCCGCGGAACAGTGGCTCGACAGCGGCAATGTCTGGTGGTCGCACATCGGCGTTTACGGCTATGCCCGCGCGACGCTCGAAGCGCACCCGACCATGGCGGTGACGACGCTCGAAACCGTGGAGTCGCTCGAACAGCTTCGCTTCATCGACCGCGGCATGAGCTTCCAGACCGTGGAAACGAACTACCACCCGGTTTCCATCGATACGGCGGAAGACCTCGAAAACGCCCGCAAGCTTTTCGAGGCTTAGAGAAAGGGAAAGAGATTAAAGAGAGAGCTTAGAGCTTAGTGCTTAAAGCTTAAAGAGAAGTTGTCTTAATCTCTAATCTTTCATCTTTAATCTTTGAGGCTGTCTCTAGAAATTCGCTTTTTAGGGGGGGAGAGGCTCGCAAGTCGTTCCATTGCGCCGCAGGCACGTAAACGGGTCTGTCCCGTCACTTTGCGGCGCTTATTTTTCATCGATTATCCGCGGGTTCCGGCTTTGCCTGCACCCGCGGTTATCCTATGTCGTGCACCTCCGGCGGCGGAAAAAGCGCCAAGCATCAAGCATCGAGCACCAAGCGAGTGCCTGCGGCTTCTTTAATCTTTTTCACAAAGAAACCTATCCGTTATCAGCTATCCACTATCACCTCTCTTTAAGCTTTAAGCCCTAAGCTCTAAGCTCTCTCTTTAATCTTTCCCCTTTAATCTTTAATCTCTAACCCATTCCTACTGAAAAACGCCTCCGCCGAGGAGGGTTTCTCCGTCGTAGAAGGCGATAATCTGGCCGGGTGCGATGCCGCGTTGCATGTGTTTGTAGGCGATGTGGGCGCCGCCGTTGCCGTCGGGTGTGAAGGTGACGGGCGTGGAGGCGTCGCGGTAGCGGACGCGGACGAGCACTTCGCACTTTTCGGTTAGCGGACGGTTAATCCAGGAGAGGTTGTTGACCCAAGATTCCGTTGTGTAGAGCGTTCCCGCCGTTTCCGGGTGGTCGAAAGCGACGACCAGTTCATTGGTTTCAAAGCGCTTGGCGACGACGACGTAGTATTCGTTGTCGGCGTTGGACGGGACATTGATTCCGCGGCGTTGGCCGATGGTGTAATGGAAAAGTCCTTTGTGTTCGCCGAGCACCTTTCCGGCGGTGTTTACGATTTTTCCCGGTTTTTGCGGGATGTACTGCTCGAGAAAATCGTTGATGCGGATTTTACCGATGAAGCAAATGCCTTGGCTGTCTTTGCGTTTGGCGTTCGGCAGCCCGGCTTCTTCCGCGAGCTTACGGAGCTCCGGCTTGAGCAGGTGGCCGACGGGATAGAGCGCGCGCTTCAGCTGTTCCTGGCGCAGGAGGGCGAGAAAATAGGTTTGATCTTTGTTCGGATCGACGCCGCAGAGAATGTCGGAAGTGCCGTCGGCGTTGTCACGGCGGCGGGCGTAGTGGCCGGTGGCGACGCAGTCGAACCCGTCTGCGAAGGCCTTGCGCGCGAAGACGCCGAACTTCATTTCCCGATTGCAAAGAACGTCCGGATTCGGTGTCAGGCCGTTTCGGTAGCCTTCGACCAGATACTGTACGATGTGTTCGCGGTAGTCTTTGATTAAATCGACGGTTTTGAAGGGAATATCGAGCTTGTCGGCGACAGCGCGGGCGTTGAGGACATCGTCTTCCCAGGGGCATTCGCCGAGGAATTTTCCGCCTTCCTCGTTCATCCAGGTGCGCATGTATGCCGCGTGGACGTCGTGGCCTTCGCGTTTGAGCAGGAGGGCGGCAACGGCGCTGTCAACGCCTCCGGAGAGAGCTACTAAAACTTTTGCCATGCGTGATTAAAGGAATTTTTCGAGGGCGGTGCAGGCGCTGTCGGCGGCAACACCCCGGATGTCGGCGCCTCCGGTCGGCGGGCATCCTTCCGGCTGGAGAATGCTTACGGGGGCGTTGAAAATCGGGCCGGTGCGGACGGGATTGGTCGGGCCGAAAATGCCTACGACGGGGACGCCGAGCATATTGGCCAAGTGCATGCCGCCGGTGTCGTTGCCGCAGATGGCGCGGCAGGAAGCGAGCTCGCGCATGTAGGCGGGAAGGTCGGTTTTTCCTGCGCGGTCGATGACCTTAGCGTTTTGTCCTTCGGCGACTTGGGCGGTGATGGCGCCGTCTTTGGCTGTGCCGAAGAGGTAAATCTGAAGCTCCGGATGCGCTTTTTGAAGCAGAGCAATGAGTTCCCGCCAGCGTTCGACGGGCCAGCGCTTTTCGGGGGAGTTTTCGGTGCCGCAAATCAGTCCGATGCGCATTTGCTTTTCGGCTTCAATGGCGATGGGGGAGAAATCGAGTGCCTGCTTCAGTCCGCAGGCTTCCCGCAACCATTGTGCCCAGACAAGGGTCTGATGGTTTCGGGTCAAATCCAAGTCCTGCGGGACGTTCCACTTACGGTTGATGAGGGGCCGCGGATAGCCCTTGCGGAGCATGCCGTAGCGTTGCGGCGCGCCGATGAGTTGAGCTTCGCGGTCGCCGCGCAGGGAATTCGTGAAAAGGAAATGCTGGTCCGGGTATTCCGTGCTTAGTTCACGGCAGAATTTCCAATAGCCTTTGCCCTTGGGCGGGAGCGCGATGAGGCGGTCGGCGACACCGAGCATTTCGAGCATCGGCAGGAAATGTTTGCGGGCGAGCAGGGTAATCTGCGCGTCGGGGCGTGCGGCGCGAATTGTCTGGATTAGCGGGAAGGCCATGACGATGTCGCCGAGCCAATTCGGGAGGCGGATCCAAATGCGTTTTTCCCGCGGGAGCGCCTTGTAGCCGTAGAGTCTGATGCTTTCTTCGAGAATACTCTTGCGGTGGTCGAGGTTGAAGCCGTTGAAGCCTTTCCAGCGGTCGTGCATCCAGAGCCAGTCGGCGCAGAGATTGTCGTTTTCGGCGAGTTTGGCTTCGAGCCAGCGGTTGAGGGCGATCGTATAGCCGATTGCGGAGTTTTCGGCGACTTCCGGTTTTTCGATGCGGATACGGCCTTTCCAGAAACCGTGTCGTTCGCAGTAAACGGTGGCGAGCTGAGTGCCGCTTTTGCCTGCCGCAAGGGTGCCGGCGAGCATGCTGTTGGTGACGACGCGTTTGCCGAAAAGCGAAGTGACTCCGCGGCGTTGTCCCGGGCTCTGGTCGAAGAGGACACAGACGATGCCGTTTTTATCGAGGTAGGAAAGAGCCTGAGTCAGTCCTTTCTTGCGGGAAAGCAGTTTGAAGCCGAAGCGTTCGCGCGTGGATTTTACCCAGTTTTCGATAGCCGGATTGTCGAAGGGCCGGTAGAAAACGCCGCAATTGCGCTTCCGAATCGGCTCCGAGAAAAGCGGAATCATGGTGAGGCATTCCATCAGCGAAAAATGCGGGACTCCGACGACAACGGGCGCATCCTCGGCGAGGATGGCATTGATTGCCTCCGTGTCCATGCTGAATCGCCGGCGGATTTTTGCGTCGGAAAAATACGGGGAGGCGAGGACAAACATGCCCATTTCGACCATTCGGCAAGCGCTTTCGAGGGCGATGGCGCGGCGTTCTTTTTCGCTCTTTTCCGGGAAACAGTGGTGCAGGTTGCGCAGCATCAGACGCCGGCGGGCAGGCATGACGGTAAAGACGATACGGCCGAGAATGCGGGCGATGCCGGCGGCAAGACAGACGGGGAGGGTTGCGGTAAAAAGTCCGAGAAGATGGATGAGCAAGCGCATGATTGTCCGTATAAATTACATACTTTCGCGACGGCTTTCGAGTGCTTTTAGCAAAAATCTCTACGGGCGGGAATAGTCGCGTTCGCCGAAGAGCGCGGTGCCGATGCGGATCATGGTGGAGCCGGCGGCGACGGCGGGCGCGAGGTCGTGCGACATGCCCATGGAGAGTTCGGGGAGCGGGCGGCCGAATTCCGTTTCCAGCCGGTCGCGCCAAAGCCGCAGAGTGTCGAAGCAGCGTTTGGCGGTTTCGAGCGAATCGTCGTCAATCGGCGCGACGCACATCAGACCGTCGAGTTGCAGCCGGCTTCCCGACAGGGCGGCTTCCGTCAGGCTGCGCAGGGCGTCGAAATCGCCCGTGCCGAATTTGGCGGGGTCGTTGCCGGCGTTGGCCTGAAGCAGAATCGGGAGGCGTTCCCGTTCGGCTTCTTCGCAGAAGCGCTCAAGCTTCTTTACGAGCGCAACGGAATCCACGGATTGAATGCGGTCGAAAAGGCGGACGGCGTTGCGTGCTTTATTGCTCTGGAGGTGGCCGATCAGTTCCCAACGCAGCGGAGAGGCGCTTTGCGTGAAGTATTCGCTCCGCTTGAGTTCGGTCTCTTGGACGCGATTTTCGCCGACGGCGGAAAAACCGGCGCGGGCCGCGTAGAGCGGTGCTTCAACGGGATGGTTCTTCGTTACGGGAAGGAGGCGCACGTCTTCGGGATTGCGCCCGCAAAGGCGGCAGGCCTCAGCGACGCGTTCGCGTACGCGTGCACAGTTTGCGTTGAACTCTTCGAAGGAAAGCATAGAAAAATTATAAAAACTCCGTTGGTTTGCCGGCGGCGGCTACGATTGGGCGATGCAGGTCAGCAGGGCGGAAAACTTGTTGTCAATTTCTGCGAATTCGCGTTCGGGGATGCTGCCGGCGACGAGCCCGGAGCCGGCGAAGAGGCGAATCGTTCTGCCGTCGATTTCCGCACATCGGATGCCGACGGCGAAGAAGCCTTCTCCCGCGGCATCGTAAAATCCGAGCGGACCGGCAAAGAAGCCGCGGGCGAAAGGCTCGGTAGAGAGGATTTTTTCGCGGGCCTGTTTTGCGGGGACTCCGCACATGGCGGGCGTCGGATGCAGCGCGGAGACAAGCTCGAGGACGTGAATCGGTTGGCGGGCCGCGGCGCGAATCGGCGTACGCAGGTGCAGAATGTTGGGCAGGACCGCAACTTCCGGAATTTCCGGGAATTCGGGGCGCAAGCCCATACACGAGAGCTTTTCCGCGATGAAATCGACGACGGCGCGGTGTTCCCGCCGTTCCTTGTCGTCCTCGATAAAGCGGCGACAGCGCTCTGCAAGATTCGTGTCGGCCGTGTTGGGGGCGGATCCGGCGAGTGCCTCGGTTTCGACGAGGCCGTTTCGGAGGCGGACGAGCGTTTCCGGGCTTGCGCCGAGAAAGGTTTTTCCGTTGCGGGTGACGGCAAAGATCGTGCAGTTATTCCCGAAGCGTTCCCGAAGTTTACGGAGAACGGGAGCGACCGGAATGGGGGCTTCGGCCCGGGATTCGATTGAGCGCGCGAGGACGATTTTTTTCAGTTCGCCGGCGTGAATGACATCAATGAGTTTTCGGGCGCTCACCGGATACCAGTTGCCGCCGACTTCCGTCGGGCGGGGAATTTCCGGCAGGCATTCCGAGTCTGCGTCCGGTACCGTATCAAGGAGGCAGGTCAGTTCCCGTTCACATTGTTCGGGCGTGAGCGACTCGCCGGCATCGAAATGGCGGCGGATGTACGCAACGCCCGCGCGCAGAGAAATTTCCCAGCGCGGGGAGAGTGAGCAGGTGTGTTCCGCGTCGAAACTGCGTGCGCAGAAGGTCTTGGCGGAACTTGCGCCGTTGCAGCGCCCGAGACCGATTTCGGCGATGCCGAGCACCCGGTTTTCGAGGATAAATTTTTCCCCGCAGGGCACGCGTGCCAAACGGTCAAAGAGCTCCGCCGGCATCGGCGGAAACGCAAAGCTGCGGTCAGAGAGCATTCGGTGTTATAAACTCCGAAGCGTTTCGGGAGAGGCGTTTAGCGTTTTTTCGGAAGGAGCATCTTCAGCGGCATGAGCTTCAGATTGTCCGGGAATGAAACCGTACGGTTGGTTTTTTCGCTGATCATTTTGAAGATTTCCTGAACCCAGGGCTTGGTGGCGCGGAGGTCCGAATAGTAGAGGTTCATCTTGCCGTCGGAAGTGTCGTAGCAGAGCGATTCGATTTCGAGCGTGATGTCTTCGGGTTCGCCCTTGAGTGCGAGAGAGATCGTCAGATTGCCTTTGGAGAAATTAAAATCGGTGACTTGGCCGACTTCGCCGAAGCGTTGATTGAGGAAGTCTTTCACCTGCTGATTAATGTTCATGAAGCCAAACATAGTGCTTATTTCTTTCGGTTTTTAGTGTTGTTTTTGAGTTTTAAGGAGAAATCGTCGCGGATGCTTTTCGGAAGAATCGTGCGCGGGCGTGCAACTTGCGCCGGCGTGCCTTCGAGCAGTTTCGGATCCGTTTCCATGCGGATTTCGCTCTTTGCGAGGTCGAGGATGAAACGATCGCCCGCCGCTTTACCGGGGACGGTTTCGCCGAATTGTCCGGAGACCATGCGGGCGTTGCCGGAGAGGAACCCGATTTGTTTTTTCGGGAAAACTTCGAGTTGCTTGCCGGCGGCGTAGGCATCTTTGCGGGCGATTTTCACGTCATTGCGGGCGAAGAGCGATTCTGCCTCAAACGCGGATTTGCTGTCCTTGCGGCGCAGTTCCGCTTCGAATTCGCCGCAGGTGCAAGTCGTGTCGTCCATCGAGAAAACGACTTGGTCGCGCAACCAGAATCGGAGGCGGCGTTCGCCGATAATCGTTTCGAGCGTGTCGCCTTCCACGAGAATTTCCTGAGCGGAGCGGGCTTCCGGCTTGGCGGATTCCGTTCCGGGCAGGGGCAGGGAAAAGCGCTTGCCGGTTACGGATTTCGGGAAGCGGATTTGCGGACGCCCGCCTGCGGCGGATGCGTCGCCCGGAAGCACCTTGATCAGCATCGGATTCTTGCCGTCGCTGCCGTCATCGTCGCTTCGCATCCATTCGCTGACGACGATATTGTTAAACATCAGAGCCTTGCCGCCGGAAATGCGCGCCGCTTCCTTCCGGAGCTCAACGTTGCCGAGCGCTTCGATTTTTTGAAGCGAGGCGAGCGCGTCTTTATTTTTCTGCGTCCTGTCGGGCTTGTAGAAACAGCGGAGGCGATCGCAAGTGCCGTCGAGTTGTGCGTCCGTATTGCTTAGGCGGACCTTGCCGCTGAGATCGAACACGATGTGTTGCGCCTGATTTTTTTCGCGGACGATTTCCAGGAATTCGCCTTCGAGCAGGGTTTTCGAAGCGGTGTTTTTATTTTGTAATTCGGCGCGGACGGGTTTTCCGGTTTCGCCGAAGACGCGGAGCAATTCGTTTTTGCGGTCGATTTCGCAACGTTCTCCCGAGAGTGCAAAATGCTGGGCCGGGACGGACATGCGGGGGTGGCCGCTGAGGACGGTCAGCTCTTTTTCCGTGTCGATTTTAACGCTCTCGCATTCGCAGATGCGTCCGTCCTGAACGGCTTTCACTTTGCCTTCGGCGCGGATTTCTCGGACGGCGGCAAGGCGGCGGTCTCCTTCGGCGCTTTGGACGGCGCGGGAGGCGTCCGCTTCGAGCCTGTCGCAGTTCAGCGTGAGTGTCGAGTCGGTGAGCTCGACGTCGCCTTCGAGACAAATCGTTGTTTGGTCCGCCTGCGGGAAAAGTACGGAGAGTTTTTTACCAGTGAAGAGAGCCGTTCCCGAAGTATTCTTTTGGTTTTCGAGCGACTGTGTCGTCACCCGGATCGCCTCGCCGTTTTTGCCTTCGATATGGACGGATTCGAGCGAGAGTTTTTTGCCTTCGCTGCGGAACAGGCCGACGGATTTTTCGCCGCGAATGTTCAGCTTAGACGCCGGATCGTTGAATTCTACGCCGCCCGTGACCAAGAAGCGGTTTTCTTCCGGGATGAGCTCGACGGAGTCGCCCTTGATGCGGCGCCCGCCGTGGGAAATTTCGACATGCTTCTGACCGGAAATCTTTTTGATGCGTTGCAACGAATTGCCGTTCGTCGCCGGGTTGTTTCCGCCGTGCGAAGCTTCGTCCATTTCGTGTGCATTCTGCGGGATGACGACATCGAGTTTGTCGCAGTAGGTGATGATATCGCCCTGCGCAAGTTTAACGCGGGTGCGGTCGCGGCTGCTGAAGGTAAAGACGGTCTCATGATCCGTCAGCCTGATGTCGAGGCGTTGCGCCGAGATTTTCACGGCCTTTTGCGCGTCGCCGGGGGCTTTGGCGTCGTAAAGTTCGACGCTGACACCGTCGGTCACGGCGATGGAATTGACGTCGCTTGCCTTGTCGCATTTCCAGAACCAGCCGATGCCTTTGACGTAGAAACGTCCGGCGAGGTCTTTTACTTCGACGAGTTCCTTGCCCTCTGCGCGGCGTTCGCGCGGGAAGAAGACTGCGGTGGCGCTGGTGATGACGACTTCGTCGTTCCCGTCGGAGAAGGTTTTGACTTCGAGGCCGCGTACATTCCATTGTCCGTCGCGAATGGCATCGACGTTGTCGGCGCGTTGGGCCTTATCGAGCTCTGCGGCTTTGGCGGAAATGGTCCATTTCAGGGAGTCTTCTCTGTCGTAACCGGAGAGGGTCAGGCCTTCGACGGCATCGATTTGGATTTCGCTGCGGGCAAAGTTTTCTGCGGGGGCGGCGAGGAGGAATGCGGCAAGGGCGAGGCTTAGAATGCAGGAACGTGCGGCGGGCGTCATGGTCGTTCGGGGGTTAAAAGATGGAGGTGACGTGCCCTTGGGCGAGCTTGATGAAAAATACGGCGATGTTTTTCACGAGGTGGGCGGCGATGGGCACGAGGATGGAGTGCCGGGGATTCCAACGAAAGAAGCGGACGGCGTAAAACCAAAGCGAGCCGACGAAAATGAAGGCCGTCGTGAATACGGCTTTGGGCGTGATGGTTAAATCAAAGGCTTCGACGATTTTAGTGAGCGTTCCTGCCGCGGATTCGTCGTTCCACTCGAAACTCCAGAGATAGGGGTGAATCAGTGCGAAAATCGTCGAGAAAACGAATACGGAAATCCATTTGGCGGCTTCGCCCCGGGTTTCGATGACGAGGAAGCCGCGGAAGATGAATTCTTCGGCGATGGCGGCGGAAATGAGCGCAATCAGAAAGAAGCAGGAAACATCGCTTTGTTCGGCGGAAATGCCGAGGCGGATTTCCCCGTAGGTTTCGGCGGCGAGCAGGAGGAGCGTCCCCGCGACGGCGATGAGAATCGGCTTGAGCGTGCAGGGCGTGGCCCCGGGAAGTCCGCGGTCGCTGCTGCCTTTACAGTCTTGGGTTTCGCGATAATCGCGCCACCACATGCGGGCGAGCCACAGGGTTACGATGAAATAAAAAACGACTCCGAAAGGATCTTGAGACATGTTAGTTCGCGGTGTTGGGGCGTGCGCTTTCGCCGGCGAGTTGCAACGAGGCAAACCCGGCGTCCCGGGCGATTTTCGTCAAATCGAAAAGCCCCTGGACATTGTTACTTTTATCGAGCTTGACGAGCAGGGTGCCGCGTGTTCCCGCCTGAGATTTCGGCACCGGCGGCAGGGCCTCCGTGAGGTCTTTGTAAATGCGGCCGTCAAAAATGAACATATTGTTGTTGCGGACCGTGAGCAGGGCGAAGGCGGCTTTGCCTTCGAGGCGACCCGGGTAGGTCGGCAACTCCGCGCCCTCGGACGGGAAATGGGTTTCCGTGATTTCGCTCGTGCTTTCCGGATTTAAATCAAAGGTCAGCCCCGGCGCGTAAATGTAGCGGGACGTCATCGAATAAAGCAGGAATGCCGCGAGCAGTACGCCGGCCAAGGGAATGATGCCGATGCCGGTGTTGTATTTTTGCAGGCGTTCCCGCAGGCAGAAGGGGCTGCTTACGGTCGATTGCACGCGCTTGGGCACGTTTGCATCGGATGGCTTGTTCTTGGTCGGGCGCATAATATAAGACGTTAAAGATAACGCTGATGCCGCCCGCTGTAAACAGAGTTTCTCGGGAATTGCGCATTGTCCTTTACGCGCGCGGCCTTGAAATCTCCCGGGCACCTCTAGAAATTCGTTTTTAGGGATTTGCCTACGGGAAGGGCATGCCTCCGGCGGCGGAAAAAGCGCCAAGCATCGAGCGTCAAGCGAGTACCTGTGTCTGATTCCGCCTCCGCCACTATCTTCTTCTCTAATCTTTAAGGCTACCTCTAGAAATTCATTTTTTTAGAGATTTGCCTACGGGAAGGGCATGCCCGCTTGTTCCATTGCGCCGCCGGCACGTCAGGGATATATCTGCATCACGGAGCGGCGCACTTGGCCTTGGGCGAGTCCGCGGGTTTCGACTCCCGTCTGCACCCGCGGTTATCCCATGTCGTGCACCTCCGGCGCACGGCTTCGCTCAGTGAATGATTCTATGCGGATATTTGAAGGCGTTATTTACTAAAACACTTATCCGTTATCAGCTATTCACGATCACTTCTCAAAAACGAATTTCTGGAGGCAACCATAAAGAGGGATAGGCGAAAACGCGTTTAGTCCAGGGTTTCGAACACGGATGC
>JAZRSB010000035.1:0-2281 GCA_045651325.1 Candidatus Spyradenecus sp.
GTTATGCCACATGTTCTGTTGCGAAGACCAAGTCGGAGCAGGCAAGCTCAGGATGTTTGTCGCCGAATCGTCGTTTATCGGAGCAACAGCGTTCATCATAACGCTTGCGCCGCGAGCCTGCGGCGGATCGTTCGGGTCGAGCGGGTCGGTGCCGTCGAGGAATTCAAGGTAATCGGCGATGCCGTCACCGTCGGAATCCCAAGGATCGGTTTCGTTGGCGGGATCAGTTCCCGCGACAATTTCTTCGGCATCGGTCCATCCGTCGCCGTCGGTGTCGTTTTCTAAGACTTCGGAGAGCGCGAAGAGCGTTCCGGTAAGTCCGGCAAACGCCAGCGTTCCCGTAGTCCACGGCAACCAGCGACCGTAATATTTATGCAGTTTAGAAGGTTTCATCGTTTTTATGAGTTGAATTTTCGTCGCACGTTTCGAGCCCCTTGCCCGAGTGTGCGGGAATAAGTGTATCAATACCCCCGCGACCAATGTTCACAAAATCTTCCCAAAATGCATTTTTTTGAAAAAATTTTTAGCTTTTTTCGAAAAGAATCCACGAATTACACCCATTGCACGAATGGCGGCAGAGAACGCCGCTTACCATTCATCGTCACGGCTCACCGCCGTAGTCAAGATTCGTGTAATTAGTGTAATTCGTGGAGGATTTCCAGTAGTCCCGCGGATTCCACGAATTTCACAAAGAATGTTTTCGCCGCAGATGTCGCGGATGACGCAGATTTACGGAATGCGAGTGCGAAAAACTGCGTCATCAGCTCCGACTGGGGTTGAGATTCGTGAAATCTCGTGCACGTTGCAGGAAGGGTTATTGCTTACATTTGTGCGGGCTAAACCAAAGCGCAATAGCCGAGAGGGAGACAAGCACGCCTCCCAAAACAAAACTCCAAATAAAATATGGTTTTTTATTTGAAGGAATCTCACTTTGCTCGCTCTGCTCGTTGTTTCCTGCCCCGAGGGAATTCCGCTTCGAACAACTCTTCGTGGCTTTTAACCCTTCTTCGATCTGCGAAGCCGCGTCGATTCGGATATCCGCTTCTTTAAACCACAAAGCAAAGGATTTCTCATCTTGGGGACGAAAAAACACCTCGTTCACACCTCCCGTCATGTGAAACCATTGCGCCTTCTTCCTGTCGTAATAGAATCTGTAAAGTCGGTAAGTTTTATCTTTGAGCGGTTTTGCATACGGCCAGTCTGATTGCCCCGAGACGTAAATATTCCCGAATTCATCTCCGGCGCATACCCGTACGTATTTCGACAAAAAAGAATGAAACGTATTCCGAACCGTATCTTGAGATTCACGAGTCAATGTTGAAGCCAACCTCATCTTATAAGAGAGATAATCTTCAGGATGATCGGAATGCCATTCTTCAATCTTTTCCCAAATAGCTTCGTCTTGGGGGAAAACGGTTGTACTTCCCCCGAGAAGAATAAACAGAAAACATAAAAACATGTGTTTCATAAGCTCAGCGCTTCTTGAACTTCGAGAACGGTGTCTGATTTTCGCTTGCGGCATTGGAACAGCTTAACACACGGATAATTCAATACACCTTCGAGATTTCCCTTTTGAGTAAAACCATCAAGAGCTTGATTCTGCCAATCCCGTAATGACGAGGCTTTTATGCCATACGAAGGATCGTAGTACACGCCACCCTCGGTTTTAACCAATGCGTGCTCGTCAAAAGTCGAAATCGGGTTGTGCACATTTTGAGCCGGAATACCACTTCTATCAAAAGCAGAACGCGTCTCGTCTATGTACGAATAATCGATTGCAACAATAGAGCTTCCTGAAAAATTAATAATCTGAATGTCTGCAGTGTAAGCCCGAAGAAGCTCAATCGGATCACTAAATTCCAGCAATCGAAATGCTACACTATTCGGATATTCACCTTCCGTGACAGAATCAAATTCAAGAAAGTAATGCTTCACCATAAACTCTTCATTTACTGCGTTAAGCGGGGTTACTTTAATTAAGTTCGTATTAATATTTTGGACAGCTAGAGCTTCGATATATAGTCGTGCCCATGCTCCGCAAGTTCCACTAAACCCCTCAAGAAGATGTGCAGGTAGCCCTGGGTCTTTATTTTGAAGTATAAGACTAAAAATTTCCTCTCCCCAATATTTCATCGGGGTTCCGTCGCGGCGGCAGAGATTGGCAGGGCCGGAGCCGGTAGAAAACTTGCTCCAGATGCCCGCAACGATATCCTCGTCCGTGCTTTTGCCGTGGCAGGCGGAACAGGCGACCCAAAACAGGGTTTCCTGGGCAAGCCCTACT
>JAZRSB010000036.1:0-1602 GCA_045651325.1 Candidatus Spyradenecus sp.
ATCTTTGCTGGGCTTGCGGGTGCAATTTGGGCTTTGGCGGGGATCGGGGAAAACGACTCCGACAGGGACGGTTGGAGCGACGAGGAGGAAATTTTGGCGGGGACGAATCCCTTTGACGAAACGGAGCCTTGGGACTCCGACGGCGACGGCATTGCCGATTATTTGGAATTTCAAAACGGCACGGACCCGCTCGATGCCGGCGATCCGCCGCAGACGGCGCTTGCGGGAAGTGCTGGCGGCGTGGCTTCTCTTTCGGCGAATCGCTCCGGCACGGCAATAACGGCGGCGGAAACAACGCTTTCGCCTCAGCCGGTGATTACTCCGGCGGCTCCGTTTCCGGCAAACGCAACGCAAGGGGAAACTTCCGCGACGCTCCGCTTGGAAGGCGGGACCGCGACCGGGCCGGGCTTTAAAGGAACTTACGAACTGAGCGTTCCTGTCGGCAATTACTACAAAATTGCGCTCTCGGCGGACGACATTGCAGTTGTCGAATGCGACGGGCTTACGGTTAAATCCGAGTGGATTCCGGCGGAAAAGCGTATCCGCTCCGTCGAAGGCGTTTCGAAATTCCGCGACATTGCCGATTTAAACGGCACGCGTACTTTTTCGATTGCTTACGAAAACTACGGCGGTCCTTACGTTTTGTCGGTGACGATTACTTCGGTGCGCGCGGAAATCGGGCCGCTTGTCGATGATGCCGACGAGAATCCCTGCGGTTCTTGTACTGAGAATTGCGACACGGCTCCGGAGATGAAAAACGGAAGTGTCGACTTCACGCAACCGTTCGGGCGCACGCCGTTTGCGGTCGGATTCACTTTCGGAAAATTAGTTTTGAAAAATCAGGTCGCCGACGGATCGCTGTTTTCTCCGCTTGGTTTGCGCTACGATTACTATCTGACGCGGCGGGTTTTGTCGCGCGACGCTTCGACGCAATCGGCGACGATTTCGGCGGACGGTCTTTGGGAAAACGTTTACGAAAACGGCGTTTCGGCAAGCGGCAATGCCTGGAAGAGTTCGCAAGTGAGCGTTGCTGCAGACGGTGCGGTGACGGAAACGCTCTCCGATCGCACGGTGATTCGCTATGACGCAAGTGGCAACTTTGCTTCCGTGACTTCGCCGGAAGGCGTGACGCTTTCGGCTTCGCAACTCGGCGTGGAAGTGATTCGCGGAACCGACGGTGCGCTACGGCAGATTTATTCTTTGGCGGACGGCTTGCTCGACATTGTCACGCTCGACGAAACGCATTACGAAATCCGCTGGTATAAGGTCGGCGATTTCGCGGGAAAAAACGCCGAGGGGCTTTACGTTCCGACGGCTTCTCCGATAAAGGTTTTCGAATGCGGCGCGCCTGCGGGCACGACGGGCGTTTTCGAGATCACGGAACGCCGCGGGACGGCATTTGCGTTTACGAATCGCTGGGCGTTTGACGCGGCGGCGAATGAATGGGTTTTCTCGCGCGGCAATGATTATACGAGCACGCGCGCGTGGACGGAGCTCGAGAACGGCAATTTCGTCGTGACGGAAACGGTGGGCAGCGGTGTGGATTCGAGCACGACGGAGGAACTCATTTCGCCGACGAACGGCAATCGCTATGTCGGTAAA
>JAZRSB010000037.1:0-1118 GCA_045651325.1 Candidatus Spyradenecus sp.
ACGGAAGTTTCGGAGCCGCCGGGAGAAGAGCGCGTCTCCGTGATTTCGAAAAGATTGTCACCGACGCGGCGGAGCGTGTGCGAAGCGCTTTCTTCGCCTTTTTCAAAGGACCAAATGCCGCTTTCGTAGTCGAACTGCCAAGCGTAGTTAAATTCAAATTGCGTCCCGCGCGTTTCCCGCAAGCGGAAGAAGTAAGTCCCCATCGTCCCGGCGTCTTCGTCTTTTTCGCCGGAAAACGCAAAGACCTTTACCCGAGAGCCCGTTGTCGTATAAAGCCCGCTCGACGACACGGCCGCCGAAACATCCGCTGGTTTGTACCAACGCACGGCGTAGCCGCCATCCCCGGAAACAAAATCGAGCAAGCCGTCCGCCAAAGACCAAATCTGCCGCAAAGCACCGTCCGCATCGCGAAGCACTTTCACGCCGAGTTGCGAAGCCGAAAGCGTCACGCCCTCGGGCGAAGTCACGGAAGCGAGATTGCCGCTTGCGTCGTAGCAAATCACCGTGCGATCGGAGAGCGTTTCAACGACGCTTCCGTTGGCCGCAACACTGACTTGCGAGCTTTTCCAAGTGTTTTGCCCGGCGGGAACGCCGTTTTCGTAAACGTTTTCCCAAAGACCGTCCGCCGAAATCCGCGCCGATTGCGTCGAAGCATCACGCGACAAAACCCGCCGCGTCACGAAATGGTCGTACGCAATGCCCGCAGGCGTCGTAATGTCGTCGTCGGGATTGACCTTTTTAATCCGCAATTTCCCCGAACGAAAACCGCTTGCAAACGGCGTGCGCCCGAACGGCTGCGTGAACGCAACGCTGCCCACGTCCGCCGTCGTCTCCATGTCACAGCCGCTCGTGCAGACGCAGTCTTCGTCCGCATCGTCAACCGTCGTATCAATGAGTTTGCGCTCGTAAAAATGAATCCCTTCAACACCCAATGCGTACGGGCCACCGACGGAAACGTGCGTGATCGTCGCTTCGCTCCAACGCGCCTCGCCGGAATAAGTGACCCACTCACCCCACTCAAACGCATGTTCCCCGTCGGGCGAACTCGCGCTAAGCAGTCCGATTTCAAGCGACGCCGTATCGTCGGCACCGACGCGGACACGCGCGCCGTTCTCCAG
>JAZRSB010000038.1:0-1020 GCA_045651325.1 Candidatus Spyradenecus sp.
ACATCGCCGCGAGCGCCGTGGCGCGTCGACGTTTTCAGGCGCTTAGCGGAATCGAAAGTATTGTCCGTGCGCACGCCGTTTTCGTCGATCGTCCAAACCGGGCCCGTGCAAATGTAATCGGCAGAGGAGCTTTTCCCGTCGGAACGTTCCGTCGCAATGACTTTGTGCGTCGGCGAATAGCTTTTATTTTCCCAGGAAACGAGCTCGAAAGCTTCGCCCGTGTGGACGTAATTCTCCGTGCGGACTTCGTTGCCAAGCTTGTCGAAGACGCGAACGACGCGGTTCGATTTCGCGGGCACGGGAGCAAATGCGCCGCTGTCCCAAACGCCTTCGGTCTCCGTCAACGTGTAGCCGCCGCTCATCGCCTGCTCAAAGCTCGTGTCCGAATATTCGTAATACGTCGCCGTGCCGTCGGCTTGGATTTCGTATTTTACGCGCCCGGCGGAGACTTTCCCCGTGTTTGCCGGATAGTAATGCGTTTCGGAAGTAAGCGTCGTGCCGTTAGCCGTCACCGAACGCGATTCCGTTTTGCCCACACTCGCGTCGTCGTTGTAAACATACGTTTCCGTTTTAAAAAGCGTTCCGGCGATTTTGTGAACGATGCTGCGCGGACGCAGATCGACGCTCGTTCCCGCAACGTGTTCGGCGTAAACGTATTCCGTCGTCTCCGGCAAACCGCCGAAGCCGCTCGAAAGCGTTTCCTTAATCACGCGACCATGTGCGTCGTATTCGTAAGCGCGCGTTGCTCCCGAGCGATCCGTCTCCGTCGCGACTTTCCCGACCCCGTTGCCGCTCACGACGCGCGTCGCCGTGTATTCCGCGACGCCATCGACAATCTTGCCGACGGAACGGTTCCCGTGCGTGCGATCGACCAGACGAACGGAAGTTTCGGAGCCGCCGGGAGAAGAGCGCGTCTCCGTGATTTCGAAAAGATTGTCACCGACGCGGCGGAGCGTGTGCGAAGCGCTTTCTTCGCCTTTTTCAAAGGACCAAATGCCGCTTTCGTAGTCGAACTGCCAA
>JAZRSB010000039.1:0-52447 GCA_045651325.1 Candidatus Spyradenecus sp.
GTAGTTATAAACGGGGGTGCTAAAATTGGTATGAATGTAAATATTTCACAGGGGGTTGTTGTTGGAGTTCACAATCGGGGGGAACGGAAGGGTGTTCCGGTAATCGAAGATTGCGTTTACATTGGGCCGGGAGCAAAGATTTTTGGAAGCGTTAAGATTGGGAAGGGGGCTGCGATTGGTGCAAATGCCGTTGTGACCAAAGATGTTCCCGAGAACGGGGTAGCGGTAGGAATTCCGGCTAGGGTTATTTCGTTTAACGGTAGCGCCGGTTATGTGAATTTGGATTAGGATGTTATGGTTAATTTGCTGGAGAGCGGATTCGCCCGTTGGGTTTTAAGCCTAATTCAAGGGTATTCCCACGAGAAGTACTGGGCGCGAAGAGAGCGTGTTATTTCCGGCAAAGGATTTTTCCTTTGGCGTTTGTACTGCCTGCTTTGGGTGAAGCGTGTTGTGGATGCGAAGCATTTATCTTCATTTGGTACCAATTGGCGGAAGGGGGCTGTTTTTAAGTCTCCGCCGCATTTGCCGCATGGTCCCAACGGGATTATTGTCGGGCACGATGTGGCAATTGGTAGGAATGTGACAATCTGCCAGCAAGTAACAATCATGCATGGGGGAGGGCAAATTGGAAACAATGTGCTTATCGGAGCCGGTGCGAAAATTCTTCCCGGAGTGCGTATCGGGGATAACGCCAAGATCGGCGCAAATTGCGTTGTCGTGGAGGATATCCCTGATGGTGCAACTTGCGTCTTATCTAAACCAAGAATTTTAGTGCGGGAATAAGGTTTCGGATTTTGATATCCGCAGAGCTACCTCTGCGTATTTGGCGCTTTATGCGGCGTAGGGCGGGGATGTTTTGGTGTACGGGCTTCGCTATATTTCTTGCGCTTTTAGTATAGAGGAAGCAAAATCACGGCATGTACATTAGGGAGACAACAGTTCAGGCAATTGCTTATCTTGCTCGGAGATCGGGCAGGGGCTTGTCGAAGCTTGTTTTGTTAAAGCTTCTTTATCTCGCAGATCGTTATCATTTGCGGAAATATGGGCGCACAATTCTCAATGATCGTTATTTTGCGATGAGGTTTGGTCCTGTTGCTTCAGAGGCTAAAAGCATCATTGAAGGAGGTTTGCGTGACGGGTACGCCCTGCGCTTTGTCCGAGTGTCGATGATTTCTCATAAGCCGCGAGATTTTCAGTTTGTTGCTGCTTACGGAGACGAGCCGCTCGGCTGGCTGTCCGTGACGGATCAAGAGGCGCTTGATGCGGCTCTAAGCGTGTGGGCTGTGTGCGACAATCTCATCGGTTTTACTCACGAATTTCCTGAATGGAAAAAACATGAGGATAAGATTAACGCGGGAGCGAGCAGTGTGGCGATGGACTATGAGGATTTTTTCGAGCCTTGTGAAAATTTTGAATACTGCGATGCGGATCCGAAGCTCGTTGAAGTGAGCAAAGAGGAATATTTGGAACGGAAAAGTATTCTTTCGACGCTTTACGATGCCGTCTGATTGGTCGTTGCCGCAAGGAGCGGTTTTTTACATGGCTCATCGGAATCTCCGGAGCCCTATGCCGCACTACCTCATTGTTCTCAATGCAGATGCGGGCTCCGATGTGGTTATTGTTTTGAGCGTGATTAGTTCGCAAATCGAGAAGAGCAGGGCGCGAGCAGAGCTTCGTAAATATACTCCGGGGACGCTTGTTGAGTGTTCTCCGGAAGATTATTGGCCCCTTCGGAAAGACTCAATTATCGATTGTAATGCTTGTATGGCGGTTCCCGCTCATCTTTTCAGGCGAGACATCGTTTCCGGAACACGCTGTGCCAATATCCCTTCGGATTTGCTTAGGCGAATCCTGGAGGGGGTTCGTCTAAGTAATTTGAGCGACGAGCTGAAAAAGATGTTGGGTGTCTTCTCCTGATCGCGTGCGGATTGGAGTGCTGGAGTTGCGAGTTTTCGTATGTTTTTCGTCGTGCGTCACAACAAGGTTAAGTTCTAAAACGCGACACGAATGCCTCCCGAGCCTCTTAACAATGCGCAACACGGGATGCCGATTTTTTATCAGAAACCTTCTGTTGCGGGTGCGGGTTGTATTAAAATTTGAAGTTTTGGAGAAAGTGCTTGCGCGAGAGGGTGTAAAGTCTATTATTTGGATAGAAATTGTGAGGGAGTTCGATGAACGGACGGCGCAGTTTCAATCTACTCAAAATTAGAAAGACTGATGAAGAAAAAGTATTTGTTTTTACTGAGCGGAACTTGTTTGTTGGCAGCGGGAACGTTGCAGGCGGCGATTGATTTTAGCAATACCGCAAGTTTTTACGACGAGAGCAATTGGTATGCGATTCGTAGCGACGGGACGCCGACTATCAGCAAGACGGATACCGGCATTCGCATTAGCGGCTCGAAGTCTGATTGTTTGGTTTTCTGCTATTTTGAGCCTGTTATGCTAAAACAAGGAGAGTATTTGCAAGTTTCGGGGAGTTTCAATTTGGATAAGCTCCAAAGTGGTTCGAATACCCTTGTCGGGCTCTTCAGCTCCGGAAATTATACTCAGGCTGTTTTGGATGCCGCGTTGGCGGAAAAATCTCTGAAACATGCTTACAACAGCAAGTCTACGGGCTTACTTGCTTCTACTGTAACGAACGCAATGGCGGGATTTTTGACTTCGACGAAAGTGACTTACAATCGTAATAAGCCTACGAGCAATTCGACTTGTCTGTCGACGACATCCGGGGGCGCGAAGGTTGATTACGCGAAAGAATTTTCCACGCCAACGGCCGGGGTAAACTACAACTTTCTTTTGAAGATTTTGAAGACGGCGGAGGGGACGTATTCGACGACTTTTTCGCTCGGCGGCGGGGATGCGGTGACGACCGAGTCGCTTACGAACGAGGTGCTGAAGGATTTATCGGTGTTGGCGTTTAGGGTGCCGGTGGGGACGGGCGGGAATGTTACGCTTTCCGATCTTAAGTTTGAGACGGTGTCTGTTGCGGTTCCGGAGCCTTCGGCTTTCGGTTTTTTTTCGGGTGCGTCTGCGCTGCTGCTTTGTGTGCGCCGCAGGAAGCGGTAATTTTTTGAGGGTTGTGAGATCGGGCGAGGGTGTCCTCCCCGGTCGCGGCGTCGCGGGTTCACTCGCGGCGCCGTTTCGTTTTTTTAGAACTGTTGGTATGTGAAATATCAAAAATGCTATTGAATAATAGCAAATATGTTATAAGCTATGTTCAAAATTGTTTTATAAAGATGCTCGCGGGAGGGAACCGGTTAAGGAGGCGATTCGCGAATGGGTTGGCGAAAGCGGGAAAAATGCCCGCGTCCGCGCCCAAAAAATTGCCGAAGCGTTTAAGGTTTTGGAGTGTGTGGGGACTTTGGCCGGGGAGCCTTGGGTGAAGCATCTTTCGGGAGCGATTTGGGAATTACGTCCGCAGAAGAGCAGAATTCTGTTCTTTGCAGCGTCCGACAAAGAGTTTGTTTTGTTGCACTTTTTTGTAAAGAAGAGCCGAAAGACGCCGCGTCGGGAGATTGAGCGGGCGGAAAGCCACAGGAAACGATTTTTAGAAAGGAATGAAAATGAGTAAGAGCGAAAATCCGGCACGCGGGAGCGATGCGATTGAATTTTTGAAAGAAATTTGTACGCCGGAGGAGCTTTCGGCGGCGGAGATGACAGTGCAGCTGGTCGCCGCTCTGGTTGAGGCCCGCACGCGGAAGCGCCTGACGCAAAAGGCGCTTGCGGAACGTTGCGGCTTGCCGCAACCGTCGCTGGCGCGGATCGAGAGCGGTTCGAGTACGCCGCGCATCGATACGCTTTGCCGGGTGGCGCGGGCGCTTGATTTGGTGGTGTGTTTGCAGCCTAAGGGGGGCGGAGCTTCGGGCGGCAATCCGGTTTCCGGCGGAGTGTTTTCCCGCAATCGGGTGCACATTCACTAAGCGCTAGTCATCTCGGGGTATCGGCTTGATGCTCGATGTTTGATGCTTGGAGCTAAATCGTCCGGTGCTTTTGTGCGGACATTTTTTCGTTTTACGGCGCTTATACTAAGATTCTTCGTAAAAAAGCCTGTGTTTTTTACGGGAACGTGATAGTATTCGCAAAAATAAATCCCAATTTCTCATGGCTCACGCGAAAGAAACACGCATTATTTACAAACGTATCGGCACGCCGGGTTATACGCCGGACATTGATTGTTACATTAAAAACGGCGGCTACGAGACGCTGAAAAAAGCGTTGAAGGCGGGGGATCCCGCGGCGCTTTGCAGTGAGGTCGAGAAGGCGGGAATCAAGGGCCGCGGCGGTGCGGGCTTCCCGGCGGGCATGAAGTGGAAATTCCTCGACCGCAAGTCCGGGAAACCGATTTACTTTGTCGTCAACGCCGACGAATCCGAACCGGGTACGCACAAGGACCGCTGGGTGATTTACTACGACCCGCACCAGCTCATCGAAGGCATCGTCCTTTGCTCGTACGCGACGCAGGCGAAGCAGGCGTTTATCTTTATCCGCGGCGAATTTATCCACGGTGCACAGATTTTGGAGAAAGCGATTGAAGAAGCGCGTGCGAAAAATTTGGTCGGCGACAACATTCTCGGCAGCGGTTTTTCGCTCGAAATCGTCGTCCACCGCGGTGCAGGTGCCTACGTTTGCGGGGAAGAAACCGGTTTGCTCGAAGCGCTTGAAGGCAAACGCGGTCAGCCGCGCATTAAGCCGCCTTACTTCCCGGCGGTGCTCGGTCTTTACAATTGCCCGACGGTCGTAAACAACGTCGAAACGGTTTGTCAGTGCTTGAATGCCGTTGAAATGGGCGGCGACAAGTATGCGGCGATCGGCGTGAAGGGCGACTCCGGAACGCGCATTATGAACGTTTCCGGCCTGGTGGCGAATCCGGGTGTTTTTGAAATTGCGACGGGCTCGGTCACGGTCGGCGAACTGCTCAACGACATGTGCGGCGGTCCGCTTCCGGGGCGCAAGTTCAAGGCGATTATCCCGGGCGGTTCGTCCATGAAGCCGCTTCGTTTCGACGAAAAATACAAAATCAAGGACGCCGAAGGGAACGAAAAGGAAGTCTATCTGGAAGATGTTCCGCTCGATTCCGCGAGCCTCATGGCCTGCGGCTCGTCCATCGGTACCGGCGGGATGATCGTTT
The DNA here is from genome assembly GCA_045651325.1 of Candidatus Spyradenecus sp. Classification (GTDB taxonomy): domain Bacteria; phylum Verrucomicrobiota; class Verrucomicrobiia; order Opitutales; family UBA953; genus Spyradosoma. Next base: position 5,129 of record JAZRSB010000039.1, read on the forward strand.
TTGACGATTCCGTCGAAATGATTCAGGCGCTCGCGAATCTGAATGCGTTCTACAAGCATGAATCCTGCGGACAGTGTACGCCCTGCCGCGAAGGTTCGATGTGGATGGCGCGTATTACGCAGCGCATTTGCGACGGCAACGGCTCCGAAGAAGACATCGATACGCTCAAGGACGTGGCCGACAATATCTGCGGACGCACGATCTGCGCACACGGCGAAGGTGAAGCCTGGCCGGTGCAGGGCGGGATTGCGAAGTTCCGCGACGAATACGTGGAATCGATCCGTCGCCGCAACAAGGGCGAACCCTCGCCGTTCTCCGGCTATCCGCTGATTTAATCCATTTTTTTAACCCCCAAACACAAACATACAAAATACTATGAAGAAGATCGCAATTATTGCTTCTGCAATCGCAGCTGCAGCTATGCTCACGGGTTGCCTCGGTGACTCCAACCGCAAAGCGGACACGTTCGCTTGCGTCAAGACGGTTTACAAGTACAACACGGGTGAAATTTCCCAGAACAAGTGGGTAAATGAAATCCTGTTCATCATCCCGGGCGGCATCTGCTACGGTATCGGCGGCTTCCTCGACTGCGTCGTTTTCAATTCCATCCAGTTCTGGACCGGCGAAAACCCGCTCTTGGCTCAAGACGTCAACGGCGTTGAATACAAAATCGTCAAGAACGACACGACGGTTTCGGTGACGAACCTTTCGACGAACGAAACGGCCGAAGTCGCTCTCTAATTATTTAGAGTTCATATCCGAAGAACGCGGAAATGCCCGTCGGGTGTTGCCGCGTTCTTTTTTTGTGTCTGCAGAACGGGCGGATGGGGAGGAAAGATCCCGAATGACACGAATTTCACGGATGCGCCTGCGGTGCGGGTGCGGCGGCGCTTTTGAAAACCGTTGCAATAGAAAATTTACGCAAAAGTATTCTAGTTGATTTGTAGGGATTCAAGAGTTAGACCGCAGGGCGCATAAACAAAAGGATTGCGGCACGTTGCAAGTCGTGGACGCGCAATATTTTTTTCTTCGAAGTCGCCGGATTTTAGCTTCGGAATTGCCGAATTTGCAAAAAATGTAAGACAAAACGAAAAATAAAATCCGATTTATTCCCGCATAAAAACTGAGTTTTCGCGTTTTGTCCGACGGTTTTCAAAAGCGTTCATTTTAGGCAGAACTCTTTTTTTAATACTAATCATGAAAACAACAGTTAAATTCGTATTGTCAACTCTCGTCGCGGCCGCCGCGATGAATTCAACCGCGCTTGCCGCCGGCAAGATTTACGTCAGCAGCGACTATAATTCTTCTACGGAAGGCTGGGGTAAAACCCATTTCAGTAGCTATGCGGGTGCCTATGCCTATGCGTCAGTGAATAATAAGGATGCAACGATTATTGTTAAAAATACGAACACTATCAGTGGTAATACCTTCGATAATAATCACAAAAACTACAGCAAGCTTGCAGTGGAAGTAGAAGGTGGAGCGGTGCTCGGCAATGCTCTTAGCAAATGGGACATGACCTATGCCGTTACTGTGAAAGCCGGTGGAAGACTTGAAATGGCACGTCCTGCAAATGCCGGTGTTAGTAACGTTCACCTCAAAAGTAAATTGATCATTGGTGAGGCTGGTAGCTCCCAAAAAGCGTACCTTCATTTCCTTAGCGATTCGTATCAGGACGGGGATATCAGCATCCGTTATAACGGCTCCCTTGAGGCATACAATGCGGATATTACCGTTCAAGACCTTGATGCACAGGGCAAGATGACCCTCGAGGATTGCACGGTAAAAGTCGATGGTGCTCTTGCGACTGCGGCTTTTTACAAGACAACATTGACCCGAGTTCAGATGACGGTTGGCGGGATTCAAATCTCCGGAGGATTGAGCGATTTCTCAGGTGGGGCTACGAATCAGTTGGGGAATTTTTCGATGACCGACTCAACGCTCACGTTCGGAGAGGGATCAGCTGTAAAGGTTGCCGGAAGTGTGACGCTCACGAATTCGTCCATCTACGCTGGAACGATTGAGGTTGCAAAAGGCAAGAAAATTAACATCAGTGGTGATTGTGAGTTGGCCGCGACCGTTACCGGAAGCGGATCAATTGTCGTTTCACAAGGCGCAACTCTGACGGTTGCTTCAAGTAGCCTCCTTGATGGCATTAAAGTTGAGCAAGGCTCCGGAAATATTGTGTATAACACGGTTGATAGCACGGTTACGACGAACGAAATCACGCTCAAGAATGCCGACGGGAAGGCAGTTGAGCTTTCTTCCGGGACGGGAACCATTACTGTCAACGGGGCTTCGGAAATTACGGATGTTTCGGAAATCAGCGTTATCGAGGCGGTAGCCGGCGGCGTCGTTCTTGCAGCTTGGTCGTTCGATATCGACAACGGGGAAGGAGAGAACAAAACCGGTGTTACGGTGACGATGGACGTCGGCGAAGGGCAAGTTCTTGAAAGCCTCCGTATCCTTCACGAAGAAAACGGAGAATGGACGGACGTTACGTCTGTTGTTACGGACAAGAAGCTGGAAAACGGCAAGATTTCGTTTACGGCGAAGGATTTCTCCGGTTACGCGGTTGCCATGCCGGAGCCGTCGATGTTCGGTTTGATGGCGGGCTTGGGCGCGTTGGTGCTCGTCGGCACGCGACGCCGTCGTAAATAAGAGCTTAAAGATTAGCGCTTAAAGCTTAAAGAAAAGAGCGTCTCGGGGATTCTGAGGCGCTCTTTTGTGTGTGAAGCTAGCCCCGTTTGGCGGGATAGAAAGAAGTCTTAAAGAGAGGGACGCTACGTGCGTTGGGGCCGATTTCCGTGGAGCGGTTATCCTATGTCGTGCACCTCCGGAGCACAGGCTCGAGGAGCCAATTGCGAATAGCGAATCCCGAATTCCGAATGCGTACCACGAAAGTGATAACGGATAGTTGATAACGGATAAGTGAAGACGAGCAAGCGCCAAGCATCAAACATCGAGCATCAAGCCGACACCTGCGGCATCCTTAATCTTTCCCGCAAATAACCCTATCCGCTATCAGTTATCCACTATCACTTCGGGGTGTTCTTTAAGCTTTAAGCTCTAAGCATTAAGCTCTTTCTTTATCTTTAACCTTTGATCTTTAATCTTTAATCTCTCTCCCCGCCGCGAGCGGGGGGAGGGCTGCGGGAGTGCTTTTTGCGCGAATTCGCACTTGCTCCGCTTCGGGAACGGGGTATCATTTCGAATTTCATATCTGCTTAATTTTTACTCCTAAATTTATGCTAAACACATGTACATTAGCTCAGGCAGCGGCAGAGTCTGCCCAGAGTGTGATGAGCATGCTCGACGTCGTGCTGTTTTGCGTGGCGGTCGTGGGTGTCATCGGACTCGGTATCTACAAAGCACGCCCGAAAAAAGTTGAGGGCGAAGAAAAGAAGGACACGAGCGCGGCGGACTACTTCCTTGCCGGGCGCGGTCTGTCTTGGTGGCTCGTCGGTTTCTCGCTGATTGCCGCGAATATCTCGACGGAGCAGTTCGTCGGGATGTCCGGTCAGGCGGCGGACTGGTTGGGGCTTGCCATTGCCGGTTATGAATGGCTTGCGGCGATTACGCTCGTCGTGGTGGCATTCTTCTTCCTTCCGAAGTTGTTGCGTTGCGGTGTTTATACGATTCCGGAATTCCTGGAAACGCGCTACAACCTGGCTTCGCGCTCCATCATGGCGATTTGTACGCTCCTCATCCTCGTCGGTGTTCCGACGGCGGGCGTTATTTTCGCGGGGGCAAAGTGTATTGCGGTCTTCTTCTTCGGAGCGGAAGGCGTTACGGGAATTGACTTCAATTCGTTGGCGAACGGCGCATTTACGCTGAGCGGCCTGGTTGACGGCAATATTCTCATCGGCTGTATCATCATCGCTGTCTGTGCGGCGGTTTACGTTTTTGTCGGCGGTCTGAAGGCTTGCGCTTGGACGGACCTGATTTGGGGTTCGGCGCTCATTCTCGGCGGCGGCGTGGTTGCTTATCTCGCGATTACGGCGCTTGCGAATGCGGATCCGGCGCACCTTATTCAATCGGCTTCCGCCAATTCCGGCGCGACGGTTGAAGGGCTGCAAAGTGCGGGCGGTGTCGATCGCTTTATCCAACTCAATGCGGGTGATGCCGTCAGCGGCATGAACTCTATCGGCGGTAAGCTCCACATGATTCGTCCGATGGATGACCCGTCGATTCCGTGGACGGCGCTTCTGCTCGGCCTCTGGATTCCGAACTTCTTCTACTGGGGCTTGAACCAGTACATCATGCAACGTACGCTTGCGTCGAAGTCCGTTGCCGAAGGTCAGATGGGTATCGTCTTTGCGGCGTTCCTCAAGCTCATTATTCCGTTTGTCGTCGTTATCCCGGGTATCCTTGCTTACAACCTGTTCCGCGACGACTTGAAGGTCAGCGCCGACACGAAAAATGCGGCGGCGATTGCTGCGGTTGAAAAATCTGCGGATGCCGATAAGACCGTTTATTTCGTGACGGGCGAGTACATGCTCCAGAACTACGAAACGGGCATTGCGCTCATCGAGAAGAACGTCGCCGCTTACAACAAGGCGAATCCGAATGCGCCGCTTACGCAAGAAGTCCTCAATGCGACGGTCGTTCCCCATGTAAATGCGTTGCTTGCGGACATCAAAAACGATAAGACGACGCTCGCCGACCGTATTCCGCTTGCCCAGAAGGTCGCAGACTGGAATGCGAAGACGTTTGTTGCGAATGCCCAGGAAAAGGGCCTGAAGGTTTCTTCGAAACTTGTCGGCTTTGACTATGACGCGGCATTCCCGACGCTTCTTAAGAAGCTCATGAAGCCGGGGGTCACTTGGTTCGTGCTTGCGGCGCTCTTCGGCGCGGTCGTTTCTTCGCTTGCTTCGATGCTCAATTCGGCGTCCACCATCTTCACGATGGACATCTACAATAAGATTGCGAAGAACGCTTCTCCGGAAAAGCTTGTTTCCGTGGGTAAGATCGGCGTCGTCGTCTGCGTGCTCATCGCGTTGGGCTTGGCTCCGTTCCTGAACAGCCCGATTTTCGGCGGTATCTTCAACTTCATTCAGGAATTCCAAGGCTTCATTTCGCCGGGCGTGCTCTGCGTGTTCCTCTTCGGCTTCTTCGTTCCGAAGTGCCCGCGCGTGTTCGGCTGGCTCGGTATCGCGGTTAACGCGGTGCTCTACGGCGCGCTGAAGGTCAGCATGCCGGAAATGGCATTCCTCAACCGTATGTCCATCTGCTTGATCGTCTGTATCGTTATCGGTGCATTGCTCACGGCTTGGAATGCGGCTCGCGGCGGCCAGGCTATCCTCGTTCCGGCAAAGAACGAAGTGCCGCTCGAAGGCTCGGGCAAGGCGAAGGCATTCGGCGCATTTGTCGTCGTTGCCACGGTCGCGCTCTACATCCTCTTCTGGTAATTTTTACCGAAGACGAAACAAAAAAGCGTTTCCGCCGGAAAGCGGGAACGCTTTTTTGTTAGGGTCTTTTCCCTTTATTTTTTCGGTTAAAAGTGAATAATTCCCCTCATGTTCTTTCCAAGAGCGGAGCTGCTAACTCCGCCGCGGTTCCTACGGTCTGAGGAGCTTCAGAATCGCCTCGATGATTTGAAGAATCACGAGGATGAGCTGAAGTCTTTCAACTTTCAGTCGCCGCTTTTGTTTGTGTTTCTTACCCACAAATTGTCTTGAAAAGAACGAAAGGGGCATGGCTGAGATTTAACTCTCAATCATGCCCCTTTAATTTGTGTAAAATTCGGATTTTGCCAAGACTTTTATTCTGACTTGTTTTCAAAGGTTGTTGGCAGAGGCATTTATTCGGATTGCTTTGTGAGGCGCCGATATTTTAAAAGTCTGCCGTTTTTTCGTGCTTTTCGCCGGGGGCGCTTTTGTATTTAATTGCTCGAAACACAAATTATTTTTCCGCTCAGCCACTAATTATGCGATTTAAAATTTCCGTTCCAGCAACCAGTGCCAACGTCGGCCCGGGATTCGACGTTATGGGTGTTGCTTTCGACATGTTCAACCGCTTTACCTTTGAAACCGGCGGTGAGGGCTTGACGATTACGGGTTGCGAACCGGAATTCGCGACGGCGGAAACGAATCTCGTTTATACGACGCTGGCTAAGACGCTGACCAGCTACGGGCGTCAGGTGCCGCCGCTGAGCATCCATTTCGACACCGACCTGCCGCTTTGCAGTGGTCTCGGTTCCAGCTCCACCTGTATCGTGGCGGGGATTATGGCGGCCAATCAGATTGCCGGCCTCAATTTCGACAAAGCGGAAATCCTGCGCATCGCTTCGCTGATCGAAGGTCACCCGGACAACGTTGCGCCGGCGATTCTCGGCGGATTTGTTGCCGCCATTATCGAAAATGACTTTGTTTATTGGCACGTTTACCCGATTTCGGATGCGATCAGCTTTTACGCGCTGATGCCGGACGTACGTGTTTCAACGGAAGAGGCGCGTGCGATTCTTCCGCGCTCTTACGGGCTTTCGGATTGTATTTACAACATGTCCCGCATTCCGATTTTGTTGGAAGGCTTGGAGAAGGCCGACGTCCAGCTCATCCGTGCGGGTTGTAAGGACCGCATCCATCAGAGCTACCGCCTCAAGCTCATTCCCGAAGGCGAAAAGGTCTTCAACTTTATCAAGGAATCCGACAATGCCGTTACCGCCTATGTTTCCGGCGCGGGTCCGACGATTGTTGCCGTGGTTAAGAACGACGACGACGGATTCGGAAACGAAATCGCGGATTTCTGCGACACGCTTTCCATCCATTGGCGCGTGCGCAAGATGCACGTCAACAAGCTCGGGGCGACGGTTAAAGTGATTATCCCCTAACGTTTTTCGGGAAAAAACTTGCGATAACGCATAACAACCATTGAATTTTAAGTAATCATGAGTATCGGACAACAACTCAAAGAAGCGCGTGAAAAGCTCGGGTTTGACGAACGCAGCGCATCCGACCGCACGCATATTCGCCGTCAGTATATCATTTCGATGGAAAATGACGATTTTGATGCCATCGACCTGGCGCCCGTCTATCGCATCGGCTTTCTTCGTATTTACGCCAAATTACTGAAGCTCAATGCGGATGCCCTTGTTTCGGAATTCCGCGAAACGCAGAATGCGAAGGCTTCGGGAACGCGCAGCCCCTTCCGTTTACCGCCGATGCGTACGACGAGCGCGGAAACGGCCGACGGGGAAGATGCGTTCTCGACCACGTTCCCGCCGCCTTCGAATGCGCCCCGCGTGCCGCGCAAGTTTGTCGTTGCGGGAGCTATGCTTGCCGTAGCCGCTATCGCGCTTATTTCGGTCTTTACGCTGAAGAACTGCAGCTCCGACAGTGTTCCGGCCGACGATACGGCAGTTCTTAATGCGGAGGACAATACGCCGGTTTACGAGATCGAAATCACGGCCAATGATTCGCAGAAGGTTACGATTTACGAGCAGTACAAGGATTGGGATAGGACTAACAACAAGCCGATTGCCGGTGCCGTGATTCTCGACGAATTTATTCCCGCCGGCCGCACCAAGAAAATTACGGCCCGCGGTATGCTTTACATCCGCGAAGAAGTGCTGAAGGGAATCAAGATTAAGTACCCGTCCAAGGAGTCTTTTGAGAATGCGGGCAATGCGAATCTGATTCCGCTCGGGGCCAAGCCGCGCCAGGCGAACGGAACGACCAACACGTCCTGGCTGATTGATCCGGCTCGCTAAGGTGTCTGTGTTTCTCTTCTCGAGACCCGCTTCCGCGCTGTTGCGCGGGAGCGGTTTTTTTGTTTCCCGTTCCCGGATAAATTTGCCGCGAAGCGACTTGCGGAGGCGGAATTATTTTGCGAAACTTTTTTCGTGCTTTTGCGTTGTCCCCCAAAACAAGAGCACGCATGCTTAAGAGTACCCTTTTTCCGCAAACGACAAAAAGTTCATCGTGATTACCGCCGAAACCCTCAGCAAGATTTTCCCCGAGATTACGCCCGAGCAGGGCCTCGATGTTTTGGACGCGCCTTTAGAGTTACGCTGCCTGCGTATTTCGGAAATTACGGGCAAGACGACGACGCATGTCGCCGAGAAGCTTGCCGAGTACGGCGGGTTGCCGTTCGTCTCGCGCTTTGATTTGGCGGGCGATGCCACGGCGTTTCCGCTGCGCCTGATTCACGAGTACCAGTGCCTGCCCGTGAAGAGCGACGAGGATTTGTCGGGCAAGACCCTGACGCTCGCCGTCGGCTGGCTGCCGGAAGCGCGGATGGAAGCGTGGGTTTACGCCCTCTACGGAAAGCGCCCGAAGTGGGTGATGGCGATTCCGGATATGATTTCGGAAACGATTAACAAGCGCTTCGGCGTCGGTTCCGGTTCTCTGGACGAGGCGATGCTCGATGATTTGACGGAAGAGAAAATCGAGGACGAAGAAGACGAAAACGCCGCGATTATCCGTTTCGTTAACGAAATTATCCAGAAGGCGGCGAATGACCGTGCGACCGACATCCATTTCGAGCCGCAAAAGGAAACGCTTGTCATTCGCTACCGTATCGACGGCGAGCTCGTGCCCGTGAACGTTCCCGACAATCTCGTGCGCTTCCAGGCGGCGATTATTTCCCGCATCAAGATTATGGCGCGCCTGAATATTTCCGAGCGCCGCCGCCCGCAGGACGGGCGCATCACGTTTACGCAGCAAAACGGCGAAACCATCGACATCCGCGTTTCGACGCTGCCGACGCTTTACGGCGAATCCATCTCGCTGCGTTTGCTCGGCACGAAGTCGCAATCGCTCGCTATCGGCGACCTCGGCTTTCTTCCGGAAGATGAAGCGTCCATCAACGCACACCTGAAGCTGCCGCACGGGATTATCCTTGTCACCGGACCGACGGGTTCCGGGAAATCGACCTCGCTGACGGCCTTCCTACGCCGTATCAATACGCCGAATTTGCGTTTGATGTCGGTCGAAGACCCTGTCGAATACGAAGTCCCCGGTGTCAATCAAACCCAGGTGCAGAGCGAAATCGGACTCAGTTTTGCGAACGTGCTCCGCAGTATTTTGCGTCAGGACCCGGACGTTGTCATGGTCGGGGAAATTCGTGACGGCGAAACGGCGGACATTGCAATCCGCGCGGCGCTGACGGGGCACCTTGTTTTGTCCACGCTTCACACGAATGACGCTCCCGGCGCGTTGACGCGTCTGACGGATATGGGGATTGAGCCCTTCCTTATTGCGTCGTCGGTCGAAATGATTATTGCCCAGCGTCTTGTACGCCGCCTTTGCCGCCGCTGTTCCCGTCCGGCGCATTACGATATGGCTTACGTCAAATCCTGTCTGGTGGCGCTCGGCTTGGATCCGGCGCTGGCGCCGGAAATCGCGACGGCGCGTGTTCCGGACGGTTGCGAATACTGCCGCGGCATCGGCTATCGCGGGCGCGTCGGCATTTTCGAGATTCTTCCGGTCTCGGAAAAAATTCACGATCTTATCGTCGAAAAGCGTTCTGCCAGCGAGATCCGCGAGCAGGCGGTTCGCGAGGGGATGCGTTCGCTCCAGCAATGCGGCTGGGAACAGGTCAAGCGCGGCATTACTTCGCTGGAGGAAATCATGAATTACGCGCAGCACGCCGAGTCGCTTTAGTGTCGGGCAGGCGAATCCGTTTCTTTGTTTGCGGTTTTCCTGAAGGCAAAAATCCCCCGGAGCGTTGAGCTTCGAGGGATTTTTTGTGCCTCCGGGGGGCGTTTACTTCCAGTAGAAGACGAGCTGGGCGTAATACGTCGTGTCCAGGTGGTCGCTTGCCGTCGTGCGGGAGCGGTATTCGTTTTTCACCCCGACGCGGAAGTACATTTGTTCGAGTTCTTTAATCGCGAGCTGGAGGTAGGTTTCGTGGAAGACGTAGTAGTCTCCCGTGAAGTTGTCGAAGCCCGGGACGTAGCTGATTTCGGTGACAAGTTTGCCCCAGGACCAGCTGCAGTCGTGGGAAAGACCGAAGTCGAGACCGACCGTGTTGGTGTCGTCGCGTGCCGTGAAGTCGCCGGTATAATCTTTGTAGGCTTCGTAGCGGTACGAAATACCGCCTCGCAGTGCCAGGTGCCAGTTGTCTTCGTTGATAAGCTTTATCCCGAAACCGGCGGCGCTTGTGTCGAAGAAGCGGATGTTTTGCACGCGGTCAAAGCCGAGGTCGGAGCGTGCGTACCAGAACCAGGGGGCGTAGAATTCGGACGACCAGTCGAAGCCGACGTGGAGGTTGTCCGTCGATTTTGTCCATTCGTTCGTGCCGGTATCTTTCGTTTTCCCGTAGTTGTATTTCGCATACAGCTTGAGGGCGTTTTCGACGTTTTTCAAAAGCGCTTGGGCGTACATGCCGCCGGCGAGGCTTTCCGAGTTGCCGGTTGTGCCCGTCAGCGAGGCGCCGGCTTCATATTCGCTCGTGTAGTTAAATTTTTCGGCTTCGAGAGCTTCCGGGCTTTTTCCGTCGAGGAGCCAAGAGCTGGTGATGACGGACACCGGAATCGGGGTGCCGCCGATCATGATTTCACCTTCGGCGGCTGCCGGCGAGAAGGTGCCCGTGTGCGTTTTGCCGTCGGCGGTTCGGACGTTGAGCGGGGTTGTGCTCGAAACGGAGAGGACTTCGCTTTGCTTGACCTTGCTTTCGCCGCCGTTGTCCGACGGATTTTTTACCGTGATGACGCCGCCGTCGATGGCGGTAATTTCGCCGACGATGACGGTACCGTTTTTACAACGGATTTCGTCGGCAAAAAGCGTACCGGCGGCGAGGAGCGTGCCGGATGCGAGCAGGGCGGGGAGTAGTTTTTGCGTATTCATGATAATAGTCGTAGATTGAGATTGGGTTTTATAACAGAAAGGCGTTTTTTCGTAAACCTTCCCGGCGCTTTTGCGTGCGGCGGGTTGCTTTAGCCGATGTAGCGCTCGATGCGGGAGAGGACACGGGCGGTTGCGCCTTGGTTGTCGGCGTGCCAGGCTTTTTCGGCGGCGGACATGCGTTCGCGTTTGGCCGGGTCGCTGAGGAGGGCGCAGAGCGTTTCGGCGGCGGCGTTGCCGTCTCGGACCTTGATTGCGGAACCGATGTCTTCGAGGGCGCGGCAGACGTCCTTAAAGTTCGTCATTTCCGTGCCGTAAACGAGCGGGACGCCGATGGCGGCGCATTCGATCGGGGTCTGTCCGCCCTTGTTCGGCAAGAGGCTTTTTCCGACGAAGGCGACGGTGGCGATTTGGCTGAGGCGGCGGAGTTCTCCCGTGGTGTCGGCGATGCAGATATCGGTGTCGGCGGGGACGTCTTCCGGTTTGGTTTTCGAGCGCAGATACCAGCGGAATTCGCTGTTTTCGAGCAGGGCGGTGATTTCGGCGCGGCGTTCGGCGTGGCGCGGGACAATCAAAAGTTTCAGGGCCGGATTGCTTTGGCGTGCGCGGCGGAAGGTATCAATCATGACGGCTTCTTCGCCCGGCCAGGTTGATGAGCCGAGGAGGACTTCTCCGGCCTTTCCGGCGGGAGCGCTCGGGGCGAAGATTTCGCGATAGAGCGCGTATTGCTCGGATTCGCCGAGGGCTTCACCGCCGGCGGCATCGAATTTCATATTGCCGGTAAGCGCAATTTTGTTTTCGGGGACACCGAGTTGGAGGAAACGCTGGTAGTCGTTTTGCGTGCCGGCGCAAATGAAGTCGATTTGAGAGAAAATCCGGCGTGCGACGGCTCCCGCCTTTTGGTAGCGGCGGAATGATTTGTCCGAAAGGCGGGCGTTGACGAGCAGAACGGGAATGCCGCGGGTGCGTGCCTGATGCAGATGTTCCGGCCAGAGCTCGCCTTCCATTTGGACGACGAGCGTCGGCGAAAAGCGCTTCCACGCCTTACGGGAGAACGGCCAAAAATCAATCGGGAAACACGCGTAAGCCGTGACGAGATCGGCATACTTATCGCGGATGATTTTGTATGCGGTGCTGGTGGTCGTCGTCAGAACAACCTCGACGTCCTTGCGTTCCTTGAGCTTTTTCAGGAGCGGGGCCACGGCTTCGGTTTCGCCGACGGAGACGGCCTGAATCCAGATGCGTTTGACGCCGTTTGCGGGTTCGGGCAGGGCGGGGACGTTTCCGAAGCGATGGGAAAAGTCCTTGCCGTAGCCGCCGCGCTTAAGCATGCGCCCGACGTAATACGGGCTCATGAGAAGAAGGAAAGGGAGAATAAGAATGCGATAGAGCCAAATCATGGGAAGATGAATTTCCCGAAATCTATCGTTCTGTCGGCATTCCCGCAATTATAAAGGCGCCTTTAGAAATTCCCGCGAGTCATTTTCGCGGAAATTTCCGGGACTTGCCTGAAGCTTTCCGCATTGACGAAGCCGGGGCGGCGGCGTAGATTTTTCGTACGAATTTACCCTTTCGTTCAAATTCAATATTCACAACTCAAACAAATACTATGAAACCGACACTCCTCGTTCTTGCAGCAGGTATGGGCAGCCGCTACGGCGGACTTAAGCAGATGGACCCGATGGGCCCCTCCGGCGAAACGATCCTCGACTATTCCGTTTTTGACGCCGTTCGCGCCGGCTTCGGTAAGGTCGTCTTCATCATTCGCCCGGACTTCGAAGAAGCTTTCCGCGAAATGATTGCCAAGAAAAACCTCCCCGTTCCGGTCGATTATGCGTTCCAGACGCTCGACAAGCTTCCGGAAGGCTTCAGCGTCCCGGAAGGTCGCGAAAAACCCTGGGGAACGACGCATGCCATTCTCTGCGCAAAGGGCGTTGTCAAAGAAAACTTTGCAATCATCAACGCAGACGACTTCTACGGCCGCAACTCCTACGAAGTGCTCTCCAACTACCTCACGAATCTCGACCCGAACTCGAGCGATTTCTCGATGGTCGGCTTCCTGATGCGCAACACCCTCTCCGAACACGGAACGGTCGCACGCGGCGTTTGCAACACCGACGCTAACGGCTACCTCACCGACATCGAAGAAATGACCAAGATTTCCAAGGTCGGCGATAACGGCCGCAACACCTACGAAGACGGCACGACGAAGGATATCCCGGGTGACACGCCGGTCTCCATGAACATGTGGGGTTGCACGCCGAAGCTGTTCGACCACCTCGACCGCATCTTCCTCGAATTCCTCAAGGAAAAGGGCACCGAGCTCAAGAGCGAATGCTTCATTCCGATGACGATCGGCCAGCTCATCAAGGAAGGCCACGCCACGACGAAGGTCCTTCGTACGGACAGCGCTTGGTTTGGCGTCACCTACAAGGAAGACAAGCCGGTCGTTCAGGCGAACATCAACAAGCTTATCGAAGCGGGCGAATACCCGACGAATCTCTGGGCTTAATTAGAGATTAAAGCTTAAAGATTAAAGAGAGCGTCCCTGCGGGGACGCTTTTTTTAGGTCCGGGCATCGGCACAAAACTGCTTTTACGGGAGAAATTATCGGGCGGCCTCGACCTGTTCGGCGAGGAAGCGGGCGAAGGTCGGGGAGTCGTTCAGACAGGGGATGAGTGCGGCCGGGCGGAGGGCTTTTAGCTCGAGCAGGGTTTCGACGCAATCGACCGTGAAGCCCGGTGCGACGAGGACGGTTTCGGCATCGACACAGTCGGTGGTGGCGGGAAGCAACCATTTTCCTTTGCCGAAACGGGATTGGAAGGCCACGCGCACTTGTTCGGCGGGGATGCGGGCGGCGTCGGCCAGGGCGTTTGCCGTGGCGTAACATTGGCGGCGGTAGCAATTGTCCGCAGCTTCGCAACGCTTGCAGGCTTCCGGTGAAAATACGGCGGCTGCGGGATCGCAGTTCAGGCGGCGTTTGCCGGCGACGCGCAAGAGCGATTTTACGGGGATGCCGTGAAAGGAAAAAACAAAGCGGCGGGAACGGTCGATGCCCTGTAGGGTTTCCGCCAGAGCCGCAATGTAGCCGGGGTGGTCGTAAAAAGCCGGGAGGATGTGCGGACGGATTGCGGGCGCCAGTTTTTTCAGCAGTGCGGAAAAATGAGCGACGGCGGTTTCCCGGGACGATTCGGCATCGTGCGGGAATTGCGGGAGAACGACGACTTCCTGCGTACCTTCGGCGGCAAGCTTACGGATGACGGCCCCGGCGGAGGGGACGCCGTAGCGCATGGCGACGTGAACGGGTAGCGTGTTTCCGAGGGTGTCGCTAAGGCGCTTGCGGAGCGCTTCGGTATGAACCGCGAAAGGAGAGCCTTGGGGCGTCCAGATTTTTCGGTAAAGTTCGGCGGAATGCTTTGCGCGGAAGGGCAGGATGATGCACTCGAGCAGGAGCTTGCGGAACAGCCACGGGAGCGCGATGACGCGTTTGTCTCCGAGAAAGGCGCGGAGGAAGCGCCGGACGGCGGGAACGGTTGGCTCGCTCGGGGTGCCGAGTGCGAGCAGAACGACAGCGCGTTGGTTTTCCGCCATGAAGCGCGTTTAGCGGATATGGACGATGCACTCGTAAATCGCCGGCCCGAGAATTTCGAGCGACGAGCGGATGCCTTCCGGTGTGCCGGGAAGATTGACGATGAGTGCGTGGGAGCGGATGCCGGCCGTCGAGCGCAGAAGGACTGCGGTTTTGGTCGTTTCGTAGTATTTCATGCGCAGAATTTCGCCGAAGCCGGGAAGCTCTTTTTCGATGACGAGGCGCGTGGCTTCGGGCGTGACGTCGCGGCGCAGAGGGCCTGTTCCGCCGGCGGTGAGGACGAGCGTGCAACGTTCGTCGTCCACCAAGCTGCGGATGGCGTCGGCGATACGATTACGATCGTGTCCGACGATACGGGAGATGAATTTTACGTCTTCGCCGAGTAGGTCGCTGAGCATGCGCTCGATTTCGGTTCCGCCCAAATCCGGGATGGTTCCGGCTACGGCGCGGTCGCTGATGGTCAGTCTTCCGATTCTTAACATGCCCCCATCATGTTTTTTTTCCGTAGAATAGTAAACCGAGAAAATGGACTTGCTCCGGCTCGCGGGTTTTTGTTTTTATTTGCGCAAATCTTACTTTTATGGAGGAAAAATCAACAGCGCCTTATTGTGTTGCCGAAATGCAGGGGCTTTTCGGTGCCGTGAGTGTTCCCGAGAAGCTGATTCAGCAGATTTGGTCCCGGGGAGATTTTCGGCGTGATGCGTTGCGGACGATTTCCCGGCGTTCGCTTGAAGTGATTACTGCGGGGATTTGGAATCGCCTTGACGGGCCGGATTTTATCGGGGCGGAAATGCTGATTGACGGCAAGCGAGTTCGCGGCGATGTCGAAATCCATTTTTACGCGGAGGATTGGGCTGCGCATGCGCACGCGGGAAATCCGCTCTACAAAAATGTCGTTTTACATGTCGTTGTTTTTCCTTCCCGTCTTGAGAATTATCCGCTGCAAAACGGCTTCGGTTCGGCAATGGAAACGTTGTTGCTTTTGCCGTACCTCAAGCGCGACATCGAGGAGTACGCAAGCGAATATGCGTTGGCGATTGTCGAAGGGCGCGACGGGAAATCCGAAGTCCTTGAAAAAGTCGCGGGAATTCCGCCGGACGAGCGGGCCCGTCGCCTGCGGGAAGCGGCTTTTTTACGTTGGGAACAAAAACGGCATTTTATGCGCCGCCGCCTCGCCAAATCCGGAGACCCGACGGCGCTCATGCACGCGCTGGTGCTTGAAACCTTGGGTTTGCGGCGCAATCGAGAGCCCATGGCGCGCCTTGCGCTACGTTTTTCGCCGAGTACGATGCTTCTGCTTTCTCCGGAAAAACTTTATGAAAGCGAGGCCGGAAACTGGAAACTCGCGGGGACGCGGCCGGCGAATCTGCCCTTGACGCGCCTCAGGCAATATTGCGCTCTGCTGACGGAAAACCCCGCTTGGATGCGCGAGCTGAAACGCTGTCTGCAGGCGCTTCCGGACACCTCGGACCTGCCGGCGGGGCTGGGAACCAAACGATTCCGCAAGGAAGGGGGAATGCCGTTTTTACGAAAGTTGATTACCGAAGAAATTTTCGCGGGAACCCTCGGCGGAACGCGACTGGATACTCTGCTGGCAGATGTCTTTTTCCCGCTCACCAGCGCGGAGAGCGGAATCGACCTCTCGGCGTGGTGGTTTCACTGGTTTCTCGGCGATGCCCCCGGTTCCCTGCCGAAAACGCTTCGGGAAAGCGGGCTGTGCTCGCGGGAACAGGCGCATTGTAACGGGCTTTTTCAGGGACTGATTCAAATCTCGTTGCAAAACTGAGGGAGGCGCGGATAATCGCCCCTTATGCAAAACGACGGTGCCGGTTATATTCTTTTTGTCGGAGACGATGATTTCCTCGTCAACCGCGAGGCGCGTGCGCGCTGGGAAAAAGAGAGTGCGGACGCGTTTGACGACATGTCCAAAGATATCATCGAAGGCACGGCGCTCGGCGTGGACGATATCGCTGAAATCGTCGATAAATTCATTGAATCGCTACGAACGCTTCCGCTTTTCGGCGGAAAGAAATACGTCTGGTTGCGCAATGTCAATTGGCTGGCGGACGGGCGACTCGTCGATTCGGAAAAGACGGCGAACGCCGTTAAGCGCCTTGCGGAAGAGGCGGAAACACTCGACGGAGGTGCCGTCTGTGCGTTGATTTCGGTACTCAAGCCCGACAAACGGCGCTCGACGACGAAACAGCTTTTGAAATGCGGCGAGCTCAATGCCGTCGCCGGCGGGAGCGATCCCGAGGAGCTGTTTGTCGGTTTGGAGAGCGAGGCGCGCAAGCTCGGGGTGAAAATCGACGACGACGCGTTGCGTTTGCTCGCCGACAAGGTCAATCACCACACGCGAATGAGCTATGTCGAACTCGAAAAGCTTGCGTGTTATGTCGGACAGGGCGGAACGATTGATGCCGCGACGGTTTTGGCGCTCGTTCCCGTTTTCGGCGAGGGGGATTTTTTCGAACCCGTGGAGTTGTTTTTTACGGGCGATTTGGAAAAGACCTTGGCTTCGCTGAGGACTTATTTTTTCAATAACGACTCGGCGCGGCCGTTGCTCAGTGCGATGCAGAAACGCAACAGCCTTTTGATTCAGTTGCGGGCGTTGCTGGACGCGGGAGATGCACGTTTGAACTTCCGCGGCGAAATTTCCAAGGGCGACATTTTGGCGGCGTCGGAACGCTACGGTGCGATGTTCGGCGGGAGCAGCGAAAAATCCGGTTACAACCTGTTTTCGCAGAACGCCTGGTATGTCGGTTCCAAGGTTGCGGCGACGCTGAAAAACCGTACGGTGACGCTCAAGCGCCTCATCGACTGGCAACTCGATTTCCTCAAGGCTTTTGAAGAGCTGATTGCGCGCCCGCGCGAAGACGAGGCCGTCATGTGCGAGCTCGTTTCCCGCTGTCTCTCGCGTTAAGCCGGCGGCGCTTAGTAAAGGCTAGCTCCAGAAATTCGTTCTTAGTGTGCGCCGGAGGTGCACGACATGGGATAACCGCGGGTTCCGACTACGTCTGCCCCCGCGGCTAATCGATGAAAAACAAGCGCCGCGAAGTGACGGGGCAGACCCGTTTACGTGCCTGCGGCGCAATGGAACGAATTGCGAGCCTCTGCAAACCCCTAAAAAACGAATTTCTGGAGGGAGCCTAAAGGAATAACTAATCGCTGATAACGGATAGGTGGTTTCAGTGAATGGCTCTATGCGGAGATTTTTGCACGGGAGCAAAAATTTTGAAGAAAACGTTATTTGTTATTCACTGTTCGTTGTTCCCTAAAACTGCCTCCGGCGGCATTTTGCTTCCGCGCGGCCTTAATGGAACTTGAAAAGGCCTGCCGTGCCGCTTAGCATCGGTGAATTCCGATTATGCCAGACACCGAAGACTCATCCGCCACCCGCTCGCCGCAGGAACGTTTTGTTCAGTTTGCGACGGATGTCATTTACGACCACCGCAAAGACGGGCGGGCCGTAAAAATTTTGGCGGCGGTTTTGCGCTGTCTGTCTTTCCTCTTTGCCGGCATTGTCCGCATGCGCTTTTTCCTCTACCGCAACCGCATTTTGCGGGATACGCCGCTCGGCTGTAAAGTCGTCGTCGTGGGCAATCTCACGGTCGGCGGAACCGGAAAGACCCCGGTCGTCGAAAAAATGGCGCGCGTGATGTCGCAACGCGGGCGCAAGGTTGCGATTCTTTCCCGCGGCTACAAGTCCAAAAAGGAACCGCTTTGGAAGCGTCTTTTCCGCGCATTGACTCACGGGGAACGCCCGCCGCCTCGCGTGGTTTCCGACGGCAAAGTCGTTCGCCTCGGAGCTTCGGTGGCCGGAGACGAGCCTTACATGCTGGCGCGCAATCTTGTTTCCTGCGGCGTGAGCGTCGTCGTTGACCGCGATCGCGTTTATGCGGGGACGTACGCGATTCGCGAGCTCGGGGCCGATATCATCATTCTTGACGACGGCATGCAGTACCTGCCGCTGAAGGGCGCCATCAAGCTCCTGCTCGTCGATAAAACGAATCCTTTCGGGAACGAGCATCTGTTGCCGCGCGGGATTTTGCGCGAGCCGGTCAGCCACCTTAAGCGCGGGGATTACATTTTCCTGACAAAATCGAACGGCAAGCCCGACGAGGCCCTGATTCAAAAAATTAAAAAATACAACTCGAAGGCCGAAATTATCGAATGCACGCACCAACCGAAGCGCCTTTGTCCGGTTTACGACGGCGAGGACAAGCCGCTCGAAAGCCTTAAGGGCGTACGCGTTGCCGCGTTTTCGGGGATTGCCACTCCCGACAAGTTCGAGGAATTTTTGCGGCGTTACGGCGCGCAGATTGCCTACAACCGCCGCTTCTTCGACCACCACAATTTTACGCCGAAGGACCTGGAAGAAGTCTTCGCGGGAGCGGTAGCCGCCGGAGTGGAATTTATTGTTACGACGGAGAAGGACATGGTGCGCCTGGCCCGCGATTTGAAACCGCCGGTGCCCCTGTATTACCTGCGCCTGGAAATTGAAATTCTCTCGGGCGAGGATGTCTTTGAATCCGCCGTAAAACGAATCTGCGAATAATTTTTTTCTGCAAACCATGGACGCTTCTCGATTTCCCGAATCCTCAAAGCTGTTTGAACGTGCGCAAAAACTCATTCCGGGAGGCGTGAATTCCCCGGTGCGGGCGTTTCGCAATGTCGGCATGAATCCGTTTTACACGCAGAGTGCCGACGGATGCCGCTTGCATACGCCCGAGGGCGAGACGTTTATCGACTACGTACTGACTTGGGGCCCGGCGATTTTGGGACACAACGATCCCGATATTCGGGGCGCCGTCCATGCCGCCGTCGATCGCGGCTTGGGATTCGGTACCAACGGTCCCGACGAAGTGCGTATGGCGGAACTCATTACGCAGATTGTTCCGGCGGTCGAAAAGGTGCGCATGACGAATTCGGGAACCGAAGCCACCATGTCGGCAATCCGTTTGGCTCGCGGCTATACGCGCCGTTCGAAGATTCTGAAATTTGACGGCTGTTTCCACGGCCACGTCGATTCGCTCTTGGTTAAGGCCGGCTCCGGCGCGCTGACTTTCGGCAATCCCGACAGCGCCGGCGTGACTGCGGGGACGGCGGCGGACACGCTGGTCATTCCCTACAATGATTTCGAAGCGCTGGAAAACGTTTTCAAAAACTACGGGCCGGAACTTGCCGCCGCCATTATCGAACCTTTCCCGGGGAATGTCGGATTCATCATGCCGAAGCCGGGTTTCCTGGAACGCCTGCGGGAATTGACGGCGGGCGCGGGTGCGCTGCTGATTTTCGACGAAGTGATGACGGGTTTTCGCATCTCGCTTCACGGAACGATGGGCAAGCATGCCGTACGCCCGGATTTGGTCTGCCTCGGAAAGATTATCGGCGGCGGGTTGCCGGTCGGTGCTTTCGGCGGGCGTGCGGAAATTATGGACTGTATTGCGCCGCTCGGTCCGGTCTATCAGGCGGGAACGTATTGCGGCAATCCGATTGCGCTGGCGGCGGGGATTGCCGCATTGGAAAAGCTTTTGCGCGTCAATCCGTATCCGGCCTTGGAAGCGCGCGGTACGGCAATCGCCGGGGCCCTCACGGCTGCGGCCCGGGAACGCGGGATTGCTTTGCAGGTGCCGCATTGCGGCGGGATGTTCTCGCTGTTCTTCAACGAAGCCCCCGTCGAAAACGCCGCTGATGCGATGCGTTCCGACAAGGAGCGGTTCGGGCGCGTGTTCCGCTTTGCCCTCGACAACGGCGTCTTTCTCCCGCCGTCGCCTTACGAATCCTGCTTCTTGTCGGCAGCGCACGATGATGCCGCGACGGAGAAGACCGTCCGCGTCCTCTGCGATGCGATAAAGCAGCTTTAACCGCAACGACTTTACCGTTCACCCCATGCGCTCGATCGAAAAACTTTCTCACTTTCGTTGCAGTTTCTGCGGCGGGTGGTTTTCGATCGGCGATGCGCCCGCACGACGGCGGCATTGGTTTTGCCCGTGGTGCGGCCGCCGCGAAGCGCATACGGATTTTCCGCCCGAAAAGCGGACGGAGGCTCCGAACGAAGCGACTTCACCCAATTAACCCCGATAAACAATGTCTCTGACTTTTTCCCGTGCTCGCCCCTGCAAGGAAATTTTCCAATTTTCGATCTTTGCCGAAAATAAGGTCGGTTGTCTCAACTTGGTTTTACAACGTCTGCTTCAGGCGGATGTACATATTTTGGCCTTGAGCTGCATCGACCAAACCGACTGTGCGGTGCTGCGTATCGTGCCGAATTATCCGGAAGCGGCGGAAATCGTACTCAAAGAATCCGGCATGGCGTTTTCGAAAACGCCGATTCTGGCGATTCGTCTCCTGCGCGCTGCGGATTTGGCGAAGGTGACGCAGGCTCTGGCGCAGGCGGAGATTAATATTCACTACATTTATCCGTTCGTCTGCCGCCCCAACTCGGAAAGCGCAATCGTCTTGGCCTGCGATGCGCCGGAGTCTGCAGAGGAAATTTTATCCGGATTCGGCATCGAGGTGCTTTGTCTCGACGACCTGGCGCGTTAACCTGTCGCATCATTTTATGAAATCCGGGAAGTCCAATCTTTACGTCGCCTGTGCTTACGGGGAAAAATTGTCGGAGGAGGCAAGAGTGGTCTATGCGACTTTCCCCGCCGACTGGAACGCGCTTTATGTGCGTGCCATTCGCGAAGCGCTCGCGGGCAAGCCGCTTTTGTTGCGGCGGATTCGATCCGTAACGGCAATCGATTATCCCGTTCCGGAAGGCGTCACGGTGCGGGAAGAGCATTTCCCGACATCTGCCGGCGAACTGCGCGTTCGTTTTTATCTCCCGAAACATGTCGGCGAAAAAAGTCCGGCCGTGTTGTATGTGCACGGCGGCGGCTGGTGCATGGGCGGAATCGAAAATTGCTCTCTGTTTTGCGGGAAAACGGCGAACGAACTCGGTGTTCCCGTCATCGTGCCCGAGTACCGCTTGGCGCCGGAATTTCCTTTCCCGGCAGCCTTGGAAGACGTCTGTGAAATCGCAACAATATTGAGAGCCCGGGCGGCGGATTACGGCATTGATTCCGGTAAAATTTTCTGGGCGGGCGACAGCGCGGGAGCGCAGCTGTGTCTCACGGCGGCGTTGCGCTTGCTCGATTGCCGTCCCGAAGATTTACCCTGCGGCTTGGCTTTGCTTTATCCGGTTACCCGAATGATGCCGATGACGGACGGGCAGGGCGGTTCGCGTGCCGCGTATGATGCGCATTCCATGCTGTCAAATGCCCTGCTGAATGCGATGGCGGATGCTTACGCGGCGGAAACGAATCGCCAATCGCGGGAGCTTTCGCCGACGGAAACGGGCCTTTCCGGACTGCCGCCGACGCTGATTCTCGCCGCCGAATGCGATATTTTGTGTGACGATGCAGCGGTGCTTGCCGAAAAGTTGCGTGCGAACGGGGTGGCTGTAAGCCACCATGTTTTGGAGGGACTTCCGCATGCCTTTGCTCTCCTTCCGGGATTCGATGCCGCACGGGAAAGCGTATGGGCTCTCTTTCGCGACTTCGGAATTTGCCGCTAATACATGCGCGGTAAGCTTCTTGCGGAGACGCAACGCTTAGGCGAGCATGTGGAGGTTGGCCATCGAGATGCCGGAGAGGATGGCGCCCGTGATTCCGAGGAAGCCCTGGTCGGTTCCGCAGAGGAAAAGGTTGTCGAAGGGCGTGGTTCCCGTGCGCGTTTTTCGGGTGGCTCCGTAGATGGCGCCGCCGAGTTTGCCCGTAAAGCGTTCGATTGTCAGCGGCGTGAACATGTCCGTAGCGCAAACGGACTTGCGGAAAACGGCATCGTCCACGGCGGGGAGGTGTTTTCCGGCGGCGGCCTGCAATTGTTCGAAGGCATCCCGCTTCGCTTGGGCGTAGGCTTCGCTCGCGTGTCCGAGCGCTTTCCAGCGGTCGTAATTGGCGAGACAGGTGACGCGCAGGCAACCTTCCTGCGGTGCTTCTTCCGGACGGCTCCAGTTGTAGTTGTTCGGAATGCAAATTACGCCGGAACGCGCATCAATGAGAGTTTCCGGGTTCCGGTAGCAAAAGCGTTCGGCGTCGTTGAAAAAGATGATCGTTTCGTTCCAGCCGAAGTCCTTTCCGGGAGCGGCGTCGAGCTGGGTGATGGTTTCGCAGAACGCGAGCTGACCGATGTTGTCGCTTCCGTAATCGGCGGCAACGCCTTCGCAGAGGCGTAGCGTTTCGGAGGACCCGGCGGAGGAAAGGATTTTGTCGGCGGTAACGACGGCTCCGTTGTCAAGCTCTACGGCGACGGCGCGTTTGCCGTCGGTGCGAATTTTTTTTACGCCGCATTTCATTTGCACGACGGCGCCGGATTCCCGCAATTTGCGTTGCAGGGTGCGCGTAATTTGGCGGACTCCGATGTGCGGGCGCGCAAAGCCTTCGCGGAAGATACTGCGCCACATAATGGCAAACTGCGGAAGCGCCATGTCGTCGGGGAGGGAGCTGCCGTAGAACGAAAGCGGGATGAAGAGCGTATCGACGAGCAACGGGTCGGAAATGAATTCGCCGACACAGGCGCGGGCGGAGTCGTCGGCGGCATCAAGTGCGGTTTCGTTGTAATCGGACAAAAAGGTGTCGAGCTTGCGGAAGCCGTCAATCTGCTGCGGGAAGGTGCGGGCGATTTCGCTTTCGAACAGTGAAAAATCGTTGGAAAAACGGATTTTGTGTCCGAAGGTATGGATGGCGGAGTGCTTTTGCGGGCACAAATCGAGTTCGTCGTGGCGGATGCGGAGCTGACGGAGCAATTTCGTGAGCGGCGCATTTTTGGTTCCCGCAGGGACGAAATTGGTCATCGCATGAAGGCCGACATCGTATTTGCGCCCGCCGAGGAAGTAGAAGCCGTTGAGGCCTCCGATTGCGTTGTGGCGTTCGACTAAAAGCGTTTTTTTGCCGAAATGGGCGAGGCGGATGGCGGCGGCAAGCCCGCTCATGCCCGCGCCGATGACGAGCGCGTCGAAGTGTTGTCCGTCGAGATTTTGCATTTTAGTGAGCGAAGTATCCGCGGACGGCGGCTGTCCAGGAGTCGAACGCGCCGTTGAGGCAATTGGCGGTGATTACGGCGGACCAAACAATGAGGCCGATGAGAATGGAGCAGAAAACGGCGGCGGATCCGAGATCTTTGGCGCGCTTGGCGAGTTCCCGGTATTCGAGAGAAATATCGTCAACGACGGCTTCGATGGCCGAATTTATCATTTCGACACAGAGAATCAGCGGCATCGGGAGGATGAGCAACACTTTGGAAATCCAATCAACGGGAAAGACAAACACCAGTATGCAAAGCGGAATGAACGTGAATACTTCCTGGCGGCAGGCATGTTCGTGTTTGAAGGCAGTGCGGAAGCCGGAACAGGAATAAACAAAGGCATTCCGGAGTCGGATAAGACCGCTCTTGGACTTCTTTTCCTTTGCGAAATGCTCCTGTCGGCTTGATGACTTCATGGTTGCTGGGTAACGAATAGGGATATCTATAAAAAAGCCCCGTTGCGGGAACGGGGTAAGAGGATTTTCGCGAGGTGACTTATTTTGCTTCGCCGGCGTAAGCCTTCGATTTCGTCAGCTTACCCTGATAGTTGAAGGTGTAGATACCGCCGTCAACGCTCTTGAGCTGGAAGCCCTTGTCGTTGTCGCGTTCGATGGTCAGCGAGTCGCCGATGTCGTAGCCGGGGGCGATACGGTTGCCGTTGAGCATCTTGAAGCCTTCCGGAGCGGAGATGGCACCCGTGGTCGCATTGTAACCCAAGGTCACTTCATGCGAGAAGGTTTCCGCGAAATAGGTCTGAGCCGCAATGCCGAGGCGGGCTCCGTCGTCCTGCATAATTGCCTGGGCCTGCGTTGCCTTGTATTGACGGACGGCGGGGACGGCGACCGCGCAAACGATTGCGACCAAGCAGACGACAATAAGAGTTTCCAGAATCGTAAAACCTTTTTTGAACGAGTTCATAACGCGAAAAATAGAGGACTTTATTGTCCTAAATAATCTTGTCTCGTTCGGCGTTTGTCAAATCATTTGCTCGCCTTTACCCGGTCTTTTTTGTGCCTAAAAATCTTTGCTTTGAGGCGGGAACAAGCGTAGGATTTCCCGTTACTATGAAATTTCGCAGTTCACTTAGCACGGAAGGTCGCCGTATGGCGGGAGCGCGTGCGCTCTGGCGCGCCAACGGCATGAAAGAAGAGCAACTCGGCAAGCCGATCATCGGCATCGTCAACTCGTTCACACAGTTCGTTCCCGGCCATACGCATTTGCACAAAATCGGGCAGCAGATGAAAGCCCTCATCGAAGCGCAGGGTTGTTTCGCCGCCGAATTTAACACCATTGCCATCGATGACGGCATCGCCATGGGGCACGACGGCATGCTATACTCGCTCCCGTCGCGCGACCTCATCGCCGACTCCGTCGAGTACATGTGTAATGCACACCGCGTGGATGCGATTGTTTGTATTTCCAATTGCGACAAAGTCACGCCCGGCATGCTCATGGCGGCGATGCGTCTGAATATTCCCGCGATTTTTGTTTCCGGCGGACCGATGGAAGCCGGCGATTTTGAGGGCGAAAAATACGACCTGATTGACGTCATGGTCAAAGGCGCGGACGAATCGTATTCGGACGAAAAACTTGCTGAACTTGAGCGTCTCGCCTGCCCGACCTGCGGTTCCTGCTCCGGCATGTTTACGGCTAATTCGATGAACTGCCTCAACGAAGTCCTCGGCATGGCGCTTCCCGGCAACGGCACGTTGCTTTCCACGCACAAAGAGCGGATGAAGCTTTTTGAAAAAGCAGCCAAGCGCATTGTCGAAATGGCTTACGCCTATTATGAGAAAGGCGACGCGACCGTACTCCCGCGCCAGATTGCGACGCGCGCGGCGTTCCTCAATGCCATGACGCTCGATATCGCCATGGGCGGTTCGACCAATACCGTGCTTCACCTGCTCGCCATCGCTCAGGAAGCCGGCGTGGATTTCACGATGAAGGATATCGATTTCCTTTCCCGTCGCGTTCCCGTGCTCTGTAAGGTCGCCCCGAATACGAAGAAATACCACATTGAAGACGTAAACCGCGCGGGCGGCATCATGACGATTATCGGTCGCCTTGCCGCCGAAGGCCTGATTGACGGAAGCGTTTACCGCGCAGACGGGCTGACGCTTGCCGAAGCCATTGCTCAGAACGATATTGATTCGCCGAACGTTTCAGCCGAAGCACTCTCCCGCGCCCACGCCGCTCCCGCCGGCAAGCGCAATATCGAAATGGCCTCGCAGGATGCGCATTATGAAACGTTGGATACGGATCGCGTGAACGGTTGTATCCGCGACGTCGAACATGCTTATGTGCGCGACGGCGGACTTGCCGTGCTCTTCGGCAATATCGCTCACGACGGTTGTATTGTCAAAACGGCGGGGGTTTCCGAAAAGGTTTTCAAATTCAAAGGGACGGCACGCGTATTCGAATCGCAGGACGATGCCTGCAACGGGATTCTCGGCGGCAAGGTCGGTCCGGGCGATGTCGTCGTTATTACCTACGAAGGCCCGCGCGGCGGACCGGGCATGCAGGAAATGCTTTACCCGACTTCCTACATCAAGTCGAAGCACCTCGGCGAGCTCTGCGCGCTGATTACCGACGGTCGTTTCTCCGGAGGGACTTCGGGGCTTTCGATCGGGCATATTTCGCCGGAAGCGGCAGCGGGCGGCAACGTAGCGCTTATCCGCGATAACGATTTAATCGAAATCGATATTCCGGCACGTACGATTCGTGTTTGCGTCTCCGATGAGGAACTCGCGGCGCGCCGTAAGGAAGAGGAAGCCCGCGGGAACGCGGCGTTTACGCCGAAAACGCGTGACCGCAAGATCTCCAAGGCCCTCCGCGCTTACGCGAAAATGGTCGCTTCCGCCGACAAAGGCGGCGTCCGTATCGTGGAATAAGCCTTCATCCCGGGCATCGGAACGGGGCGGTTTCTCTAAAAGTTGCCTAAAATCCGATTCCCGGGATAGTTTTTTACGTTATTTCCTATTTTTCCTATAAAATTTTCAAAAAATATTTGACATGATTACATATCTTATATTAGCTTAGTAGGAAATTAAGCGATGCTTAGTTTAAGACTCCTAAACGAGCTCTTAACAAGCAGGCGAGAATTTGTTTATGTGTTAGTGTTAGATAGAGTTAGTGTTAGATACTACGTTCCCGTGGAGAGATCCGCGGGAACGCCTTTTTATTTAGGCGGGTTGGATAAGAATGTGTAAATAAGTGGGTGTTTTAGGGGGTATTTTTCCGCGCAAATTTGAGGATTCAAAAAAGCGGGCGGAGGGCGTAGAATGTGCCTCCGATGAATTTCCGAAATACAAATGCGCTTTGGAGCGCGGTCTTTATGCAAACGCTACGTAATTGCGGCGTGCGGACGGCTGTCGTTTCGCCGGGATCGCGTTCGACGCCCCTGACGGCGGCGTCGGCGGAAATTCGTCGTTTGGAAACGATTCCCGTCTTGGACGAGCGTTCGGCGGGATTTTTTGCACTCGGCTTGTCCAAGAGCACGGTGCGTCCGACTGTTCTGATTTGCACTTCGGGGACGGCGGCGGCGAACTACTTGCCCGCCGTTGTCGAAGCCCGGATGTCGCGTACGCCGCTCGTGGTGGTCACGGCAGACCGCCCGCCGGAATTTCAGAATTGTCATGCAGGGCAGACGATTCCGCAGGTCGGCATTTTTTCGCATTTCCCGGTTTGGGAAAAGAATTGCGTCCCTGCGTTGAATTCGGATTCGCTCGCCGAGGCGCGGGAAACGGCCTTGGAAGCCGTAAAGGCGAGTATCGCACAGAGTGCGCCGGTGCATGTGAACGTGCAGTTTCGCGATCCGCTTGCGCCTGCAGTGGCGGAGCAGGGTTTTCCGGGGGACATTCCCGAAGACTTCGACGTGCAAAAATTTTGCGTGATTCCGCAGTCGCCGATGCGCGATTTTCTTGCTCCCGACGACGGTGCGGAGGCAATTGTTCTCGACGGGAAAAAAGTGTTGATTGTTGCGGGGACCGTACCGCCCGGTCACGACGACACGCAGAATGTCGAATACGTGAGCCGCAAATTCGGGGCGCCGATTCTTGCCGATGCCACGCATCCGTTACGCCATTTTTCGCCGGCACGTGAGCGCCTGATTGAACGCTACGATGCGATTTTCCGCAATGCCGGAAAGCCCTACGCGCCGGAGCTTGCCGATTTGCGGCCGGATGTCGTTCTGCAAATCGGGACCCTGCCGGAAAGCAAATTCCTGCGGGCTTGGCTGGAGTCGCTGGGCGAAACACCGGTTTACCTTTTCAATTATTGCGGAGACAATACGGATGCTTTGGCGCGCCCCAAGGTGAAGAATGTGGCGCGGCGTTTTCGCGAAATTTGGAACAACGTTCTCGCGCGTGAGGAAACGGAGGAAATCGCTTCCGGGAATGGCGCATTTTTGAATACGTGGAAAGCGGCGGATGCCCGATTCAAAGCCAAGTCCGATGCCTATTTCCGTCACGGAGTCACCGCGGCGGGAACACCGACGGAGCCGCAGATTGCGCGTTTTCTCTGCGAAAATCTTCCCGAGTTCGAGACTGCCGTCTTCATTGCCAACGGCATGCCGGTTCGCGACATGAACGCGTATTGTCCGGCGGGCGCACGATTCTGGGCGTTTCACAATCGCGGTGCCAACGGTATCGACGGCACGCTTTCGACCGCGCTCGGCGTCGCCCATGGCTGCATGGAGCAGACAATCCTTTATACCGGCGATCTTTCCCTGTTGCACGATACAAACGGCTTTCTGCTTGCTCCGCATTTCTGCGGGAATTTGTGTATCGTTTTGCAAAATAACGGCGGCGGAAACATCTTCCGCCATTTGCCCGTGGCCAAAGAAAATCCGCATTTCGAAAAACTGTGGCTCACGCCGCAACGTGCGGATTTCGAGCAAATCGCCGCCGCTTACGGCGCAGATTACGTCCGCGCGGAAACGCTCGGAGAGCTCGGCAGTCTGTTGACGCAGTTCCGCTCGAAGCAGGGTATTCACCTTATCGAAATCCGGACTGACGGAGAAGCTTCCCGCAATCTTCGCAGCGAACTTTCCTGTTAGTCGGCGCAGATCGGAGCCGTAATTTTCCTTCCGGCTTTGGTGTTTCTCCCAACAAAAAAAGAGTTCCCGCGAAATTCACGGGAACGCTTTTTGTTTTTCGGAAATCCGAATTAGAAGCGGATACCGCCGCCAATTTGGATTACCGGATAGACGTACATGTCGTTCAGGAAGTCAGCGACCTTGGTAACTGCGTCGCGGACGTTGCCGTCGAACTGTTGAAGCGTCGATACGGCATCGACTTCACCGAGGCTCGCGAGCGGATTATTCGGGTCGAACGCAACACCGTTCTTGTAGAAGTGCGGGGCGCCGCTTTCCACATAGTTACCTTCGCCGAGGTAAGCGAGACCGAGGTCAATGGAGAAGTAGAGCGTGCGTTTCTGGCCGCCGTCCGTGGACCAACCGATGCCGAGGTACGGGCAGAATTCGTTGTCCCAGTTGCCGTCCATGTTGTATTCGGAGAAGACGTCGTACTGAGCACCTGCGCCGGTTGCGTCGTACGCATAGGACGTGCCGTGGTATTTTGCGGAGACACGGATGCGCGGGTCCATCTTGATGAGACCGGCGGTGACGCGGAACTGCGAGGCGCGCGGGTGCCAGTCGAAGAAGAGGCCCATGTTGTCACGGTTTTTCCACTCGAGATCGATGTTCGTGTCGGAGAGTTTCATCGTCGTGTCGAGTTCGCCGGTGGCGTAGTGGGCGCGGACCTTGAAATACTTATTGAATTCGTAGCCGACTTGGATACCGATACCGAGAGTACCGATATTCGGCGTGACCGTGAAGCCCCAGGCATCGCCCCAGCCCCAGTCAACGACGTCGTTGCGGTTTTCGTAAGAGAGGAAGAGCTTGTGAGCTTCGCCGAGCATGGTTTCGACGTTCTTCGTGGCTTCCGGGGATTCGAGCGTGCCGGCCATCGTATCGACGTAGGCTTCGCCGAAGACCTTGCCGATTGCATTGCGGCGATCCTGCTCCGTCGTGAAGGTTTGGTTGATTGCAGCGGCGATATCGCGGAACTGTTCGTCCGGCGGGAGGTCTTCGAGCCATCCGGCGTCGAGATGAAGCTCTTCGATGATTGCTTCGTCGTTCACAATCGTCTTTTGCATCTGCTGAAGCGCGGCGATAGACATTTCCGTCTTCGGCGTCGGTTGGTTTTGAGCTTCGCCGGAGGTCGGCGTCGCTGCAAAAGCCGGAACGATCGCGGCTGCTGCCAGGAGGGCGGTCGGGAGGAGGATGTTTTTCATAGTGTGATTAATAGTCTAGTTAATGATTGATGATAGACAAACATCTTGCGGAAAATAGTTTGACTTGCAAGCTTAAATAGTTTGACTGCTCTGTCAGACTTTTAAAAGTCTTCGGCGGGGGCGGGGCGATGCTTTTTTCTGTTGGAGGGTGGCACAAATCTTTTTATTGTTTCGGCATTATGAATACTGCTAAAGCCCTTGTTTACAAAATGACGGGAAAGCCGCTTGAAGTGCTTGCGGCGGAAGAAATTTCCCTTGAAGCTCCGAAAGCGCATGAAGCGACAGTCGCGATGGAAGCGGCGGTGATTCACCCTTCGGATATGGGAATGATCGGCGGGACGTACGGCCGTTTGCGCGAATTGCCTGCGGTGGCGGGGCGCGAAGGTGTCGGCCGCGTCGTTGCGGTCGGATCCGATGTGACGGCGGTGGCGGTCGGTGACCGCGTGCGTATGCCGGAGGATGCCGGTGTTTGGCGCGAGGCGATTACGGTGCCGGCGGCGGAGCTTTGCAAGGTGCCGGCGGATGTCCCCGCGGAGCAGGCGGCGATGGCTTTTATCAATCCGATGACGGTTTGGCGCATTCTTCACGATTTCGTCGAGCTCAAGCCGGGCGATTGGGTGCTCCAAAACGCGGGCAGTTCCGCGCTCGGCCAGTGTCTCGTGCAGATGGCGCATGCGCTTGGACTGCGCACGGTTTCCGTGGTGCGCAATGTCGAAAAATGGGAGCCGATTCTGAAGTCGCTCGGCGGCGATGCCGTGCTTGCGGAAGAAAAGGATTCGATTAAGAAGATTGTCGAAATCGTCGGCGGGAAGGACAAATTGCCGAAGTTGGCGCTCAATTCTATCGGCGGCGAAAGTGCGGCGCGTCTTACGCGCATGGTCAGCTTTGCGGGGACGATTGTGACCTTCGGCGGCATGGTCGGGGATTTGATTCGTTTTCCGACTCGCGAATTTATTTTCAACGATTTGCGTCTGCGCGGTTTTTGGATGGACCGCTGGAATCGCGAAGCGACGCCCGAGCAGCGTGAAGCGCTTGCGGAAACGATTTTCGACATGATGCGCCAAGGCAAGCTGAAGATGGCGGTCGATGCCGTGTATTCTCTCGACGAATACAAAACGGCGATTGCCCGTGCGCTCGAAGGCGGCCGTAGCGGCAAGGTGCTTTTCCGCGGAAACATTGCTTAATTCCGTAAAATGAAAATTGCGATTGTCGGCGTCGGGGCCATCGGTACGTTTTACGGTGTAAAGCTCGCGCAGGCGGGACACGACGTGCACTTCCTGTTGCGGAGCGATTACGAGGTCGTTCGGGAACGCGGTTTTGAGGTTCATGACTGCGGAACGGTGTCCCGTGTCGCCGTCAATGCGCACCGGACGCCGGAGTCCATCGGGGGTTGCGACCTTGTTTTCATCGCGCTTAAGACGACGGCGAATGCGCATTATTCGGCTTTGATTGCTCCGCTTGTCGGTCCGGAAACCTTGGTGCTTACCATTCAAAACGGCTTGGGCAATGTCGAAAAACTCTGTGAGCTTTTCGGCGAGTCGCGGGTGCTCGGCGGGATTTGCTATGCGACGATTAATCGCACGGCGCCGGGTGTCGTTAAGACGAACGGACGGACATTGCTGTGGCTTGCGGAGCCCCGTGGCGAGCCGCAGGAACGTACGCGGGTGCTTGCGGAGCTTTTTTCGTCGGCGGGATTGGCGGCGGAAGTCCAGGATTCGTTGGCGGCGATGCTTTGGAAGAAGCTTTGCTGGAACGTGCCGTTTAACGGGCTTTGCATTGCCGGCGGCAATATCGATTGCGCTCAGCTGATGGCCTCTCCGGAATTGGTCGAGCTGGCGTGGGCGCTGATGCGCGAATTGCAGGCGGCGGCGCGTGCCTTGGGCGTGGAAATTTCCGATGCGCATTTGCAAAAGCAGGTGGATGTCACCGTGAAATGCGGCGCTTACCTGCCGTCGAGTCTGCTCGATTTTCGTGCGGCGCGTCCGGTTGAAGTCGAATCGATTTGGGGCGAGCCGCTGCGTGCCGCACGGCGTGCCGGCGTTCCTGCGCCGCACCTCGAAACGCTTTATTGGCTTTTGAAAAAGCTCTGTGTCTAAGACGATGCGCCTGCGAACGACTTGCACTGTTTTGCTCTCTGCCTGCCTCATGGCTTGGGCGGCGCCGCACCTGTCTGCCGATGAGCTCGAAGGCGGCGCGGTGTTTGCGAGCCCCAAGGTTTTTGCCCGCGACATCACGGCTTTTTGGCAGGGCGACGGGCAGGATTTCATGGCGCTTTGTGAGGCCGGGCGCGTTTCCCGTTGGCAGAAAACGGAGACGGCGGGAAAGGACGCCATCGTGAAGCATTCGGCTTATTTCTCGGGGATGAAAATCTTCGGCGTGCCGGTCGAGCAGCTGAGCTTGGAGCTTCATGCGGGAAAGCTTTGCGAAGTCGAAATCATGTTTTTTAACAAGGGGGATACGGCTTCCCGCATGGGCTTCGGCTCGGGGAGTACAAAGTCGCGGGGAGAAAAGAGTAATTTCGCGGAGGAGCTTTGGGAGGATTGCGTTGCGAAGGTCCGCCGGGCGCTCTCCGAATTCGGCAAGCCGCGGCGCGCAAAAATCGGTTCGCTCAAGCTGCGTCGTAGCGTCGAAATTTGGGAGAGCGGCGCCAATGCCTTTTTGCTGGATGCCGAGAAAAATGAATTTGTCCGTGTGCTTGTCGTGCCTCAGTCGCAATTGAAAAAGCTGACGGCCTCTTCTACCGAGCGGGCGAAGGGAAATCTGCGGGAAAACCTCGTGCGGCGCCCGAACGGCGACGTGCTTGTCGGCGAGATTCCGATGATCGACCAAGGGCAAAAGGGCTATTGTGTTCCCGCGACCGTCGAGCGCGTCCTGCGTTATTACGGCATCAACGAGTTGGATATGCATAAGATCGCGGAACTGGCGAATACGAATGTCGGCGGCGGCACGACGATTGTCGGTGTCGTGCGCGGGGTCGGTCCCGTCGTGAAGAAAAACCGTCTTAAGTTTACGACTCGCCGCATGCAGTTTTCAAAGATTCGGCAATGCGTGGATAAGGGGATTCCGATGTTTTGGAGTATGTTTGCAATCCCCGAATATTTAAACCGTCTCAAGGCCAATACGCAGGCGCGTGCGCATTGTCCGGATGCGGCGGCTTGGGGTGAGCAGCTGAAGCGGCAGGAACCGTTTTCGGCGACTCGCGAGGAAATGATCCGGGAGGCGCATTTGTGCCTGATTATCGGCTACAATCTGAAAACGAAGGAAATTTGCGTTTCCGACTCCTGGGGCGATTACGCCGCCGAGCAGTGGATTTCGTTTGAAGATGCTCTTTACGTTTCCCAGAAAAACGTCCTTTTATATTCGCTCGAAAAATAGTTGTTCGCAGTTTGGAGTTTTCTTTAGAAAAAAACGGCCTATAATAAGCGCTGTTCTGAGGAACAGTAATCCGAAGGCATTTTACCCCCAAGCAAGAAAGGATTCCCCACATGACAAATATCTTAGTTTGCATCGACGGATCGAACTACGGGCAAGTCTGCACGAGCTACGCAGTTTGGTTGGCGAAAAAAACCGGAGCACGGATTTCCGCGCTTTACGTTTCGGAGCTTTGGCAGTACGAAACCCCGCTCATCGCGGACTTCGGCGGTGTCGTCGGCACCCAGCCCTACATGGGATTGACCGCTCAATTGCGGGAAGTCGAAGCGGGCAAGGCCAAGATTATCGAGAACTACGTCCGCGGGGAATTTGAAAAAGCCGGCATCCCCGACCAAGTGGAATTTTTCCATCGCTCCGGCTTGCTTGTTGATTGTATCGACGAGTTTGAAAATCAGCGCAATGACATCAGTGCCATCATGATCGGCAAGCGCGGCGAACATGCGAACTTCGCAAAGGGCCACCTCGGATCGAACATGGAACGCGTCATTCGCGCCAGCAAGCTTCCCTGCTTCGTCGTTAACCGCAAGTTTATCGAGCAAAAGAAAATCGTTCTCGCTTACGACGGAAGCCCCAGCGCGACCCGTGCGCTCGAATATCTCGCGACGCGTAAGGAATTTATCGACCAGGAAGTGCACATCGTGACGGTCGCCAAACCGGGAGCCGAAGCCGACGGAACGCGCCTGCTTTTCGAAGCCGAAGCACGCCTGAAGGGCGGACCGCTCGTCCCGATCGTTCAATTGCTTTCGGGGACTCCGGGCGAGGCCCTCGAAAAGTACGTCCAGGAAAACGACATCACCTGCCTCATCATGGGTGCCTACGGACATTCCCGCGTACGGCAATTCATCATCGGCAGTACGACGACGGAATTTGTCCGCCGTTGCCTCATCCCGGTTATTATGTTCCGTTAGTCCTTTGGGACGCGGACAATGAAGAGTGGCGGACGGGAATATCCGCCACTCGTTTTCCGTTATTCGCGTGAACGGCGTTTACGGAATGCGTTGCTCGTCGAAATCGATCATGTCCGCGAAGGAAATGATGTCGGTTCGGTCGAGCGCTTCCATTTTTCGCTTGGCGTCGTTGAGGGCTTCACGGCCCATCTCGCTCATTCCTTTTTGTACGCACTCGCGGTTCCACTTGGCGACGCGCAGGTCTTTCGGGAAGATTTCGAGCAGTTTGGCGTCGAGCGCCGCATTGTCGTCGCCGCATTCGCGCACGGCTTCAACGACGCTTTGCGGGTCGATGCCGAGGTGGAGGCAGAGGAAGCGGTCGAAGCCCTTGCAGAAATTGCGTTGGTAAGATTTCGGGAGTTTCCCCGCGAGGTGTTTGCGGATTTTGGCGATGAAACGCGGCAGGTGGAGGAGTCCCGTTTCCTTGTGCGGAATGTAGGGCGAGGGCAGGTCGAGGCAAATTTCGCCGGTTGCCGTGCTGTAGAGCATGTTCGGATCGTCTGTCGGTGTCGGTTGAATCATAGGTTGATTAGCTGATGTTAGTTTATCGGTACGGGTTCGCCGAGGTATTTGGGCGAACGCATAAAAAGGATGTCGGCGACGGCGGCAACGCGGGCCAGGTGTTCCCGCAGCCGGATTTTAATTTTGTAAGCGAAGTACGGATTTTCTTCGGCGACGAATCCGACGGCTTCGATGCCGCGGGAACGGGCCAGAAAAATAGCGCGTTCGCAGTGGAACGCCTGAGAGACGACGATGAATCGGTTTTGCCCGAAAACCGCTTGTGCGCGGACGACGGAGTCTAAGGTGCGCAGCCCCGCGTAGTCGCAGTGGATTTTCTCTTCGGGGATGCCGAGTTTAATAAGGGCGTTTTTCATCGCCTCGGGCTCGTTGTAGTCGTGGCTGCGGTTATCGCCGGAGACGAGGATGCGTTCGATTTTCCCGGAATCGAAGAGGCGTTTGGCGGCGGCGATGCGTGCGTCAAAATAAGTGTTGGCGTAGCCGCCGCGCGTGGTCGGTGCCGTACCGAGGACGAGCGCCGTCGCCATGGCGGGGACGGCTTCCGGCGTTTCAAAAACGTATTTCCGGTTGTGTTCGACCAAGAGGTCGCAGACGAGTATTACGCCTGCGAGCAGGAGAAAGACGGCAACCGAAGCGATGAGCAGCCGGCGACTGAAAATTTTTCGTAGCACGCTTTATTCGCAGAGATTGTCGGCGATGGCCCGTGAGAGGGCGGCAACGGCCTCGGAAAGCGCTCGGGCGTAAGTCGCGTAAGGATCTTCGGTTACATCGTAAATTACACCGTCGATCGTCCCGGCGGAGATATTTTTCGAGAACAGGAATGACTCGTTTTTGATTTCCGTTGCCGTCAGGCGTGAGACGATGATTTGCGCGGAAATAAGGACTTCGCCGTCGAGCGTGCCGTCGAGGCGGTCGATGAATACGGAGACTTTTTCGAAGGGTTTAAGTTTTTTCCCGCAGAGATTCTGTGCGACCTGAACGGGGACGGCGCGTTGGACGGCGCGGGCGAGCGGTTCGGCCCAGATACGCATTTCGTTGATAACAACGGTGTTTTCGCTGTTGCGCGTAACGATTTGCGGGATGTCGATGTAGGCGGGGACGGCGATGCGTGCGAAAGTAACCGCGGGGGCGGCGGGTGTGCTTCCAGGCGCCGTCGGCGTAAGCGTGTAGCGCACGGGATTCGGCGTATTCGGGACGGCGCAGGCAAGCAGACCGAGGCAGGCGGGAAGCAGCGCGAGAAAGAGATTTGTTTTTTTCATGGTCACGGAGGCGGGGGATTACGGTTGGTCGTCACTGCCGAAAAGTACGGCATTGGGATGGCGGCGCAGGTAGTCGGAAAGGGTGCGGATCGAGCGTGCGGCGTCGTCGATTTGTTCGAGCGTTTCGCTGAGTTCCTGTTCAAGCGAGCCGTGCGTCCCCGTCATCGTGGAGCGGAAGACGAGCATCGTTTTGTTGATTTGCTCGAGCGAGTTGCGGAGGGCTTCGGTCGTCGATTCGAAGTCCGTCCGCAGGGGGTCGAAGTGTGTTTCCAATTTGCGGGAAAGGGCGGAGACGTCTTGCGTGGCGCGGTTGACGTTTTTAAGGATTTGCGCGAGTTGCGGGTCGTCGAGGAGCTTCTTGGCCGCTTCGCTTGCCTGAAGAATGTTGGCGTTAATCTTTTCGAATTCGATGGCGCTGACTCCGGCGTTTAATGTGTTTGCCGTTTCTTTGAGGCGTTCCGAAAAACTTTTGAAGTCAACCTGTGCGAGGTTTTGCAGGATTTGGGCGACGGAGTTGAGCATTTGCGACATATTGGAGGGGATTGTCGGGATTTCCAGATAGGTGCTCTCGCCGTTTCCGCGCATAATTGCCGGCGTTCCGGGGAAATAGTCCAGCTCGATGTAAAGCATGCCGGTGAGCAGATTGGACTGCTGAATGCGGGCGCGCAGCCCCTGTTGAATGCTTTCCGACATGCGGCGGCGCACCGTTTCCTCGGAGTCGGCATTTTTGACGAAGCGGTCGTCGATTTCGATGATGACCGGAATTGAGCGGATGCTTTGGGTGTTGTCCTGGATGCTCAGGAGGATTTTTTGGACTTTTCCGATTTTAACGCCTTTGAATTTGACGTCGGAGTTCAGGCTCAGTCCGTTGAGCGAGTCCGTCAGGTAAACGATTAGCGGTGTGCTTTTTTTGTTAAAGGTGAGGGAGCTGAACGCGATGATGCTTCCGATCAGCAGGGCGATGGCGCCGAGAACGAAAATGCCGATAAGCGAATGATTGATGGGTTTGCTCATGTGTTCTGAATTCCGGTTAGAGGGTGCCCGCGCGGGTGAGAAATTCGCGGATGGCGGGCGAGGGCGGTTGTGCGCGGAGTTCCCGCGGGTTGCCGACGGCGCCCTGCGTCTTTTGAGCGGCATCGAGGAAAATTGCGCGGTCGGCGATGGCGAAAATGCTGTCGAGCTCGTGCGTGACGATAACGACGGTCGTGCCGAGCGAGTCGCGGATATTCAGCGTCAGGTCGTCGAGCAACTTGGAGCTGAGCGGATCAAGACCGGCGCCGGGTTCGTCGAAAAACAGAATTTCCGGGTCAAGGGCGATGGCGCGGGCGATGGAGGCGCGCTTGGCCATCCCGCCCGAAATTTCCGACGGATAGTAATTTTCGAAGCCGGAAAGCCCGACGAGCGCAAGCTTGTAACGCGCCAACTCGATTCGTTCTCGCGCATGCAAATCCGTGTACTCCTCGAGCGGGAGCATGACGTTTTCAAGCAACGTCATCGAGGACCACAGCGCGCCGCCCTGATACATGACTCCGAAGCGCCGCAACAGGGCTTCCCGTTCCTGCGGGGTGCTTGTATTCAAGTCGTTTCCGAAAAGGCGAATCGTGCCCGCCGCCGGCGTCTGCAAGCCGATAAGGTGGCGCAGTAAGGTCGATTTCCCGCAGCCGCTTCCGCCCATGATGATGAAAATTTCGCCGGCATTAATGCGGAAATTCAGGTTCTCCATGACAACGCGGGAACCGTATGCCAGCTTCAAATCTCGGACTTCGATGGGAGCGGGAGTTTCCATGGCGTTTTAGAATCCGACGGCATTGAAGAGGACGGCGAAAATACCGTCGCCGATGACGATAAGCACCATCCCGAGAACGGCGGCGGAGGTGGCGGCATCCCCGACGGCCAGAGAGCTTTTCCCCGCAACCATGCCGCGGTAGCAACCGGCCCAGGCAATCATGGCACCGAAGAAAATGCTCTTGATGAGGCCGGAAAAAACGTGGGACATGTTTAACGTGACGGAGATCTGCCGCCAGTACTGTTCCAGCGTGACGTCCATCGAGCCCATGACGAAGAATCCGCCGAGGATGCCGACGACGTCCGAGTAGAGCGTCAGCAACGGCATCATGAGCGTGAGCGCGAGGATGCGCGGGAGCACCAGATATTCCGCAGGATTAATCGCAAGTACGCGCAGGGCGGAGATTTCTTCGCTCGCCTGCATGCTGCCGATTTGGGCGGCAAACGCCGAGCCCGTCCTTCCGCACATAATAACGCTCGTCATGATGACTCCCATTTCCCGCACCATAGCAATGGCGATGAGACTGGCGACATAGATAATCGCGCCGAACTGGCGGAGTTGCATTGCGCCGATATACGCGAGAATCATTCCCGTGATAAAAGAAATCAGCGTGATAATCGGCAGCGCATTGATGCCGCAGTCCTGAATGAAATACAGGCAGTCGCGCTTGCGGAAACGGGCTTTCCCGAAAAAAAGATTTTTGAACGCGAGCGTGGTTTCACCGAGGAATTTTAAGGCGCGTTCGGAGTTGGAAAAAATGCGTTCGCCCCAACGACCGATAACTGCGAGCAGGGCCATGTCGCGCTCCCGCGGCGATTCCGGATTGCGGCGGTTGGCGACGGAAAGTTCGAAGAGGCGCCTGACGTTCTGCGGGAGTGTTTCCCGTACGCAATGAATCCCGCGTTCCGAACAAACGGAGGCGCATTTAATGACGTAGCAAACCAAACTCGAATCGTAATGCCCCAAGCCGGAGCAATCGAAGCTCAGGGATTTTATGCGAATACCCGGGCCGAGGCTTTCCAGCGCAAGCTCGAGGGTTTCGGCATCCGAAAGCCCGTCGGCAAGCAACCAGTTACCCGCGATTGTCACCGTCAGCGTCACTTCGCCGGGCGCAGTCGGCTCCGCTGCCACGGGAACGGGCGGACGGGCGCAAGGCAGGCGTGTGCGGGAAGTCGATGACATAATTTTGTCCGGTAAGTTTACAAACGAGCGTTTCCGTGAGCGAGAATTTTCTGAGAGACCCTTGCCGCTCCGCCTTGCTTTATTCCGGATTATACCGAAACGGCTACAAAGAGCTTAAAGGTTAGGGCTTAGAGCTTAAAGAGGCGAAGGTGATAGTTGGCAACTGATAACGGATAGGGGAAAGATTAAAGAGAGTCGCAACCCGCGGATAATCCATGAAAAACAAGCGCCGCGAAGTGACGGGGAGAGACCCGTTTACGTGCTTGCGGCGTAATGGAACAAATTGCGCGCCTTTGCAAATTCCTAAAAATCGCCCAATCTTTCTCTAAGCTTTAAGCCCTAAGCTCTAAGCTCTCTCTTTAATCTTTCCTCTTTAATCTCTCGTGCGCCGAAGGCGGTTTACGCGGCGCTTGTGCCGCGACAACGTGCGCAGGCGGACGGGGAAATGGCGAGGCCGCCTTTGGAGGTTTCCCGCAGCTCGGCGGGCATGCGGCGTCCGATGTCGCGCATCGCAAAAATGGCGTCGTCGAGGGTGACTCGCGGGCAGACGCCGGCGAGCGCGAGGCTTGCCGCGAGGTAGGAGTGGACGGCGAACATGCCGTTGCGGGAGACGCAGGGCACTTCGACGAATCCGCCGATCGGGTCGCAAACCAGGCCGAGCGTGTTAATCAGCGCGAA
Source organism: Candidatus Spyradenecus sp. (assembly GCA_045651325.1). Lineage (GTDB taxonomy): Bacteria > Verrucomicrobiota > Verrucomicrobiia > Opitutales > UBA953 > Spyradosoma. The sequence continues at coordinate 44,674 of JAZRSB010000039.1, forward strand.
GGTGCCTGCCGCACAGGCTTGGCGCGGGGTACCGCCGAGGGCTTCGACGATCGCTGCCGCCGCGATGCAGGAGGCGCTGCCGACTTCTGCCTGGCAACCGCCTTGAGCTCCCGCGATGAAGGCTTTGTCCGCGATAACCATGCCGATGCCGCTCGCCGTGAAGAGCGCGTTCGTCAGCGTGTCTTCGTCGATGCCGCGCGTTTCTTCGAGGAGGGTCAGGCAGGCGGGGACGATGCCGGCGGAACCGGCGGTCGGGGTGGCGACGATTTTTCCGAACTGTGCATTCGTTTCGAGGACCGCGTAGCCGTAAGCGACGAGGCGCGTGAGGTCAACGCCGAGCAGGGCGTTGCCGCTGTTTGCGTATTCGAGGATTTTTTTGGCATCGCCTCCGGAAAGTCCGCTCGGCGAGCTTGATGTGATTTCAAGGCCGCGGCGGACGGATTGGCGCATCGTGCGGAAGTGCTCCCGCATTTTTTCAAAGTTTTGTTCGCGGGGAATGCCGGAAAAAATTGCTTCGCGGCGCTGGGCCAATTCGCCGATCGAAATTGATTCGCGTTCGCAAATCGCCAGCATTTCGGCGGTGGTTTCGTAGTCGTAGCCAAGAGAGTCGTTCATGAGGGGAGGGAGAATAAAGGATTAACTGATTTTGGGAATGCGCACGCCCCGGTGCACGAAGGGAATGCGCAGGAGGACGCTCAGGCAATCGTCCGGAATCGGCGAGTCCGTTTTGATGATGGTAAATGCGTCATTGCCGCGCATTTTGCGGGCCGTCAGAATCGTCGCGATGTTGGCTTCCACGCAGGCGAGCAGGCCGGTGACGTGGGCCAGAAATCCGGGGCGGTCTCTATGCCAGCAGACAAGGGCGTCGAGCGTTCCCGAAAGATTGGTTTCGAAGCCGTCGATTCGGCAGAGCTGGACATTGCCGCCGCCGATGCTGGCACCTTGGATGACCAGCGTTTCTCCGTCGGCGAAAAAGAACGTGATGCGGACGGAATTGGGGTGGGCGTCGGTGCCGAGATCGACCTCCCGGAATTCGATGCCGATTCCGCGGTTGTGGGCGAGGCGGAGCGAGTTTTTCAGGCGCTCGTCATCCGGAAAAAGCCCGAGAATCCCTGCGACGAGCCCGCGGTCGGTGGCGTGCCCTTTTCCCGTTGCGGCAAAGGAACCGTGGAGTTCGATTCTGACGCGGGCAAAGGGGGCGATGCCGCGGGCGATGTGGTGGGCGAGCAATCCGAGACGCACCGCGCCGGCGGTATGCGAACTGGAGGGGCCGACCATCGCGGGGCCGATGACATCAAACGCGGATATGTTCATTGCGCGCATTGTAGGATTTTCCGTTTATTCCTAAAAGCGAAAAATCGACAAGGCGCTTCGGAAATCCGCCGAATCCGCTTCGCCCGAAGCAACGCCCCGAAAGATTGTTTGCTTGAAAGACGACGACGTTGTCCGCAGAATAGAAAGCGATTTGAGCTTTGCGCTCGAATTGTTTATCCCCTATCAAAATCTTACACCAATAATTTTGCTATGATTATCTCCGAAGCAGAACTTCAATCTTTCACCGGCGTAGTTCAGTCGCACCCGCATGACTTTTTGGGCATGCATCGGGCCGTTGTTGACGGCAAGAGCGGCATTGTCGTGCGCGCCTACCTGCGCGACGCCAAGAACGTTTCCGTTAAGAACGTGAAAACCGGACGCAAGACGGCGATGACCCGTTTGAGCGAAGACGGATTTTTCGAAGCGTGGTTCCCGCGCAACAAGGAAATTTTTGCCTACCGATTCGTCGTTGAAAGCTACGCGGGAGAAGTCTCCGAAATCGCCGACGGCTATTCGTTTTGGCCGACGATTTCGGAAAGCGACCTGTATTTGATCAATCAGGGGAACGATCACCGCGTTTACGAAAAGCTCGGTTCGCACGTGCGCGAAATTAACGGCGTTCGCGGGGTTTCGTTCGCGGTCTGGGCACCGTCGGCACGCCGCGTTTCCGTTGTCGGTGATTTCAACGGCTGGGACGGCCGCTACCACCCGATGCGCATGCTCGGCGCTTCCGGCATTTGGGAAGTGTTCATTCCGGGTGTCGAAGCCGGTGCGAAGTACAAATTCGAACTGCTCAATCAGTACGACCCGACGCCGTATTGCAAGATCGACCCGTACGCGATTTCCTTCGAACCGCCGCCGAACAACGCGTGTATCGTCGCCGACATTTCCGGCTACAAATGGAATGACGCGAAGTGGATTGAGATGCGCAACCAAACGAATTGGCAGGAAAAGCCGATTTCGGTTTACGAAATGCATCTCGACTCGTGGAAACGCGTTCCCGAAGAAGATAACCGCGCGCTGAACTATCGCGAACTCGGCGTCGAGCTCTCCAAATATTGTAAGGAAATGGGCTTTACGCACGTCGAAATGCTCCCGCCGACGGAATATCCGTTCCCGCCGTCCTGGGGCTATCAGGTGACGGGTTTCTACGCTCCGACCTGCCGCTTCGGTACGCCGGAAGACTTCATGGCGATGGTTGATACGCTCCACGCCAACGGCATCGGCGTTATCATCGACTGGGTGCCGGCGCACTTCCCGCGCGACGACTGGGCACTTTCCGGTTACGACGGAACGCACCTCTACGACCACGCCGACCCGCGCCAGGGCACGCAGCCGGACTGGGGCACCTTGCTCTTTAACTTCGGCCGCTGCGAAGTCCGCGGCTTCCTCATCGGTTCCGCACTCTCCTGGCTCACGCGTTTCCACGTGGACGGTCTCCGCGTTGATGCCGTTGCCGCAATGCTTTACCTCGACTATTCCCGCAAGGACGGTGAATGGATTCCGAATCAGTACGGCGGAAAGGAAAACATCGAAGCCATCGAATTTCTCCGTGCGACGAACGATATCGTCCACCACTACCATCCGGGCGTAATTACGATTGCGGAAGAATCCACCTCGTTTGCCGGTGTTACGCGCCCGACCAAGGAATTCGGTCTCGGGTTCGACTTCAAGTGGGCGATGGGCTGGATGCACGACACGCTCGCGTACATGAAGGAAGATCCGCTGAATCGCAAGTATCACCACAACAAGCTGACCTTTGCGATGCTCTATCAGTACTCGGAAAAGTTCATGCTTGCGCTCTCGCACGACGAAGTCGTCCACGGCAAATGCTCGCTCATCAACAAGATGCCGCAGGCGGATATGACGGGCAAGGCCGCCAATCTCCGTGCGCTCTTGGGTTACATGTGGACTTGGCCCGGAAAGAAGACCCTCTTTATGGGCGGCGAATTCGGACAGTCGCACGAATGGAAGTACGACGGCTCGCTCGATTGGCACCTGCTTCAGTACACGGACCACAAGGGCGTCCAGGACGCTCTCCGCGATTTGAACAAGCTCTATCAGGAATCGCCCGAAATCGCGCAGCTCGACCAGGATTATCGCGGCTTTGAATGGCTCAACGCCAATGACGGCGACAATTCCGTCATCTCCTACGTCCGCAAGAGCCTCGACGGTCTTACGAACTGGGTGGTGCTCTGCAACTTCACGCCGGTCGCACGCACTTACCGTGTCGGCGTTCCCTCGGAAGGCCACTGGGACGAAGTGTTCAATTCCGATGCGAAATGCTATGGTGGCTCCGGTCTCGGCAATTTCGGCGGCAAGGACTCCGAGCCCAAGCCTTGGAATGAACGCCCGAATTCCATCGAAATCACGCTTCCGCCGCTGGCAACCGTCGTGTTCCGCCAAAAGCGCTAAGCACCGCTTTCGAAGCAACAAAAAACGTTCCCGTGATTGCGGGAACGTCTTTTGTTTTCGGAAAAGCCGAAGCGGAGCTCACTTCATCGAAAGCGCCATCTTGTTGGCCGTGATGACGCCGTAATTGATGGTGCCGAGCCAGCCGGACATGATGATGCCGACCGAGCCCGCATGGTAGAGTCCGTGTACTTTTTCCGGAAGCTCCATCGAGATTTTTAAGCCTTCAAACTTCGTGCCGAAGGAGGTGCCGTCGCGGTGGCGCACATAGCGCTTTACGGTGCGCGGCGTCGCGGCTTCCACCCAATCGACCTTCGTGCGGATATCCGGAATATATTTTTCGAGGCCGGCAAAGGATTCCTCGATGATACGCTTTTTTTCGGCTTCGTATTCTTCGTCGGAAAGATTTTCCCAGCTCGAAAATTTCTGGTTGATGGAAGTCACGATCGCGTAGTGCGGAATCTTGCGTTGCGGACGTGTATCCGGGTAGTAAACCGAGTAAGTGCGGGACGTCGTGTGCAAATCGACGAGGTCGTCGCTGTCGAATTTCGGCGCTTCGGAAGTGAAAACGAGGTCCCCGATGTACGGGATCGATTCGCCTTCGCGGATACCCATGTAAACCTGACAGGAAGAGGTGTTGACGCGGACGGCTTCGGACTCCGAAAGGAAGTCTGCGGGGACGGTGCCGGGCTCGAGCATTTCTTCGACGGTATTGCGGATATTCGCGTTCGAAAGTACGGATTTACAGGCGATTTCGACCGTTTCGCCGAAACGCATGTCGCGCACGCGAACGCCGCGTACCACGGGGAGACCGTCGACACCCGTTTCCGTCAGAATCTTTTCGGCGAGGCAATTGCGGCGGATATCGACACCGTTTTTCTTGAGCTCTTCCGTCATTTTTTGAATGAGCAAATCCGTTCCGCCCCGGAAGATGTACACGCCCTTGCTCATGAAGTTTGAGAAGACAATCCCGTAGGTAATGGCGGGTTCGTTGAGCGTGGAGCCGTTGGCGTAGGCGATCGGTTCGAGCAGCAGACGCCAAACATCCGTGCGGCCCGGGAAAAATTCCTCGAAGAGCTCGCGCGTCGTGCGTTTGTCGTTGTCGTAATAATTCATTTGCGCGAGGTGCTCGAAAAATCCGTGCACGCGCTCGGCGGGAACGTTGAATTTTTCGATGAGGATGCGCGTAAAGTCTTCGCGGTCGAAGGTCGTCTGAATATTGAATTCCGGATTGATGAAGCGGATGTCCTTGAGCTGGTGGATCGAATCCGCGATTTCCTTCGTCCAATACTTGCGGCAGGACTTGATCATCCCGTGCGGGAATCCGTGCAGGGAAATATCGAAAATATGCCCGCCCGGACGCTTAAAATAGGTCGCCAATCCGCCGAGCTGATAGTGGTGCTCAAGCAACAAAACGGTGTGGCCCGCCTTTGCGAGATAGTTGGCGCCGGTGAGGCCGGCGAGGCCGCTGCCGATAACGATGGCGTCGTAAGACTTTTGAATGCCGAAAAGCGGATTGGAAGCTTGCATCTTTCTGTGTTGTATAAAATAGGCGAAAAGGAGAAAAGACTATCCCTTTGTATTGCGCGAAGCAAAAAAAAAGTTTCGCGCGGCGGAATTTCGAGCAGGGCTTCGGAATGAATGCGGAATATCACCCCGACGAAATTTGCCGCTCTCAGGAATAAAAAAAGTGTTCCCGCGAGAATGGCGGGAACACTTCTTGGAGAAAATCCGAAAGGACTTATTTGCGTTCGAAGAGCTTGCGGATTTTTTCGCCGACGATTTCGACGCGATGCTTGGAGAGCTGTTCGCGCTTCTTGGCGAGCGTCGGAGCGCCTTTGGAGGCTTCGCGCATCCAGGCCTTGGCAAATTCGCCGCTTTCGATGCGCGCCAGGGATTCCTTCATGCGCTTCTTGACGTCCGGCGTAATGATTTTCGGGCCGTTGTAGTATTCGCCGAATTCCGCCGTGTTGGAGATGACGGCATTCATCGCTGCGATACCCTTGTTGTAAATGATATCGACGATGAGCTTGGCTTCGTGGACGCATTCGAAGTACGCCATTTCGTCCGGATAGCCGGCTTCAACGAGCGTTTCAAAACCGTATTTCATCAGGTCCACGATACCGCCGCAGAGAACGTTCTGTTCACCGAAGAGGTCTTCGTAGGTTTCCTGTTCCATCGTGCATTCGAGAACGCCGCCGCGCGTGAGGCCTTCGCCCTTGGCGATGGCGAGTGCGGTCTGGAGGGCATTGCCGCTGGCGTTTTGGAAGACGGCGACGAGACCCGGACAGCCGAAGCCTTCTTCGAAGACGCGGCGAACTTCCGTTCCCGGTCCCTTCGGAGCGACCATGATGACGTCCACGTCCGCCGGCGGAACGATGTTTTTGAAGACGTAAGCAAAGCCGTGCGAGCAGCAGAGCGTCTTGCCCGCCGTCACGTACTTGGCGATTTCTTCCGCGTAAACCTTCTTGTGGCTTTCGTCCGGAAGCAGGATGTGGATGATGTCAGCCTTCTTGGCTGCCTTATCGACGGAGAGCGTTTCAAAGCCTTCGGCCTTGGCGGCCTTGAAGGACTTGCCCTTGCGAACGCCGATGATGACGTTCACGCCGCTGTCGCGGAGGCAGAGAGCCTGAGCGCGGCCCTGGGCTCCGTAACCGATAACGGCAATCGTCTTGCCTTTCAGGACGGAGTCATCGACGTCGTTGTCGTGGTAAATCTTGATGGCCTTGGGAGCCGTTTTCTTGGCGCAAACTTTCTTGCAGCAGGATTTCTTTGCCGTTGCGGCAGGGGCTTTCGCCGTTTTTTTAGCAGGAGCTTTTTTCGTAGCCATAATGTTGTTATGAATAGAGTAAATTTATTTGCAGGAATTGGTGCCGCGTTCGAGCGTGAGCGCTCCCGTGCGTGCCATTTCGATGATTTCGTAATTGGTCAAAAGCTTCATGAGGGCATTGATCTTGTTTTTGTTGCCCGTGAATTCAATGATGATGCTTTCGAGCGTGACGTCGATGACCTGAGCGCGGAAAATACCGACGATTTCCAAAATTTCGGAGCGCGTTTTCTGGTCGGCCTTAACCTTGACCATAACGAGTTCGCGTGCAACGAAGTCAACGCCGTCAAAATTCTGAACGGTGATGACGTTGACGAGCTTGTCCAGCTGGCGGATGCAACGGTTCAGGGACTCGTCGTCTGCGATAATGGTTGCCGTGATGCGGGAAATATCCGGATTGTGTGTCGGCGCGACGTTAAGCGTTTCGATATTAAAGCCGCGACCGCTAAGCATGCCGGAAACGCGAGCGAGAACGCCAAATTTATTTTCAACCAGAGCGGAAACTGTGTGCTTGTTCATATCGCGGAAAATGGTAGGCGCTGAGGGATTCGAACCCCCGACCCTCTCGGTGTAAACGAGATGCTCTAACCAGCTGAGCTAAACGCCCCAAAGGAATTAAAGCCAACACTATGCACCGTTTATTGAATGTTGGCAAGCCTTGAAATGTTAAATTCTCCAAAATGCCCCGCCGAACGAAAATTATGAGGTGTAAGCGTGGGCTTAAGCATGCGGGTATCAAGTTGCATCACGGTGCTTGCGCACCGATCCCGTTCGAATTCATCCGATAAAACACGTCCGAGACATTTTTGTTACCGTCAAACGCATAAAACAGGTTTAGACTGTTCGGCGCGTAGCGGAAAACGAGCGGACGCGTGGCAACCGGTTCCGTCGGATCCCAGACAAACTCTTTGAACACGTTGTACGGCTCGTTCGAATAGAGCACCTGTACGCAGAGATAGCCGTCGTAGAGGAAACGCAACCACGTGTTTTGTGCGCCGTTCGTCACGGATTTGTACTCCGTACGGCGGCCTTGGGAGTCAAAGCTCATCGTAATCACCGTCCCCGTGGCGGCGTTCGTTTAACGCACCGGACGGTTTTCGGCGTTGTATTCAACGTTCCACGTTCCCGTAGCTGTTTGTACCTGTACCATATTCCCATCCATATCGTATGAAAGTTGAAGTGCTGAGAGTTGATTCGACGGCATTGCCGTCTGTTGATTCG
>JAZRSB010000040.1:0-109478 GCA_045651325.1 Candidatus Spyradenecus sp.
CACCTATGGCTACGACCTCACGAAAAACATCTGTGAAGTCTTCGGACCTGCCGGCTACATCCGTACAACATATTCCTACGCTCCGTTCGGCTCGGTCACCGCTTCCGGCGACGTCACCCAACCCTTCCAATGGTCTTCGGAACATTACGATTCCGAGCTCGACCTCGTTTACTACAACTACCGCCACTACTCCCCCTCGCTTGGCCGCTTCCTCTCCCGCGACCCCATCGAAGAACAAGGTGGTCTCAATCTGTATGCATTCGTGGGGGGGAATACCCTCCAACAGGTAGATGTTTTAGGCCTGTTTGGAGATGGAACGCAAAGCTACGTTCCCATAGAATGGAAAGAGGTGTATGATTATGATACTCACTTAAAAAGATGGGTTCTAAAGACAATCGTCACTAAATGGGGCTGGAAGGAAAATCCCGACGGAACGCCTTTAGGGCATTTTGATTTTTCTAATGTAGGAGGGGGGACTCCTTGTGGGAAATTTGATTGGACTGCAGAGGATCACGATCTGACAAGTAGTCCTTTTACCCCGTGGGGAATAGCAAGTCATTTCCGCTCCAAAGAAGCAATATCCGGAGTTTCGAAAGAGGAGCTAGAAGAAATATTGAAAGAGCTCAAGAAAGATATAGTGAAAAAACGCTATCTACTAGACTCTGATATTGGAAAGGCGATTGCTAATTGCGATGGCGAATCGTATCAAAGCTTGATGCATCAATATCAAGATACCTTCGTGCACTATGAAGCAGGATGGAGATGGTATACACTTGGACATCTCTGGGGGAGTATTGTCGGTCCAGATCCCGATAATAATGAAGCATTATGGAGAAAGGCCGAAGAGATGACCATCTATTTCAATGGAGAATGGATGAAAAATTGTTGTTGTACTTCCCAAGGGAAGTGGAAGAGGAGGCTTCGCAAATGAAATTTTGCTACTTTCACCTTGCGTCAGTTGTGCTTTTGCCCGTTTTATGTGCTTGCTCCGGTTTTCTTCCGTATTATTTTGGGGTAAAAAAGTATTCGGTCGCGATAGTTGGAAAGGACGATAGCCTTACCGAGCTTCCTCAAGCGAGTTTATGGATGGAAAAACTCTTATGCGTCGCGAAAGACGGAAAGAGTTTTTGGACTAGCGGACGTTCTGCAAACAAAGAAGGGAAATCTTTATTTCATTATGATTTATCCGGAAGTTTGATTGAGGAAATTTCACTTCCTGATTCTCCGGATTTGTTTGAAGGAGAACCTATCCCCAATCGCTGTGGCAATGTGTTTGCTCTTTTAACCGATGGGCGTAGGGTTGCAAGAAATTCAAAGGGAAGTGTTAGCCCATTCGCTGAAAACTTTTATTTAGATTCAGGCAAATCGCGGCTTTATTTTACACGGCATCATGGATTTAGTCGTCGTCAGTGCGACAATGATTACAACTCAATTGAATCGATTGCTGTTTTTAATTTTCGAGAAGGGGATTACATGCTGTTTCCGTGGAACTTGTGGGGAGATGGAGCTGTTCGCTTAGAAAAAATTAGCACAGACGGGAGATTTTTATTGGTATCGCAGGAATTTATTCTGTGTAAGTGTAACGGTTGGCATAATTCAGAAAACTGGGCAAACGACAATCGGAGAGGCGACTATAAGGAGCCTCCCGACAACTATGTGTTTATTCTTAATCTGGAAGATGGCACCGTTTCCGAAAAGAAGTATTTGGGGAAAGGACATCGATCTTTAGAGCCCCTTGGCGTATTGCCGGAAAGTTTATTTCCTGGCGACTGGATTGATTTTTCTGAATTTGAAAAAAAAAGTCTTCCAGATGGGAAGATCTTAAAATCAGTTCTCCCGTAACCGCAAAACTATATTTTCTTGGAGTGGAATTGATTGTTTGTTTTTATGCGCAATGGATTGTCGTTTGTAATCCGTCGCGTCCGCTCGCGATTCAAAAAGACGGCACGTGGTTCACCTACGGCTACGACCTCACGAAAAACATCTGCGAAGTTTTCGGCCCCGCCGGCTACATCCGAACGGCGTATGCCTATGCGCCCTTCGGCGCGGTCACTGCTTCCGGTGACGTCTCGCAACCCTTCCAATGGTCGTCCGAAGTTTACGACTCCGAGCTCGACCTCGTCTACTACAACTACCGCCACTACTCCCCCTCGCTCGGCCGCTTCCTCTCCCGCGACTCGATCGAAGAGCAAGGCGGACTCAATCTGTATGCGTTTGTTGGGAATAACTTGCGTAATTGCGATTCTCTAGGCGAGATCCCACTGGACAGTCTTTGGGATTTAGCCAACATCGTGTATGATCTTTGGGTTGGAGACAAAGTTGCTTTGGCTGTGGATACCGCAGCCCTTTGTGTTCCTTATTTCCCTGCAGGTACAACGAAGTTGGTAAAAGTAGCAGAAGTATCAAAGGTAGAAAAAATAGCGTGCAATGTAAACAGAGCAACAATAACATATAAATATGTTGAGCATGGGAATAAGCACTTTAAGCTCGGAAAGCATACTGTGGGAGATGCATGGATAGAAAGCACTAAGTTTGGTCCTGCACAATTTAAACCAGGTTTTACCCACAACGACGCAAAAAGACTGATTGACGAGGCATTAGAGCACGCGAAGGCTCAAGGAAAAATTAAACCTCAAGATTTAGATCGATTTATCTATGATACAGGAAAAGAAATTGGTGCATCATCAGGGAAGCTAACCTCAAAAATACAAATCTATGTTACAAGACAAGGGGAAATCCATGTTAGGCCTAAAGAGTAGACATCCGCATATTTACGAAATCATCTTGAATTCGCTTGTAGAGAATAGAGCTATTTCAAATTTTATTCTGCAACCCGATTCCCCGTATTTTTTCTACGAGAGTCCCTATTCTCCCTATGGAGGCTCAGGGATTTTTGACTTTCTAACAGAAAAAGATTCCTCAAGTCTGCTACATTTCTTTTGTTCTCCAGAATGGACAAGTGAAAGCCTCGCATGGAACATTAACATTGAGTTAGCAAAGCTTTTGGCAAAACGAGGAGTCCTTGTAAAAGATGAGATAGAACGCCTCATTCAGTTTCACTACGATTTAGAAACTTGTTTTTCCGAGGCGTGTTTTCTTCATCTTGCCTACCTTGGCACAAATATTAGATTCGAGGATCTATGCCTTGAATTACTCGAAAAGTCGGTGGAAGACTCCCGAGATGGTATTTTTATTGCCTGTGCCTCTCTGCGCTCTCCAAAGATAAAATTGGGAGTAGAGCGTTTTTTTCAACGAATTCATAATGGCGCAACAGAGGATCTTCCGGACGAGATGGAGGCATTTTCCTATTTTCGCACTTTGTTTCACAAAGGCTGACCCAATAGGTTATGACTCCTTTCACAACAAGTGTGACTTGATTTTCCGCGTGAAAAACACCGTCAACGGCAACGTGATTTCGCAATACGACTACGCGCACGACGCGCTTGGTCGGCGCACGTCCGCCGCGAAATCCGGCACGATGATGGCGGCTTCAGAAAACCTCGCTTACGGCTACAACGCGCGCTCAGAACTCGTTTCCGCCGTCTCCGACATCGATGCGAATTATAACTACGCCTACGCGTTCGACCACATCGGAAACAGAGCGACGGAGGCTGTCGCGGGAACGGAAAATGCCTACGCGACGAACTCTCTGAATCAATATTTGTCGGTTATGTCCGCCGAATCTCCTGCGTTTAATCCGAGCTACGATGCCGACGGAAACGTGACTTCGGTTCAGACTTTGACGGGAATGTGGACTGTTGAATACAACGCCGAAAACTTTGTGAGGCTGATTCTAAAATTGTCCGAAAAATTATTTTAAGCGCGGCAGAACGTTTGCGAAGACGGGCAAATAGCGAAAATTGAAGCCAAGGCCGTTGGTTTGTTTCGGGTGGCGGTCTTTTCGAGCGGAGACAAAGGCGCAAAATGCGGCGTAATCTTTTTCCGTCCTTGAAAACTCGGAGTTCTCCCGCGAAAATACTTCTCTTTATGCCCTGGTCTATTTATTTAGCGCTCAAACAATTATTTCCGCCCGGGAAACGTTTTCCCGCATTTGCTTTAGTTTCCGTCATCGGCGTGGCGATCGGTGTCTGCTCGTTGCTCGTTGTCCAAACCGTCATGAACGGCTATGCACGCGAGCACCGCGAAAACATCCAGCGCATGTACGGCCATGTGATTGTGCGCAGCGGGGACTATCGTCCTGTCGGAGATTACAAAAGCGTCGTCAAACGCCTTGAGCAAGTGCCCGGGATTGTCGCGCTCGCGCCCTTCGCGGAAGGTCAGGTTATGGTCAAAAACGGCAGTGTTCCTGCCCTGCCCTTCGTCCGCGGCATCGATTTGCACGAGGAAGACAAGGTTGTCCCGGTCAAAAACCTGATTGTTTCCGGGAATTTGGATGATTTGGATGATGACCGCGTCATCGTCGGCAGCGGCTTGGCGCGTCAGCTCGGCATCCGCTATTCCCGCGGTTTCACCTCGCCGAGCGGCGTTAAGGTGCCCGCGTCCGTGCTTCCGGGACAAAGCCTGGAAGTTTATTCGCCGACGATGGTCGATGAGCTTAAGCAGGACGAAGTACCGCTTCCCGTCGAACTCGAAGTCTGCGGCATTTTTGAATCCGGTTACCATCCGGCGGACGAGAATACGATTATCGTCTCGCTGCGCCGCATGCAGGAGCTCTACGCGCTCGGCAAAAGCGTGCACGGTATCCGCATCCGGGTCGCCGATCCGGAGAGTGCGGCGGATATGCTTCCCGCAATCAACGCCGTTCTGCCGCCGGAACTGACGGCCTTTCCGTGGATGTTCGTCAATTGGAACTTCCTTCAGGCGGTCCAGTTTGAAAAAACGATGCTGTTTTTCCTGATGTTCATCATCACGCTCGTGGCGTCGTTTTCGATTGCGAGCACACTTTTCTCGGCGGTTGTCAAACGCTCCCGTGAAATCGGTATTCTCGGTGCGCTCGGCGGGCGTCCGCGGCAGATTTTGGTTATTTTCGCTTCGCAGGGGCTTTTTGTCGGCGCGCTCGGTTACGGCTTCGGATGCCTGCTGACCTTCGCGATTATCGCCGGACGCGACAGAATCGTTGCCTTCATCAATTCGATTTTCGGTGACGGACAAATGATTCAGACGCAGTACATGTTCTCTCAAATCCCCGTCCACTACAACGCAAACGACTTCGTCATTGCCGCCGTCTTCACGCTCGCAACGACAACGATTGCCGGCCTTGTCCCCGCAATCTGGGCCGCCCGTAAAAAACCCGCCGAGGCAATGCGGGAGGGATAAACCCAAACACACAAAACAGGAACCACGAATGAACACGAATAAACACGAAATTGAGAATCTTTTCCTTCGGGACGAGGTGTTCAAGATCGTCGGTTGTGCCATGCGTGTTTCCGCCGGACTTGGGCCCGGGCTTCTCGCAAAACTCAAGGTCGGACTCATTTTTAACTTCAAGAAAAGCAGACTCGAATGGGAGCGGCTCGTCCTCTGACCATTCGTGCCTATTCGTGTTCATTCGTAGTTTCTATTTTTATGACCAACTCGGTTCTTAGTGCTCAAAATTTGAAAAAGTCTTTTACGACGCCTGCGGGGACGATTGAAGTCCTCAAAGACGTCAATTTAGCCGTCGCGCCCGGAGAGAGTGTTTCCGTACGCGGTGAGAGCGGTGCGGGCAAAACGACGTTGCTGCAGATTCTCGGCGGCCTGGACATGCCGGACTCCGGCGAGCTCTTCTGGAACGGCGAGCGCATCACCAAGCGCGGCAACGCCTTCCTCGCCAAAGCGCGCACGCGCCTCATCGGCTATGTGTTCCAATTCTTTCACCTCGTTCCGGAGCTGACGGCGCTCGAAAATGTCCTGCTCGCCGCACGGATCGCGGGAACGCCGCTGCGCCAGGCGCGCGAAGAGGCCCGAAACCTGCTTGCGCGTGTCGGGCTTGCCGAACGCATGCACCATTTGCCGACAAAACTTTCCGGCGGGGAGTGTCAGCGCGTCGCCATTGCCCGCGCTCTCATCAACCGTCCGCCGCTGATTCTTGCCGACGAACCGACGGGCAATCTCGACGAACGCACGGGCGAAGCGATCATGCAGCTCATCATCGACATTTGCCGCGAACAAAATACCGCGCTCCTGCTCGTCACGCACAATCTTGAGTTCGCGGAACGTACGGATCGCCGCCTCGTACTGCGTCACGGTGTCCTTGAATCACTTTCCTAAAACCGCATGGAAGCCGCCGAAAATGCCGCGAAGCAACCCGCTACGCAGCGCCTTGTATCGCTCGATGCTCTACGCGGCCTCGACATGCTTTGCATTCTCGGCTTGGATGCGCTGGTTTACGCGATTTACGCCGTCGCGCCCGGAGCTACGACGCGGATGCTTGCGGAGCAATTCGGCCATAAGGCGTGGGAGGGACTGGCGCTCTACGATTTGATTTTCCCGCTTTTCGTCTTTATATCGGGCGCGGCGATGGCTTTTTCGCTCGAAGCCAAGCGCTCCCGCGGCATGAGTGATTCCCGGCAGATTCTCGCGCTTCTCCGCAGGGCGGCGATTCTTGCCTTTATCGGTTTTGTCCTGCAAGGCGGACTCTCGCTTAATTATGCGGAAGCACGGTTCGCCTCCGTGCTTGCGCTCATCGGGATTTCCAATGCCATCGGCGGCTCGCTGGCCGTACTCCTGAAATCGCCGAAAAAAATTCTCGCAGTGCTTGTCCTCATTGCGGGTGGCGTTACGCTCGCCCAATGCCTCGGCGGCGATTTTTCGCCCGAAAACGCCTTAAACGCCAAAATCGACCGCGCCCTGCTTCCGGGCAAGCTCTACGGCGGAGTTTTTGATCCGGAAGGTCTCCTCTGTCTTGTCAGTGCGAGCGTTTCCGTCCTTTTCGGCTACCTCGCGGGTTACTTGGTCCGCAGTGGCGAAAAGCCCTTTCTGAAACCGCTTCTGCTCGTCTGCGCGGGTGCCGCCCTGCTCGGCATTGCCTTCCTCACCGATTACGCCGGCTACCCGATAATCAAAAAGCTTTGGACGCAGAGCTTCGTCTTTGTCGCCGCCGGCTGGAGCTTTATCGCCTTTGCGCTGTTTTACACGCTCTTCGACCTGCTACCGCTCAGGGCCCTCGCCTTTCCTCTGCGCGTCATCGGCGTAAATGCCCTCGCCATCTACGTGCTTCAGTGGATTTTCCCTTTCGGCAATCTCTCCGCCCTGCTTTTCGGCCGCGGCGCAACGCTTTGCGGGGAGGCCTCTCCGATTGTCTTGGCGGCGGGAGTTCTGCTGCTGAAGTGGTGCCTGCTCTATTGGCTAAATCGCCGTGCCATCTATTTTAAAATCTGATTCTGCATTGCCGCTTTTACGCCAGTCCGGATTCGACATTCTCAGAGAACTCCGATAATTTTTAAACACCATTTTTATGCTTAAATCGAAATTCGCTTTACCTTTTTTCTGTGCCGCCGGAACCCTGTTTGCGCTCTCGGCAAACGGCGCAGAGGAAATTATCGCCGTCAATACCACAATCTCGGACGTTAACGAATTTTCTTTAAATTATTCGAAGGACTTTAAAATCGACGGTGCTTCGACCGTTTTCACGATCCGGCAACAGATCGACGGCGAGTACGCGGGAGCGATTTCCGGCAACGGCGAATTGAAGAAAAGCGGGGACGGCAATCTCGTTTTCGGCGGGAAATTTGCCGCCTTTGACGGCTTTGTCGCCGTTGAAGCCGGTACGCTTACGTTTAACGACGCTGCGGAAATCCTCGAAAAAGGCATCGAAATTTCAAATGCGGCAACCGTGGTTTTCAATTGCAACGGCACTTTCGGAATTCCGACCGGCGGACAAAACGCCGCGATTGAAATTTACGGTCACGGCGAAGATAACGCCAAGCGGGGTATCGTCGAAAAACTCGGGGCCGGAAGCCTGTATTTTTCCGGCGCGGAGGGAGACGAGTTGCGCGTTTATGCGGGGAAAGCGATTTTTGACGGAAATGCTCAATTCAATAAAATTCTCGTCGCCAACGGCGCAGAACTCCGCATCGGCGACGGCAGAGCCTACGGCGGATTGAGTGCTGCCGTGACCCTGGAAGACGGCGCCGTACTTCGCTTCAACCGAAAATCCGCAAGCGACAATCCGCTCCACGCCAAGGGCGGCATCAGCGGGGCCGGAACTCTCGTTTTCGACGGCGACGCGAGCGTCTATCTCGGCGGCGCGATGGATAAATTTACCGGCAATATCCTCGTCAACGCAGGAACGGCCCTGCTCTTGGACAGTTCCGGCGAAGGCAAGTCCGTCGAAACACAGGCTAAACATGTCCTCATCCGCGGCGGCTCGTTCGGCGGTAACGGAAGTATTGCGGGCGACATCGAAGTCAAAGGCAAATACTTTGCTCAAGGGGCAACGGAAAATGTCAACGGCGGCTCGTTGAATCTTTCCGTCGCGGGCGGGATTCTTAAAATCGGCGGCAACCTCAGCTTTGAGACCGCGCGACAGGAAATCGTCACCGACAAAGACGGGAAAGAAGCCTTGCGCCTCTGCGATTACGGCGGACAGACGACGGTTTATCTCGGCGAAAACGGTTGCGGCCGCGCCGATGTGGCGGGCACGGTCTCGCTCGCGGGAACGCTCGTCATCTCCGGCAGTGAAAAAATGAAGCCGGGGCAAGTCGCCGTTTTCCTCCACGCCGACAAGCCGATTCAGGGTGATTTCCAACTCGTTTACACGAGCGCAAATACGATGCTGGTTTCTCCGGGCGTCGCGGGAATCGGTTTCAACGAATACGGCGTTGCGTCCATCGAGAACCGGAAATTGCGTGAGCGTGCCGCGTTCAAAGAGCACGACGGCATTGCGGAATTTGTCAATTACATCGCCTCCGAAACCGAATTAAACCGCCCGAACGAAGTCGCCCAAACCGTCAATTTGGCGATGGGCGAGCGGATTGCGGACACCGTCAACAACTACTCGCCGCTTGCCCACTGCTCGCTCGCGGGTATGCCCGTCCGCCAGTCCAATCTCGAAGTCGATTACCTCCACCGTATGCTGGCGCCGGGGCTCTCCTATCCGCCCTCGCCGGACGGTCTCACGATTCCTGCCAACACGCAGTATTTTACGACGGTGCTGAGCGAATTTACGGATAACGACGACGATATCGCTTCGCCGATTTACAATGCGGACGCCATCGGTATTATGAGCGGATTCTATCGCTGGGTGGACAGCGAGCGCCTCGTCGGCGGCAGCTTGGCGCTTCACCATGCGTCGGCATCCGTTCACGGATTCTCCGGAAGCTCTTTCGACGACACGGCGTTGCGCGCCCGCGTCTTTGCGGGAATGATGCCTGCCAACACCAATTGGAACCTGATCTTCGGCGCCTCCGCCGCCGTCCACTACTACGACATCGACCACGAAACCGACACGGGGATGAATCGTGCGGAAGAAGGCGGCCTTGAAGCCGGCGCATTCTTCGCGTGGACGATGCGCGACGACCTCGGCAATGATTGGACATTTTCGCCGTACGCACGCTTGGACCTGAACTACATCCGCGTCGATACGATTCGCGAAAAAGGCTCCTATTCGGCGCTTGAAGTCGATGCGTTCGGCTACACGAGCGTGCGTTCGCGCCTCGGTTTTGATGTCGAACGCAAGCTCCAAAAGCTCAAATCGGATCAGGTCTTGAGCGTCGGCCTCAGTGTCGCTCTTGTCGCCGAGCTCGGCAAAGACCCGCGCATCACCTCCGAATTTACGGCTTACGAAAATTCCCGTACGACGATCCGCGGGGCCGTCGAAGAACGCGGCGCGTTGGAAATAACGCCGCACATGCACTTCGAAATTGCGCCGAAATGGATTCTCGATACCGCCGTGCGCTTTCAGGCGGCTCCGGACGGCGGCTCTTCCGCAGCCTTCTCAATCGGCTTGAACTCCCGCTTCTAACGCAATGAACATCGACGCGAATTACGCCGACCGCCTGCGGGAACTGGAGATGAAAATCACCTTTCTCGAGGATTACGTCGCCAAGCAAAACGAGGTTATCGTGGACCAGGGACGCCAGCTTGATCGCCTGCTGAAAACCCTGCGGCAGCTTGCCGAAAAAGCGGAAAGCTTCGGCGGCGGCGACTCGATGCCCGCCAACGAAAAGCCCCCGCATTGGTAATTCCTGCGAGGGCTTATCGGGACTTGGCTTTTCGCGCTTGTCGCCGGATTAGTAGATATTCGTAAATCCGTATTCGGCGAAGACGGATTTGGCATGTTTGACCAATTCCCTGCCGGGTTCGGAAGTCGCCTCAAGGGGATCCTTAAGCCCGAGTTCTTTCCACTTGAAGGCGCCGAGCTTATGGAACGGAAGCACATCGACGCGTTCGAAAATCGGCACGCCCCGCGCAAATTCGGCAACCCCGCGTACGCTGGCATCGACATCCGTCAGCCCGGGAACGAGCACGTAGCGCAACCAGGCCTTTTTGCCGAGACGATGTAAGCGCCGTGCAAATTCCAAGGTCGGTTCCAAATTGCCGCCGGTCGTTTGACGGTAAATCTCCGGCGTGCCCGCCTTGATGTCGAGAAGCACCAAATCCGTATCGGCGAGCATCTCGTCCGTCGCACGCATGCCGAGTGTCCCCGCAGTGTCTAAGACCGTGTGCAGTCCGAGCTCTTTACAACCGCGCAAGACCGCCGCCGAAAATTCGGGCTGAAAGAGCGGATCTCCGCCGGAAAGCGTGACTCCGCCGCCGGCATTTTTTAAAAACGTCGCGTAGAGTGCAATTTCATCGACCAACTCACCGGCCGTTTTCTCTTTTCCGCGACGCACAAACGACGTGTCCGGATTGTGACAATAGACGCAACGCAACGCGCAACCGGAAAGAAAAGCAATAAAGCGAATCCCCGGACCGTCCACCGTC
This sequence comes from Candidatus Spyradenecus sp., assembly GCA_045651325.1. GTDB lineage: Bacteria > Verrucomicrobiota > Verrucomicrobiia > Opitutales > UBA953 > Spyradosoma. Next base: position 10,867 of record JAZRSB010000040.1, read on the forward strand.
CCGCAGGTTTCTACGGAGTGAACAAGCCCTGTTACCTCACGCCATTTTTTTTCGCTTCCGCTCATTTCGTTGTTTGTCGTAATCACTTTTTGTTTTATTCAGAGTGAATAATTGACCGAGCCTTGTAAAGATGCAAGAGCAACGTCCGATTTGAGATCGCTCAGCGCTGATTGCGACGGCGGCGAGAGGCGACTAAAACAAGCATGCCCAAGCCGGAGAATAAGCCGAATATCGACGGTTCCGGAATAACCGTAATTCCCCAACCGCCGGCGACTGCTCCGACCTCGTAAAAAGCCGAATCCCACTCAACGCCGTTCTGAGAAACAACCACATTAGGCGTTGCCGTCCAGTCGGAAGTTCCGCCGATGAGCGTAATCACGTCGCCGACTTCATACGTGTTACTGTGGTCAAGCACTACGTAAACCGAGGCTGCCAACGCCGTAAGCGTCGCATTATCTGCCACGATAATCACGGCGCCTTGCGTTGCATGCTTAACGTGGAAAGTCAGTTTTTCGCCGCTAAAATTTGTATCTTTCTTGAGTTCAAGCTTCGCCGTTGCAACGTTCCCGTCTGCGTCCGCACTCCCGATTTCAAAAGAGCCCGCCTTAATTGTCTCCGAGCTGAGCGAAAACGTACCTTGCGTGAAGCAAAGCGTCCCCGCAACGTCAATATTCCCCTCGATTTGTGCGGTAGCCGCTCCGACAGAGGCAAGCGACATATTTCCGCCGGCAAGTGCTACCGACCCCGTCGTCCCCGTAATCTTCGTTCCGCTGAGAGAAACATTTGCCAATTCTTCCGCATACAAGCCGTAAGCCTTTTCTCCCGTGACGGAAATTGTCGTCGAACCTAAATTAACATCAGCCTTATTTTCGAGATAAACGCCGTAGGCATTTTTACCCGAGACGCGAATCCCTTTGGGGGCGCCCAAATCAATCGTTGTATCTTCTTCAAGATAAACGCCGTAAGCCGTCCCGGTAAAAACAGCATTGGTAGAGGCCTGTACCTCAATCTCTCCTTGGAAATGATTAAGCCCGCCGCTTGCACCTTTCGCGATAAGAATTCCGTAGGCTTTTCCGCCTTCGTGATCGGTAAAAGAGTCGATCTTTGTCAGGGTTGAAGCATTTACCGTTGCCGCGCCTGCCAAGTAAACGCCGTAAGTTTCCCCTGAATTATCAGCGCGAAGGGTCTTAAGATTACTTACCGTAGAATTTCCCGTTGCATACAATGCGTAAGCCGCTGCGCCCGAGCTCTTTGCGACAAAATCGTTTCCTTCGTAATCATAGTTAGCATCTTCAAGGTAGAGACCGTAGGCATTTGCGCCATACGCGCATGCGGTAATTTTTGAATTTACAATTTCTACGCCCGATGAATCTTCCTGGGTGTGGTTGAAAATCCCGACTCCGCCGTCGTTCTCATCCGTTCTCCCGGAAACATCTTTCCCGTAAGCTAACCCGTAGGCCTTTCTTCCGTTTCCGGCATTAATCGTAATCGCTGAGGAATCGACCGTGAAATCGACATCATCTCCGACAACAATCCCAGCGATACGGCCATAGTCTTCGTTCGGAGCTGCCGAGTTCGCCGGAAGACTGATGGTGCCCACCGTGATATCCAAGCCGCTCACGGTTTTACTTTCGCCGACAGACATTGCGCCCGCCCCCGTATTATTGTAAACAAAACCGGAAGCCGGACCGACCCAAGTTTTAACATCAATCGTCAAATTGCTCATTGAACCGACAGATGCATCCCCGGTCATATAAACTCCGAGCGCGATATTTTCGCTGTCCGAGGACATGCTTGCCACGGTAATGTTGTAATTAGAAAATTCGTTGGTGACTTTCCCGCTCAGCAAAACCCCGACTGCATCGCCCTTAGATTTTACCGTAAGCGATGCTCTCTGAGCATTATCCGTTACAGCTCCTGCCGCATCGGTTGACCCGTTGATGCTTTTCGCCATTCGATCCAAATAAATCCCGACCGCATATCCGGAATAAGCCTGGACGCTCACTTCCGCCGAGAGATTTGCGTTGTACGTCCCCCCTTTAACCCCAAATGCATTTGCGCCGTCAACGGAGCCGCTAATCCTGACATTTCCGTCAATATGAGCGGTTCCATCCTGATAGATTCCGTAAGCCGTCCCGGTATTAATACTCGACTCAATCTGAATATTGTTAAGGATCACCTGTCCGCTGATGTAGGGAGGTTCGCCCTTATCCTTTCCGTCGCCATCTACCCCGCGTTGCCAAAATCCGGCAACACTTGCATTTTCCCCGAAATACGAGACATTGAGGCCCTCGCTGATTTTTACATAGTTGAATTCCTGCTGAGCCCCGTTCCCGCCTTGTTCGTGATAAATCCCGCAAACCGTATTGAGGTTGTAATCCGAACTGACCGTGACATTTTTTACGTCAATTCCGCTCGTCTTTGAGGCTTCCGGGTAGAGGTCCTTGATATGGTACCCGGCAACGATAGTGTCGTACTTGTAATAACCGGCATCGGTACTATTGTGCTTCCCGTTCGACACAAAGGTAATTCCGTCACCCGTTTGCGATTCATTCTTAGACCCGCTAATTGTAACGCAACCGTGAACTCCGTCTGTTGCATTGATAAGAATATTCACCAACTTGGTCTCAACCTCTATGGCGCGCGTGATGACATGCTTCAGGAGTTTAACCGTCATTGTCGTCGTCCCGCCCAGATTCGGAGAAAATTCCCCCGGCTTGTTAGCCTCAATATACTCCTGAGAAAATCTGTCTGTTTTCCGGTCTGATTCGGAAACACTGTCATAGAATCCGTCCTGTTTAACTTCAGGCGTAAACGGAGAGCTTGCGGCAGCATCCTCCGCACAGAGTCCGGAGGCTGCAAAAAGCAGGGTTAACGAAGAAAGCAGAAACTTCTTTTTCATTAGGCCAGCGAGAGTTGGTGAATTACGAGTTTTCAGATAGGATGTAGGGAAATAGCTATACGTCAAGTAGGAATTTTAATTTCTGTCTTATATAGAGACGCTCCCTCGGAAATAAAAAAAGGGCGCTCCCGCGAAGGAGCGCCCTCGTTTACCGTTAACGGTTTAGTTGCTCTTGTGGAACGTACGCGAAATGACGTCGAGCTGCTGTTCGCGCGTGAGCTTGATGAAGTTCACGGCGTAGCCGGAAACGCGCACCGTCAGTTGCGGGTACTTTTCCGGGTGATCCATCGCGTCAATCAGCGTTTCGCGGTCGAAGATGTTGACGTTGATGTGGTGCGCCCCCTTGTTCGGGTTCGCGCCGAAGTAGCCGTCGAGAAGGCTGGCGAGCTTGGTTTCGCGTTCGGCGAGATCCTTGCCGAGTGCGCCCGGAACCATCGAGAAGGTGTAGGAAATACCGTCGAGGGAGTCGTCGTACGGAAGCTTGGCGACGGACAGCATCGAGGCGACGGCGCCCTTCGTGTCGCGGCCGTGCATCGGGTTGGCGCCCGGAGCAAACGGAGCGCCGGCGCGGCGGCCGTCCGGCGTATTGCCGGTCTTCTTCCCGTAAACCACGTTCGACGTAATCGTGAGCACGGACTGCGTCGGAAGCGAGTTGCGGTAGGTCGGGCACTTGCGGATCTTTTCCATGAAGTTGGAAACGAGCGCAACGGCGATGTCGTCCACGCGGGCATCGTTGTTGCCGTAGCAGGGGAATTCGCCTTCCGTCACGAAGTCAACGATGAGGCCTTCTTCGTTGCGAACCGGCTTCACCTTCGCGTACTTAATCGCGGAGAGCGAGTCGGCGGCGACGGAAAGACCGGCGATACCGCAGGCCATCGTGCGGAGAATTTCCACGTCGTGCAGAGCCATTTCGATGCGCTCGTACGAGTACTTGTCGTGCATGTAGTGGATGCAGTTGAGGGCGTTGACATAGGTCTTCGCGAGCCAGTCCTGCATCTTGTCGAAGCGTTCCATGACTTCGTCGTAGTCGAGCACGTCCTTTTCGTAAATCGGCGTTGCGGGAGCGACCTGCTTGCCGGAAACTTCGTCACGACCGCCGTTGAGTGCGTAGAGAAGCGCCTTCGCGAGGTTGGCACGTGCGCCGAAGAACTGCATCTGCTTGCCGATACGCATCGCGGAGACGCAGCAGGCAATGCCGTAGTCGTCGCCCCAGTGCGGACGCATCAGGTCGTCATTTTCGTACTGAATCGAAGAGGTTTCGACGGAGACGCGGGAGCAGAACTTTTTAAAGTTTTCCGGGAGGGAGGTGGACCAAAGAACCGTAAGATTCGGTTCCGGTGCCGGCCCGAGATTGTAAAGCGTGTGCAGCATGCGGAACGAGCTCTTCGTCACGAGCGTGCGACCGTCTTCGCCCATACCGCCGATGGACTCCGTCACCCAGGTCGGGTCACCGGAGAAGAGCGAGTTGTATTCCGGCGTGCGGATAAAGCGGACGATGCGGAGCTTCATGACGAACTGGTCCATCATTTCCTGCAGTTCTTCTTCCGTCACCGTTCCGGCCTTCAAATCGCGCTCAAAATAAATGTCGAGGAAGGTCGAGACGCGGCCGATGGACATAGCGGCTCCGTTTTGTTCCTTTACTGCCGCGAGATAGGCAAGATAGGTCCACTGAACGGCTTCGCGGGAATTGCGTGCCGGGCGGCCGAGCTCGCAGCCGTAGCTTTCGCCCATGGCCTTGAGTTCGTTAAGCGCGCGGATTTGTTCCGCCATTTCTTCGCGGAGGCGAATCACGTCTTCAACGAGCGTGTCGGCGTGGTAAGCGGCCTGTTCGCGCTGGCGTTGGGCGACGAGGAAGTCCACCCCGTAGAGCGCGACGCGGCGGTAGTCGCCGATGATGCGGCCGCGGCCGTAAGCGTCCGGAAGTCCCGTGATGATGTGCGCCGAACGGGCCTTGCGGATGTCGGAGGAATACGCATCAAACACGCCTTCGTTGTGGGTCTTGCGGTGTTTCTTGAAAATTTCTTCCGTTTTCGGGCTGAGCGAGAAACCGTAGCTTTCGAGCGCCTGTTTCGCCATGCGGAGACCGCCGTAGGGCATCAGCGCGCGCTTAAGCGGCGCGTCCGTCTGGAGCCCGACGATGACTTCGAGGTCCTTATTGATATAGCCCGGTCCGTGGGAAACGATGGAAGAAACGACTTCTTCGTCTGCGTCGAGAACGCCTTTCGCCGTTTCCTTTTTAATCAGCTCGGAAAGTTCTTCCCAGAGTTGCTTGGTTTTTGCGGAAACCCCGCTCAAGAATTTATCATCGCCTTCATAGGGCGTGTAGTTCTTCTGAATGAAGTCGCGCGTATTGACGCTCTTCATCCAGTCGCCGGGAACAAAGCCGTTCCAAGCAGCGTTCAGGTTTTCCTGCATCTGATCTTGTTCGATTGCCATAGCTGTGTGATTTTTCTGATTTAAACTTGGGAAAATGTAATGATTCCAAACTATAGCTTCTTTTTTGTCCGGGGAAAAGCCCAAACGCATCTTTTCGCATAAAACGCTTCCGTCCCGCTTTCCTACAAGGAACTTTTTTCACAAATTCCCGCCGAACACTCCGCGGTTATCCTATGTCGTGCACCTCCGGCGGCGGAAAAAGCGCCAAGCATCAAGCATCGGGCATCAAGCGACTTCCTCAACTCTTCTTTAATCTCTATCCTTTAATCTTTCTCCACCCTATCCGTTATTAGCTATCCACTATCACTTCACAAAAAACGAATTTCTAGAGCTTTGCGGCGTTTGTTTTTTCACGTATTATCCGCGGGTTTCGGCTATTGTCTGCACCCGCGGTTGTCCCATGTCGTGCACCTCCGGCGGCGGAAAAGCGCCAAGCATCAAGCATCGGGCGACCTCTTTAGGCGTCGCCGAAGGCATCAATGGAATTTCCGACAAAATTACCGAAGCGGAGATCGCCGATCGCGTCGAGGATTTCTGATTCCTAAAAAACAACCCGTAACAATGTCCTTTCCCGCTTTTTCTCTGAGATTGACTTTCTCTCGGAACAGCAGATTTCACTTGCCCAAATAGAGGCAACATGCAAAACTGAGCGCGTTGATGGGCGAAGACACGGATTATTTATTCCGTCGTCCGTCTTTTCCTGCTTTGTCCGGGAAGCTTTAACCGCAACCGTGCCTTGGGCACACTGTGTTCCCGCAAACGCATTTTATTATCGATAACTATAGGCAAAAATAATGAGCGAAAAGAAATCGCAAAAACAACCGGAAACTCCCGCCGCGGAATCGGCCCCGATCGCCGCGCCGGAGGAATTCGTCGTCGAAGGCATTCTCGTACTCGATGCTAAGGGGAACGGCTCCTTGCGCTCGCCGCGCCGCCGCGGAAAGGCCTTCCCGACCGACCCGTTTATCCCGAAGGAAATCGTTAAGCGCTTTAAGATGAAAACCGGCAGCTGGATCGTCGCCAAGGCCCAGCAGAAAAAAGGCCATGCCAATGCCAAAATTTCGTATGTCGAATCCATTGACGGCATCAATCCGAACGAGCGCCACCGCCGCCCGCAATTCCAGAATCTCACGGCACACAGCTCGGATACGCAGCTCGTCATGGAAACGAAGGACGGGCGCCTGACCAATCGCGTCATCGACCTTTTCTGCCCTATCGGCAAAGGCCAACGCGGACTCATTGCCGCGCCGCCGCGCACGGGAAAAACAACCCTGCTGAAAGACATCGCTCTCGGCGTGCGGGAAAATTATCCGGACGTCAAGGTCATGGTTCTGCTCGTTGACGAGCGACCGGAAGAAGTGACGGATTTTGCCCGCGATTTGCCGGAAGCGGAACTTTATGCGTCTTCTAACGACGAATCGGCCAAAACGCATATCGCCATCGCGGAAATCTGCATTGAACGCGCCCGCCGCCTGGCGGAAGTCGGACAGGACGTCGTCTTGCTCATCGACTCGCTGACCCGCCTGACGCGCGCCTACAACAACGCAGCCCCGCGCGGCAACACGATGACCGGCGGCCTCAATTCGAAGGCCATCGAAAAACCGCGTCAGATTTTCGCCTCGGCGCGTGCCACGGAAGAAGGCGGCACGCTGACGATTGTCGCTTCGGCCCTGATTCAGACGGGCTCCCGTATGGACGATCTGATCTTCGAAGAATTCAAGGGTACGGGGAACATGGAAATTGTTCTCGACCGGAAAATCGCCGAGCTGCGTATCTGGCCGGCCATCAACCTGAATGCCTCGGGAACGCGCCGCGAAGAACAGATTCTCCGCCCCGACGCCTTGGAGGCCGCCTCGTTCCTGCGCCGCGCCATGCTCGCCGGAAAACCCGAAGACATTGCCGAAGCGATGACCGAACGCCTTAAAAAGACGAAATCCAACGCAGAATTTATTCGACTTATTCGCGTCGGATAGCGAGAATTGAACGATACTTTTCTAAAACATAGGACCCGCACAAATGCATAATTTTGCAGAACAATGCATGGATATGGCTCGCGCTATCTTGAGCCATAATATCGAAGCCATTAACGCAGACGGGACAATTGCTCCCGTTCCCGGAGAAAGCCCCCGCACGGACGAATCCGGCCACGCCGCCCTCGCGCTCGGAGAATTCTACCGCGCGACTCACGAAACGCAACTCGGCAAACACAACCTCACGGAGCTCGTCGCCAAATGCGTTTCCGCCCAACTCAATCAGGAAACCGAGTCCGAAAACGGGCTCGCATACGCGGCGTTGGGCTTGCTTTCTTTCGGTCCCTCCAAGGATCGCAATATTCCGTGGTCCAAACTCGATGCCCCCACTCAGGAATTACTCGATAAGCGCCTCCTCGTGCGCACCGACTACAACGACCACCGCCAAGCCTTCAACGTCGGCAAAGCTGTGACGCGTTTCTCCCTCGGCCTTTCCAAAAAAGACGAAACGGGCAGCCTCATCGAACGCTTCGTCGAACGCATCAAGGCAAATTCCTCCGGCGGGTTCTGCGATGATGCCGCACGCGATCCCAACGCGCCGGGCGCCCTCGGCGGCTGCTACGACGCTTACGGCGTACTCCAATACGTTTTCATTCGCCAGTCCCTCCAGCTTCACGCCAACATCCACCTGCGCGAACGCAAACTTCCGACCCTGCGCACCTACGCGGAAAAATACCTGAAGCTCATTCCGGACATCGTTCGTCAGGACGGCCTCGGCTGGTGCTTCGGCGCGGGCACGGGCGCTTACGGCCAGATGCACCTCATCAGCATCATCCTGCAGTCCATGCGCGACGGCTGGATTACCGCCGACAAGATGCCGCTTTACAAGGACATTCTCCGCCGCCTCTTCCTCTACTTCTTCGTCACCTATCTCGATCAGGAACAGGGCGTGCTCGTCATTCGCGACGGCGAACGCGATACGGATGCCGCACATACGACGCGCATTGCGAACTTCGACGCTGCCCGTTACCTCTGCCAGTGGTCCCGCCTCGCCAAGACGGTCGGCGGCTCGCTCGCAGCGGAACTTCCCGCGAAAAACAACCGCGCGGCCTGCCGTACGGTCACTTTCGATAAGTCGGGACGCAAGGAGCAGGCGCTCATCGTTTACCAGAACCCGGAAACCAATCTGCACGTCCAGATTCCGATTGTCTCCGGCGGCGCTAAGGGCGGCTCGGATTCGCTCGCGTTCCCGCACATGCCGGGCATCTTCGACGTGCCGGTCGCGCAGTACGTTCCCGCATTTATCCCCGAATTCACCATCGGCGATAACACCTTCACGCCTTCGTTCTACGCGAAAAACATCGCAACGCGCATCGGTCTGAAGAACGCATTCACGGTCTCCTACGAACAGCCGGAATTGATTACGAAGGACGAAAAAATCGTCCCCGGCATCGGCTCCATGCGCGTCGAATGGGAATTCCTCGGCGGAAAAATGACGGCCCGCTACACGCTCTCGGTCAAGCAGCCGGTTGAGCTTGCGCAGATGCGCATGGTCATGCCGCTCGCGGCCTGCCACAGCCGCTACCACCTCGGCAACTCCTTCCGCCTCGGCGAAAAAAGCCTCGGGTGCACGATTCCGAAGGATGACTTCCAGGGCGAATGGCTCGCCTATGAAGACGTTTCGCAGGACCCGAACCACCGTACCCGCTACGGTAAGGTTTACTACTACCAGACCTTCACGCGCAACCACCCGCTGAAATTGCGCCCCGGCCAGCAATACCGCATCGAAATCGCTTTCGAACCGGATATTGCCGCCATCGAAGGCTAATTAGGATTCGTCCAAAGCAAACGCTCCCGCCGCTCACCGCCGGGAGCGTTTTTTATTGCTGCGTCGGTGCTAAAACGAATCGCGACAAAAATCGCAGGGCTGTGTTACGAAGATTCCGGACAAGACTTCTCCGTCAACAGGTTTTGAAGAAATTCGCATACCTTTTCCTGGTCCGGAGAAAAAAAGAAGCAATCGCTTCGGGCAAACCTTAAAAACTTTTTCAATCGTTCGCGCGGCGGGCGGCGCATGTTGATGAGTTTAGGCGCATAGCGCGCGAAGGTTACCGGATCCGCTCCGGTCGCTGCATAATCCAAAATCTCATGAAGCAGAACCGGATTGTGCGGCTCGAGTTCGAACCGGGATTCCAATACCCGAAGCCCGATTTCCGCATTTCCTCCGGCCCGAAAGGCCCTTGAAATCGCGATTGTTTGGGCGACGCTAAGGCGTGTATCATTCTGAGCCTTTGACAAAAACATTTCGCCCAGTTCCCGCTCGCCGTTTGCATAGAGCGCAACCGCGTTCAACCCGTTTAAAACAGCCTCCTCTTCCTTAACCCACAGCTCCTTGTCGGCGAAAATCTTATCCAGCTCTTTGCAAGCCCTCGAGACATCCCCGGAACGCAAAAGCGTTTCCACGTAAATTAAAATAAAATCGTAAAAATTCGGGAAAACCCGACTCTCCGCCTGAGCGCGGCAGTATTCCACGGTATGGATATCATCCCGCTTGGCGGCGTAAACACAGAGCAACCGTAGCGCCGTCGGGTCTGTTTTGTATCGTTCAAAAAAATCCTTCTCGAGGGCATCTCTACGCCAAGCGGCGGCGGGCAGTTTAATTTTGGCAAGCTCGTCGATAATTTGTGCAAGTGCCGACGGATCCTCACGCGCCATGAGCGAAGCTTTTGTCAGTAGCTCGAGCGCTCTTTCGCTTTCTCCTACTTCCCGCAAATCCCGGGCAATGGCTAAATCTAAGTTCGGCGAGCGGGATTTAAGACTTTGGAGAATTGAAATTGCCGCATGCGTATTTCCGCGTTCCCGTTCAATATGTGCTTTCAGAAATGCGGCACTGTCCGTTCCGGCCATCGGGGTCTTATTTAATCGGGTCTCTGCGGCCTTAAGCCTGCCGAGAGCGATCTCCGCTTGGGCCGCAAAACTGCAGAGTATAAACCGGTTCTCCGGAGAAATCGACGGATGAGCGGAAAACACATCCGCCGTTTCGATCAACAATGTGTCTTCAAAATGCGTAAGGCATTGGCGCGCAAAGAAGCGGACATATTCGGGATGTCGCAACGTGGCGTCCGGATTCATTGCGAAGCCTTCGCGCAGGAATTCCAACGCTACCCGAGGCCGCCGCTGCAGGAAAAGAACGTAAGAGTAAAAAATACGTCCGTCAGGCTGTCCGGCATTTTGAAGTAGTCCGCGCCGGACCAAATTGAAAACCTTGTGCGGGTCGGTTTCCTGCTTCGCTTCCCCGATAAGTTCGTCGGAATAAAGGTTGCGCCGTTCTGCCTGAACTTCCCGTGAAAACGGATAGACCAGCATTTCGGGAAAGGAGGTTTCCTTAATTTTCCGGACATAGCGATCCCGGTAAAACAGGAAAGACGCCTGTGCGAGATAAATGACGAGCCCGAGTGTTACTAGCGCAATTCCGATGCGTCTCCAACGCGGGCGCAGAATCCACTTCCCGGATGCCGCACGCCGGTATTCGGCAAATCCGAAGCAATCCTCAAAGGAAATTTTCATACCTCACCGATTTCCGCACGGAGACTCCGTCGATTCCCGTTTGAATGCCTAAGCGACGTTAGCGGCGGTTTCTCCTGCGCCGGGTTCCCGCCAAAACCGCAGAAAACAGACCAAGCGTTAATGCGGCCATCGGCTCGGGAATCGTCATAAAATAGAGTGTTCCCGTTACCGGATCGACCTCCGCCTTCCATCGGGATCCGTCGTTGACTGCCACAGAGATAAATTCCGCCGTAACGTATTCGGACATGTTTTCATTTTCAAGAATGTTTCCGTTCGAATCGACAATCGAAATTGCCTGATAAGCAACCCGCCCGTTTTCGGACTCCGCAATAAGGGCTGCCAAGGTATCGTCATCGATATTGACGCTTAATTTTTGAACGGCAAGACTTGTGCCTTCGTAATTTTCAAAGAGAATGGGCGTCGTTGCATTGTTCAAATCCAACGCCCCCAATTCCAAGGTCAGCTCATGAAGCTTCATGTCGGTCGAACCGGTCAGCTTTAATTGGCCGCCGTTATCAATCGTAGCCTTGTGTTCGTGAATACCTCCGGACACCTCAAGGTCTCGCGTGAACATAATGTTGTGGATTTCAAGCGTATCCCCGGCCGCGATGTCGATGTCTATTTTCCCGGAAATTTTTCCGTTATAGCATTCGTCCGTAATGAGGTTACCCGCTGCGTCAAAATGTTTATGCGGCGTCTCCGGAGACGTCGATGTCAGCAATCCGCTATAAAGCTGGTAGTATCCGTTTGCCCAACTTCCGGTAAGGTCCAAGGTGCCGCCGGATCCGTCAGCGCCGAGGCGAACGGCAACGGGGTGCTCGCTGTTTAGGGAGCCGTGGACACCCGCAACGTTTTGCAGAAGCGTGTATCCCATGAGTTCTCCGTCGGCGTCAAGTTTCGGGGCTCCGAGTATGACCGTTCCGCCTTCGATGCTAAGACTGCTGTTATTGAGGTGGGAAGAGCCGACCGTGAGCGCTCCTCCCTTATAAACGTAAACATCCCCGGTCCCGAGCTTCCCGGTCATGCGTAATTCTTGGGTATGCCCGTGTTCGTCTGTCGCATAGACCACTTTTTCCGAGGTGTCTTTTTTGGCTTCCGGTTCTCCGTCGAGATTGACGGTGCCATAGATGTATGTGTTTCCGGTATGGTGATTGTCATCCGTAAGCGTCAGGCTTGCATCCTTGCAAATATAAAGATCTGTGTCCCAAGACGTTGATTGTGAGGGGCTTCCGATTCCTCCGTCTTGCACGCCAGCTCCGGTCCCACCGTTTTGCGCCGGAACAAATTGGTAATTCCCGGATGCAATAACAATCTCCTTAGTAGTAATTGCTCCGTCGATAGCGAGGTAGATGGGATTGGTGCCGGAAATCTCACCTTCCTTCAGAACAACAGTCGTTTGTTCAGCATCTTTGTAAGAGGCCTTAATAGATTTGTGAAGATTCAAAGAACCGCTGTTGCCTGTCTGAGTCCAATTATTCTTGTTGTTACTGATACTATATCCGTTGTCGTACGCAACTTCGATGTTTCCGCTTCCTATATACTCTCCCTTTTCATTTACGAGGGACGAGTTCGGTGTTCCGGGATTATTCGAACCGCTTGTCGGCTCGTCGGCGACCGGCGCTGTTGCGTAAGACGTATCGCGAAGAGCGAGCGTCATAACCGCCGGACTACACATAACGCCCTGCTCTTCCGTCACGGCAACCGAAGCACGTTCCTCGTTTTGCGACGAAGCCGTTAAATGCGTTTTTTCTTCCAAGGATTCTGTTTCCGCCTCTTGCATTTGTGCGACGCTCCGGAGAATTCGGCGCTTTGGCAGTATGCGGACAAACGGACGCGAAAAAATATCAATGCCATCAAAGTAATAGAGATGTGAGCGGCGGCGCTCCCTCAGCAGCAATTCGAGCCGCTTCTCTTCCTCCTCGCTTAAGGTTCGGGAACCGTAACGGGCTTGCTTCCCGCTGACAGCACTCATTCTACGCAAAACCGGAGTGTAATTGACCTTGCCCCGCATCTCGCGTTCCGAAGACAAGGAATCCGAGATCAACAGCGTGTCTGTAATAGGATATAGTAGGATATCACACTGTTGGTGAGCATAGGGGGGGGGTAGCGAACAGTTGCCCGGCCGCGGCGAAGAGAAAACCGAAAACGGAAATTTTCTTCAAGCGCGAACAGCAGTACCTTCCCTCACATAGCGCAGCAAGCGAAAGCTTTTTCTTTTGATAGAGCTTCCTATTCATGTGTTAAAAAGAGTTTAAGGGTTCAAAAATATACTTTTTTTGATAAAGCTCAACGTTTATCTCTCGCCGGCAATTCTATGCATGTCCTACCGAAACGCTCACGACGTTGCCGTATTAGAGAGATACAGGGTCGCGAAGCCTTTGTGAGGGAAAACTCTCCACCGTTTTCAGAGGGCAAAAAAAGCTGTCGCACAGAAAGAAAAAAATCTATGGAATAGGCCGCAATTTTTATGGCTGAAGCACCTACCGAAAACACAATTACACTTTCCGACTACGTTTTGCGCATCGCGCAAGAAAATAACCTTGTCGTGACGCGCGTCATGGCGGTTGCGAAACTCCTCGCCGAAGGCGCGACCGTGCCCTTCATCGCGCGTTACCGTAAAGAAGCGACCGGAGAAATGGACGAAGTCCAAATCGCAACGATTCGCGACCGTCTCGACCAACTCCGCGAACTCGATGCCCGCCGCGCCGCCATCCTCAAATCGCTCGAAGACAACAAACACCTCACGCCGGAACTGAAAGCCGCCGTCGAAAAAGCAAAAACCTCAACCGAGCTCGAAGACATTTACGCGCCGTACAAGCCGAAACGCCGTACACGTGCAACGATTGCGCGCGAACGCGGCCTCGAACCGCTCGCCGACTTCCTCTTCGCCAATCAAAACGCCGATGCCGCCGCGGAGGCCGCCAAGTTCGTCGCTCCGGACAAGGAAGTTCCCGACGTTGCCGCCGCCCTCGCCGGCGCACGCGATATTCTCGCCGAACGTATTTCCGACGACAAAACGGCGCGTGCCTCCTGCCGTGAAATTTACGAAAAAACAGCAGAGCTCTCTTCTGAAGTTATCAAAGGCAAAGAAACCGAAGGTGCCAAATTTAAGGATTATTTCGAATGGAGTGAGCCGCTCTCCGCTGCTCCGTCGCACCGCGTGCTTGCCATTCGCCGCGGGGAAAAGGAAGGCTTCCTGTTTTTCCGCATTACGGTCAACGAGGACGAGGCGTTCTCTCGTTTGGACAAAATCTTTGTCGGCGGCAACGGGGCTTGCGGCAACGAAGTGCGTACGGCGTCTCACGATTCGTGGAAGCGTTTGCTTGGACCGTCACTCGAAACCGAAGCACGGTTGAAATCCAAGGAACGTGCCGACGAAGAAGCGATTCGCGTATTTGCTTCGAATGTTTCCGAGCTGTTGATGGCTCCGGCGCTCGGCCAAAAGAGCGTGCTCGCGCTTGACCCGGGTTTCCGTACGGGGTGCAAGCTCGTTGTTCTTGACGCGCAGGGAAAATTGCTTCACCACGAAGTCATTTACCCGACCGCCGGTTCCTCCGCACAATACGCCGACGCAGAAAACCGCGTTCGCATTCTCTGCCATCAATTTAAAATCCAGGCCATTGCCATCGGCAACGGCACGGCTTCCCGCGAAACGGAAAGCTTTGTCCGCGGTTGCGGCCTTCCCGCCTCGATTCCGGTCGTCGTTGTCAACGAAAGCGGCGCTTCGATTTACTCGGCCAGCGAAGTGGCGCGCGAAGAATTTCCGAACGAAGACGTGACCGTGCGCGGAGCCGTTTCCATCGGTCGCCGTCTCATGGACCCGCTCGCGGAGCTTGTAAAAATCGATCCGAAGAGTATCGGCGTCGGTCAATACCAGCACGACGTAAATCAGGTCGCGCTGAAGCGTTCGCTCGACGATGTCGTCGTTTCCTGCGTAAACAAGGTCGGCGTGGAAGTAAATACGGCCTCGAAGCAGCTCTTGAGCTACGTTTCCGGTCTGAACGCGAGTATTGCCGCCAACATCGTCGCCTACCGCAACGAACACGGTGCTTTCCGTTCCCGTAAGGATCTGAAGAAGGTGCCGCGCCTCGGCGAAAAAGCCTTTGAACAATGTGCGGGCTTTTTGCGCATCCGCGACGGCGAGCACCCGCTCGACGCCTCCGCCGTTCACCCGGAACGCTACGCGCTCGTCGAACAAATGGCCGCCGACCTGGGCTGCGACGTTCCCGCCCTGCTCTCCGACGGCAAGTTACGCTCCCGTATCGATTTGAAAAAATACGTTTCGGACGACGTCGGTCTGCCCACGCTCCAAGATATTTTGAAGGAACTGGAAAAGCCCGGCCGCGACCCGCGCGAAAAGTTCGAAGTGTTTTCCTTTAAGGAAGGCGTTCACGAAATTTCCGATTTAAAGGAAGGCATGCGTCTGCCCGGCGTGGTGACGAATGTGACGGCCTTCGGTGCCTTCGTTGATGTCGGCGTTCACCAGGACGGGCTTGTTCACGTTTCGCAGATTTCGGACACCTTCGTGAAAGATCCGGCGGAAGTCGTTAAGGTCGGCCAAAAGGTTTCCGTTACGGTCATGGAAGTCGATATTCCGCGCCGCCGTATCGGGCTTTCGATGAAGACGAATCCGGAGAAATCCGCCCGAAGCGCACGCGAGAGCTTTGCCGATCGCGACAGCCGCGGCAACGGTCCGCGCCGCGGCGGTTTCGGCGGAAGCGGCTTTGGCGGGCGGCGCGACGACCGCAACGCGTCCTCGTCTCCGCGCCGTTTCTCGACCGGCGGATCTTCTTCCGGCGGCTTCGGTTCTCTCGGGGATTTCTTCAAATAAAATCCCGGGTAATCGGGAAGCGCTCCCGCAGACGCGGCGGAAGCGTTTCCCGGCTCCGTCTCTTTCCCGGCGTTTCGCTTACAATCTTTCTCTCTGACTATGCTTACATTTTTCTCCGCTTTGGCGGCGCTGATTCTCGGATATGTTTTCTACGGGCGCTTCATCGCCAAGTTTTTCGGAGTAAATCCCGCAACGGAAACTCCGGCAAGGCGTCTTGCCGACGGCGTGGATTATCAGGAGCTCCCCGCGTGGAAGGTCTTCCTGATTCAGTTGCTGAACATCGCCGGCTTAGGGCCGATTTTCGGTGCCGTGCTCGGCGCGCTATACGGCCCGGTCGCCTACATTTGGATTGTTCTCGGTTGCATCTTCATGGGGGCGGCGCACGACTTCTTCTCGGGCTTTGCCTCGCTGCGCAACGACGGCATGAGTCTCCCGCAACTGGTCGGCAAATATCTCGGCTCCGGCATGCAGCGGTTCATGATCTTTTTCTCTGCCTTTCTGCTCCTGGTTGTCGGGATTGTTTTCACGAACGGCCCGGCGGGGCTGTTGCAATTCATGGTCGCCAACGTCACGCGGGAATATTTCGGCGAGTCTGCACTTGCATGGGTTCCGTCCTTTGATTTTTGGGCGATTCTGATTTTTGTCTATTACCTGCTTTCGACGGTGCTTCCCATCGGCAAACTGATCGGAAAGATTTATCCGGTATTTTGCGTTGCTTTGCTGTTCATGGTGCTCGGCATCGGCGGAACGATGATCTGCAAAGGCATTTCGGGAGCGCTGATCCTTCCGGAGCTGAGCCTTGAAATGCTGCGTAATTTTCACGCCGCCCCGGAGCAGAACATGATTTTCCCGATGCTTTTCATCGTAATTTCCTGCGGCGCGATTTCCGGATTCCACGCCACGCAGTCGCCGATGATGGCACGTTGCCTCGGCAATGAAAAGCTGGTCCGGCCGATTTTCTACGGCGCCATGATTGCGGAAGGCGTCATTGCGCTCATTTGGGCGACGGCCGCGATTGCCTACTTCGGCGGGCCCGAAGGCCTGAATGCCGCGGCACAGGCGGGGAAGACGCCGGCAATCATCGTCGAAACCGTCTGCCGCGATTGGCTCGGTGTCGCGGGGGCCATTCTCGCCGTGCTCGGCGTCATCGTCTGCCCGATTACTTCCGGCGACACGGCATTCCGCGGGATTCGCCTCATTCTTGCCGACACCTTTTCGTTCCCGCAGCACACGCTGAAAAATCGCCTTTTCCTTTCTCTTCCGATTTTCGTCCTCGCCTACCTCGCCTGCCAAGTCGATTTCTCCGTGATTTGGCAATACTTGGGAATCGGCAACCAGATACTCGCAACCATCACGCTGTGGACCGGTGCCGCCTTTTTAGTTTCCCGCGGCAAGGCTCACTGGATTATGAGCTTGCCCGCCGCCTTCCTAAGCGCCGTCTGCATCGCCTACTTCCTGCTCGCGCCCTACAAGGCCGGCGGACTCGCCATCGGCAATGCGCCGCTCGGACACGCCGCCGGTATCCTCGGAGCCGCGGCCCTGCTCGTCCTCTTCCTGGTTAAGTCACGCAAATCCGCCGGCAAAGAATAGACAAAAAACGGGAAACGCGGCGCTTTATTCATGTTTTGAGCCTTGAGTTAATAATAAAGTCAGGTCCGCTTGGATAGAGAGAAAAACGGCGTGCGTGAAAACAAATTCACGCACGCTTCTTTTTTATAGGGCACTAAAACAAACCGGACTAATCTTCGATTTTGATATCCTTGTTGCGGGAACGCGGGCCGCCGGCGCGAAGCCACGCATTGATAAACCCGTCCAATTCGCCGTCCATCACAGCCTGAATATTGCCCGTTTCGTACCCGGTACGCAGGTCCTTGACCATTTGGTACGGCTGAAAGACGTAGGAGCGAATCTGATTTCCCCAACCGATTTCGCCCTTTTCCCCGTAAAATTTTTCCATCTCGGCGCGCTTGTCGTCTTCCATCTTTTCGTAGATGCGTGCTTTCAGGATGCGCATGGCAAGTTCCTTGTTTTGGTGTTGCGAACGTTCGCGCTGGCAGGCGACGACAATGCCCGTCGGCAAGTGCGTGAGGCGGACGGCCGATTCCGTGCGGTTGACGTGCTGCCCGCCCGCACCGGAAGCGCGATAGACGTCGATGCGCAGGTCTTCATCCTTAATCTCGACGTTGATGTCGTCCTTGATGTCGGCAACAATGTCAACACTCGCGAACGAGGTGTGGCGGCGCTTGTTGGCGTCGAAAGGCGAAATACGCACGAGACGGTGAACGCCGCGTTCGGCTTTGACGTAGCCGTAAGCATTTTCGCCGTCGAAGCGCAAAACCGCCGTGGAGATGCCCGCGCCTTCGCCGTCCTGCAGGTCTTCGATGCTGACCTTGAATCCGCGGCGCTCACCCCAGCGCATGTACATACGCATGAGCATGCCCGCCCAGTCGCAAGCTTCCGTTCCGCCGGCGCCCGCCTTAATCATAACGATGGCGGAAGACTTGTCGTGCGGGCCGGAGAGGAAGGAGGAAATTTCGAGCAAGTCGATCGCTTCCAGCATAGCGCCTGCTTCCGCGTCCAGTGCCGCAAGTTCATCCGCCGCGCCGGCATCGCTTTCGTCCGTTTCTCCGAGAAGCTCGGCCAAGGTCTGCAAGTCTTCGACGCGACGCAGAAAGGCCACGAGCGGCGTCACGGTTGCCTTCAGGGAGGTATTTTCGGAAATAACGGCCTGCGCGGCCTGCTGGTCGTTCCAGAAGCCGGGCTCGGACATTTGAGCTTCGAGGACGGCAATGCGTTCCTGCTTGGCGGGAACGTCGATAAATTTGTAAAGGTGACCGCTTCGGCGAACGATTTCGTCGATAATGGAGCGGGTTTCGGGAGAAATATACATAAAAGGAAAGGTAAAGTGAGCGCCCTCTCCGTGCAATGCGGAAAAGCGGAAGACTAAAAACGCCAGATATTGCGCGCAATTACATAGAGGACGGTAAAGGCGGCGTAGGCGACCAAGAGCTTGATACGCAACTTGCGCCAGAGAGGAAAATCGCGTTGCGGAAAGAGTTTTCCCAAGGCCCAATCGATGTATTCGACCACGAGGATGCAAGCCGTCGGCAGCCACCAGGCATTATATTTTAAAACGGCAAGCCACTCGCCCTGCATCAAAGCAACAAAGGCCCGTGTTCCGCCGCAACCCGGGCAATAGATGTGAAGCCACTTGCGGAAAACGCAACCCGGCGAAAAGCGCTTTACGGCGTCCGCAAAAAAATCGCCGTACAAAAAAAGGGCTGTTCCCGCCAGAGCGAGAACAACCAAAGGAAGCAGGACGAGAAGCCCCCGGCGTAAGAATTCGAAGCGCTCCGCCACGATTTTAATAAACGACCGGACCGCCTTCCTCGAGGCCCAGAGCGAAAAGCATTGCGCCCTGCACGAGCACGGCGAGAGCGGAAATGATGAATCCGAGGACGGCGCTGAGAATCGTCCAGAATTTTGCCTTATCGGCCGCTTTGGCATACTCCTCGGCATTGCCCGCATCGTAGGCGGAATTGGCCTTCACGGAATAGACGATTGCCACGATTCCGAGCGGCAGACAGCAGAACAGCGTCGATAAAATCGACCAAACCAAATAATCACGTTTTTTACCCATAGTGTTTAGAATATCCGTTTTGTTTTAAGAAAATCAATTAACTACATAAGCGCTTCGGACGGGAGATCCCAGTTTTCGCTCTCGACCTGAATCTCCGCATCACAAGCGTCGCCGCAGTCCAAAATTGCCGGTGCCAAGGCCATCCCAATACCGAAAAGAATATAAGCGGCAATACCCAAAAATCCGCTGACAAGCCCGGCAATTACCCAGCGCAGAGCCGAACGGGCATGCAACTCCGCCTCCTCGAATTTTCCGAAATCATAGGCGGAATTGGCACGAACGGCGCAAACGATTGCGACCACGCCGAAAGGCAGGCAGCAGAGCATCGTCGTCAGAATTGCCGGAATTAAATAATCCCGTTTTTTGGGAGCCGGCACAAAAGGCGGCGGCACGGAAGTGTCAGATAGCATGGCGGAAAATTTAAAAGTCGCCCGATTAAAGTCAATCGGCAATTACGCACATTTCCGAGTGGCGAATCCTACGCTTTCCCCGCCAAAAATTTCCGGGCGACCTCAAGGGCTTCGCGGGAGTGGCGCAGGGCGGCGTGCCCGCAGGGAACCGTGTGCATTTCGGCGGAGACACCCGGAAGCGGCAGGAGTTCCGGAGCGACCTTGGCGTCGCGTTCTCCGCGCACGATGCATAGCGGCGGGAAGGGGCCGTTCCGGGGCGGACGGATTTTTCTCAGCGGAGAATCCTCCGTGTGGCGCAGGTCGGGGAGACAGCGATTGAAATATTTTGCCGGCGGGAAAAGCTTGCGAATGCGCTCCGGCCAGTAGGAGCCCTGATTTGGCGGCGCGAGCATAACGACGGCGGCAACACGTCTCAGCTCCGCCGCAGAAAACGCTTCGAGCGCGATACGCAGCAAAATTCCGCCCATGCTATGCGTCACGAAAAAGATTTTTTCGTCGGGCGGCAGCGTTTTGAAAAGGGCCGTCAGGCGTTCTCTGAGAATTTCGCCGTGACGGAAAATTCCCAAGCGGCTTGTCGGATAATCGTAACGAAAGCAACGAAACCCGTCTTCCGCAAGCTGTTTCGAAAACCAGCGCATGGAGGCTTCCCGCATCAGCAAACCGTGAATCAGAATGACGGTTCCCGCAACGTTCTTGCGCTCGACATCGTCGGACGAAAAACGAAAGCCTTTGCGGCAATAGGCGGGAATCCCGGCAATGAAATTCAGCAACTTTCGCATCTTAAGCGCGAATGTGTTCCAAGACGTCAAAGAAGTCCGGGAAGGTTTTGCCGCAACATTCCGGATTCTCGATTTCAATCCACGGGGTTCCGGCGCCGCGCAAATCGAAAGTTCCGAGGATGCCGAAGCTCATGGCAACGCGGTGGTCTTTGTAAGTTGCGATGCGGATTTTCCCGTCGGGCGCGGCGTCGGCACGGGCGCGCAAGGCGGCACGGCCAATCGGCGTAAGCGTCAGCGAATCCTCCGTCTGAGAAACGTTTTCTTCGCCGAGAATTTTTGAAAGCTCGTTGGCCATAGCCGCAATCCGGTCCGTTTCCTGTTTGCGCGTGTGGGCAATCCCGCGAATGGTCAGCGGCGTTCCGGCGTCGAGTAGCGGCGCCACGGCGGCAAGCGTCAAAAAGGTGTCTGAAATCGCATTGAAGTCGATGTCGAAACCGCGCGTCGCCATGCCGGCCGCAACGAGGCAGTCCTTACGTGTCGCGTTAGCCGAAATTTGGGAACAGGCGAGCAAATCGTGCGGCGGCGTTGACAATTCCAATGCGAATGCGGCGTCGCCCTGCAGGCCGTCGATATTCAAGCCGCAAACGCGTACTTGGCTCGAGCGGTGCACAAAAGGAAGGATTTGAAAATAGGACGCGGCGGTCGCGTCGGGTTCAATCGCGTAATCGAAATCGCCGCAACCGTAGGCTCCGCCGCAGCTGAAGGTGTTGCCGCGCGCTTCCACGGCACCGCCGAACTGCGCAATCATACGCGCCGTCATTTCCACGAAGGGACGGGACACCGTTTCGCCTTTCAAAAAGACTTCGAAAATTCCCGTGCCGTTTCGGGTGGCGGCAATCGGGGCGATTTGCATCAGAGCCGACAAAATTTGGCTGGAGGCACTGGCATCGACGTCGATGTCTCGCGCGGTAATGCCGTTCGTACGCATCGTAAAGGGGAAGCATCCGCTTTCGCCGTGAAACTCGAAGCAGCATCCGAGTTTTTCCAGCGCGCGGAGCAGTCCCGCCATCGGGCGCTTGCGCATGGCTTCGGAGCCGTCGATTTTGTAGGATCCGCCCGACTTCAGCGCCAGCATCGCGGTCAGAAAGCGCGCCGTCGTCCCCGCGTTGGCGACGTAAAGCTCGGCAGAATCGGCGGGAATGTTTCCCCCTTGTCCGTCGATTTCGATGGTTTTGAGAGTCTCGTCGGCGGCAACTCGAAAACCGAGGGCCTTCAGGCAAGTAACCATCGTGCGCGTGTCTTCGGAAAAGAGGGCTCCCGAAAGACGCGTCGTCCCGGTACGCAAAGCCGCCAGAATCAGGGCACGATTCGTGATGCTCTTCGAGCCGGGCGGAGTCACCTCGGCGTAACGAAAACGGCGGAACGGTTTTATCGCAAGCAAAGTCATTGCCCCTAAATTTATAGAGATTCAGGCCTAAGGCAACCTCTAGAAATTCATTTTTAGGGGTTTTGCAGAGGCTCGCAATTCGTTCCATTGCGCCGCAGGCATGTAAACGGGTCTGCTCCCGCTACTTCGCGGCGCTTGTTTTTCATCGATTATCCGCGGGTTCCGGCTTTGCCTGCACCCGCTCTTATCCCATGTCGTGCACCTCCGGCGGCGGAAAACGCGCCAAGCATCAAGCATCGAACACCAAGCTTTCTTTAAGCATTAAGCCCTAATCTCTAAGCTCTCTTTAATCTTTCCCCTTTAATCTTTAATCTCTTTCCCCTCCCCTCCATTTATTTCTTGCGGGAAAGCGGGAAAACGGAAACGCTTGTGGCATGGATTCTAACGACAACACCGCTTCTGCTCAGCACCGCCCGTTTTCCCGCACGCTTGCTTTTTTGATTTTGCGCCTTTGGATCGGCGCCACGGCGTTGGCGAGCGGGCTTGCCAAGTTCGCTCAAGCGGAAAAGGTCTTCGAAGAAAATCCGGAAACCGGCGAAATGAGCTCGACGCTTGTCCGCAATTACGCATGGGAGTTTTACAACGGCGTTCCCGCGCGCGAGTTTGAGCGCTTGCTCGGAGACGCTTTACTTCCCGAATGGATTTTGCGGGCATTTTACTACGCCCTCGGGCCGGCGTTGATTCTGTGCGGCTTGGCGCTCCTGCTCGGCATCGCAACGCGCATTTCGCTTTTTGTTCTCGGCCTGATTTTCGTTGCCCTGAGCTTCGGTCTTTCGCTTATTGATACCTCCGGGTCTGCGGGAAGCTTGGGTATTTACGTAATCGCCATTGTCGGCGCCCTGCTGCTGGCCGATAACAATCGCTTTTGCCTTTCCCGTAAATTTTAAGCCGGTTTTCGGATGAGTTTCCGTCATGAAAACTTCCGGTTCTTTCCCGCGTATTCGATTGAGACGCTGGCGGAAAATTTGGCGCGGGAGATTGCACGGCGGGAAGATCCGCTCGTGCCGGAAACCGTCCTGATTACCAATTACGCTCAGCGCATCTGGTTGCAGCACTACCTCGCGCAAAACAACGGCATCTGTGCCAACATCCGCTTTGTTTCGCCGGAAAGCTTTCTCAACCGCATCAGCGAAAACGGCGAGACGGGTTCCGGCGAACAAAGTTTCGACCGGGATGCGCTCGTTTGGCGCGTATTCAAAACGCTTCGGGAAATCCATGCCCCGGAGTCTTCGGTGTCGGAAGCCCTGCGCTTTTCTTTCCGCGAAAACCGCGAGGAAGATTTCATGCTGACGGCACAGACCCTCGCCGATCTCTTTTGGCGTTATCAAAGTTTCCGCACGGAAATGATTGTCGCATGGTGCCGCGGCGAAGACATTCCCGAACTCAGGGACGCATCCGCTGAATTCAAGCGCGAATACGAGCGGCAAAAACGCCTGTGGCTCCGGCTCGACCTTAGGGAAGAGGAAATCCCCGCTCTGCGCTACCGACGCTTTTACGAGAGCGATATAGACCCGATTGCGGCAGAACTGCCCCAACGCCTTTTCGTGTTCGCACCGACCGCCCTGCCGCGGACGCACTTCGAGATGTTGAAAAAACTCTCACGGCACACGGAAATTCTTTTTTATTACCACAATCTCTCCGACAATTTCTGGATTGAAAGCCGCAACCGGAAAGCGACTCTCGCGCGAGCCCAAGAAAATCTCATCGAGCGCGGAAACGAATTGCTGACGACTTGGGGTAAAGCCGCCCGCGCGCTCGCCGGAGAACTCATCGAAAACAATTTCCTCGGGAGCGTGACCAACGGTGACAACGCTCCCGCCGACGACACGCTTCTGCACCGCATCCAGGCCGACATCCGGGAAAACATCGTCAGAGAATCCGGCAACGCCGAGCTTGCCGCGCCGGACGAACCGGCGAAGTCCCTTGCCGACGACAGCCTTTCCCTGCGCATTCACGCCGCCCACTCCCGAATGCGCGAAATGGAAATCCTGCGCGACGACATCCGCGACCTCTGTGCCCGCGACCGCACGATGCACCCCCGCGACATCCTCGTCATGCTTCCGGACATCGATGCCTACGCCCCCTTTATCCGCGCCGTCTTCGAAGGCAGCGAATTACCTTTCTCGCTCGCCGATAGCACCGGTCCGGAACGCTTCGGCGGAATTTCCGCACTTTTAAGCCTCCTGCGTATCGCGCAAGGCGATGTACGCCTCAGCGAAATGCCGGCCCTCTTGGATGCCGCCCCGCTCGCACGCGCCCTGAAGCTCGACGAACAGGACATCGATTCCCTAAAAAAAATACTCAGCGAGTCTAATGCACGCTGGGGCATCGACGAAGACGCCCGTGCCCGAAAAATCCTCGGCGAACATCCCGTGTCCGGCGCCGACAAAGCGCTCGCATCCCGAGTCGCTTACAACAATTCCTGGGCTTTCGGCATGCGCCGCTGCGCGCTCGGCGTCATGATGGGGGACGACGAAACCGACGCCGCAAAGCCTCTCGAAATCGGCGACACGCGACACATCCTTCCCGCAGACAACCTTCCCGAAGACGCCGCCGAATTGCTGGGTAAATTCGCCCGCCTCCATGAAGCCGCCCGGCAGCTTGCCGCTTACTACGGCGAAGGTCAAAAGAGCGTTGCCGAATGGTGCCGCTTCCTGAAATGCGATTTGGCGGAAACGCTGCTCGAATTCTCCGACGAAGAGGCTGAAGAGGAGGGCTTGCTCGCCGACGCCATTGATTCCGTGCGCACGGCTGCGGAAACCGCCGGATTCGGCAATGCGGAAGTCTGCCTGAAAACCGTGGTGTCGATGCTTGAAAATCGCTCTTGGGAAAACAGCCGCGGATTCGGAATGCTGCGCGGAAGAATCACTTTCTGCCGTCTCCAGCCGCTGCGCAACATCCCCGCCAAAGCCATTTATATCGCCGGGATGAACGCCGGGGAATTCCCGCGTCCGACGCGGAAATCAGCGCTCGACCTCATCGCACAATGGCCCAAAAATCTCGAGTGGGACCGCAGCGCGCGCGACGAAGATTGCCTCCTGCTTCTCGAAGCCGTGCTCGCCGCCAAAACGTATCTGCGTTTTTCCTACATCGGACGGAATGCGAAAAACAACGCCGCCATTCCGCCCTGTACGCCGCTCGCGAAATTCATCGACATCGCGACGGAAGCCCTCCTGCCTCCCGGACTTCCCGCCGAGGCGCGCGATGCCGCAAGTGCCGACGCCCTGAAGCAATTCTGCTTCGACCATTCCCCGCAAAACGCCGAAAACGAAAAGATCTTGAGCGAGACCGACGAGTCCGTCGCATGGCGGCCGCCGGTGATCAGACCCGGCCAACGCCTCCCGCTTTCCGAAGAAGAGCAGGAAAAGTTCTCCGTCCTCAAGCTCGACGAAATCGCCGCCTGCCTCGCGGAACCGGCAAAATTCTTTTCCGAAAAACGCCTACGTCTGCGAACACGGTGGGACGGTAAAGCAATAAGCGACGGCGATCCGGAATCGGGAGCAATCAAGACCAAAGAAATTTTCACTCTGCTCCGCCGTCATGGGCTTGAAAAACTTTCCGACCCGGACATCAACACGCAAAATGAAATCCTCGATACCCTCACAAAGGATTGCGAAGCCCTCGTTAAAGAAAAGCAGGCAAGCGGCGAATTCCCCGCATTGCCGATTGATACGGATGCGCAAGTCAAAAAGGAGTTGAAGCTTAAAAAGGACTTGGAATTCACACCCGGAACGCGCAACACCTGGGGCAAACTAATCGGCAAAGTTTTGCTGGCGGGCGGATTCGCGCATTCCGTTTCGACAACGTTTTCACTTTCGGCCGGTGCGAATACGTATCCGAAAGAAGTCCGGGTCTGTGTCAATTACGAGCTTTGGAAAACCGCCGACGGCACGGACTACTGCATCAAAACTTTCCCGAACGCCCATTCGGACGCGTGGGAATTCAAAATCAACGCCGTCGTCAATGCCGCCTTCATCGCCGCAGCCCGTCCGGAAGCGTCCTTCACATTCATTGCCATTCACAATCGCTTTGTAGAGCGCGCCAAAAGCTCCGTTCTCAAAATCGAAAGCAGCGATTCCCTCCGAAAGCTTGCCCCAATACTGCTTCAACGCTTTTTTGAGGCGTTGGAAGGCCCGCAGCCCTACTTCGCCGATATGCCGCTTCCGGAGCCGGGAGGCGATGCCGACAGCTTTTTCAAAAAATTTGTAGAGGCATTCAAAAAGTCCAATGACTTTTCGCGCGCGTACCGGGACTGCGTTTTCGGTTCCGACATCACAACCACGCACGCGGGAAACATTCG
The DNA here is from genome assembly GCA_045651325.1 of Candidatus Spyradenecus sp. Lineage (GTDB taxonomy): Bacteria > Verrucomicrobiota > Verrucomicrobiia > Opitutales > UBA953 > Spyradosoma. The sequence goes on from JAZRSB010000040.1 coordinate 37,089, forward strand.
CGGCGTCTGCTTCGAGTTTGCCAAGGAAATTGCCGCATTCGCCTCTGAAAACGCCAAAAAGAAGCCCTAAACGACAAGCCGGACAGGACGGTTTCTCGGATTGCTTCTTGCCTCCGAAGCACGGGAAACTTATGCTCTCGCGCTTTATTACTCTCGATGCCGCTCATCTCACAAAGATCCGTTGAAGATATTCGTTCCCGTGCCGACATTGTCGCGCTTATCGGAGACTACACGAATCTGACCCGTTCCGGATCCCGCTGGAAAGGCTTAAGCCCGTTTACGGCGGAAAAAACGCCCTCCTTTTTCGTCGATCCGGACAAAGGCTTCTATTACTGCTTCAGTACGGGGCAAGGCGGCGACGTCTTTAAATTTTTGATGACGCGGGAAAACCTGACCTTTCCCGAAGCCGTGGAACGTGTCGCGCAACGTTTCGGCCTCCCCGTCGAGTACGAGAGCCACGGCAATGCCGAGCGCTCCATTCGCAACGAGCTTTTCGAAATCAACAAATTTGCGGCTCATTTTTTCGAAGAGCAATTTCATGCGAATGATCCGCAGGCGCAGGCCGTCAGAGACTATTGGAAAAACAATCGCGGCTTCAGCGAAGCCACGGCACGGGCATTCGGCATCGGATTTCTTCCGAAAAACGCCTCCCGTCGCCTGATTGAACTGCTCCGAAAAAAAGGTTTCCCGGAACAAAGCATTCTCGCATCCGGCATGTTCGGCCGCGTTGAAAAGTCCGCGGCCCCGCAAACGTCTCGCATCCAATTCGAAGCACGCCTGATTATTCCGATTCGCGATATTCAGGGGCGCGTCATTGCATTCACGGCACGAAAAATTCCCGGAATCACGCCGGATACGCAATGGGAAGAGGCCAAGTACAAGAATTCATCGGAATCCGAAGTATTTAAAAAAGGCAATACGCTTTTCAACATCGACAAGGCGAAAGAAGTTTTCACGGATCGTAACCAAAAGGACAAGGGGCACAACTTGCGGGACATTCCCTTTGTCCTCGTCGAAGGACAATTGGATGCCATCCGCTGCTATGAAAACGGCATCAAAACCGCCGTCGCCGGCCAAGGCACCTCCATCACGCTACAGCAAATGCAATTGCTCGCCCGCTACAGCAACGAGCTGAACTGCCTGCTCGATGCGGATGCCGCCGGTCAAAAAGCCGCCGTGCGCCTCGCCCCGCTCGCGTTCGAAGCCGGGCTCGACCTGCACTTCCTGAGCGTCCCCGGCGGCAAGGACCCGGACGAGTTTCTGTCCGAGCACGGTGCGGCGGGAACGGAAGCAATCTTTGCCACGAAACGCTCGGCCATCTCTTTCATCGCCGAGAGATATTTCGGCGGAAACGCAGCGCTTACACCCGTACAAAAACAGGAAGCCTTGAACGAAATCTACGCCATTTTGTCGTCCGCAAGTTCCCGCGTATTCCGGACGGAATGTCTTTGGGAGCTCGCCCGGCACTCGGGCCTGCAGCGCGTCGATTTGGAACGCGATTTCCAGCGTTTCGAAAACGAAAAAAAGGCACGAAAGCTCGAGCGCGAGGGTGTCCCCGCGACCCCGGCGGAAAGCCTTTCGCGGACAAGCCTTCCCTTGACAACGGTTGAGGAGGATGTTTTAGTTTTCGTTTTCCAATATGATGCGCTCCTTTCCCAACTATCGAACGACATTCCCGCAGAATGGATTTGTTCGGACACCCCGGCCGGGCGCATTCTTAACCGCATTATTGCGGAATATTCGGAAGGCAATTGGAAAAATGCCAAAGACTCGCTTCCCGCAATCCTCGAAGACGACGAAGAGCGTTCTTACATCGCAAAACTCTCGATGCAGGCACGGCGCTTCCCCGCTCCAGAAGAAACGGCACGCCAATGCCTCGCCCGTCTCTGCGAGTGTTATTGTGCCCGGGAACAGCAAAAAATCGACGCCGCGATTGCTCGGCTTCCCTCCGGAGATCCGCAACTCACCGCGCTCTTTCGCCGTAGCATAGAACTGCGCAACACACTAAAACTTTACAAAAAATAACTAAAACGACCACCTCATCATGGCAGATAAAAAAAAGGCAAAAAAAACGCTAAGCTCCTCTACCCCCGCAAAATCCGCCGCCGCGAAAAAAGTATCTTCGCCCAAACCGAAAGCCGCCGCAAAACCGGCTTCGGCTAAAAAAGCATCTGCGCCCAAGGCCGTAGCTCCCGCCAAGACGGCGGGCAAAAAAGCGACTGCCCCCGCCGCTAAGGCCCCCGCGAAGAAAGCCGCCCCCGTAAAGCTTGCCAAGGCCAAGAGCACGCCTCAAAAAACGAGCGCCGCCGCGAAAAAGTCTGCCGGAAAAGCGGCTCCCAAGCCGGAAGCCCCTGCGAAAAAAGCAGCCGTCAAAAAACTTGCTCCCGCCAAGGAAAAAGCCCCGAAAAAAGTGAAGCCCGTCCAAGAGGAAGCGCCGCAGGAGGAAAAATCGCATCCCGGCGAGATCAAATACGCCCCGGACCGTTCCCCGGTGCTAAGCTCTTCCGAACTCGCCAAACAACAAAAAAAGCAACGGGAAGACGCGCAAAAAATTCGCGAAATTTCGGAGAAGGTTCATTTCGATTCGAGCGTTATCGCAACCCTGGACCAAAACGAAATCAATGCCCGCATGCACGACCTGCGCGCCCTTTCGAATCAACAGGGATACGTCACGATTGAGGACATCAACAATACGATTCCCGCGACGACGTCTTCGCCCGAGGCCTTCGAAAAGATTCTCGACCTGCTCGCCAATCTCGACATCAAAATTCTCGAAAATGACGATGTCGCAGCCTACAAGACGAAGCTGACCACGGAAGAGGAAGAAGCCCTGCGCTCGGTGCAGGTGGACATCCTCGACGACCCCGTCCGCATGTATCTGCGCCAGATGGGTCAGGTGCCGCTGCTGAACCGCGACCAGGAAATTTCCATCTCCAAAAGCATCGAAGAAGCGGAGGCCCGCGCGCAGGATGCCCTTTGCTCCATTTGGCTGACGCTCGCGCCGCAACTCGAAGTCGCCCGCAAGCTCAACGCCCGCGAAGAACGTTTTGACCGCGTGGTTTTGGACAAGAAAGTCGAATCCCGCGACGCGTATTACAAAATGCTTCCCAAGGCAATCGGTGCCGTTGAAGCAATTGCCGCCAAGCTCGATAAGGCCTGGATGGAATACATCGGCGGTCCCAACGAAGAAACGCGCCGCCGCGGCTACGCACGCTTCATCAAGCTGCAGAAAGACATTCGTCCGCTCCTGCGCAAATTCTGCTTCAAGATGAAAGTGCTCGAAGAATGGCTGGTGACCTTTAAGCCGGTTATCGATACTTTCCGCGAATACGTCCACCAGCTCCACCTGATCGAGCGTAAGGACCGCCACGCCCGCAAGCTCGACCCGAAGGAAATCACCGCCAAGGTGAAAGCCCTGGAAAAGCAATACCGCATCGGCAGCGAAGAAATTTTGGACATCTACAAGGAAGTCCGCTCCTGCCTCCAACAGGCTCACCGCGCCAAGACCAACATGGTTGAAGCGAACTTGCGCCTCGTCATTTCGATTGCCAAGAAATACACGAATCGCGGCCTCTCCTTCCTCGACCTCATCCAGGAAGGCAACATGGGCCTGATGAAGGCTGTCGAAAAATTTGAATATCGCCGCGGCTACAAGTTTTCGACCTACGCGACTTGGTGGATCCGCCAGGCCATCACGCGCTCTATTGCCGATCAGGCACGCACGATTCGCATCCCCGTGCACATGATCGAAACGCTCAACAAGGTCATGCAAATCCAAAAGCAACTCTTCCAGGAACTCGGCCATGAACCGACCCCGGAAGAAGTCGCCAACGAAATGCAAATGCCCGTTGAACGTGTTCAGCAAATCATGAAAATGGCCCAGCAACCGATTTCGCTTCAGAGCCCGGTCGGCGACGGCGACGACACCAGCTTCGGCGACTTCATCGAAGACAAGGCGGCGGAAAATCCCTACGACATTGCCGCCACCGCCCTGCTCCGCGAAAAAATCATTCAGGTGCTCAACTCGCTCACCGAACGCGAACGCGAAGTGCTGATTTACCGCTTCGGGCTCAAGGACGGCTACTCCCGCACCCTCGAAGAAGTCGGCAAGCTCTTCAACGTCACGCGCGAACGCATCCGCCAGATCGAGGCCAAGGCGCTCCGCAAGATGCGCCACCCGGTTCGCCTCCGCCAGCTCCACGGCTTCTTCGAAACCGGAGATCAGGACGTTGCCGGACCGAGCTTCAACCAGTTCGCCAAAGAAGACGGATTGCTTTAATGCGTCAAAAAAAAAACGGACTCTCTTCGGAGGGTCCGTTTTTTGTATTCCTCCAACCCCGAACGGTGTTTTAATTTCCGCGACGAATCTGCGGCGCAACGGACGAAAAAACGGAAGCTTTCCCGTAGCACCCCGGAGCGGCGCAGGAGCGCAATCGACCCGCGCCCGAATGCCCCGGCAGGCGATGTTTGAAACAACGCCCCGAAAACGCCGAATAAAGCCTCAAATTATCAACGTTCTTTCAGGGTTTCGGGCCGTTTTGCTCTTGAAAAAATCCGATGAAAAAATCATTCTTGAGTGCAATTCGGCGCGTTGGCTCCGAGATATACACTTTTCTAACCAAAATAAATAAAACCACCACAAAACTATGAGCAAAAAGTGCTGTTGTTGTTCCAGTTCCTGGCGCATGCCGTCTCTGGTAAAGAAATACCTGATGGCTGTGACGGGTCTCGTCCTCGTCCTGTTCCTGCTTGTCCACGTCGTGGGCAACCTGCAGATGTTCCAGGCCCCGGAAAAAATCAATACCTATGCGCACCTCCTGCATGCGTTGCCGCCGGTAGCGCTCTGGGGTTTCCGCGTCGTGATCCTCACCTGCATTGTGGTTCACTTCGCCCTCGCGATTAAACTGAAGCTGGAAAACCTCGCAGCTCGCGGGAATGAAAGCTACGCCGTAAAATCGACGCGCTACGCGGCTTGGTCTGCACGCGCCATGATTCTCACGGGTATCGCCATCATCGCGTTCGTCATCTGGCACCTTTGCCAATTCACGATTTTCAAAGAAGCCGGTTGCCTCGCTGCGTATGAAAACGCAACGACGATTACGGCTGTCGGCGGCGAAGGTATCTTCGGCTACCTCGGCCAGCACGGCAACACCAGCGCCGCGGTCTCCTACAAGGTTTTTGACGTTTACCAGATGGTTTACAACGCATTTGCCAATCCGTGGATTTCCCTCGGCTACATTGTTGCAATGCTCCTCCTGCTCTCGCACCTCTCGCACGGCACGCACTCGATGTTCCAGTCCGTCGGTCTGCGCAACGAAAAGATGCGCCCGATCTTCCGCGGTATCGCTGCTCTCTACGCCCTCTTCGTTTGCTTCGGCCTCATCGCCGTCCCGGTAGGCGTCCTCACCGGCATCATCAAGCCGAATCCGAACACGACGGCACCGGTTGCGGAAGTCTGCTGCCCGGTTTCCTGCTGCGACGCAGAAGCGAAATAACCTCAACCTGAAGGAGAATTTATACTATGAGTAACACCCCCGAAGTTTCTTTCTCGAAAACTTGGCAGGCTTGCACGGACAACCAGAAGTTCGTCTCCGAAATCTCGAAGATTCCGGAAGGACCGATTGCGGGCAAGTGGAGCAAGCGCAAGTTCGACCTCAAGCTCGTCAACCCGGCAAACCGCCGCAAGTACCATGTCATCGTCGTCGGCTCCGGCCTCGCGGGTGGCGCCTGCGCCGCTTCGCTCGGTGAAATGGGCTTCAACGTCAGCTGCTTCTGCTATCAGGACAGCCCGCGCCGCGCTCACTCCATCGCCGCTCAGGGCGGTATCAATGCCGCGAAGAATTACCAGAACGACGGCGACTCCGTTTACCGTCTTTTCTACGATACGGTTAAGGGCGGCGACTTCCGCGCCCGCGAAGCGAACGTTTATCGTCTCGCCGAAGTTTCCAACGCCATCATCGACCAGTGCGTCGCCCAAGGCGTTCCGTTTGCCCGCGAATACGGAGGAACGCTCGCGAACCGCTCCTTCGGCGGTGCGCAGGTTTCCCGTACGTTCTACGCACGCGGCCAAACCGGTCAGCAGCTCCTCCTCGGTGCCTACTCCGCGCTCTCGAAGCAAATCGGTCTCGGCACGGTTAAGATGTACAACCGCCATGAAATGATGGACCTCGTCGTCGTCAACGGCGAAGCCAAGGGTATCGTCACCCGTAACATGGTCACCGGCGAAGTCAAGGCATGGAACGCAGACTGCGTCGTGCTCTGCACCGGCGGTTACGGCAACGTTTTCTACCTGTCCACGAACGCTCAGGGTTGTAACGTGACGGCGGCTTTCCGCGCTTACAAGCACGGTGCCGGTTTCGCGAATCCCTGCTACACGCAGATCCACCCGACCTGCATCCCGGTTCACGGCGAACAGCAATCCAAGCTCACCCTCATGTCGGAATCCCTCCGCAATGACGGTCGTATTTGGGTGCCGAAGACCCGCGAAATGGCCAAGCTCGTCCGCGAAGGCAAGCTTAACCCGAACGACATCAAGGATGCCGATCGCGACTACTATCTGGAACGTAAGTACCCGAGCTTCGGCAACTTGGCTCCGCGCGATATTTCCTCCCGTGCAGCGAAAGAAGCCTGCGACGACGGCCGCGGTGTCGCTCCGACCGGCTACGGCGTCTTCCTCGACTTCTCCGATGCCATCAACCGCCTCGGCGAACAGACGATTCGCGAACGCTACGGTAACCTTTTCGACATGTACGAAAACATCACCGGCGTCAATCCGTACAAGAACCCGATGCAGATCTTCCCGGCGTCTCACTACACGATGGGCGGTCTCTGGGTGGACTACAATTTGATGTCCACGATTCCGGGCCTCTTCGTCGGCGGTGAAGCCAACTTCTCCGACCACGGCGCTAATCGCCTCGGCGCTTCCGCCCTCATGCAGGGTCTCTCCGACGGTTACTTCGTGCTCCCGGCCACCATTCCGGACTACCTCGCCAAGTGCGGCCTCAAGGGCGCGCCGAAGAAGGAAGACCACCCGGAATACGCCGCTGCAGAAGCCGCCGTTAAGGAACGCATCGAAAAGCTCATGGCGGTCAAGGGTGACAAATCCCCGCGCTACTACCACCAAAAGCTCGGTCACATCATTTGGGAAAAGTGCGGTATGGCACGTACCCGCGAAGGCCTCACGGAAGCCATCGCCGAAGTCAAGGCACTTCGCGAGGAATTCTGGAAGAACGTTCGCGTCGTCGGTGACAAGAACACGCTCAACATCGAACTCGAACGCGCAGCCCGCGTTGCAGACTTCCTCGAATTCGCGGAACTCCTCTGCCTCGACGCCCGCGAACGCGACGAGTCCTGCGGCGGTCACTTCCGTCTCGAACACGCAACGGACGAAGGCGAAGCAGAACGCGTTGACGAAAAATTCGCTCACGTCGGCGTTTGGGAATACCAAGGCGACGACAAGGAACCCGTCCGTGTTCAGGAACCGCTCGTTTACGAAAACGTCCACTTCGCGACGCGCTCGTACAAATAAGAGAGCTTAAAGTTTAAAGCTTAATGCTTAAAGAAAGATAAGGAATAAATCATGTCCGAAGAAAAAACGATTTCTCTCACGATTAAAGTTTGGCGCCAAAAAGACGCGAACACCCAAGGCTACTTCGAAACCCACAAGGTTTCGAACGTCTCCACGGGTTCGTCCTTCCTTGAAATGCTCGACATTCTCAACGAAGACCTCGTCGCTCAAGGCAAAGAACCGATTGCATTCGACCACGACTGCCGCGAAGGTATCTGCGGTATGTGCTCGATGACGATTAACGGGATGCCGCACGGCCCGCTCCCGGGCGTAACGACCTGCCAGCTTCACATGCGCCACTTCAAGGACGGCGAAACCGTCACGATTGAGCCCTGGCGCGCGAAGCCCTTCCCGGTCATCCGCGACCTCATCGTCGATCGTACGGCATTCGACAAGATCATCCAAGCCGGCGGCTTCGTCTCCGTCCGCACGGGTTCCGCTATCGACGCCAACATCATGCCGATTCCGAAGGAAGTCGCCGACACGGCGATGGACGCTGCGGAATGCATCGGTTGCGGTGCTTGCGTCGCGGCTTGTAAGAATGCTTCCGCCATGCTCTTCGTCTCCTCGAAGGTCACGCAGCTCAACTCGCTCCCGCAGGGTCAGCCCGAAAAGGACAAGCGCGTGCTCGCGATGGTCAAGGCCATGGACGAAGCCGGATTCGGCAACTGCTCCAACCTCGGAGAATGCCAGGCGGTTTGCCCGAAGGGCCAGACGCTCGACTTCATCGCCAAGATGAACCGCGACTACGCCGTCGCTTCCGTCAAGAAGCTCTTCAAGACCACCGGCAAGAAGATCAAGGCCTAATCAACGGATTAGTGCAAAAGAAGAGCGTTCCCGCAATCGCGGGAACGCTTTTTTTGTTTCGTTTAGTCCGACGCTTAAGGCGACCTCTAAAAATGAATTTCCGGAGCTAGCCTTAAATCAAAACGATTCGGCGAATCTTCCGGGCAGCGGAAATGCGGGCGTGGATTTTCTTCAGAATCGCGGATTTTTGGAATTCGAATTCTTGGCGCACAATCGTGTTCGCACACTGCACCTTGAGCACCGCAAAATTGTTTTCGAGGGCAACGGGCGTTGTCCGGTCCGCCAATTTCGCGGGCAACAAATCGTTCCATTCATTCATCAGCTGCCTCTGCAAACTGTACTCGTAATAGCCGCGCGAGCGCAGGAGACCTTCCCAAAGCGGAGCTACGTCCTGCGGCTCGGTACGGCCCTGCTCGCGTCTCACCTCAGAGTCTTCGACGAAGCGGCGCGTGAGCTTCATTTCTTTTTCCCGGTCCAATTCGCCGTATTTTCGCGGACTCAAGTTCTCCTGCGGCAAACCGCTCAGACCGGCGAGCAGATTATTCGCGCTCCGCGTCAGTTTTTTTTTTGAAAAGGGAGCGACCATCTTTGCCCGCAAATATTCCGGAACGTCGCGCATGCTCGAGAAAATCATCACGTTGTCCGGCGGCAAGGCCGTCGGCCGCGGCGTCACCCAAAGCGCATTGGCTCCGAATTCAACGGCGGGAATAATGTCTTCGGCGAGCGTATCTCCGATGTGAAGTAACTCCCCGCGCGGAATACTCATTTCACGACAAAGATTGTCGAAAGCCTCTTGGCTCGGCTTGGCGACACCGGTTTCGGAGGAGACGAAAATGCGATCAAATAAATGCGCTATCTGCTTGTCGGCCAAGGCCTTTTTCCAGCGGGAGTCTCCGTTGGAAAGTACAACCATTTTGACGCCGAGAAAGCTGATTGCTTCAAGCGCCTGAACGATATCCGGCATCAGTTTCCAATGTTCGGGAGAGGCCAGAGCCCGGTAAATGTAATCGGCGGCGATTTCAAACTGGCGGTTATTACAATGTCCGGCAAAAATTTCCCAGAGCATGGCACGCCAATAATCGCGGGAACGACGCTCGCTCGTCGGGCTGTTTCCGTTGGCCTGTGCGACGCGGCGTGCGGTGTCGCGTCGGGCATTAAATTCCCCGGCATCGGGAATTTCCGCGATGCCCTGCTCGCGCATCGCTTCGACGCATAATTCCCCAATCGACGGGAACGGCTTCAGGAGCGTGCCCGTAAGATCGAAGGAAACAACGGAAATTTTCATCGCCGTTTAGTCTTCTCCGCGAATCCAAAGTGAAACGGAAAGCGGCGGAAGCGTGAGGAAAGCGCCCTCGTGCGAGAAGCCGCTTTCGGAAGGCACGCCTTCGAGGTTGATTTGCCCGGAATTCGCAATCTGGCGGAAACCCTCGAGCACGGCCTGCTGAATTTGTACCGTCGCCGGAACCGTTTGCGGATTGAGCATGAGCGCATACTGCATTTTCCCGTGCGAGAAATCCGCATTGTAAATGGCGACAACCGCCGTGTTGCGTTGGTCCGGATAGAAGCGGAAAAACTCGCGTGAAACATTGTTGCGCTGACGGAAGAGACGGCCGCGCGGAGAGAGGCGGAAGCGAATCCAGCCGCGCACGAATTCATGCGTTTCTTCGAAGCGCTTCATACGCGTATAGTCGAGGGCATTTTCTTCGCCGTCGAGGTAAGTATTGTTTTTACCGTGCTTCGTACGCAGGAAGTCCTGACCTTCCGCAAGCATCGGCGTACCGAGGGCGGAAAGGAGGAAGGCAAACATGATGTGCGTGCGACGGCGGTCGGATTCGCTCGGATTCTCCGCATTCGAGTTGCCGCATTCCGTAATCCGGTCAAGCCAGCAACGGTCGTCATGCGATTCCGTGTAATTAATCGTCTGCGAGGGGAAACTCGCAAAGTACTCGGGCGAGCCGGCGAGGAAGTAGCGGAAGCCGTCGAGATTGACGGCATTATGGACGTATTTGGCCGCATAATCGCGGAAACCGTCGTTCCAGGACGAAAACGTCGTCTTGCGCAAATTGTAAGCGATGTGGCCGCGGAAACTCCACGGTTCGGCAATGAGAATGGCGTCCGGGAAGCGTGTACGCACGGCGGATTCAATGACGCGCAAGGCCGGAACACCGATAAGTTCGGCCAAGTCGAAGCGGAACCCGTCCACGCCGTAGCGCTCGAGCAACCAAATGAGGCTGTCGCAGACGAGCTTGCGCGACATCGGATTATCGGCGTCGTAGTCGTTTCCGCAACCGCTCCAATTGGTGAAATTGCCGAAAGGATCGAGGTGGAAATAATAATTCTTATCGACGCGGAAGAGGTGGTTGGGCTCGCCGACGTGGTTGTAAACGACGTCCAAAATGACCGCCATGCCGGCTTCGTGGAAGGCCTCGACCAAGTCGCGGAATTCTTCAATTTGGGTTCCCGCCGTCGGGTCGGACGCATAATGCGAGGCGGGCGAGAACCAATTGTTCGTCATGTAGCCCCAATGGTAATCTTCGCGCTTTTCGGCGTCAAATTCCTGGATCGGCTGCAATTCGACGGCATTTACGCCGAGTGTTTTCAGGTAGCAATCGGGAGAGCGTACCCATGCGGCGAGTTCGCGGAAACCGACGGTCTTGTTGCCGGCAAACTGCGGGAGCTTGGCAATCAGGTCGCGCAGGTGAACTTCGGTGATTACCAAGTCCGAAAGATTCGGCGCGTGAAAGGTCTTTTTCGGGAAGCCGAGCTTATGTTCGTCAATGACAATTGCCGGACCGTTGCGGCTGCAACAGGCTTTGGCATAGGGGTCCAAAATCGGCATATCTTCGGCAAAGGCCGAGCTGTTATCGACGTTTTTCCCGTTGATGTAGTAGAAATAGTAGCAACCCGCGAGATTGGCGCTGTACTCGCATTCCCAAAGGCCGTTTTCAATCGCCTGCAGTTCGAGGCGTTGACGGGCCACATTGCCGCTCCAAAATTCGACGCATACCGAAAGCGCACGCGGAGCAAAAACGCGGAAAACGGTCTTCTTCCCGTCGCGGGAAACATGCGAGCCGAGCGGGATCGGCGAAAAGATTTTCGCAATCATGAAACCCGCATTCACGGGAATGGCGTGCGGGCGGTTTTCGCTGTTCCAAACCAATTCCTCCGGCAAATTAAAATCGACCGGACGCTCGCAGATAAACTGGAAAACCTGATAGCCCGTCTGATTGCGCGAGGCACGCAAATTCCCGTTTCCGCTTTCGTCCAAAATCAGGTTCACGGATTCCGAAGGCGGTCCCAGCCACTCCCCGGCCTGCGTTACGAATTTGAACATAACGTGTTCCGCGTGGTCGCCGTAAAACACACGTTCCTGCGGGACGCGCAATTCCCAGACATCGTACTGCCCGCTGACAACGCGTTGCAGCCGCCAGGACGGGTCGCCGATGGCGTTCTTCCAACCGTTGAAATTGCCGGCGACAAAGACTTCCGCATCCGGAGCCACGTAGTGCCCTTTGTACAAGCGCGGGTAAAGGAGAAACACGACGGTGTTTCCGTCCATGTAGTAACCGTAGTTAATCCCTGCGATTTGCGGCGGAACGCGAACGATTTCGCGAATACGTGTTCCGGAGCGCAGGCTCAGCGGCGGCATTTTTTTCGAATCGCGCCAGTCGCAGGAAAGAAAAACAATCCCCGTGTTACTCGAAACCCAAAGGGCGGACTCCAGAGAAGCGTGCTCGGAGGAATAGGCATTGGAAAGTACGGGAAGACCCAAAAAGGTAGAAATTTTTTTGAAAATAGAAGCCATGAATTTCGGGAATGCGCGAAAGATTACAGGACTTATTCGGCATTGGCAAGAAACGAAGTCGCAAAGCGGGTTTTCCTTACGGCTACCCATAGAAATTCATTTTTAGCGGTTTGCAGAAGCACGCAATTCGTTCCATTGCACCGCAGGCAGGTAAACGTATCTGTCAAAAAGACAATTCGGAGGCTCGCTTTTTTCTCGCGTTTACCGCGCCGGCGGGATTTTAATTTTCGTGCTATGAAAACCTTTGAAAAAGACGGATACACGTTTCAGGAATGGCGCATCGGCGCTTCCACCTTCACTGCCTGCATGACACTCGGCGCCCGCCTCATGAGCTGGACCATCGACGTCGCCGGCAATCGCCGCGAAGTCATTCGCTGGCCCGAAAACGCAGATTTTTCGCAGTACCGGAAAATCCGCGGAGGCAATCCGATTCTTTTCCCGTTTATGGGACGCAATTACGTCGAAGGCAAAAAATTCTTCTGGAAAAATCCGGTGGACGGCGTAGTGCGCCCGATGCCGCAGCACGGCTACGCGGTGGACGGCGCCTTCGAAATCGTCGAAGTCACGGAAAACTCCGTGCGTGCCAAATTCATCCCGAGTGACGCGTCGCGGGAAGGCTATCCTTTCGATTACGACTTTTTTGTCATCTACCGTTTTGCGGAACTTTCACTGGAGTGCGAATTTGAATTGGTCAACCGCGGAAACGAGCGCCTGCCTTGGTGCGCCGGTCACCATTTCTACTTCGCCATGCCGTGGCATGCCGGGTTGTCCCGCAAAGACTACGTTTTGAAAATCGATGCGAAGAAATTCTGGCATCATGCCTCGGACGGCTCGCTCGTGAAGGCGGAAGCCCCGCGCGAACCCGTTTGCTTCGGCGATCCGGAAATCTGCGACCTGCTCTACACGAAACTGAAGAGCAACCGCGTTGCATTCGGTCCGAAAAGCGGCGAAGAAAACATTGTAATCCGCGTCGGCGAAAACGAAGTGCCGTCACCGTGGACCACGGTCGTCACCTGGTCGGAAAGCGAAGATTCGCCCTTCTACTGCGTCGAACCTTGGATGGGCGCGCCGAACAGTTGCGAACACGGCAACGGGCTCCACTTTGTCGAAGCCGGAGCTTCGGAAAGCTTCAAGGTTTCCGTGTCGCTGGAATAAGTTTCCCCGCCGTTTATAAAAAACAGAGCGCTCACCCGACTCCGGATGAGCGCTCTGTTTTTATTCTCCTTGCTCAGTTGTTTACGGGCTTTTTTAGAACCAGGAATCTTCCAATTCCTTGATGCGTTCGCGGGAAATCTTAAGTTCGGATTCCGCCGCAAAATAATCCTCCTTGAGATTTTCCAGCTCGCTTTCGCGCATCGCCAGCGAAGTTTCCAAATCCTTCGTCAAATTGCGGGCACGCACCAATTCGCCGTTGAGTTCGTCGCAGCGTTTTTTCTCGGCTTCGAGCAAAGACTCCAAGTCGGCGACACGCGACTTTTCAACGGAAAGCTCGTCCGTCGCACGGGAAGAACGCGCTTCCGCGGCTTTTTTGCCCTTTTCCTGTTCCTGAGAAAAGAGCTTCATCTTTTCCAAATCATTGTCTTTGACGAGAATGGAATTCTTGAGCGACTCATTTTCTTCGAGCAACTTTTTCTCGTCCTCAATCGATTCCAAATTGATCTTCTCGAGACTGCGCACTTGCTCCTTGAGCGAGTAAACCTCGCGGTTGGCGCTACGCAACTTGAGTACGTCCGCACGATTTTCCGCTCCCTCCGTGGAGACATCCGACGATTCCAACGCGAAATACACGGCAAGCGCCGCGAAAAAGATATTCGCCAACAAAAGATAAACGGTTGATTTTTTCATGCGGTATTAAAATAGATTATTCATTAAACGGCGCTTTGCCCGCTCTCGCAAGCAAACGTTCCCGCTATGCGTTTCCGGCGAAGCATCGGGCAATCCAATCCGCGAAATGCAAAAGCGGATCGAAACTTGCTTCGAAAATCGGGCGAAAGATGTACGAAAGAAAAGAATTTCCCGGGGCCGGCAGAAGAATCAGCATCAGCAGAATCCACCAGGCATTAGCTGCGATTTTGTAATACGTTTCTTCCTTCATTTTCGTCAGGTAGAACATTAGGCGCGAACCGTCCAGCGGCGGAATCGGCATCAGATTGAAAATCATCAGCGCGAGATTGATTTGGATGAACATGACGAAAAACGTGACCGGCGCGGTATTTACGGTCCCGAAAACACCCGCCGAAACGCCGAGCAAAATTGCCCCGATAACAGCCAGAATCAAGTTCATTGCCGGCCCGGCGAGCGTCGTCAGAATATCGTCTTTCATGCGCGATTCGCGATTCGGCAAAGAAACCAGCACCGGTTTTCCCCAACCGAAAATGAACTGCGGAAGGCCGCCCATCAGTGCAGGAACAAAGATCATCAGCGCGGGAATAATCAGAGTGCCGGTACGGTCGGCGTGGGCGAGCGGGTTGAGGGTTACGCGCCCCATGCGCCGCGGCAGCGGATCGCCGCATTTGTCCGCCGCCCAAGCGTGCCCGAACTCATGTAATGAAATCGAAATAACGAGCGAGATGAAAAGAAGCGCCGCCCAGCGCATGTTTTCCAAAAAGCTGCCGCCCGAGGCCAAAAACTGTAACGTGTCCGTCATAATGATTATTCCTTATTCGCAGAAAGTTTTCTTTTTTCAACAATAATCTTGCGGATGCGCGCGCAGGAGTAAGCCAAACGCCCGTCCGTAATGCATTCCAAAATTTTCTCGCTTTCATCGTCATTTCCGAGCTCGGCGTAAGCCCGGGCCCGATGCAATTCGAGCATTTCGCGCCGGAGAGTTGCCGCGGGCACGTCCTCATCCGTCGCCCTCGCGGCGAATGTTCTTTGCGCGACGTTCCAAGCCTCCAAGGCTGCCCGCCAATCGGGCTTTTCGACATCGTAAAACGACTCCGCGTAGCGTACGGCGGTTTCCGGAGAATGCGGAGCCAGCGCACGGGCCGCTCGGAAAGCATTCTGCATGGCCGTGTCGGCCGCATCCCGCGTTTCGAAAATTCCGCTTTTCAGCAGCTCGTCCCGAAATGCCGTTATCAACTCCCCGAGTTGCAAGTGATAAACGGCCTGTCCGGGTTCCAATTCCGCGGCACGTTTCATCAGCGGAAAGGCTTTCAGCCCGTCGCCCCGCTCCGCCGCAATTGCAGCCAACTGTTGCCAGACAACCGCCCACCCGGGTTGAAGCTTCCTCGCTTTTTCAAAATACTCCGCCGCGCCTTCGTCGTCGCCGCCGTCCCGGAGAAACTTCGCATAAAGCACAAAGGCTTCCGCGTCTTCCGGGTAACGCTTCAGGTGGTTTTCGTAGCGCGCCGCAATCGGAGCCAAGCGACGGGAGCGTTCCAAATCCGGAATTCCGGGCTCTGTCAAAGAGGCGTAAATTGCGCGCAAATCCCGTTCAATCGCAAGCAATTCGTCGCGGCGGGAGCGTTCCTGCGCCTCCTTGAGTACCGACTCAAGAGCAATGTCCGATTCCGTTTCCGCGGGAAGACTTATCCCCGAAAACAGAAAGCAACACAGCACAAGGCCGCAGTTCGCCGGGCTAAAAAAACACATTGCGTCCATTCTCTGTGAAAAAAAATCCGCAGACAAATATTTTTTATTGAACAGGCTTAAATAAAATAAAATAATTCGTCCCCGCTGTTCGGCAAAATTCTCCGGACGGCAGCTTAATTCAGAATCAGAAAAATAAAAAAAGATGGCCGATATTATCGACTCCGTGATGCAATCCGTGATTGCACGTGATCCCAACCAGCCTGAATTCCACCAGGCGGTTGCCGAAGTTCTTCAGTCCCTGAAAGACTTCCTCAAAGACAACCCGAAGTATGCCAATGCCGCAATCCTCGAACGCATGGTCGAGCCCGAGCGCATGATTATGTTCCGCGTTCCGTGGGTGGACGACGCCGGCAATACGCGCGTCAACCGCGGCTTCCGTATTCAAATGAACAGCGCCATCGGCCCCTACAAGGGAGGCCTGCGCTTCCACCCGTCGGTGAACCTGAGCATCCTCAAGTTCCTCGCGTTCGAACAGGTTTTCAAAAACTCCCTGACGACTCTGCCCATGGGCGGCGGTAAGGGCGGTTCGGACTTCGACCCGAAGGGTAAGAGCGACGGCGAAGTGATGCGCTTCTGCCAATCCTTCATGGCCGAATTGTTCCGCCACATCGGCGCGGACGAAGACGTCCCCGCTGGCGACATCGGCGTCGGCGCACGCGAAGTCGGCTACCTTTTCGGTATGTACAAGAAGCTGACGAAGCAGTTTGAAGGCGTTCTCACCGGCAAGCCGCTTTCCTACGGCGGTTCCCTGATTCGTCCGGAAGCCACCGGCTACGGCACGGTTTACTTCGCCCGCGAAATGCTCGCCACGCGCAACGATTCCCTCGAAGGCAAGAAGGTCGCCATCTCCGGCTCCGGCAACGTTGCCCAGTACGCAGCGGAAAAATGCCTCCAGCTCGGCGCCAGCGTTCTCACGCTCTCCGACTCCAACGGCACGATTTACGCGAAGGACGGTATCACGAAGGAACAGCTCGCATGGATCATGCAGCTCAAGAACGTGAAGCGCGGCCGCATCGCCGAAGCCGCCAAGGAATTCGGTTTCGAATACCTCGAAGGCCAGCGCCCCTGGTCGGTCAAGTGCGACATCGCCCTTCCCTGCGCAACGCAGAACGAGCTCAACGGCGAAGAAGCCAAGGCGCTTCTTGCCAACGGTGTTATGTGCGTCGCCGAAGGCGCCAATATGCCGTCCACGCCCGAAGCAATTGAAGCTTTCCAAGCTGCCGGCATTCTCTATGCGCCGGGCAAGGCTTCCAATGCCGGCGGCGTTGCCACCTCCGGCCTCGAAATGTCGCAGAACTCCCTGCGCCTTTCCTGGACGCGCGAAGAAGTGGACGCCCGCTTGCTCCAAATCATGAAGAGCATTCACGAATCCTGCGTGAAGTACGGCAAAAACGCCGACGGCTCGATCAACTACGTTCAGGGTGCCAACATCGCCGGCTTCGTCAAGGTCGCCGATGCCATGCTCTCTCAGGGCGTCGTTTAATCGACTCAAACAAAGACACAAAAAACGTTCCCGTGATGCGTTTCACGGGAACGTTTTTTCTATGCGGAATAAGCGCAGAAGCGGAGACTTTCAAAAAAAAAGACGCTCCGGCCGAAGCGGGAGCGCCTTTTTTGTCGAAAACTACTTTTCGGAAATTCCGTAAAGCACGTTGATCGCATTCCAATCCGGGTCACGGCCGACAAAGTCGCGGAAGAGCTCATTGGCATCCGCGGTGTCACCGCGCTCGAGAATCTTCTTGCGATAGACCTTGCCCTTTTCGAGATCGAGAGAGCCGTCCGGCTTTTTGAAGCTCAGGAACGCATCGGCTTCAAGCGCTTCCGCCCACTTGTAGGAATAGTAGCCGGAAGAATATCCGCCCGAGAAGATGTGCGTGAGGCGGTTCAGAATCGTATTCGTCGGCGTCTTCATCGGCCAGGAGTAGTCACGGAAAAATTCAACTCCGACGTCGTTGACTTCGCGTCCGGCGATTGCCTTGGCGTTGCGGTGAATGTAAAGGTCGCTTCCCGCGATACCGAGCTGGCGCATCTGCATATAGGCGGCCTGGAAGTTGCGGGCACGCAACATCGCGTCAATCAGCGCCTGCGGAAGGACTTCGCCGGTCTTGTAGTGCTTGGCAAAACGCTTCAGCACACTCGGTTCCCAAGTCCAGTTTTCATTGAGCTGGGAAGGAAATTCAACGAAATCCCAGGCCACGCTGGTGCCGTTGAGCGCCGCCACTTCGGTATTGCCGAGCAAGTGGTGGAGCAAGTGGCCGAATTCGTGATAAATCGTTTCGACGTCGTAGTGCGTGAGCAATGCCGGCTCATCGCCGACCGGCGCCGTCATGTTGCCGCAAACGAGACCGAAGTTCGGAATCCCCGCCTTGCGGTCACCGACAGCCAAAGGATGCATCCAGGCGCCGGCGCGCTTCGATTCGCGCGGATACCAGTCCGTATAGAACACGCCGAGGCGGACATCCGTTTCGGCATCAAACAGTTCGTAGAACTTCACCTCCGGATGCCAGACTTCGACCGCGCCTTCGGGAATGCTCTTTCCGGAACCGAGCTCCACGAAAGCGGAGGGCACTTCGCGAATGCGCAGACCGTGCAATTCTTCAAAGAAGCGGAACATGCCGTCCATGACGTTTTCCATGGTGAAATACGGCTTTACGGCATTGGAGTCGAAATCGTACTGCGCCTTGCGCATTTTTTCCGCCCAATAGGCCAAATCCCAGGGCTCGAAATTGCCGCCGTCATAGGAGGCGTCCTGAGACTTACGGAAAGCTTTCAGTGCTTCGTATTCGCGCAGGAAGGCAGGCTTGGTTTTTTCATGAAGCTCGAGGACGAAATTGAAGGCGGTTTCGCCGTTCTTCGCCATGCGGCGCTTCAGAATGAGGTCGGAATAATTGGCCTCTCCGAGAATTTCCGCAAGTTTCTGGCGCAGTTCAAGGATACGGCGCGTAATCTTGGAATTGTCGAATTCACCGCCGATGCAAAGCTTATCGGACGCCGCCCAAAGTTCCTTGCGCAGGGCTTCGTCTTCCAAATATTTCAATGCCGGCCCGAGCGAGGTATTGCGCAGGGTAAACATCCAAGCCGGTTTTTCGGCCGTGGCCTTTCCGGCCTTTTGGGCCTCTTCAAGCGCTGCCGCACGATTCGTTTCCGGCAATCCGGCGAGACGTGCCGGGTCGGTCACGACGAGCGAGTACGCATTCGTTGCGTTGAGCACGTTGCGGGAAAACGCCTGACGCAACACGGTCATTTCCTTGCTGATTTCCGTCAGTTCCGCCTTCTTATCCGCGGGAAGATCCGCCCCGCCGTCGCGGAAAGCGTCCACGAGCTTGCCCAGATAGCGCTTCTTTTCGGGCGAAAGATTCTTGGCATCTTCCGTCGCCGCATAAGCCTTGAGAGTTTCCCAAAGCTTGGGATTGAGATCGACACTGGTACCGAATTCGGCGATGAGCGGAAGCGCCTTTTCGTATTCGGCGCTGAGTTCCGGGGTCATGCAAACGTCTTTGACGTGCGCCATCAGGCTGCTGAAGAAATCGAAGGGCGCCATGTATTCGTCCCAGTAGGTGCCGACGACATTGTCGTAGGTCAGCTCTTCCGGTTTGAGCGCACAAATTTTGTCGATGGCCTTTTGCGCGCGAGCGATTGCCACCTTCGTATCGGGAACGATATTCTCGGGAGTCATGGCCGACCAGCGAATCGCGTAGCCTTGCTGAAGAAAGGGGTTTTGAACCGGTTTCGCCGGAACGCAGGCCTCTGCGACGGCTACGGTTTCCGGAGAGACGGTCTTGCAATCGTCACAGCAATTGCAGGCTGCCAAAAACGGCAAGAGAGCTAAAGAGGTAATCTGAATAATCGAAGCTTTCATAAGCGTTCCACTCTAATTTTTGTGTTTTTTTACGGCAAGGCAAATAAGTCTCAAAAGACTAAAGATTAAAGGGGAAAGATTAAAGAGAGAGCTTAAAGCTTAGGGCTTAGAGCTTAAAGAGGCTAAGGCGGCAAAGGTGATAGTTGATAACGGATGGGCCTCTTTATAAAAAATTAAAGAAGCCGCAGGCGCTCGCTTGGTGCTTGCTGCTCGATGCTTGAGGCTTGGCGCTTTTTTCCCCGCCGCAGGCACTTAACGCATTACTTACCTTTGGCGGCGCAATCGGCACAGGTGCCGTGAACGTAAACCTGAAACGCTTCGCCGCGGGCATTTTTCGGAAGGTATTTTTGGATGGAATCTCCGCCCAAGGTAAAGTCCCGAATCGAGCCGCAATGCGAGCATTTGAAGTGCCCGTGAATTTCGGTCAGGACGTCGAAGCGCATTTCCTTTTCTTCGATGGTAATCATCTGCGCCGCGCCCTTTTCCGTGAAGAGGCGCAGGGTATTGTAAATGGTCGTGCGGGAGAGCGTGGCAATCGAAGGCGCCAAGGCGGTAAAGATTTCTTCCGCCGTCGGGTGCGTGCGGTGCTTCCAAAGGTAATCGTAAACGGCGATGCGCTGCACGGAGGGACGAATTCCGTGTTCACGCAAGATTTTGGTGTATTCTTTCGTAGTCATTGGCTTTCGGAAGATAAATTAGGCGGGTAAAACTCCCGGAGGCACTTCACCCGGATTGAAGTAAAATTATTTTTGTAATGATTTAAATTTTAAAAGGAAATGCAAATCTTTTTTTGCGAAAAAACGAACGGAAGTCTCTCTGTTCCGTTGAGAGATAAAATTTCCGGAACCGCCACTCTCTTCTTGACGCGGGAAGCTATCGTGGATTTCCTTGATGCTTTCTTTGCTCCCGTATTTCAATGGATAGAATTCTGGCCTCCGAAGCCGGCGATCTGGGTTCGAATCCCGGCGGGAGCGCCACTCTGCTTCCCTAACGGATTTTTCGCTTAAAAAAAAGCCGCAGCGGCGGCCATTATCCCTCCCATGCCCACAACGCAACCCAATACTTCCGTTTTGAATCCGCTTTGGCCTGATGCCGAATGGGACGTCTCCGGAGCCTTTGCCAACGACCGCGAACTGCTCCTTTTTCACGACTTTTTCTTTCAGGTTTTCGGTATCAGACCGCTTCGTCTCGTACACGGCGCCCCGCTCTGCCTTTGGAACAGCGGACGCGTGCTTCCGCGCCTCATGTGCACGGCAGAACAAATCCGCGACGCCGGCAACGCCTACACGCGACGCAAAATCGCGGTCGATTTGACTTTCTCCAATCACCTCTTGGGCGAAGAACATCTCCGCGACGACACCGGGAACGCGATTCTGAAGTTTTTTGAACGCAACAACCCTACCGGCGCCAACGGTGTCATCATGGCCTCCGAAGCGCTTTACGGACACGTCAAAAAGAATTTCCCGGGGCTGCGAACGGTCTCGTCGATTATCAAAGTCTCCGTCGAACACGGACGCGGAAAGGCGGACTACTACCGTCGCCTCGCCGAGCGTTTTGACAAGGTTATGATTCACCCGGACGACGCCTGGAACTTCGACATGCTCGAGCAGCTCGAGGACAAGAGCCGTTACGAAATCCTGGTCAACGAATACTGCGTGCGCGGCTGCAAAATCCGCCATCTGCACTATCGCTCGCTTTCTAAAGCCGCCATCAACTTTTTCGGGGCGCGGGACGAAGAATTCGAAAAGCTTTTCCCGAACAACGGGTGCTCGGACATCCGCCAATTGCTCTTGAGCCCGGACCGCGGCACCACGGCACTCTCCCTCGAGGAAATTCGCCGCCTCTACGACATGGGCTTCCGCAAATTCAAGGTCCAGGGACGCGGCATGGCCAATGTCGGCGGACCGCTCTTCGATTTGCTCCGCCTCTGCCTGCGGGAAGACACCCCCGACGACAATTTCATGCACCGCGTCAAACTCCAGTTTCTGGAGGCCGTCGCAACGCTCAATCCGCAAGTTTAAACATTTTCCGTGATTTCGAGATGAGCCAAAGCAACATCCCCACGACTTTCGTTTTAGCGCCGAATCTGCTCTCCCCGTCAGTGCCGCAAGTCGAAGCCCCCAAACCGGGCTTTCCGCCGCCGAATTTCCTCGCCGACGAGGCGTTGGCGGATGTCCGCTGGTCAATCGGCGGCGCCCTGCTCTATGACAATGCGGTCATCGAATTTCTGAAATTCATTCGTTCGGAAACACCGGCCATTCGCATTCGCGACGTTTTCGGAGCTCCGCCGTCCCGGTGGACGCTCGATTGGTACGCCACGCGCCGACTGATTCCGCCGGGAGATTTCACGGCGGCCGCAAAAAAGATTATCGAGCTTCAGGTCGATTTCTCTCTCGACTTTGACAACCCGTTTATCGCGGAAGACCGGCTCGACGATGTTGTCGGGAACACGTGCCTGCGCTCGCTCTCGACTGTGCGTAACGCCCGCATTTACGTGGCCTCCGACATCCTCGCGGACTACATCCGCAAGCAGTTTCCGCAATTTAAGCTTCACGCGGGAGCCAACAAAGTCGTCGCCGAAAACGGGCAAGGCGATTCGGATTATTACTGCCGTTCCGCCGAAAAATTCGAAACGACGGTTTTGCATGCGAACGACGCCACGGACAGCGCATTTCTCGAAAAACTCGTCGCCCGCGTGCCTGCCGACAAATTCGAAATTGTCGTCAATGACACCTGTCTCCGGAATTGTCCGCTTCGCCGTGAACACTTGGATGCGCTTTCAAAAATTCGCAATGCCCCGTGGGATGCCTCGCTACTCCAACAGCGCCATACCCTGCTGGGCCGCGCCGGTTGCGAAAACGTCATCGCGTCGCCGGGCAATCCGGCGGGCCGCGCCTCCATGCTCACGCGGGAAGAGATGAAACGCGCCTACGCGCTCGGATTCCGCAATTTCAAAATTCAGGCGGAAAAGCTGCGCAGCGAAGTCGCGTTTTTCTGGGAGCTCGGCCAGCGCATCCTCAGCGACAACCCGGAGTACTGGCACAAAAAATCGGCCTTTATCGCGTCGGCGGTCAACAATATCCACGCGCCCGTCCCCGTCCTCAAGAGCGGCACCGGTGCGTTCGTCCTGAGAAAATACGACTAAACTTCGA
Organism: Candidatus Spyradenecus sp.; assembly: GCA_045651325.1. GTDB lineage: Bacteria > Verrucomicrobiota > Verrucomicrobiia > Opitutales > UBA953 > Spyradosoma. The sequence goes on from JAZRSB010000040.1 coordinate 59,873, forward strand.
TGAAAACGCTATCCTTTTTCGCTGTCTTTTTCCTTCTGGCAAGTGCCTGCGGGCTTCATGCGGCTCCGGAGAAAGCCCCGGCGAAACCCGCGCAGCAAGAGAAAGTTGCTCCTTTTGACTGGGCGAAGTTTTTCCCGAGCGGCATCATGAAGGCGCGCCAAAAAAGCTCGGCGGCCTCCGTCAAAAACCTTGCCGTACTCAAGGGCAAATTCGTCATCCTTTACCATTCCGCAAACTGGTGTACGCATTGCCACCGCTTTACGCCGGAGCTCATTCGTTTTTATAAGAAGAACCGCAAAAGCACGGAAGTCGTTTTCCAGAGCGGGGACAATTCGGAAAAGGCCATGGAAGAATATGCGAAATCGCATAAAATGCCTTGGTATGCCCTGCCTTACGGAAAGAAAATCAACAATTCCAACGCGATTGCCATGGCTTATCCCTGCGCGATTGTTTATTCGCCCGACGGACAATTCTTTTACAATATCCTCGGCGGGCCGAAATCCAGTCCGGATCCGCGCCTGAAGGAACTGGAACAAAAAATCAGGGACTGGCAAAAAAATCATTCTTAAGGGCCCGCAAAGCAAAGTTCGCGTTTTTCGTAGTTGCGAGTTCCCGCCGCGACGCTTCTAATAGTAAAAATTTAATTGAGTATTTCCTACATTTCTGCAAAGCATCTTCCCTATGGACACAAAGCCGGATTCTGAAAACCTACAGGAAATTGATTTGAGCTCGCTCGCGTCGCTCGACTTTAACCCCGCTTGGGCTGCAGACGACGCCAAGAAGATTAATTTTGAGCGCCACGGGCAGGACTCCCGAAGCGGCAATCGTCGCCCGCCCCGTAAAGAATTCAAGCACGACGGTGCTTCCCGCGACCGCCGCCCGCCCCGCGCTCCGCGTAAGGACAATGCTTCGGAAGCCGAGGCCCCCGCCCGCGAAAACCGTCGTGACGACGCCAAGCCCCACCGCGGCAATCCGCGCCGTAACAGACATCAGGGGCATCCGCCGGCGGAAAAACGCCCCCCGATGCGCGTCGCCGATGTCGTCATCTATCCGGAGGAAAAGCCCTTTACGGTCCTTGCCAAGGCCATCAAGAATTCGGCCCGCACCTACGTGCTCTTCGAAATTGCGAAGATCATTTTGGAAAAACCGGAACGCTTCAACGTTGTTATCGCCCCGCTTCAGAAAAAAGACAAAGCCGGCAAGCCGATTCCCTCGGAAACGCCGTTGCCGCCCTTCTACGTCAGCCTTCCCGACGGCATGCCGTTCCTGAGCGAACAGGATGCTCTGGCTCACGTTTTGAAAAACCATCTCGATGCGTTTTTCAAGTGCGAGGAAATCGAAATCGAAGCGCCCAAAGGCAATTTCACGATGGTTGCCAAATGCGGATTCACGGGCGAAGTCATCGCTCCGCCGAATTACCACGGCTATCAGCAGGCGCTTCGCGATCACCACGCCGCCAATTTCCCGAACATGCCCTTTGAAAAATTCATGTCGCGCGTCGAAACCGTCAACGACGCCGAACAGGTCAATGCCTGGATTGAGAAGGTGAAAAAGGTCGTGCGCTACACCCTCAAGGACCGCCGCGAAGGCGAGCCGGAATCTTTCGACGGCATCGGCGCCGCAAAGGCTTTCATGCTCGCCTCCCGCAAGGATGCCGCCGTGCGCCAAACCCGCCAGGTACGCATCACGGGCACGCTCGTGGACAAGATGCCGCTCGGGCCGCTGAAGTCCACCGTCGATGCGGAAATCGCCTTCCAGCGCAAATTCCCGCTCAACACCGCCAACGGTTTCCGCGGACGCCTCCGCCACCTCGGCTTCTCGCTCTACAAAAAGGGCGCTAAGGGCGTCACGATGGTCTGCGGCGTAAAGCGCAAATTCCGCACGCCGGATTCCGTATTCTCGGACACGATTCAGCGCATCTTTGATTTCCTCGAAAAGAACCCGGGCACCAATCTGAAGGACCTTCCCTCCCTGATGCTTGGCGAGGCAACCGCACCGGTTGCAGCCGAAGGCGAAGCTGTCGCGGTACCGGCCGAAGAAAGTGTTGCAGCCAAGGAACTCGTCGGCACGGTGCGCTGGCTTGTCAACGAGGGCTACGTTTCTGAGATGGCCGACGGCAAGCTCTACGCTCATCCCGTGATGACCGAAGCTCAAGCCAAGGCCGCCGCCAATGCGGAACAACCGATTGAACGCCCGGAAATCCCGCACGTGGAATGCCCCGGCGACGACATCGGCGGGCAGGTTCCAGAAGCCCCGGAACCGCTAATCAAGGTCATTGGCTCGCTCGCTCCGGAAGAATCGGAACAAACGCCGACGGAAGCCTAAGGCGCGCATGCAAAAATCCCGCAGACTCGCATCTGCGGGATTTTTATTTTCCGGGCTACGCGCTAGAGCGCTCGATTCCCTGCTCAAGGCTCGCCGCGAACAGCCTTTAGGCGAGCGCCGACTCTTTCTCGCAGTCGGCGAGGAGTGTCTCGAAGGTCGTCGAGTCCTCACACGCGGCAAAGGAGGCGGAAAAACGTGCTAATGCGGCTTGGAGCCGGGCATTGCCTCCGAGTTCAATCGGCATGCGCAAATTATCGAAGCGGCGGCGCAATTCCGCAATCGTAAGCTTTCCGACGGTGCCGGCCGTATTATAGCGCGTCCGCCCGCCTTCATCCATTTCCGTCGAAAGCGTGACGAGCAATTTCAAATCGATGAGCGTCGAAGTGCATTCCGAGGCGAGATTGGCGGGAATACAAAGCACGTTACCGAGTTCTTCAAGCGTCAATCCCTTTTCCTCGCGGGAGCAACGTTCGTAAACGGCGAAGAGGCTGGCGAAAAAGGCTTCCTGCTTGGCGCGCGGACTCAGCTCAGCCCATTTGCGATTAATGTTTTTGAAAAAGCCGGCATTCTGTGCCGCATAAGAAATCTGCCCGCCGATGAGCAAAAACATCCACGACAGGTAGAGTCCGAACATCAGGATGAAAATCACGCTCAGATTGCCGTAGATCGAATTGAATTCCGAGATTTTGGAAACGAAAAGCGAGGCCGCCTTGCCGCAGCCGATGAACGAAATGGCAACGATGCCGCCGCCGAGCAAAGCCGGGCGCCAGTTCACGCCGACATTCGGCAGGTAGCGGTTCAGGCTGGCAAAGAGTAGCGTCATGATCGCAAACGCGATAAGCAGCGGCACAATCGACGTCATCATATTAAAGAAAAACTCGCCGCCGGGAATTCCCGCTGCGTAAACGGAGACTTCGCTCGTGCTTTGTGCCAGTCGCTTGAAGATTGCGGAAACCGAAAGTACGGACATCGCAACGGCCGAAACGGCGCCGCCGAGCACGAGAAAAAGAAAATACACCCAAAAACGGCGCGCCCAGCTGCGGCGGTTCCGGACATTCCAAATGAGGTTGTAGGCGTCTTCAATGCGCGCGATCATGAAAACCGCGAGCACGACGAGAATTAACGTTCCGATGGTTCCCGTCGAGCCGGAGTTGGCCATCGTATTTTTCAGCAACATCCCGGAAAATTCCTCCAGCTGCGGAGCCAACGTTCCGATTGCCTGAACGTCTTCCGGATTACCGCCGATGACGGGGACAATCGTGTCCGCCGGCGTCGGAAGCACCAGCTGCATGGTTTCCGCCAGGCGCTCCTGCATGATTCGCACGGCTTCCTCGCCCTGCACGTTCATCACAATCCCGAAAATCGTCAGCACCAGCATTACAAACGGCGCCAACGCCATTAACGCGTAATAGGTCAATGCCGCTGCGTGCATCGGGATGTTGTTGTTAATCGTCCCGTTAATCGTAATTTCCACGATACGCCAAATCGTCGTGAAGACGCGCATCGGCAAGGTGTGATACGTCGCTTCCCGCGGCGTCCAAACTTTATCGTAGAGTGCGTCGAACAAATCCTTTCCGCGATCAATCAGCGCGGAGCATACGGACTTTCGCGGCGTAGCGGGGGGCAATTCGTCGTGGGGCGGTTGCATGGGGAGGGTCTATTGAGTTTTCTCCGGATTTTCCACGGAAACATCGTCCAAAAACTTCCTCAGTTTTTTCTCGGCCCCGAAGAGCACGAGCACGTCACGCTTTTGGAATTCGACATCGAGCTTCGGGACACCGAGGGTCGTGCGTTCCTGATCGTCGCGCAATTCGTCGCGGGAACCCAGCACCTTTTCGATTTCCTTTCCGAAAGGCAGAGCGTTGAGACGCTTTACCGTCACGAGCAGAATGCTGTATTCGCGGAATTTTTCCGAGGCATCGCGCAATGTTTTTCCGACAAGTCCGCGGGGTGCCGCCACTTCGATGACGACGTGTCCGTCGCCAAGGTCGTAACCGTCCACCACGCCGCGCATCATCATCGAGTGGGCCAGTCCGCGTGCCGCGAATTCTTCGGGGACGACAAAGCGGTGAATGCGCGGGCGCAGCATTTTCAGGAGGCGTTCGTGCATTCCCGAAAGCACGCGGGCGACAATTTTCTGGGCTCCCAGCTCCTGCATGCGCATGGTGAGCATCATCGAAGCTTCAAAATTGTCTCCGATCGCGATGAAAACGGCGTCCATATCCGCAATCGGATAGTGTGCGAACGGCGTGGGATCGGTGTAATCAATTTCGATTGCCGCATCCACGAAGTCCTTCACCGCCGCGACATTTTCTTCCTTGCAGTCGATGGCGAGTACTTCCGCACCCATAAGCGAAAGGTGATAGCACAAATGGCGTCCGAAAACGCCAAGTCCGATGACACAATATTTCATTGGCTGGGATTATAACCTTTTTCCCGCAGGAAAAAAGGGATTTCGTAAATAAAAACGCCGCATCCGACCTCGTTTCCGGAGCTCTTCCGAAGTGAGACGTTGCGGCGAAATGGACAAAAAATCTGCGTTTTACGGTTTCTTGTGTCCCCGCAGGAACCTATAGGCAAGGTAAATGCCGAAGAAAGCGGCACCAATCAGAATCGCCCAAGAAAGTTCGCGGCTGTAGCGGTTGATAATTTCCTGTTGCCCGTGAGCATAGTAGCCGACGACGGCGAGAATGACGTTCCAGATCATCGCGCCGAGTGAAGTAAAAATCACGAACGGCAACATGCGCATGCGCGCGATGCCGGCGGGAATGCTGATCAGCTGGCGAACAACGGGTATCAGGCGACCGAAGAAAGTCGAAGAAATCCCGTATTTACGGAAAAAGACTTCCGATTTTTCGACCTTCTCACGGTCAACCAGGCACAGGCTTCCCAAGCGGGATTCGGCAAACCAATTGACGAGCGGGCGGCCGAAGAACAGCGCGAGGTAGTAATTAATCAGCGCGCCGAATAACGCACCGACCGTTGCCGCCGCAATGACAAAGCCGATATTCACCCAACGATTTTCCGTGACGTAAAGCGAACTCTCGGGATTGCAGGCCGCATAAGCCGCCGGCGGGACGACGACCTCGGACGGAAACGGAATGAACGAACTTTCCACCGTCATCAGCAAAGCGACGGTGCCGTAGTTCAAATTTTCCGCATACCACGCCACGACTTTTTCGGGCAGGGATTTTTCAGCGACAATTTCCTCCGCGGACGCCGCCGCAGGTTCTTCCGCACTCAACGGCGCCCAAAACGCCGTGAGCGCAAAGAGCAAAAACGACAATCGTTGCTTCATGGATTACTGATTTTCCAGATAGCGCTGTGCGTCGAGCGCCGCACGTGCGCCCATTCCCGCGGCCGTAATTGCCTGACGGTAGTGACGGTCCGCGCAATCGCCTGCGATGAAGATGCCCGGAACGCGTGTATGCACGCCCGAATTATCATTCGAGACCAGCGTGCCGTCTTCATCCATCGGCAAAGCACCTTCGAGGAACTTCGTGTTCGGGATATGTCCGATTGCCACGAAAATGCCCGAAACCGGAATTTCACGAAGCGCCCCCGATTGCGTGTCCTTGACGACCAAGGCGCGCACTTTACCGTCCGCACCGCCGAGAATGCGTTCCGCCGCAGCGTTCATAACCAATTCGATTTTCGGGTTACCCGTCACGCGTTTGACCATAATGTCGGAGGCACGGAATTTGTCGCGGCGATGCACGAGGTACACCTTCGAGGCAAAGCGCGTAATGAAATTGGCTTCTTCACAGGCAGAATCGCCGCCGCCGAGCACGGCGACTTCCTTGCCGCGGTAGAATGCGGCGTCACAGGTCGCGCAGGTGCTGACCCCGTTTCCGCCGTAAAATTCCTTTTCGCCCGGAACCCCGGTCAGACGCGGAGCCGCACCCGTCGCCACAATAACCGACTTTGCCTCGTAAACCTTTCCGGAGGTCGCGACGAGCTTTTTCACCGGGCCCGAAAAATCGACGGATTCAATCAGATCGACTTCAAAGCGCGCACCGAATTTTTCAGCCTGTTGGCGCATATTAAACGTGAGCATGTAGCCGTCGATACCTTCCGGAAATCCCGGGAAGTTTTCGACTTCGGAGGTCGTCGTAATTTGTCCGCCCGGCAACGAGCCTTCCAAGACCAACGGCGAAAAGCCGGCGCGTGCGGCATAAATAGCGGCAGTTGCCCCTGCGCAACCGCTTCCGAGAATGATGATGTTTTCCATGATAATACGTTATTTTAAATTAAATATTGGGTTTATTTTCCGAGAAAAGAAAGGAGTTTGGCGCACACGGCACTCAAGACCGTCCCCCACAGCAGGGAGTTCAGCGCCATGACAATCCACAGTCCGACGGGATTGCCGCCTATTTCGCTCAAGAGTCCGAACCCGCCGAAGCCGAGTTCCCGCGAAAGATAAATTCCGGGTTGAACGGCGAATTCCGCAATCTCGGCGACGAGACGGCCTCCGATGCCGTTTGCGTAAAAAACGACAAGCAGGAAATGAACGACTGCCAACAGTACGGCGGATGTGATGATTTTCTTTAACATGTACGGGAAATCTGCTCCAAGAATTGTCGGCAAAGCGTGTTTTTTCAACGCTATTCTTCACCGTGCTTTTTATTGAGGCCGTCCGCCAAACAAATTTCCGTATATTGATTCAAATCAAGCCCCGCGTGATGTCAAAAAACGGCGGCGTTTTCGATTGCGGCATCACGGAGCGGGGACGAGCTCAATAACGGCGAGTTCCGGCGGGCAGAAAAGGCGGGCGGGCAAAATGCTCGTCCCCAAGCCGCGTGTGATAAAAATCGCCTTTCCGCTTTGAGGCACCGTTTGCATTCCGGCAACGAAGTCGTTCCCCACAATGCGGCAGGAATTAAAAAGCGGCCATCCGCCCGGAAGGCAGAGCTGCCCGCCGTGCGTATGGCCGCACAGGGTCAGATCCGCGCCCGCGTTCAAAAAGGGCAACACGTCCGGCGAATGCGAAAGCAAAATAAAAGGCAACGCCCCGTTCGAGGGATTTTCGGGGATTTCGGCGGCGTCGAAAACGGGGAAATAGCTATGCGCATCCAAGGTCCCTCCGACCATGAGGCGGCGACCGTTCGGCAGGCTCAATTCCTGCGTTCCCTTTTCGTCAAATACCTTAATGCCGACTTCCCGAAGAGCTTCGGCAATCACCCGGCGGCCGACATAGGCATCGTGATTTCCGAGCACTGCAAAAACCGGACAATGTTCCGCCAAGCGTCCGAGATGCCGCGCAATCGCTGCGGGCGGCATAGTACTTTCCCGCGTGTGGCCGTTAACGTAATCGCCCAAGAGAAAAACCGCATCCGGGGCTTCTTCGAGTATGGCCTTTACGATTTTTTCGGCCCGCGCGACGTCGTTCGGAGCAAAATGAAAATCGCCGGCAACAAGGATTTTGGCGCCCTGCCCGTTTCCGCGCCAAGCATCGAGCACAAGCCGTTCCCGCGTCACGCACAGGCGGTCCGGCTCGACGAAAACCGCCCAAAACAGGCAATCAAGCGCTACCAGGACAGCAAGCGCTCCGAGGCACAAAATCTTTTTCGGAACTTTAATCACTCGGTATAAAGCGGGTTACGGATAAGTAGGGAGGCGGGTTTGCCGTCGGCGTAAATCTTCGGAAACACGAGCCAGAGGTAAGGTTCCCCGCGCGGGAAATTGTCGATTACGGGGAGCATGCCGTCGGCATCGGGAGCGCCGATCCGGGCGATGACCTGTTTTTCTTCGTTCACCAGCAACGCCGTAAAGGGTTGCGGAAGCGGCAAAGGAAGCGGACGCCCGTCAGCCCCGCGCAATTCCGCATGCCGGTAGTCGAGCTGCAAACGCAAAGAGGTCGGAACAGGCTCGCCGGCAACGGCAATGACCTTCACGCGCAAAATCCCGTCGGCATCGGTCTGTACGATGGAAGCCATATCGACGGCATTGCGGAATGAGGTCCAAAAGGCAATTCCCGCCGCAAGCAGGATCAGAGCGACGAGGGCGATGCGCTTCAGGATTTGCGGAGTCATGCGTTTTTTCTCAAAGCTTCGATGCGTTCGAACAGAGTCGGGTGCGAGTAATGAAAGGCGCTAAAGAGCGGATGCGGCGTAAGGTTCGAAAGATTTTCCGTATGCAGCTTTTCGAGCGCGGCCGCCAACGGCTCCGGAGAACCGATAACTTCGCGGGCAAACGCATCCGCCTCGTATTCATGCTTGCGGGAAAAATAATTCGAAATCGGTGAGGTCCAGAACGTGACGAGCGAAAGCATCTGTGACAAAAGCAACAGCGCCGGCACAAACATTTTTCCTTCGGTATAGGTAAAACCGAAGCTTTCGAAAAATGCAGGCTGTTTCAGAATCCACGCAATCAGCCCGAGCGTAACAAACCCCGAGAAAAATCCTATAATCAGGCGCTTCGTAATGTGACCGCGACGGGAGTGTCCGATTTCGTGCGCGAGGACGGCTTCAATTTCTTCGGGTGAAAGTTGCTTAATCAACGTATCGTAAATAACAATACGCCGCCACTTGCCGAAGCCCGTAAAGAAAGCATTGGAGTGCCCGGAGCGCTTCGACTCGTCAATGACTTCGATTTTCTCGGCGACAAATCCCGTGCGTGTTGCCAATGCCTCCAGGCGGTCGCGCAATTCGCCGTCCGGAAGCGGAGTCAGCTTATTAAAGAGCGGCAAAATCCATTTCGGGAAAACGACCAGCAGGAAAAGCTGGAAACCGAAAAGCACGCATTGCCCGATGATCCACCAAGTCTGCGGGAAGGCATAGAAAAAACTGATCAGCGCCCAAATGACCGGCAGCCCGACGGCAAATCCGAGAAAAATGGATTTTGCCAAATCGACAAACCAAAGTCCGACGGAAGACTTATTGAAACCGTATTTTTCCTCGATGCGGAACGTGGAATAGGCATCAAGCGGCAAGCTCACCCAAGAAAGCACAATCCCGATGCCGATGAGTGCGACACCCTCCCGCCAAATCGAGCTCCAGCCGTCAACGCCGGAGCCCATCCCGAGCCAAGCGCTTGTCCAGTCGTAAATCGGCGCCAAAAGGAAAAGCACGAGAACCGCACTCCAAATCGCCGAGTAAGTCATTTCAAAAAATCCGAAATCAATCTTTTCGACCGTGTAATTGACGGATTTTCCGTAGTTTTTGTAGAGCTCGCCGCACACTTTCGGCGCCGTCGCAAAACCGTTCGCCTCAAATTCATTCGCTTTTTTCAGAGTATAAGAGCGATTCGCCCAGTCCAACGCAAAGTCCGCAAAAAATTTAGCTCCTAAAAGCACGAGAAAAAAAATCTGCAAAACATTCATGGTTTCTACGCTAAATTTTTAAACCGGCAAATGCAATTTCTGCTTTCAATTTCAAAATAAAAAACTTATTTTCTTCGAAATTTCATCAAAAATACAAAAATGAAATCATTACAAAATCAAACGCTTGCCGAGGCTGCCGCTCATTATCATGCTTATCCGCGCCGCGGAAAAATCGAGGTTTTGCCGACAAAGTCCTGCTTTTCTCAGGCAGATCTGACGCTCGCTTACACGCCGGGTGTCGCCGAACCCTGCCGCGAAATTCAAAAAGATCCGACAAAGGCCGTGCGCTACACCGCACGCGGGAATCTCGTCGCCGTCATCTCAAACGGTACGGCCGTGCTCGGCTTGGGCGACATCGGTCCGCTCGCCGGAAAGCCCGTCATGGAAGGCAAGGGCCTGCTTTTCAAAGCCTTCGCGGATGTGGATGTTTTTGATATTGAATTGAATGCGCGCACGCCCGACGAAGTGGTCGCCGCCGTCAAAGCCCTCGAGCCGACCTTCGGCGCCGTCAATCTGGAAGATATCAAGGCTCCGGATTGTTTCGAAATCGAAGAACGTCTTAAAAAGGAAATGAATATCCCCGTTTTCCACGACGACCAGCACGGTACGGCCGTCATCACCGGCGCCGCCCTTCTCAATGCGGTCGAACTGACCGGACGCGACATTGCAAAAGTCAAAGTGGTTGTCAGCGGAGCGGGTGCGGCCGCCATTGCCTGCACGAAGTTCTACCTGAGCCTCGGCATCAGCCCGGAAAACGTTTATATGTTCGACTCGAAGGGCTTGATTCACAAGGGCCGTCACGACCTGCACACAAGCAAGCTTCAATTTGCGCGCGACGAAGTCTGCACGATGGCGGAAGCGCTGAGCGGCGCAGATCTCTTCCTCGGTCTCTCCCGTAAGGGATTACTGACCCAAGAGCTGATTTCGCTCATGGCGCCGTCGCCGATTGTTTTTGCCTGTGCCAATCCGGATCCGGAAATCACCTACGAAGATGCGAAAGCCGCGCGCCCCGACTGCATCATGGGCTCCGGACGTTCCGACTGGCCGAACCAAATTAACAATGTTTCCTGCTTCCCGTTCCTGTTTCGCGCCGCCCTTGACGTCCGCGCCACGCAAATCACGGAATCCATGAAAATTGCTGCGGCCAAGGCGCTCGCGGCACTTGCCAAAGAACCGGTACCGGCCTCCGTTGCGGAAGCTTACGGGGAAAAAAGCTTTACGTTCGGACCCGATTACGTCATTCCGAAACCGCTTGACCCGCGCATTCTCGCTTGGGAATCCGCCGCCGTCGCTCAGGCGGCCGCCGAATGCGGAGTCGCACAGGAGCCGATTGCAGACCTCGAAGCCTACAAGCTGTCTTTGCAGGAACGCATGGCAAAGACCGGGAAACGCATTCGAGCCGTCATTGATTCTTACAACGAGGAAGCCTAACCCGTGGAAACGCTTTTCCAAACGGCCAAGACTGTTTTTGACGCAGCCGTCTCCCGTCCGGGCATCAGGCTTGCCTGTGCGGAATCCTGCACGGGCGGTTTGATTGCTAATGCCCTGACCGATGTTCCCGGCGCCAGCGCCTTTTTTGCCGGCGGGCTCGTCGCCTATTCCGTTGAAATCAAACAAGGTGTCTTAGGAGTACCCGCCGAGACAATTGAGCGACACGGAGTCGTATCCGCCGAATGCGCGGAAGCAATGGCCCGCGGAGCCGTACGCCTTTTCGGCGCGGATCGGGCAATTGCGACAACGGGGGTTGCCGGGCCCGGCGCTCAGGACGGTATTCCCGCAGGGACAGTCTGTATCGCCCTCGCCTCGCCCGATACCGTAGTCTCGGAGAAGCTCTATTTCCCGAACGAAACACGCGAACGCGTAAAATTCCTTGCGGCGCAAGCGGCGCTTCGCCTGCTCCGCCAAGGCCTGTCGTAAACACGCCGCGCGCCTATTCCCCTCCTCCTCAAAAAAGAATCCCGCCTTTCGGCGGGATTTTTCATTAACTTGGATTGCGTCCTCGCGGAAAATCCGGGGAGCGCTTTTTAGCGCTTAGTTGGAGCTAAGCGTAAAGGAATTCGGGAATGCCTCACCGGTCGGCAAATGCGTTTCGGCGTTTGTTTCGACACAGGAATAAGTGCCCGTGCCCGCATCGGCATTATATCCGGAGATTGTACCTGCGCATTCCAGTTTCACGGGGGCGGAGCCGTCCGCAAAAACGAGGGTATAACGCATCGTCAACGCTCCGCTATGATATTCATAGGTGCCGGCACAAGCTTTTCCGTTGCGCGTACCCGTGAGCTGGTCGGCGCTGAACATAAACACGTTATTGGCGTCGAAGCTCATCGTGCAGCCGGCGAGCGATTCCGGATAGCCGTTGCCGGGATCACCGACACCGTCGCCGCTACCGCCGCCGCAAGCGACGAAGCCCAGCGCAGCGCCCATCATGAGCAAGTAAGAGAAGATTTTTTTGAGATTCATAGTCGTTAAAAATTATTCTTGAGCCTGTTTAACCGGAATTGCGTGCAGATTTCCGGACTGCGTCAAAATGAAGACCCAGGTTTCGCGCAATTCGCCTTCCGTATTCGGCACGGCCTGAACCCACAGTTTGCACGGGGTGCCCGCTTCAAGCTCGCAAGCAAGCCATTCCGGATCGAGCGCAAAGACGACTTGTGCATCGGCGGCCTCAAAACCGAGAACCACGCAACGTTCTTCACCGTCGGCAGACAGATAGAGATATTCGGACTCGTCCGCGTACTCAAACGCTTCAAAGCCTCCCGCTTCGCCGACTTCGTTGTCCTGCGGCGCATAGGGGCGTTGTTGTTCGAGATCAATCTGAAGACGCGATTCGCCGCATTCCAAGGTGAGCGCGCCCTTGAGCACCGTTGCCCCGGCATTGGCCTCAGCCGTCAGGCGGATCGTCAAAACCCCGTCGGCGGGAGCATTGCCGTTCTGCGGCGTGATAGAGACCCACTCCGGCCAGTAAATCGCTTTCCAGGTGCCGTTTGCGTGGAGCTTAAGCTCACGCGTTCCGCCTTCTGCCGGGAACGTAATTTTGGAGGCTTCGGCGACGACGGACTGCAAGAGGCCCTGCGCCACGGAGAGTTTTGCGGTCTTGCCGCCGGCTGTAAACGTGAGCGTTCCCGAACGGCCGTTTTCGCGATCCTCATTCCGGGCAACGCTGACAAGCAGTTCGGTCGTTCCGGCGGATCCGGACGTCGCCGAAAGCGTAATCCATTCCGGAAGCTCGGACGTCAGCGCCCAATCCGTATTGGACTGAAGCTTGATTTTCTGAGATGCCGCCTTGTAATTGAAAGCGAGACTCGCCTTATCCAAGGTGACGAACGGCGGGCTTTCCTTCTGCGACACGGTAACTTTGGTACTGTTGACCATGTTGCCGTCCACATCCGCATAGACGAAAGTCAGCGTTCCCGTACGCTTCGAGGTCGAAAGATTTTCGCCGTAATTGAGTAAAACGTAGCCGCTGCCGACAATCGTTTCCGTCGAGCTGCTGGTCGAAACCGCCATCCACGAACAATCATCGCCGGGCGTCACGGTCCATGCCACATTGGAGTGCACGTAAACGTTTTTACGACCTTCTCCCTTTCCGAGAAGGATATCTTCATTGTCGTAAACGACGAGGAAGGGTTCGCCGCGTTCCTGCGAAATTTTCAGCGTATGAACCGGCTTCGTTTTGTCGCCCGGATAGTAGAAAGAGATTTCGCCTTCGCGGGCCTTGAGTGTTTCATTTTCGGCAACGACGAGGGTAAGTGTCTTCGCGGTCAAATTGAGCGTCGCGTTCACCCACGACGGAGCACTGACATTCAGGCTCGGCCAATTGGTTTCGATGGCGAGCACGCGCGTCGTTCCCGTACGGCTGATTCCCGTCCACTCGGAGACTTCGTTTTCTCCGTCAAGGAGTTTCATAATCTCGGCTGCAGGTTTCTGAATGATGTCCAATTCAAATTCCGAATCGCGCACAAGCGCAACGATTTTGCCTGTACGGGGCACGCAATACGGATTCGCTTCCGCCGTCAGGGTCAGCGTAGCGTCGCCTTCGCCTTCGTCCCGGTCAATCGTCACCCACGGAGCATTCTCAATCGTAAGCGCCCATTCGTAGGTGCTGTCCAAGTCGAGCGTCTGCGTCCCGCCGTTGCTTTCAAAATCGACGGAGCTGACGGAGAAAGGACCGGGCGTAAAGAAATCAACCGCACGCGGAACGCTGTCATTGAGCATGCGACAGTTGTCTTCCGTGTCGGATCCCAAGGTTACCCCGTCCCAAACCGTGTTCGGGCCCGAGAAAACCGGCACGCGCGTCGTATTGTCGTTCCAGTTTCCGTCCTCGGAAGGCCAGTTGATGCCGTACGACATCACGGTGTGGTAGTACTGCTTATGTCCGGTGCTGTCTAACGTCAGGCCGGCCGTCTTTCGGTTTGCACCGACGGCGTAGTCGTGGCTGCCGGGGCTGGACGTCTGCTCGCGCGAGTGCTGGCAACCCATATTGTGCCCGGCTTCGTGCGCCGAAGTGGCGCCGGTGGCATACTGCGCCCCGACGACGGAGAACATACGCTCCTTCATCGCTCCGGTTCCGGGAGCCCAACCTAAGCCGGCAACGCCATTGCCCATATGATAGAGCTGAACAAGGTCGGCGCCGTAAAATTCTCTAAGCTCGGAGACTTTTTGCTGAATCTGCGGATCTCCGGAGGTTCCCGGAGTAATATTGTCAAGCGCGTTGTAGAAATCTCCGTCACTCGTATAGCTTTCCAAAATTTCCGTCCCGGCCAGGCGGTAAGCGGCGTCGATATTAGAATTGTCAAAGCAGTTGTTCATCTGCACGACGGCGTCGGCAGCCAGCACTTCGGTTCCGCCGTGATCCTGAGCGTAATCGCGTCCCGTCGTATCATAGACGACGAGATAATCGACAACGTAGCGCCTGTCTTCATCTCCCGAAGCGGCAATTCTGCTCTTAAATTCGGCCGCTTCCGTTTCGCTGAGCACCGGGGCATCGGCGTGCACGGCATGTGAGCAGGCGTGTCCTTTGCAGGTTCCGCATTCCGGCGTCTTCGTCGTGTCCTGTTCGCTCGAAAAGTACCGGCCGCGCGTAAAGTCGTAAGCAATTGAGTAGAGACGGGAATTTTCAAAGTCGTTGACGGTCGTACGCACTTTCCCTTCGGAAACGACAAAGCTGGCAACCTGCAGACCGCCTTCGCGCGTGCGCCCGCTGACAGCGATAATCGACTTGCCGTTAATCCGGCGGCGTTGCGCTTTCTCAACGTGAAAATCAAAGGACTTGTCGTCAAAGAAACGCAGAGAGAACACCTCACCTTTTTGCGGGAGTTCACCGCGTTCCGCCCGGGCAAGTTGTTCCGAGAAGTCCGGATTACAGGGTTCGCGCCGCAAGAGGGTCGGATCATTTCCTCCGGTGTGAGTACCCTGCACCGGCATTTCGCGTTCAGTTCCGCCGGGGTTGGAGGCGAGGGCATTCACCTTCGACGCATTATTCAAGCCGGACGAAGCTTCGCGGGAAGCGAAATAGGTGCCGACGGCACAAGCGCAAAGCACGGAGGCAAGTATCGTACAAAACGTTTTTTTGCGATTCATGAGTAAAGAATTCTTGGGGAAGCTGAAAATAGGATTACGCTCGCCGTAAAAACACTTCGAGCGATTTTCAGAGTAAACGCAGTCCGGTCCCCCGAGTAAAGCAAAAAGGAGGCGTCGCGCCGCCGAAGCCCGACCGTCGGACGCGGAAGGGGGAAATCCGCTTTATTGCCGTCCGCCCGGCAAAGGCGTCTTAGCGCTTTTTCAAAAATGTGCTTTTGCCGGAAATTACATTCCCCGAAGCATCGCGAATCTCCGCATCCGCACGGACACCTTCGGTCAATTGTTCGGGGGTAAAACCGAGAGACGGCCCGGCGGATTCGCCCGGCCCCAAGGTCAAGGCACCGCTTGCGATGCGGAGCGTGCCGTCGGAAAAAGTAATCGTCAGCGAAAACGTGCAACTTTCCCAGCGCGTTCCCCGATTTTGCAGGGTCGCACCGAGGCTGAGTCCCGTATTCCCGCCGCTACCGGCACGCAGATAAAAGTCATTTACGGCGACATCGCTGACCCCGACACCCGTCGGCCGCGTCAGCCGCTCAAAATTTACAATCCCGGCACCGTACTCCTCGTCGTGTCCCGGCACCCCGAAGTCGTCAGCCGTTTCCGTAATTTTTTGCGCGTCGAAATTTTCCCCGGAGTTTGAAAGTGCAGCTGCGAGGGCTCCCGTCACGAGCGGAGCCGAAGCCGACGTTCCGGAAAAATCGACTACACTGTCAGCGGAAGCGCTTCCTGCGGCATAGACCGCAACCCCCGGCGCAACGACGGCAAGATTTTCCCCGATATTTGAAAACGGGGCGCTCGTTCCGGCACCGTCCACGGCCCCGACGGCAATTACGCCCGGGTAGGCTGCGGGGAACGCAAGAGATTTCACCCCTTCATTTCCCGCCGAGGCAACGAGCGTCACGCCGGCCTCCCGAGCGTATTGGACCGCCGCCCGCAAGACGGCGGCATCGGCGGTAATTCCCGCACTAAGATTGATAATGGCGGCACCCGCATCGACCGCGGCCACGATGCCCTGCGCCAAGGAAAACGCCGTCGCATTGCCTTCTCCGTCAAAAACGCGAACCGCCAATAATTCGGCGGAAGAAGCCAGTCCGGAAACCTCGCCGCTTCCGTTGCCGACGATGAGCGAGGCCACGGCCGTTCCGTGAGCCAACGATTCCGCCGTATCGGCCGCACCGCCGGCAACATCGATTTGAGTGATTTTCACCCCCTCGAAAGCCGCATGCCCCGCATAAATTCCGGTGTCCAAGAGCGCAACTTTCACTCCGCTTCCCGCAGCCGAAGCACCGAGGCTTTCGGCCGAAGCATTCATTTGCGCCAATGCCGCATTGCCGACGGGAACCCGTCCGCCGCCGGCATTTTCGCGCGCCTCCGGGCTCGTGGCATCGTCCGAGACAGGCGGCACGCGCACCGAAAAATTAAAATCGAAAAACGGCATCGAAGCCGCCGCGGAAAAATCGAACGTCCCGTCCGTCGCAACCCGCACGGCATTGAGTGCCGGAATCACGCCGAGAATGCGGGCGCCCTGCTTTTTCATCCGCGACAAAAAAGCCTCCCGTTCGGCCCGATCTTTAAAGAACAGGACCAATTCGCCCGCCATCGTTCCGGCGGGGAATTCGTCGATAACAAGGTGCCTGACGGCCTCCCGGTCACCTATTCCGGAAGCCGGCAGCAAAGGGGTTTTCCCGGCTCCGGGAAGTTCCGGACGGTTCCCCGGCTGCAAGCTCCAAAGGAGAGCAAGCACTCCCGCCACGCCCAATCCGAGTCCGAAAACTTTCTTTTTCAGCGACATGATTAAACGCGTTTTGCCGGAACCGGAGTAATCGCGATTTAGAATTGTTGCGACCCGAATTTCGCTTTATGCGCGGCCGAAACGACCAAATACTTCTCCGCCCAGTAGCGCAGCTTTTCCTGTTCTTCCGGTGTCAGAATTTTTTTGATTTTGGCCGGGCAACCGACAACCATGGCGCCGTCCGGTACTTTCATGCGCGGCGGAACCACCGCTCCGGCAGCCACGATGCAGCGGTTGCCGATTTCCGCTCCGTCGAGAATCGTTGAGCTCATACCGATGAGGCATTCGTTGCCGATCGTGCAACCGTGAAGCATCACGCGATGCCCGACCGTCACGTAATCCCCGACGACCGTCGGCAAATCATCCGCCAAGTGGATGCAGGTGCCGTCCTGAATACTCGTCCCTTCGCCGATGCGGATTTCTTCGATATCGGCGCGCATGACAACTCCGGGCCACACATTGGAACGGGGACCGATTTTCACGGCTCCGATAAGTTTCGCCTCGTGGGCGACATAAGCGGATGCGTCCACTTGCGGCGTCTGATTGAGGAATTTTTCGAGGCGGGCTTCAGCGTCTTTTTCTTGTTCCGGTGTCATAAGTATAAAAAATTATTCGCACAGTTTAAGCATCGTAATAAACTTGTGAAACAGAAATTTGCGGAAAAAAGTTTCAAAAAAAGCGTGGACTTGGCACGCAAATCGCTACCATTCATTTATTATGAATGAAGAAAAACTGAAATCTTTTTTTCGCGACGCCCTTATAATTGCGTTCGGCGTACTTTTTTCCGCCTGGATTCTCGGTCCGTCGCATATTCAGTACAGCGGCTTTCCCGCCCTTTTGGTCGTTGCCATGATTATCAGCCTGCTCAACGCTTTCCTGCGCCCGATGATGCTGACCTTCGCCGTTCCCTTCCTGCTGACGACTTTCGGCCTCGGCGCAGCGGGCGCCCGTCTGCTCAACCCGCGTTCACTCCTGGGCACGCTCGCCCTCTTCGCTGTCGGATTCGCTTTCACGCTCTGGTTTATCAACGCCTGCATTTTTTCTCTGGCAAGCTTGCTGGCAGGCAGCAGCTTCATCGTTCACGGATTCGGCTCGGCAATGCTTGGTTCCGTCTTCACAAGCTTGGCGACCCTGCTGATTTGCGGTTTCTTCGGCGTTAAGCGCCAATCGCTCATCGGCGACCTCTTCCGCAATCACGTCCGTATCAACCCGAACGCCGGCATGCAAAATCCGCCCCCGCCGCCGCGCCCCCGCCGCAAGCAGCGCCCGACGGACGACGACGTCATCGACATTTAAACGTCGATTGCTTGCGACAAAAAATCCCGCGACCGAAACCGGTTCGCGGGATTTTTATTTAGCGAAGAACGCCTTAAACGCCTTTATTCAAAGCGGCCGAACGTGCGTTAATCAACTCGGTGCGCACGCGGGCGGCTTCGGCAAGACCGTAGAGGCGGATACGATTATCTCCGCCGCCGGAAACATCAAGGTCCAAGGCGGAAATCTTGCAGAAGTGCATCAGCGGCGTACGACGCAAGGTAATGCGGGAAACCTTGTCAATCGGAAGCGTCTTCTGGGAGAAGAATCCGCAATAGGCCGTTTCCGCAGAAATTACGTTTTCCTTGAATGCATAAACGACGGACTTGGCATAGCGCTCGGCAATAACGGTCGAAAGCTTATAGAAAATCACATAAGTGACAAAGAAGACGGCCGCCGCCCAAACGAAGTTGCCGCTCGCTAAAATGCGAAGCGCAAGAAAGACGAGAATAATGAAAACCGGAAAGAACTGGCGGAGGTGGAAATAGGTCGTCAGCGAGTTCAGGGAAATCTCATAAGGATTGTCCTGAAGCGGCTTTTGCGGCTTCGGATCCGGTCCGTTATCGATAAGCGATTCTAAATTTTCGTTGTTGTCTTCCATGGCTTAAAATTGAACCTTGACGTTTTTTCGGGCTTCCGGCGTTTCGATTTCGAGCTGATTCATGGGCGTGAAACCGAAAGCACCCGCAATCATGACGGCGGGGAAAGATTCGCGCTTGGTGTTATAAACCATGACGGTATCGTTGTAAGCCTGACGCGCAAACGCCACCTTGTTTTCCGTTGAAGCAAGTTCTTCCATGAGTTGTGCCATGTGGCGGTCGGACTTCAACTCCGGATACGCTTCGGCGACGAGCATCATGCGGGAGAGTGCGCCGCTCAAAGCCCCTTCGGCGGCTCCGAGCCCGGCAATCGCGCTCGCGGAAGTCGGATCGGCCCCGGCAAGTTTCGCGGCGGAGACGGCGGCGTTACGCGCTTCCGTAACGGCCTGAAGGGTTTCGCGCTCGTGCTTCAAAAAGCCTTTTGCGGTTTCGACCAAATTCGGAATCAGGTCGTAACGGCGTTGGAGTTGCACATCGATTTGCGCGAAAGCATTCTTAATTTGATTCCGCAGAGCGACGAGTCCGTTGTAAACGGAAACAGCCCAGAGCGCAGCAATGAGCAAGAGCACTCCGACGGCAGATAGGGGGACAATAATCAGCATGGTCATATTAATAAAGTCACCGGTATTCTACCGCATACGGCGGCAAGGTCAATCGTGTTCCCGCACTAAGCCTTCGGCGGGAACTTTTTTTTCAGGCGTTCGAAGACGACGGCGGGCACATAACCGTCGATGCGCGAGGCATCGAGGCTGACGATCTGTTTTACGAACGAGGAATTGAAATACAGGAATTCCTGCGTCGGCATCATGTAAATGGTTTCGACGCGCGACTCAAGGCGACGGTTGTGCATGTCGAGCAGAAGTTCGGACTCGAAATCCGAAACGAGACGCAGGCCGCGCACGATAATTCCCGCGCCGAGACGTACGGCATTGTCCACCGTCAGTCCCTCAATGAGGACCGGCTCCACCTTGGGCGTTCCCGCAAACACTTCGCGCAGAATCTCCACGCGCTCTTCCGGAGAGAAAAGCGGATTTTTCAGCGGATTTTTTGCAACGGCGACATAAAGCTTATCGAACATCCGCGAGGACCGCTCGATAATATGAATATGTCCGTTGTGAATGGGATCGAAACTTCCCGGGTAGAGCGCGACGCGCGGCGAAAGCGTTTCTGACGACTTCATGATTTTGAATTTTAAATTTTGGGAATATTCGTTAAAGTTTTTGCATTTCGCATATTTTCGCAAGTTATAACTCATGAAGCACCTCCCGAATATCCTAACGCTGTCGCGAATTCCCCTGCTCTTCGTCATCGTCGCCCTCCTCTGCTTTCCGGTAAAATTCGGCGATACGCTTGCATTCCTCCTCTTTATCGCCGCAGCCGTTTCCGACTGGCTCGACGGCTACATCGCGCGTAAGGTCGGCGCCGTTTCCAATTTCGGCAAACTGAT
Source organism: Candidatus Spyradenecus sp. (assembly GCA_045651325.1). Lineage (GTDB taxonomy): Bacteria > Verrucomicrobiota > Verrucomicrobiia > Opitutales > UBA953 > Spyradosoma. The sequence continues at coordinate 80,251 of JAZRSB010000040.1, forward strand.
GGACGCCCTGACGGATAAAATCATCATGGTCGGCCTCTTCGTCGCCCTGCTCGCCCTGCGCTGGCAATTGCCCGATGCTTACGGCAACGCCGCGAGCGAACTCGAAACCCTGCTTCCGCAACACTGTATTTTGCTGGTCATGGTCATTATCTGCCGCGAATTCCTGATTACGGGACTGCGCCTGGTGGCCGCCAGTAACGGAATCGTTCTCGCCGCGGAAAAAGCCGGAAAAATCAAAACCGCCCTGCAGATGGTTTCCATGTCCCTGCTCTTAGCCGCTCAGGCACTCGCCAACAACTGGAGCCACCTCCTTCCGACGGAACTGATTGCATGGGCGCGCGAACTCGGGCTCTGGACCTTCTACGCTGCCGTTCTGCTGACCATCTACTCCGGCACCGGCTACCTCATTCGTAACCGAAAAATCTTTCTCGGAGACGCCGCATAAAAAATGAGTTTCTTCCAATCCGCATCCGGACAAAAGCTCCTTGCCGCTTTCGCCACACTCGGCCCGGTCGGCCGCCTGCTTCCCGCCCCGGGAACCTGGGGATCGCTCCTCGGAGTCGTTTTTTATTACTACGCCTTCCAAAAAACAGGCCTTAACACGCCGGAAAGCTTCCTCCAATTCGTCATCTTCGCGGCCCTGCTCGTTGTCTGCGCCGTCCCGATTTGCGAAGCCGGAGAGAAAGCCCTCGGCCAAAGCGATCCGGGCGAAGTCAATTTCGACGAATTCGCCGTCATTCCCGTCTGCTTCGCCGGGCTCGGCAATGCAATCGACTGCGGAACGGCGGGAACGCTCTCGTGGCTCGCCGCCGGATTTCTCCTTTTCCGCTTTTTCGATATCGTCAAACCGTGGAAAATTAAAGAGCTCCAAAAGCTTAAAGGCGGATTCGGCGTTGTCGCGGACGACTTTGCCGCCGCCCTCGCCACCTGCGCCTGCCTCTGGGCAGCCAACGGCATAATCTTAATTTTTAACTAATTTTCCGCTCGCTTCGGCAGGCTCGAATTTATCATCATTAAAAAATCAATATGGCAACCTCCTTTAATCGCAAAAAAACACGCGGAGCTTTCGGCTCCAACAAAATCCAACCGGTCGGCTACCACTACGAAGTCCTCTTGAACGAACGTGCCGAACCGCAGGTCGAACAGGTCCAAGACCCGAATCGCCCGAACATCGCCAACATCATCATCGACTTCGCACGTCCGCTTCTCGGTCAGGCCGGCGGAAACCACACCGCGCTCAAGGGCGCCATGAACGTCGCCGTCCTCATTTGGAACGCCCTCGTCGAAGGCGATGCCGCCGTTGCCGCCGCCCGCGAAAAGCTTCTTTCCCTCCCGGACGCTTCGGCGGAACAAATCGACGAATTGCTGAAGACCATGCGTGAACGCCGCGAAGTCGTCGGCGGCTCCGGCATCAATCTGCTCGTCCGCAAGTTTGATCTCAACTTCACGAAGCACGGCATCAACTTCTCCGTTTCGACCATGCCGGGTTCCCGCATCGAAGGCGTCGAAAAATCGCCCCTGCTCTCGGCTCTCGGTTCCGCCCCGAAGGCGGAATAAATTCCGCTTGGCAAAAACCGGATACTCCAAACGCGAGTTCCGGTTTTTGTTTTTAAGGCCCGATTCCGAAACAAAAAAACGTCCCCGAAAAATCCGGGGACGTTTTTTTGTCCTTAAGCTTCCTTGGCAGGCTTGGCCGCTTTCTTTTTCGTCGAGCAAGCCCGGCGAGTTTTTTTCTTCGGACAAGCATCCAGTCCGCCCTTGGCCAAATCTTCCAGGGTTGTCGAGGTCAGATAACCCAAAACCAGCTCGTTCAACTTCTCCCAGAACGGCAAGGTCGTGCATTTTTCACGATGCGGACAATTGTTTTCGGGGGTGGAGAGGCAGGCAACCGGGGAAAGGCTGCATTCCGTCGCCGCCAAAATGTCGGCAACCGTATAGTCTTTCGCTTTGCGCGTCAGGCAGTAACCGCCGTGGGCGCCGCGAACGCTTACCAGCAAATCGGCTTGGCAGAGGCGGATCACAATTTGTTCGAGATACTTAACAGAAATTTCCTGGCGGGCCGCAATTTCCTTAAGGTTAATACAGGCATCGTCTCCGTGGCTGGCGAGATCAATCATGAAGCGCAATGCGTAACGTCCTTTGGTCGAGATAATCATAAATTCACTTTTACTCCTGCATCTTCCATTGTTACAAAACTTTTCCTATAGGATCAATCAATTTTATCCAAATTCTAAAAAAAAAGCGTTCCCGAGCGCCTCGAAACACGCTAAACTTAGAAGATATTTTTTGAGTAAGATGCCCCCTAAAACAACTTCCGAGAAAAATTTGTGGCAACGCCTTCCCGTCCGCTGGCGGGTGATTTTCATGATCGCCGCCCTCATCGGCGCCTCCTACGCCGTGCGCCACGCCTTCCCGATGACACCCTCGTTACGTGACGAACAAAGATTCGCGGACGTCAAGGCTCTCAGCGTGGAAACCGTTTTTGAAACGCCCGACGCGGCGGAAAAAGCCATCTCGCCGCAAAACCGGAAAAAAATCGCCGAAGCCGCCAAGAGCAAACCGCGAAAGGCACGTGTCAGCGGGGTTTACGTTTCCAAGCTCGTGGAAACCGGCGGAAATGTCCGCATCGCCTATAAAGAATTCCGTGCCGCAGAGCCGGCGCCCGAGGCCGAACCCGGCGAAACTCCGTACGAAAGCGAATCGGGAGATTTACTCGATGACTCCATCGACGCCGCCAAAAAGGTTTGGAAAGATTTGTCCGGCGATGCGTCGGCAAAAGAAAAAGCGGGAAGACTCCTTCATGACACCGTCAATGCCGCCAAAAAAGTTTGGAAAGACCTGACCGGCGAAAGGCAGGCCCCCGTGCTTCTGATTCACGGCGCGGGAAGCGACGGCACGCAGCTCGATGCCGTTGCGGAAGCACTCATACACCAAGGCGTCGAACGCGTCATCGTTCCCGACCTCCCGGGAGCCGGCGCCAGCCAACGCGAACTCGAAGATTACTCAATCGAAGCCTCCGCCGGCATGCTTTACGCCTTGCTCGACAAATTGAATATTCCCGTAGTGAATATCCTCGGCTTCGGCGAAGGCGGCGGAGTTGCCATTTTCATGGCCCACCAGCAGGCAATGCGCGTCAAATCACTCGCCCTCGTTTCCTCCGTCGGAGCCCAGGAATTCGAGCTACTCGGAAACCATATCGTCAACAAAATCGTCTATACATTCCATCTGGGCTTTTTCAAAATCGCACAGGACGTACTTCCGCACTTCGGACTGATGGATCGCGGCAACATCAACAAAGCCTATGCGCGCGTACTTTGGGATTCCGACATCAGTGAATTGAAAAAATACCTCCGCGAATGGAACGGACCGACTTACATCGCGCACGGGAAAGACGACTTACTCGCCTCGTTCGCATCGGCACAATATTCCGCCGCACTCGCCCCGCAGGCCCAAACCTATTTCTGCGACGGCGGCCACTACGCCCCGTTGGAAAACACGCAAGCGCTTGCCGACGACTACGCGAACTTCCTCAAGAAACTGAACTCTCCGGCAGCAATCAAAAAACACTCCCGCGAAGAACAGCCTCTCCCCGCCGACGGCAACTACAGCTATCCGCCGATTGAACCTGCCGGCGGCGCGCGCGTCGTCGTCCTCATGCTCATCATTTTGGTCTGCACCTTCGTCGCGGAAGACCCCACCTGCCTCGCTGCAGGCTTGCTCGTCGCACAAGGGCTCATCGGCTTCATTCCCGCCTGCGTCGCCTGCCTCGTCGGCATTTTCATCGGCGATTTGGTGCTCTATCTCATCGGCCGCTTCCTCGGGCGCCCGATTCTGCGCAAACCGCCACTGAAATGGCTCGTTTCCGAACAGCAAATCGACGAAATGTCGGAACGCTTCTCCAAGAATCCGAAAGGCCTGGCACTCATCGTTTCGTCGCGCTTCATTCCCGGTTCCCGCGTCCCGACCTTCGTCGCCGCCGGCATCATGAAGCTGGACTGGCATAAGCTGATTTTCCTCTTCTTTATCGCCGCCGCACTTTGGACGCCGCCGCTGATTCTGCTCGCGGAATACGTCGGCGCCAGCGTCATCGAACAATTCAAGGAATGGCACCACAATGCCGCTTGGATTGTCATCGGCGCCATTCTCGCGCTGTACTTAATCAGCCACTACATTATCCCCGCATTCACCTGGCGAGGCCGCCGCCGCCACGTCATGACGCGCCGTCAAATCACGCGTCACGAATTCTGGCCGCATTTCATCCTGAATTTCCCGGTCATTTTCCAATTCCTTTGGCTCGGCATCGTCTATCGCTCGTTTACCGTCTTTACGCTCGCCAACCGCGCATTCGGCCCCGACGGCGGTATCCCCGCAGGCTCTAAATTCGATATCTATAAAAAATTCCTCGGCGCAAGCTCCGTCGGCGTAAAAACCGTCCGCATTCCCGCCGAAAAAGATTTGAATACACGCTGGGAAAACGCGCTGAAAATTCTCAAACGGGAACAAATCGACTTCCCGTGCATCATTAAGCCGGAAATCGGCGACGGCGGAATCGGCGTCTATATCGCACAATCCGCAGCACACCTACGCGCATGGCTCGAGGCCAATGTGGACGATGCCATTGCACAAGAATACATCAGCGGCAACGAATACGAGGTCATTTGGGCACGCCGTCCGGGACGCCGGGAAGGCCAAATTCTCTCCGTCATCCAAAAGGATTTCGTTCGCGTCAAAGGCGACGGTGAGCGCAAGCTGGAAGATCTCATTTGGGCGGACGACCATGGTGTCTGTAACGGCAAACTCTTCTCAAAGCAGAACTTCCGCAAGGCGGACATGGTACTTAAGCCGGGGAAATATTATCCCTTGGCTCCGACCGGCTCCCGCATTCGAGGCGCGCGCTTCATCGCACGTCCGGAACTGCGGGCCGGAACGCTCTCGAAGGCCATCGATGCCCTCGCCGACGCCTGCGGCGACGTCCACTACGTCTGCCTTGATATCCGTGCAGCAAGCGACGAAGCGCTTTCCAACGGAGAAGCCATCCGTATCACGAGCGTAAAAGGCGCCTGTGCCATCTCCTCGGCGCTCTACGACGGCTACGTCCGCATGGGCAAAGCCTACTCCGTCATTTATAAGCAGATGAATTTCTGCTTCTCCGTCGGCGCCGAATTGCGGGACGACCATCACGTCCGCCCCGAAATCTCGGCCTGGAAACTATTCGAAGTCTGGGGCACCGCCCGCGGCCGCTCCGACAACTACGTCAAGGAACCGGCGGAATAAGCGGCTCCGGATAAACAAAGCGCACCCGAAAAAATTATCGGGTGCGCTTTAGTTTTGTTTTCTAAGCCCTAATCTTTCTCCGGTGTCAACTCGTCGGCATCGACAAAGCCAAGGTGCTCATACTAGGGAGCTCCACCGTAGGTCCGATGTCTCCAAAACACAACAGCAACCTCTCGTCTCTTTGATTCTTCGAAAGTTCGTCCTAAAACGGCAAGTCTTCCGAGACATCTTCACGCAGGCAAAAATCCGTTCCGTCGCATAGACGCGGCGGAAGCTTTAGCCTTTTTATAAATGCATCTGCCGTTTCAAAATTCAGAATCTCGATTTTGCGCGCCCTCGATATCTCCAAAAACGGAATCTCCCGCTCAATCCCGAGAAAACGACGATTAAGCAGATTTGCCGCGATTCCCGTCGTTGCGCTCCCCGAAAACGGGTCGAGCACCCACGCACGCTCCCGCGTCGAAGCAAGAACAATGCGAGCCAGAAGCGGGAGCGGTTTTTGCGTCGGATGCTTCCCGCAAGATTTCTCCCAAGGCGCAATCGCAGGTAAAGCCCAAACGTCACGCATCTGAGTCCCTCCATTGAGTTCCCGCATGAGCTCGTAGTTAAAATAATGCGGAACTTTTTCGCTCTTCCGTGCCCAAACAAGAAACTCGCTCGAATGCGTAAAATAACGACAGGACAAATTCGGCGGAGGATTGGTCTTCGCCCACGTCACAACATTGAGAATTTTAAAACCCTGCTCTTTCAGTATTTTTGCGACGGTAAAAATATTGTGATACGTACCGCTGATCCAAATCGTTCCCGCCGGCGCCAGTTTTTTTCGCACCTCTGCAATCCACGCGCGCGTAAACGCCTCATTCTCCTCCTCTCCGCGGGAACGATCCCAATCACCCTTATTTACGGAAACAACTTTTCCTGACTGAACCGAAATGCCGTCGTTCGAAAGAAAATACGGCGGATCCGCAAAAATCATGTCGAATTCAAAATCGAACGAACGCAAAACTTCCGCACAGTCACCTTGCAAAAGCGTGAAATCCCTATCCGGCGACTTGTAAAAATTCGGGATCATTTTCTCTTCTCTGAGACCGGCAATCCCAACTTCCAAAGCGGAATATGCTCGAAATAGTAAAAACAGCGGACGCTGATAATGTAATCAAGAACATCCTTGTATTCCGGCTTTCGAAACCAGTCTCCCAACAAATAAATGTACTCAACATCAATATTTGCCGGAGCCAAAAGCTTCATATACTGCTTCTTCTTAAAGTCACAGGTCTGAAGCTTTTCGTCGACAGAGCCTGCAACTTGCTGAAACTTACACTCAATAATGTAAAGCGTACTACGAACAATTATAAAAATGCTATCATCGGGAAGTAACTTCTTAGAAATACATTCACGCCAATTAATGCGAAGTTCATCCAAAAACTTATAAAAAGCATGTTTCTTGAAAATTCTGGCAATTTTCTCTCCCTTGAAAAAAACATCTCCTGCCTTCACAACATAACCTTCATATCCCTGAAGGAACGTCGCCAGATCCGTTTTCCCCTCAAATGCCAATCCCGTTTTGGTATTTCCGCCTCCGACTCCGCCCTTAATCATTCCGAATTTCCTCCTCCGAAAAGTTCGAAATCAATACTTCCGTCAGTTTTCCTCGCTTGGAGGCATTAGCATTTACCATGCGAGAAGCAAAAACACGTCGAATTGAGAATCCCGCGTAAAGTTCTTCAAAAAACGACATTCCCGCTGCATTGTATGCATCGGAATTGCTTAGTACCCAGTGCGCACCGCACGCATGGAGCTCCCTGCAAAAATCTCGCAAGCGCAGTTGCTCCTCGTCGTCGAACCCGCCCCGCGCGTAGGTATTGAAACTTGATGTTGCGCTTATCGGTTTGTACGGCGGGTCCAAATAAAACAATGCATTCCCGTCTGCATATTTCAGCGTTGCCTCAAAATCGCCACAGAGAATCTCTGTACGTTGCAACAGCGCACTATCTGCTCGTATCGTTTCCGCATCGCAAATTCTCGGACGTTTGTATTTCCCGAACGGCACATTAAATTCGCCTTTGGAGTTCACCCGGAAAAGTCCGTTGAAACAGGTTCGATTCAGAAAAATCAACAAGGCGGCAACACGAATTTCTTCCGTAACATCTTTCCGGTCGCGATTAACGAACCCACCGTTAAATTCCGCACGTCGTTCGAGAAAATACTCCCGACGAGCGTCTTCGGACCCCGGCAAGGAGAAATATTCCCGCTCAATTCCGGAAAGTTCAATAATCAGTTTTTCCGGTTTCGACTGCACGCAGCGATACGCCGAAATCAACGCCGGATTCACGTCATTTATCACGGCACGAGAAATATTTGTGTGCTCCCACAAAAGTCGGAACAACACAGCGCCTCCACCGACAAACGGCTCGATGTAAGTCACATTCCCGTGCGACCAAAACGACTGCGGGATTGCTTGAAAAATTTCATCAAGCAACTGAGTTTTCCCGCCAACCCACTTCAAAAACGGCTTTCCTTCGCCCGACGGATTTTCAATTCGGTGAGCATTGATGCTCTCACAGAGCCACAGAGCTGCGGAGCATCAAGCTATAAACTCCGCTACCTTCCAAAACGACAAGAAGAAATTCTTGATTGGAACCAGGATTCAAGATATTCCCGTAGTGCTCCGCGCCTCCGCGAGAGAACCTTCTTTCTCCTTCTGCTAAATTTGTGATTGAGTTCATTCCCGAAGATTATTCTCGAAAAATCCGCTCGAAGGATCTCCTCAATCCAGCTTAAAATACACCTCAATGAAAAAAACACACCGAATTGAAAATTCGTTGTGCTTTTTAGGACGACAGAAAGGACGGACACGGACCTCACGTTATCGGGAGGGAGGGCGGGATTGGCGGTTTTGCGAGCGAATCCTATAAAGTCGTTCCGTAAAGCCGCCTTCGTTTTTGAAATCTTCCGCAAGGCGGGCGACTTGTTTATCCAAAAAGTAACAGGCAATGTTAATCAAAGAAAGTGCACCGTTCGCGGCAAGACACGCAGAGCTCAGCGGTACATCGGAAAGGCTTAGTTTACGCTCTCGCGCGACCCATGCAGCAAACTCCTGAAGCGTTTTCGGTTTTTGTTCTTTAATTCTCAATAGAACCGGGTGGGACGGCGGAAGCGTCGGCAATTCCCGCTGACGCAGAAAATCTTCATAATCCAAACGCAATTCCTCCAAACTCGCGCGCGCGATTTGAGTGAGTTTCAGCTCAATTTTCTTCGACGTTGCCGAAGCTTGCGACCCCTCGGCAATATTCTGAACGCCGCTACGCGCGGCCTGAACCATTTGGTCCCGAGTCCGGCTAAATCTATCCACATAGCGCTCGGTAAAACGGACGGTAATGTCATAAACGAGTTGTCCGACCTGAAAACTCTTGAGATTGCGATAACCGCCATGAACGGGAATAAGATCTTCCATACGGATTTTCTACAAAAACACTCGACTTTCCACAACCTCAAGTTTTGTGAAGTCCGTGAAGCGTCCGTGCACAAAAAAGCGTTCCCGCGAAATTTGCGGGAACGCTCTTCTTTAAGCCTTAAGCTCTAATCTTTAAGCTCTCTTTTACGCTTTCGGGATGGCGGGAAGCGAAGCGGCGGCGATAGCCTGACCGTGGCGCTTATCCTTTTCATCCGGTACGACGAGGTTGATGGCAAGTTCCGGAAATTCGGCCTTAAGCACTTCGTTCGCCTTGTCGATAATGATCGATCCGCCTTCACCGGAGGTCACACGGCCCATGATGAGAAGGTTTTCGTAGGCGTAGAATTCCGCGAAGTGTGCGAGGGTGTAACCGAAGCAAATACCGATTGCTTCGTAAACCTTGCGAGCGCGCGGGTCGTTGTCCTTCATGAGCTTCTGGAGCTCTTCGAGCTTTTCCGGGAGGCGCATTTCAGCCGGGAGTTCGATGCCCGCCATCGGGATGAGGCGGCCCGTCCCCTGCTGGGAGAAGTATTGAACGCCGCAACCGAGGTCGCCGGACCATTCGTCGGCCGGACCGTTTTCGCGGTAGTCAACCGGAACGAAAGCGAGTTCGGAAATCCAGTTCGTCATGTGTCCTTCCGGATCGACATAACCGGCAGCGACGGAGGTACCCATTGCAACGCCGAGAACTGCGTTTTTGTTCATGCTCATCGAGCCTGCGAGCGCGGTAACGTCACCGTCATTGATGACTTCGAACGGAACACCCCATTCCTTAGCGATGTCGATGAACATGTTCTTGACGCGCTTTTCGAAGAGTTCCGGATCCTTAACGCCGCGGAAGAGCGAAGCCACGCCGACGCGATTGTTGATGTAGTCGCCGGCCGAAGAACCGCCGATCGCGTCAACACGCGGGAGGTGTGCCGCCGCGAGTTTGAGCGAGTGCATGATGCCTTCGTAGTGGTATTCCGGATCCGCCTGGAAATACGGGTCCCACTTAACTTCTTCGGAGAATACGACCTTACCGTCGATAACGGCGGCGCACTTGCGGTCGGAACCGCCGAGGTCGAAGCCGATACGGCAACCGTCGAGGTTGCGGCCGAGCGGGAGGTGGGAAGCGGCTTCCTTCGGGAGACCGGCTTCATCAACGGCGAGAATTTCGAGATCTTCGCCGAAGAGTTGCTTCACGAAACCGACGTCGAATTCGCGTTCGCCGCCCTTGCAGTAGCACTTTTTGAGCATTTCGGCGATGCACGGAGCATACTTGCCGGAAACATAAACCTTCGTTCCGCCGCGAGCCCAGAGGAGGAACTTCACGAGGCGTTCAACGTAAATTTTGTTCAGCGGAGCGAAATCCGGCGTGCACGGAAGGCAAACGGTGCGGAAAACGGAAGCCGTTCCGTCCGGGCGTTCGAGACCGATGGCGAGCGGAGCCGAGTCGGCGGTTTCTGCCGCGAGTTTGCGGTATTCGCGGTTCCACAATACTGCGGGAACAAACGCGGGATCGATTTCGGGAACGAATTTGGGAGAAACTTTGATCATAAAGGTAAAAGTAAAAACTGATAGTCGATGGGTTTAAAAGGAAGAACGGATAGCAATAACCGATAGACGAAATCTTCACCTATCAGTTATCAACTATCACTTACTCCTTATTTTAGAGTTTCGCGGCTGCCGCCTTGTCGAGAACGAAGACGCAGTTCGGGTGGTTCTGGAGCCAGCTTGCCGGGCAGTTTTCGGTCGGCGCTTCGCAGATCGAGCGGTAGATGATGTCGGCCTTGTTATCGCCCCAAGCGAGGAGAACGACCTTCTTGGACTCGAGAATCGTGCCGACGCCCATCGTGACGGCGGAGGTCGGAACTTCTTCAATCTTGTCGTGGAAGAAGAGGCGCGCATTGTCCTTGATGGTGATTTCGTCGAGCGTCACCTGGTGCGTGCGCGTGTCCGGTCCGCAGGGCGGTTCGTTGAAGCCGATGTGTCCGGTGCGGCCGATGCCGAGAATCTGAATGTCGATGCCGCCGGCAGCCTTGATGTCGGCGTCGTACTTTTCGCACATTTCGGCAACTTTGTCGGCGGGAACGGTTCCGTCCGGCACGTGGGTTTTTGCCTTGTCGATATCGACATGGTCAAAAAGTTCCGTGTTCATGAAGTAGCGATAGCTCTGGTCGTGCGTACCCGGGAGCCCGTAGTATTCGTCGAGATTGAAGCTGGTGACGTTCTTGAAGCTCAGGCCTTCTTCCTTGTGGAGGCGGATGAGTTCCTTGTAGAGAACGACCGGCGTCGAACCCGTGGCAAGACCGAGAACGGCTTCTTTACCTTCTGCGGCGCGTGCGCGAATGAGGGCTGCGATTTCGGCAGCGACTTCCTTAACGGCTTCTTCCTTGGCAGGATAAACCTTAGCTACGATTTTGTTGTTCATAATATTTTCAATAACGTTGTGTGTTGAAATATCGGGGTTAAATACGCGTTAAAGTGGCTTCAATTTAGCAGATAGAGCCCGCGCGGTCAACGTGTTTCCCGCACGACTGACGCGGAAAGCGGAACTAAAAAAGGCCTCTCCGACTCGGGAAGCTACGCCGACGGCGCGCCGGTGCCGTTTGCGGGAATGTCGAGGAGGGCCTTCATATCGGCGAGGGAAATCTTCGCCGTCTCGGCATCGCTGGCTTCAAAGACGGAGGCGAGGAGCGCACGTTTTTCCGCTTGAAGTTCGAGGACGCGCTCTTCGACGGAATCGGCGACGACGAGCTTAATCGACGTTACGGCGCGCGTTTGTCCGATACGGTGTGCACGGTCGGTCGCTTGGGCTTCCGCCGCCGGATTCCACCAAGGATCAAAATGAACGACGGTGTCCGCGCCGGTAAGATTCAGACCGACGCCGCCGGCTTTCAGCGAAATCAGGCAAACGGGAATGTGTTCGTCCCGATTGAAACGCTCGCAGACTTCGGCGCGGTTTTTCGTATTGCCGTCGATGTAGGCGTACGCGATACCGTCGTCGCTGAGGGCTTTTTTCAAAAAGCTCAGAACGGAAACGAATTGGGAAAAAACGAGAACACGGTGCCCGCCGGCAAGGGCTTCGTCAAGCAGCTCGCGGAAAGCCCGCAATTTGGCGGACTCGGCCTCAGGGAAGTCGGGATCGAGCAGGCGCGGCTCGGTGCAAATCTGCCGCAGGCGCAACAACTGGCTGAATGCGGCAAAGCGCAAACGGTTGTCGGAGGCGCCGGACATTTCGAGCTCGAAAATTTCCTTGCGGGAATGCTCTTTCCACTCGTCGTAGAGTTTGGCTTGAGTATCGCCGAAGCGGCACCAGACCTCCTGCTCGATACGCGGCGGAAGTTCCGGGGCCACGAGCGACTTGGTACGGCGCAGGATATAGGGTGCGGCGAGAGTTCTGACGACTTCGCTGTCGCGCTCCCGGCGTTCGGCGGCGGAACCGGAAGCCGACGGAAGCGGGGCCGGCATAAAACCGGGCAGGATGAAATCAAAAAGCGTCCGCAGGTCTTCAATGGAATTTTCGACCGGGGTCCCGGTGAGCACGAAACGCGTTCCTGCGGGAATATCGCGCAGGGCCCGGGAATTGCGTGAGCGGCGATTTTTCACCTGTTGGGCTTCGTCGGCGACAATGGTATGCCAAGTTCCGGAAGCGAGGAAATCTTCGTTGTCGATGCGCAGGGTTGCGTAGGAAGTAATGACGATGCCGCGCGGGAAACGACTCAAAGCCTCGCGGGAACGCTTTTGTCCGTGGTGAACGAGCACCGGCAGATGCGGCGCAAAGCGGGATAATTCCCGCCGCCAATTTTCGACCAGCCCGGCCGGCGCGACGACGAGCACGCGCAGATCCGGCGCCGCATCTTCGGCAAAAACCGAGCTCAGAAAAGCGATGGTTTCGACGGTCTTCCCCAAGCCCATTTCATCGGCGAGGATACCGCCCAAACGGTTTTTGAAAAGGTGCCAGAGCCAGGCCGCCCCGATTTGCTGGTAAATACGCAAGCGGGCATCCAAGTCGGCGGGCACGGGTGCTTTTTTCAGACGACTCAAATCGCGAAGCGCTCCGGCACGTTCCCGCCAGGTAGCCGGAGGCTCGAAATTGACGCCGAGTTCCTCCAAAACGGTCTCGGTCGAAGCCATTTCCGCTCGCGAAATTTTCCGGCGGAACACCGAAGTTCCGGTGTATTGAATGACGCTGCGGTCGAGGCGTGCGCGGACGGCAGCCAGTTTCTCTGAAACTGCGGACGGAATCAAAACGATGCGCCCCTTCTTGTCCTCGGCATACGGGCAGGAACGGGCGAGCGCCGCATGCAGCTCGTTTTCGGCCACACCGAAAGTTTCGACCCCGACGGAAAGCTCGAATTTATCGCCCTGTTCGTGTACGGCCGTCTTCAGCTTCGCGATGCGCAGACTTTGAATAAATTCATTAAATATCGGCGACATCCGCGGCGAAAAACGCTCACGGAACCGCTCCCATTCCCGTGCCAAAAAGCACAGAACGGCATGCTTTCCGCGCAGAAACCAACGCGCCGAACGCACGTCCAAATCGAATCCGCCGTACTTAAGTTTGTTGTAAATCGCTTCGTAATGCTCGGACTCCCGCGACGGCAAAACCACCGACATCCACTGCGCATTGCCGTCGAGCTGCGGGCGCCGCACAATCGGCGCGACAGCCGCCCGAGAGGCAGGATCCGCAGGCATCGTACGCGAAATCCCCGACACCGGAGCCGGGCGGACAGTCGATGTCGAACGCCCCGGCGCTGCGTTTTCGCGCAAGGTTTTTGCAACGGCAAGCTTGCGCGCCTCTTCCGCCGCCCGAAGCATCGAGCCGAAATACGAAAAATAAATGGCAATCGCATGGCGGCAAATACGCCCCGAGCGCCCTGCCTCGCACGTACATTCCGCCTTGATGAACGTGCGGGAGCGCAAATCCAGATTAACGAGAAAGCGCCGCGCGCCTTCGGCGACTTTGCCGCGCATAATCGGCGCCGTCCACATCACATCCAAAACACTCGGCGCAAGCAATTTGCCGTCGCGAATCGTCTGTGCGGAGACGGTTTCCGCCCACTCGCTTTCCGGAATCTGCGGCGGAAGCGCGGAAGATGATTTAGAAGAGTTCACGTCTGATTAAAATAGTTCCAATTGTTCCGCGTCGCCGGAAACAGATTTCTTCGGTTCCGCCTCCCGCTCCGCAGTGGACGGTCCCGCAGAAACACTCGCCGACGGAAGAGCCTCTTCCGCAGTTTCCGCTCCGTTCAAAGCGCGTTCTTCCCAAGCCAAAAATTCCGCTTCGTCAATGACCTTGATGTTCAGCTTCTTGGCCTTTTCGAGTTTCGAGCCGGCGTCGTCACCCGCCAATACAACGGAAGTTTTCGCGCTGACGGAATCGGTGACTTTCCCGCCGAGGCGTTCAATCCGCGCCTTGGCATCCGCACGCTTCAGCGTCGGTAACGTTCCCGTAAGGACAAACGTTTTTCCGGAAAACGGGTTATCCGCCGAAAGCACAAGCGAAGCGCTCTCGTGTTCCTGCGTGTTGACTCCGACGGCCTTCAATGCCTCGCAGTGTTCGCGATTTTCCGGTGCCTTGAAAAAGTCGCAAACGCTCTGAGCGACCACTTCGCCGATGCCGTAAATGGCGGCCAGCGCCTCGACATCGGCCTCCATTAACGCGTCAAGCGTCTTGAAGTGACGCGCAAGATCCCGCGCCGTCGTTTCGCCGACATTCGGAATGCCGAGTCCGTTCAGGAGGCGCGAAAGCTCTCGCGAACGCGATTTCTCGATGCCGTCGAGCAGGTTTTGCGCGGACTTTTCCTTGAATTTTTCCAAGCCGAGCAAATCGTTTTTCGTCAGACGGTAAAGATCGGCCGGCACGCGCACCAAGTTTTTTTCGACCAACTGCGCGGCGACGGCTTCTCCGAGATTCGGAATGTCCATGCAGGTTTTTCCCGCAAAATAAAGCAACTTTCGCGTCCGCAATTCCGGCGAATCTTTTTCGCGCACATACCAAGCGGCAATACGCTCCGTGCCCTTTTCCGGATGCTTCGGATCGATGAGGCGCTCCGGGCGCTCGCCGTCGAGCCCGGCGGCCTTTACGGCTTCGGCAAAAGAAAATTTCGGCGTGCCTGCGGGACGTTTTTCGACAACGGCGCGCACGACCTGCGGAATGATTTCCCCGGCTTTTTCGATGATAACGCGGTCGCCGACACGCAAATCCTTGGCGGCGATTTCGTCTTCGTTGTGAAGCGTAGCGCGGGAAACGGTCGTGCCTGCCACTTCGACGGGATCGAGTTCGGCGACAGGTGTAATTTTTCCGGTGCGACCGACTTGCAGCGTGATGGCGCGCAACGTCGTTTCCGCCTGCTCCGGCGCGTACTTAAAAGCAATGGCCCAGCGCGGCGCCTTCGCCGTTTCGCCGAGTGCACGTTGGAGGGCGATGGCGTTGATTTTAACGACGGCGCCGTCGGTCGGATAGTCGAATTGCTTCCGGAGTTCGCCGAGTTTTTGCACGGCGGCAAAAGCCGCTTCGCCGCTCTCGGCCCGTTCAAAGAAATTGGTCACGGCAAGTCCCCATGCCGCGAGAGTCTCACGCAGCTCTTCGAGCGTATCAAAAGCGGTGTCCGGTTCGCAGTAACCGATACCGTAAACAATCGTATCGAGTTTGCGCGAAACGGTTTCCCGCGGATTTTGCGATTTGACGGTGCCCGCCGTAAGATTGCGCGGATTGGCGAAGGTTTCTAAACCGAGTTTTTCGCGTTCGGCATTGATGCGCAAGAACTCGGCATTGCGCATGAAAATTTCGCCGCGAATTTCGATAATACGCGGGAATGGCTTTCCGGGAATGGCTTTCAGTTTTGCGGGAAGACCGGAAAAATTACCCATATGCCGCGAAATGTCGTCGCCTTCTTCCCCTTTCCCGCGCGTCGTCGCCCGCACGAGCACGCCGTCCTCGTAGGTATAGGAAACGGAAATGCCGTCGATTTTGGGTTCAATGACATAAGCCAAATTTTCCGAACCCGCATCTTTGCCGATACGGCGGCAAAACTCCGTAAAATCGCCCTCGTTGTAGGTGTTTGCGAGCGATTGCATGGGCATACGGTGGCGGTATTTTTCGAATCCGTCCGTACGGTCGTCGCCGACTTTTTGTGTCGGGGAATTCTCGGAGGCATACTGCGGGAACTCGGTCTCAAGGCGTTCGAGTTCGGCTTTCAGCTTGTCGTATTCAAAGTCGGAAATCGTCGGCGACGCATGGCGGTAATAACGTTCGTCGTGTTCGGCAATTTCTTTGCGCAGCGCCTCAATGCGTGTTTTGGCGGAGTGGTCGGTAAACATCGGTTTAGCGTTGATCAGGTAAGCGGCGCCGGCGAACAGAAGAACGCAAAAAAACACAAGCGGCGCCTTCATGAATTTCAGGATTTGAGCTTTCGGATTCTCTCCAGGACGCGCTCGGCAATCGCCTCGTCGGAAAGCGCATAACGCGCCCGTAAATCCGCCGGATTGGTGCCGTGCGCGACAAAGGCATCCGGCCAGCCGATCCGCTCGACGGGAACTTCCGCGCCGATTTCGGAAAGGGCTTCCAACACGGCGGAACCGAATCCGCCGACGACTGTGTGATTTTCGAAAGTCACGAAGAGCTTGGCCCGTTTAGCCTGTTCCGCGAGCAATTCGCGGTCGAGCGGCTTGCAAAAACGCGCGTTAACGAGCGTCGGAGCCTTCCCGCATTCGGCTTCGAGGCGCTTGGCCAGCGCTTCGGCAAGCGGCAAAGTCACTCCGCCGAGCGACCAGATGCAGACGGCGCCGTCATCCGTTCCCTCGTTCAAAACCTCCGCCTTGCCGACAGGCAGCAACGCCGGTTTTTCTTTGACGGGAACGCCGACGGCCTCACCGCGCGGATAGCGAATGACGGCGGGCGATCCCAGTTCAAAAGCCGTAGCCATCATGTCCGCCAGCTCGTCTTCGTCTTTCGGCTGCATGATCGTAATGTTCGGCAAAGTCCGCAGCATCGCCATGTCGTAAAGCCCGTGATGCGTTGCACCGTCCTGCGGGGAAAGCCCGGCGCGGTCGAGGCAGAAAACGACGGGAAGGTTCTGCAGGCAAACGTCGTGCATCACCATATCGACGGCGCGTTGCAGGAACGACGAATAAATGGCGACGCAGGGTTTAAAGCCTTTGCAAGCCAGCCCCGCCGCAAAAATGACGGCGTGCCCTTCCGCAATTCCGACGTCGAAATACTGTTTCGGAAGCGCTTTTTTGAGCAGGTTGAGCGAAGTCCCCGCCGGCATCGCCGCCGTAATTCCGAGGATTTTTTTGTCTTCCCGAGCAAGCTTCACGAGAGTTTCGCCGAAGGCTTCCTGCCACGCCGGAGCCTTCTTCTGCGAGAGGCGCAATTCGCCGTTTTCGGGATTAAACGGCGCGCAGCCGTGGAATTTTTCCGGATTTTCAATCGCCGGAGAAAAGCCCTTGCCCTTCGTCGTGCGGACGTGGAGTAAAATCGGACGATCCGATTTCTTGGCAAATTCAAGATAGTTAATCAGCTGCGCGATGTCATGCCCGTCAATCGGGCCGAGATAGCGCAGTTTGAAATTTTCGAAAAGCGGCGACGAACCGGACGAAAGCACGTTTTTCTTTTCCTGCTTCCATGCCGAACCCGCGCGAATGAGGTGGGCGCCGCCGGGAATTTTTTCCAGAAAACGGCGAACCCCGCGCGTCGCTTCGTTGTAAACCGGCGTCGTAATCAGCTTATTAAGATAATCGGCAACGGCTCCGACATTGCGGTCGATCGACCACTCGTTGTCGTTCAAAACCACAACCAGGCGCTTCGTGTGCGAAGCAATATTATTCAGGGCTTCGAGCGTGGCGCCGTTGGTAATGGCGGCGTCTCCGACGACGGCAATGACATGCTCGTCCCCGCCGGCAAGATCACGCGCTGCGGCAATGCCGAGTGCAGCGGAAATGGCCGTTCCCGCATGCCCGCTTCCGAAGGCATCGTGAGCGCTTTCCTTGCGTGAGCAGAAACCCGAAAATCCGCCGGTCTTACGCAGTTTGTCAAAAGCTTCGCCGTTGCGTCCCGTCAACAGCTTGTGCGCGTAGCACTGGTGCGAGACGTCGAAGATAATGCTGTCTTTCGGCGTCGAAAAGACGCGGTGAAGCGCAACGGAAAGTTCGACGACTCCGAGATTGGGCCCGACGTGTCCGCCGTTTTTGGAAGTAACGTCGATGATACGTTTCCGCAGTTCGTCGGCGAGTTGCGGGAGTTGTTCTGCGGGAAGCTTTTTGAGGTCTTCCGGACTGTGAATCGAGGCGAGCAAGTCAGGAGCGGTTCGGGATGAAATTTTATACGTCGGAATCGTCAAATGCTTCCGAAACGGCTTCGCCGTCTTCGCCGACACCCCGCAACTGTTCGATGCGTAATTCGGCTTCGGCGAGTTTCTGCTGACAATGCTTCAGGTGAAGCATGCCGGCTTCGTAGCGCTCGACGAGCGTAGCGAGCGGTACATTTCCCGCTTCGAGCGATTCGACAATCGCCTCCAGCTTTTTCAGTTCGTCTTCAAATGAAAGCTCTTTGGATTTGGCCATAACAATTTAACGCACCGTTCGGGAAAATCAGAATTTGCCCCAGTGGATTTTTTCGGGTTTCCATTTGTCCTTCACGCGTTCCGTATTGTCGAGCGGATAACCGAGCGCAATCAGCGCCATCGGCATACGGTTCGCGGGAACGCCGAGCATACCGGCCACCTCGGCCGCACGCTCTTCGCGCGGATAAAGCCCGCACCAGCACGCGCCCAAATCCAGGGCTTCGGCGGCAAGCAAAAGGTTTTCGACCGAAGCCGAGCAATCCTGTTGCCAATAAACCGACCACTCGTTGTCGAGTTCGCCGCAGACGACAATCGCCGCGGGAGCATTCTTGAGCATCGGCGCATTCGGCAGAACCGCATGGAGCGCATCCAGCATTTCGCGCTCGGTAATGACGACAAATTCACGCATTTGCTGATTGCGCGCGGAAGGCGCAGCCAAGGCCGCCCGACAAAGCAGTTCGAGCGTTTCGCGTTCAATCGTTTTCTCCGAATAACGCCGCACGGTCTTGCGGCGAAGGATAAGTTCCAAAAATTCCTTATTCATAAAAAATTTTCTCCGAAGCATACACCGCCCGCGCCGCCGCTGGCAAGTGGAGAAGCTTAAAATCCCAATCCGGCGCCGCCCCTAAAACAGAAGCGCGCGTTCCCGCTGCAGCAATGAGGTTTTGCGCGGCAAGCCGCCGGAGTAGCCGCAGAGTTTGCCGTTTTTGCCCAGGACACGGTGGCAGGGAATAATCACGGCAATCGGATTGCGCCCGACCGCCCCGCCGACAGCCCGCGGCGAAGTCATCTTACCGTTTTCGCCCTGCCCGAGTTGCGCCGCCAATTCCCCGTAAGTGACGGTTTCGCCGTAGGGAATTTCACGCAGTGCCTGCCAGACGCGGAGGCGGAATGCACTCCCGAAAGGAGCCAGCGGAATGGCATCGGCAGCCGGCATGTCACCGCCGAAATAAGCGTCCAACCAGCAGCGGCACTCGCGGAATAGCGGCAAGTCTTCCCGCAGCATCCAGGCGGATCCGACAGGAATTTCCGCGCGCTGCACCTGCCCGTCAAACCACAGTCCCGTAAGCGCGTCCTGCGTCGCCGACAGGTTAATTTCTCCTAAAGGGGAACGGTAGCGGGACAGGTAAATCATCTTAGCGTCCTTCCTCGACGGCTTGGCGCGCCTGCGTCCCCGCAACATCCGCAGGAACCGCCGAATAGCTTTTCAAGAAAATTAATATATAAACGACGTTGATGAGCCAGGAGGCCGTGTCCGAAATCGGCATACTCAGCCAAACGCCGCGCGTTTCCCAAAAGCGGGGCAGAATAAGCAGCAGCGGAATCAGGATGAGCATCTGGCGCGTCATCGAGAGGAAAATCGCGAGTTTCGCCCGCCCGATTGCCTGGAAGAAGTTGCCGATGACAATCTGCATCCCGATGACGGGGAGCGCGTAACAGGACATGCGCAGAGCCTCATCCGCAGCCGCGAGCAAATGCGCGTCCTTCGTAAACAGCCCCGAAAGCAATTGCGGAAAGAACACGCACAATCCCCAGCCGAGCGTCGTCACCACCGTCCCGGCGATTATCCCGTAACGCAAGGTCAAACGCACGCGTGCGGTCCGCCCGGCGCCGTGGTTAAAGCCGACAATCGGTTGCATGCCTTGGGTAATGCCGTTAACCACCATGGCGATAAGCATGACGACGCGACACAAAATGCCGTAAGCCGCCACGCCCGTATCCCCGGAATATTTCAGCAATTCATGATTGATGACGACGACAACCAAACATCCGCAAACATTCATCATGCACGGCGAAAGCCCGATTGCGAGGATGCTCTTGGTGACACCCGCCTGCAGACGGAAAATTCCCCTGCGGAAATGCAAGACGTGCTTCGGATTAAGCAGGTGAACGAGCACCCAAACCAACGTAAGCAGCTGAGCAATCGCCGTCGCAAGGGCCGCCCCGATCATGCCCCAACCGCAAACGTAAATGAAAACCGGCGCCAGAACGATATTGATGACAACGCTGATCAACAGAGAATACATCGCCTTTTGCGGGTATCCCGACGCGCGCATCATGTGGTTTAAATTAAAAAAGCAAAAAGTAACCGGCAGCGTCAGCAGCGTGATCAGCATGAACTCGTAGGCAGGCCGGAAAGTCTCTGCGCCCGCTCCGAAAAGCTTCAGAATCGGTCCGAGAAACAGGCAGGCCCCCCAACCGAAACCGAAACCGGTAATAAGGCTCAGCAAAAGCACATTGCCCAAAACGGCATGCGCTTCCTCCGTTTTCTTTTCACCGAGGCGGATTGAGCAAACGGAAGCGCCGCCGATGCCGACGAGCGTGCCGACGGCAAAAATCAGATTCATCACGGGAAAAGCAATTGCCAACGCCGCCAAAGCCGACGATCCGATCCATCGGCCGATGAAAATGCTATCAACGATATTGTACAGCGAGTAAACAATCATCCCGCCGATCGCCGGCAACGAATACTTGATAAGCAACGGCAGAATCGGCGCGTGTTCCAACGCGGCCATTTCGTTTTCCTGCTTGTTCATGGGGTAGTAGAGTGGTGTTAAATTGAAATCGAAACGCGGAGGCGGAGACCGCCGAGCCCGTTGCCCGTCCGGCTCCGCCTCGCAATCCCGCTAACGGCTGGCGAGCGTCATGAGGAATTCCGCGTTCGTCTTCGTCTTTTTCATGCGGGAAATCAGCATTTCCATCGCATCGACGGAGGGCATGCCCTTCATCGCGCGGCGCATGGAATAAACGCATTGCATTTCCTGCGGGTGGTAAAGCAGTTCTTCCTTACGCGTTCCCGAACGTTCGAAATTGATTGCCGGGAAGATACGCTTGTTGGCCAAGTCGCGGTCGAGGTCGAGCTCCATGTTGCCCGTTCCCTTGAATTCTTCGAAAATGACTTCGTCCATCGTCGAACCGGTGCCGACGAGCGCCGTGCCCAGAATCGTGAGCGAGCCGCCGTCTTCAATATTACGCGCCGAACCGAAGAAACGCTTCGGCTTGGCAAGCGCTCCCGCTTCGATACCGCCGGAAAGCAACTTGCCGCCGCTCGGCTGAAGCGTATTGTACGCACGGGCCAGACGCGTAATGGAGTCCAAGAGAATAATGACGTCCATCCCGAGTTCGACCATGCGGCGTGCGCGTTCGATGACGATTTCGGCGACGTGGGCGTGATTTTCCGCCGACTCGTCAAAAGTCGAACTAACAATTTCCGCGCCGGGCGTGTTGCGCTTGAAGTCCGTCACTTCTTCCGGACGTTCGTCCACGAGCAACACGATGAGCTTGGCCTTCGGTTTGTTTTTCAAAATCGAATTCGCCATCGTCTGCAGCAGGATGGTTTTCCCGACGCGCGGCGGCGCCACGATAAGACCGCGTTGTCCCAGACCGATCGGACAAAGCAAATCCACGCAACGCATGGAAAGATTGTTCGTCGCATCCGGTTCCATTTCGAGCATGATGCGTTCCGTCGGATAGTACGGCGTGAGCTCGGTAAAAGGCGTAAGGTGCTTAATTTCTTCCGGCGGCGTCCCCATGATGGAGTTGACGGCGACGACGATGGGCGCGGTTTCGCCCGGCATCGGCGGGTAAACAATCGTGCTCAGCTCGTGGCCGCGCTGAAGCGAATACTTGCGGATGAAGCTTGCGGGCACGAACGCGGAAAGCTCGCGCACGCAGTAATTGTCCGCCGTGTAAAGCAGCAATCCGTTGCCGTTGGCGAGCAATTCGAGCGTTCCGGCGAGTTCGATCGGACGGTCGGCTTCAAAGGCGGCGGCGAGAATCTTGCGAATCAGCGGACGACGCTGCGGATTGCGGAAGACCGGAATGTCAAATTCGCCGGCGAGCTTAATCAGCTCATTCATCGGCAAATCGTAAATTTCATTGAAGTTAATCGCTTCGCCCGGCGTGCAGGGAACCAGCTTTTCGACCGGCTTTGCGGGGGCGGCTTCGGCGCCTTCTTCTCCGGAAGGAACGGGTGCTTCCGGCATTTCCTTAACCAGCTTCACCGTGTGGCGCGCTTTCGCTTCCAAATCCAGCAGGAAAGCTTCTTCCTTGAGCTTGTTGTAGTCAAAGGAATTCCCGAGATCGAGCGTACCGACCTCCGAGGAGTCGGCGTTCGACAAGGCACCCCATGCCGGCTTCTGGACATTCGAGCGGTCTTTAAATTTGTCGAAACGCCCCTGCGCATTGAATTTTCCCGCTTGGAATTTTTCCTTCTTCGGCTGGGGCTGGAAACGCGCCTTGAAATCCTTTTGCCCGTTGTTGCCGGACGGCTGCGGCGCATTCCCGCCGTCACGCGGACGAAACGCCGCATTCTGCGGACGCGGACCGCGGTCCTGCGGGTTAAATTTCTGCGTCTGACGCTTTTCCCAGCGCTCTCCGCGACCGAAAAATCCGCCGCGTTTCCCGCCGTCACGCCCTTCCTCGGCGTTTTCGCCTTCGGGTGCCGATGACGATTCCGCCGGAGCCGACTCGGTTTTTTCCGCGTCTTCCTCCTTGGCGACCGGCGTTTCGGGAGCCTCTTCTTCCGGCGAATACACGCTTTCCGTCAACGGCGCAATCGGACGCTCCGGCGAAAGTTGCGGACGCGCATCGCCTGCGGGCTCCGGCGCCTTGTCCGAAGCTTTTTCTGCGGGAGCATCGTGAGCGGGAGTAATTTCGTCATTCGGATCGAAAGAAAAGAGCGGGGTTGCCTTCTCACCGGCGGACACATCGGCAGATGCGGGTTCGAGCCCCGCCTTCGGCTTGCGGCCGCGCTTCGCGGGAGTCTTAGCAACAGTTTCGCCTTCCGGCGCGGGGGCTTTGCGCGGACGACCGCGTTTGGCCGGCTTCTTTGCTTCTTCAAGCGGTAACGAGGGAATGGCTTCTTCTTCCATGTCAGTTCAAAAATTCAGTGATAAAAAATTGGATTTGTGCTTCTAAAAATTCGGGGGAACCGTCATTAAACAGACAATAATCCGCCCGCCGGATTTTTTCGTCGAGCGGCAATTGCGCCGCCATACGGGAACATGCCTGCTCACGCGGCAAACCGCGTTTTTCGAGACGTTCAAGCTGAACGGCTTCCGAACACGCCAGACAAAGCGTGCAGTCGAATGCGCCTTCAAGCTGTTTTTCAAAGAGCAAAGGAATCTCGACGACACAATTTTCTCCGCGCGCTTCCGCCGCCGACGCCCGCTCCTTCCAGGCATTTTCGATGCGCGGATGCATGAAGGCCTCTAAATCCGCCCGCGCACGGGCATCCGAGAAAACAATTTTCGCAAGACGTGCACGATCGATAACTCCCGCCGGAGCGCAATCTTCCCCGAAACGCTTAACCGCAAAATCGACGGCGGCAGAACCGGATAGAATTTCATGTCCGAGAGCGTCCGCGCTAAGCGTCGTAAAATGGTGGTTTCGGAAGGCCGTTAACGCCGTGGATTTGCCGCAGCCGATGCCCCCCGTCAAAGCAATTTTCATAAAAGAAAAATTTGGGAGATCGAAATTAAAACCGAGCGCACAAAGGACACTGGCAAACGCGCTCAGTATTGCCCATCATGGAGAAGTAGATTCACTATGGCAATAGCGAATTCGGGACAATACAGTCCGGATTTTAAACACAAAACGCTCGCGGAAACATCCCATGCCCGCTTGTTCCATTGCACCTCCGGCGGCGGAAAAAGCGCCAAGCAGCAAGCATCGGGCATCAAGCGAGTACCTGCGGCTTCTTTAATCTTTTCGCAGCGCCTCTTTAAGCTTTAAGCCCTAAGCTCTAATCTCTCTTTAATCTTTCCCCTTTAATCTTTAATCTCTCTATCTCTCTCTTCCCTTTCTTTCGGCTTGCGCGGCTTACGCGTTCTTTTCGGTTTCGCCGCAGCTTCCGGAGACTCCGGAGCCGACGTTTCCGCTTTTTTTACGCGGGGGCGTGCCTGTTTCTTCTTCGGATGCGGTTTTCCGGATTTTTCCGCTTTGCCTTCAACGGACGCCGGAGTCGCTTCCGCCTTGGGGGCTTCCGGCGCATTCGTGTTTTGATTTTCACGAACACCGGCATCGGGCATCTGCTTTTTCGGCGATTCGGTCGGCACTTCCGGTGCTTTCTCGGCCACCGGTTTCGGCTCGGACGGCATCGGCGAGGCAACTTGCGCGTTTCCGCCGTTTGCCGGAACATTCTGATTTTCAAACTTCGGCGGCTGAATCAGCATCGCTCCGTTGCGATTCTTTTTCTTGCGACGGCGTTTGCGCTTGCGGCGAATCGGATTGCCCTCTTCGTCAAACTCCGGACGAGCTTCCGCAGCCGTTTCGGACGGCTCGGACGCAGGCGCTGCCGGAGCTGCGGGGGCACGTTCTTCCCGCCTTTCGCTTCCTTTGACGAGATAACGCAGTTCCGGATCGACGTAATCGTCCGCAAAGGCTTCCGCATCCGACATGGCTTCTTCAACGGCTTCCTGAAGCTTCAAGCCGCGCGGCGGCGCATAGTCGGGACGGCAGTATTTCGGCGTAAGAATCGGTTCCTCCGCCGGCGGATAATTTTTGGACTCCGGCAGGCGAACCACCTGCAACGTGCGGATACGCGGCTCCGAAGAAACGGGAATACGCGGCGTCTCACGCGTCGCCTGCGGGCGCAGGACAATCTGGGTGAGCGCGTTGTTTTCGCGCAGACGCAAAACCGTTTCGACGGTTTCGGCAACGATGTCCGGCTGAATGCGGCTCTGCGGCGTATTCGTAAATGCGGCGGCGGGATCCTGCGCACCGCTGTTGTTTTGGAGGAAAATGTGACAGGTCTTGACGCCCGTGTCCCGCAATTCGCCGAAGAGCGTTCCGGCAAAGACCTTCATCGCGGCGTCGGCAATCCCGTTCAAGACGTGGCCGTGCGGCGTAAGCGTGTTCGACGAAACGGCGATGACACTTCCGCGGGAGGCAATCAGCGACGGCAAGGCCAGACGCGCAATAACGAGCGGCGTAGCGACGAGCGCGTTGACGCCTAAGGTAATCTCCTCAAGCGGCATGCTTTCAAAGGCATCGCAGGCAAGATACTGGGTCGTAAAAATCAATCCGGAAATCGTTTTTTCCCGTTCGAGGATTTTTTCGATTTCGGTAGCAACCGCCTGCGGAGAAGTGACGTCGCAGGCGACCGGAAAAAATTCGTTGAATGCGAAATCGGCTTCGGGAAAGGTTCCCGCAATGCCGTAAACGCGGGCGCCCATTTCGCACAAGCGGCGCGCAATACTCTGCGCAGGCTCGGCATTAGCGCCGGTAATGATAAAGGTATCCATAAAATGAAAGTTGAATCTTAGCAGATTTCCGGAAACAAGGAAAGCCTGCTCGGCACGTCCCTTTCCCGAGGCCATCCGCTCCCGCAAACACGGGAAGCAACTTCCCCGCTATGCGGCAATCATTCGGGATTCGATGTTCGCATTCGCGCCGCTTTCGCGCGTGCATGTCGCGCCAGCTTTTTCATGAGAGCCGCCCGTAAGGGCTTGGCGACGATGTAGCCGCAACAATGTTCGGACGCACAACGGCAAGGATGCTCGAAGAATCCCGTCAATTCGAATCCGTAGTCAAACGACAGTTCCTCGCCGGGCGCAATATCGCGAAGTGCGAAGATTTCCATGCGCCCGGTCTTTGCATTCCAAATCGCCTCACAATTCTCGTCGCAGGCGTGATTGATGAAGCGCGCGGGATTGTCTTCGACGACGGTCCCGGCATCGATGAAACGGTCTTCTTCGATTTCGAAATAATAAATCGGAGCGGCGCCCTGCCCCTCGGATTCCCGCAGAGCGATGCGCCGTTCGAGTTCATCCCGCGAAATCATTTCGCCCCGATACACGGTAACGAGGGAGCCTGCGGGAATCGCCGCAAGCGCAAACACCCCGTTCCCGTGAATCGGCGAACAGCGCACCTCGATCAGCGTACTCAAAGCGCCTTGAACGAATCGGAAAGTTTAGCGAGCACTTCCGGCGTTACCTTGACTCCGCCGAGCGAAAGTGCACGAATTGCCGCGCCGACAACCGGCGGTTCCTGCGGTTCGAAAATTTCGCATTGCGGGAAGCGCTCGAACATCGCCTCGCGGAAAAGCGTCGCGCAGGGCTCGTTCAGAATCACGCCGCCGGTAATGCCCAAGCGCAGGCTTTCCGCCGGCATTCCCAGCTTTCGCGCGACGGCTTCGACCATATCGACCAAATCCGCCATCGCCGTCTTCAGAATTTTTCCGGCAACGGCATCGCCCGCGAGATAGGCATTGCCGACATGGACCGCCAAAGCGGCGATCTCATCCTTGGTCATCGGCACGCCGGGATGCTTCAGCGAATCCTGGTGGAGGCGTTGCGACACCTGCCCGGTTTCGACGATTTGAAGTTCTTTAAACAAAATATCCTTCAGCAGAGTCGGCTCGCCGCGGCCGTCGGCCGCACGCACAGCCGCCGTCAGCCCGCGCCGCGCCAAATCAAACGCCGAGGCTTCGTCGGAGACATGAAAATCGTAGCCGCCGGTTTCCCATTCGCGGCCGTCTTCCGTGCGTCCGTAGCACTTGGAGCCCGTCCCCGCAATCAGGACGATCCCGGATTGCATCCCGAAAGCGGAGGCGCAAAGCGAGCGTGTGTCGTTTTCCACCTCCAACGCTGCAAATTTAATCCGCACATCCTCGGCGAGTTCTCGGCGAAACGCCTTTGCCGTAAGGCTGTCGTTAACCCCCGAAATCCCGAAAAATGCGGCGGCGAATTCGGCTTCCGTGCCGACCGATGCCACAGCGCTTTTCAGGCCGTCAATCAGGTTTTCATGGGCTTTGCAGGCTCCGACCGAATTCGGATTGGATGCACCCGTGAGCGCCGCACCGAGGCAGGTCCCGTCTTCCGCGACGACGAGCGTACGCGTCTTGGTTCCGCCGCCGTCCACACCGACAAAAAGCTTCATCGTTTATTTATTCCGGATTAAAAAATTACGGACGCGCCACCGGCAGGGCCGACACGCGCGCTTTCAGAGCCGCATTCGGAATAACCAGCAATTGACCTTCGGCGACGTTCCCGCAGAGCACGCGGGCACCGACCATACGGCGATCCGCCGTTTCGACAAGCACGAGGCCCGTCGGCGTCAAATCCAATCGGCGCACCGCGAGTTGCGTACC
Organism: Candidatus Spyradenecus sp.; assembly: GCA_045651325.1. Taxonomy (GTDB): domain Bacteria; phylum Verrucomicrobiota; class Verrucomicrobiia; order Opitutales; family UBA953; genus Spyradosoma. The sequence continues at coordinate 107,624 of JAZRSB010000040.1, forward strand.
CGGTCGCACGCTTTCTCCCGCATTGAGCTGGGCAACGAAGGTGCGGGCAATCGGATCGGCGTGAATGACGATTCCGATTTCGCGGTTTTCCGCAATGCCTGCGTTTTCGGCATCGGCTTCGGCTGCAGAGGCAAAGGCGGCGACTCCGGCAATGGCGGATTCGACCGAGGGCGCTTCCGGAGCCTCGTTGCGGGAAGAAGCGCACGCCGCAAAGGCCAGCGTTCCGGCGAGAAGAAGGGGTAAAAACGTTTTTTTCATATTTTTAAATTAGAACATTTTTTGAATGCGCAGCAAAGCATCGACGAATGCATCAACCTCCGCAAACGTATTATAAAAAGCGAACGAAGCCCGAACGGTTCCCGTCACACCGAGCGCCTTCATCAGCGGCATCGCACAGTGATGCCCGACGCGAACGGCAATTCCGTAGGTATCGAGCATCGTTCCGATGTCGCTCGGATGGATTCCCTCGATTTGAAAAGAAATCACCGAAGCCTTGTTCGGCGTATCCCCGAAAATCTTCAATCCGGGAACGGCGGAAAGTTTCTCCGTCGCATAGCGAAGCAAGGCGGCTTCGTGTTCGGCGGCGGCGAGACGCAAGGGCAAAAAATAATCAAGCGCAACTCCCAAGGCAACGGCGCCGCAAATATTCGGCGTTCCGGCCTCGAAACGTTCCGGAATCTCCCGGAAGGTCGTCCCGGAGAAATCCACTTTCTCAATCATATCGCCGCCGCCCTGATAAGGCAGCATCGCGTTGAGAATTTCCGCGCGGCCGTAAAGCACGCCGATGCCCGTCGGACCGAAAACCTTGTGTCCGGAAAAAACAAAGAAATCACAGTCGATTTCGCGGACATCCGTAATTCCGTGAGCAACGGACTGAGCGCCGTCCACCAACGCTAAGGCCCCGACCGCGTGGGCCGCGGCAACGAGTTCTTTGACGGGATTGACGACACCCAATGCGTTCGACATCGCGGAGATTCCCACGAGACGCGTGCGCTCCGTCAGCAAATTCTTCCATGCAACTACGTCCAACTCGCCGTTCGGAAGAATCGGCGCCGCGACAATCTTTGCGCCCGTGCGCTCGGCCACCAATTGCCAGGGAACGATGTCGGCATGGTGTTCCATCTGCGTGAGCAAAATTTCGTCGCCTTCCCGCAGATGTTTCATCCCCCACGATGCGGCCACGAGATTGATTGCCTCCGTCGCCCCGCGCGTAAAAATACATTCCCGCGTTTCACGGGCATTGATAAAGCGGGCTACGCTTTCGCGCGCACGCTCAAAAGCCGCCGTCGCCTCGGCACTCAGGCGATAAAGACCGCGGTGAATGTTGGCGTTGCCGCAGGAATAAAAGCGGCTGACCGCGTCGATGACGCATTGCGGTTTCTGAGCCGTGGCGGCATTATCCAAATAAACGAGCGGGCGCTTGCCGGAAAGAGCGGACAAAATCGGAAATTCGGAACGAATCTTCTCTATTTCAATAGCATTGAACACGATGTCCCGAGTTTTGCACGCGCGGGAACGTATCGCAACCCTTAAAGGACGCGCCGGAAATTCGTTTTTTTAGAAGTGATGGTGGATAGCTGATAACGGATAAGTGTTTTAGTAAATAACGCCTTCAAATATCCCCATAGAATCATTCACTGAGCGAAGCCGTGCGCCGGAGGTGCACGACATGGGATAACCGCGGGTGCAGACGGGAGTCGAAACCCCCGGACTCGCCCAAGGCCAAGTGCGCCGCCCCGTGATGCAGATATATCCCTGACGTGCCGGCGGCGCAATGGAACAAGCGGGCATGCCCTTCCCGTAGGCAAATCTCTAAAAAAATGAATTTCTAGAGGTAGCCTTAAAGATTAGAGAA
>JAZRSB010000041.1:0-98416 GCA_045651325.1 Candidatus Spyradenecus sp.
TTTCCTTTGTACTACTCATATCAATACTTCTTGCCACTTGCATCCGTCCTTCTGCTCCGGCGACTTTCGTTTTGCTGGAATCGACATAGGCCATAACTCTATGGGGATCCGTAACATCGCTTTGGACAAGCACTATTTTACCGGCAGGGGTGCTCATTGTCCCCTCCTCCGTATATACTTCCCTGTACATCTCTATCTTCTCTCCTATTTTATATTTATACGAAGTAATTCCAAAAAACGGTTTCTGGGTCGAATTATGAAACTCCCAGGCCTCTGCTGTTGCAAAATCTTCCGGGAGGTAGAAATTGATCATCGTGCAAGAGGTATTTTTCAAAAATCCGCGATATCCTCGAGAAGCAATCGCCCGCTTAGGATCGTCTCCGACAGAGGGTTTGACCCAATTTTTAAATTCAGACCAAGACCAATCGGTTAGCAGATTGGCAAATTTTATTCCTGTCGAGCTAAGTTTTTTTGTTTCCGGGGCCTGTCGTAAATCTGCGCTATCGTCATAGCATTCCGCCGGAACGGCGGCATTCATAAGTGCGTAATTATTAATTACGGCTCCTTCACGCAACGCACTCCCCACGACAATATTGCCCATGCTATGCGCCATTACATTTACCGCTCTCCCGTTGGTAACCAAAGCATCGAAATACGCCTTCAGCGCAGCTCCGCATTTCCAAGCAGTAAACTCACTTGTCTCATAAGTTAGCGGATTCGAACCTGTCGGCCAATAAACAGACGAATAGCGTCCCTTGTAGTTTTGCCACCAAAGGCGCTTAAACGAGGTTTCCGCATAGGAATTCGTCGAGCCCTCTTTCATATTCCATCCGTGGACAAAAACAATTTGTTTGTCCGCTTCCTCGTCCCAGGAATGTTTAAAGGGTTTAGACTGTCTGGGCTCCCACGAACTCGTTTCCGTAGAAGGGCTGTAAGATAACTTTACCTGTTCAAACATCTCACGGACATCCGACAACTCCAACCAAACGGCCGTCATCTCACAAAAGTCTTTTTCTGAGGTCGAGAACACAAGCGTAAACTTTCCTTTTCCGACCGCACTTCCTTCGAAAAGAAAATTTAACTGATTTTCGCTTCTGTCGATTGAGTCGAATTCAATAAAATTCCCTCGGTACAGGTTCCAAAGGTTTCCCCATATTTCACCGAGAATATCGTCCTGCCTGTTTCCGGATCCGACTGAAAGCGAAGTCCACATTTTCGTCTTTAGTTGCGCGTCCAGACTACCGGTATAAGTTCCGTCAAGGTAACCCAATCCCCCCTTCAGATCCAAATGCGGCATGAACCTTATCCTCGGGGTATCGCCTGCCATAGCCGGTGCTGCGATCATCATCCTCACTTTGCCGTTCTCAAAGTTTCCGAAAAGCCAATCAATCGCGTCCTGGTCTCCTTGAAATAGGATCTGAAGCCGGGAAAAATCTTCCAAATCACGCAGACTGTCGGGATTTTCCGTAGAAAGATCACTAAAAAAGACTCCGGCCTGATCGTTCGAAGAGGAACTGATTCCCTCTCCATCTTCTTTGTCATCGTCATTGTTAATCCAGAACCGGTACGGTTCGGACTCGGAAGTGAGATCATCACTTTCGAAAGAGACGACGGTATCGCGGTTTTTATCGACCGCCATGCTGATTTTGACAATACGGAGCTTGCCGACAACAGCGGAAAGGGTTCCCGTAGCATTCGGGCTCATGCTAATCCATAGCCCGTTTTGCTCAATCGCGGACAACAGCATTTCGTCAATACCGAAAAATAAACAAGCTTTCGCCGTGCCGCCGACAGGAACACGGGACGAATCAATTTTCAGCTCAGTCCCGACCGTTTTAGCCACATTTGTCGAAGGATCGCCTATAGTCACACGCGCCGTGTAGCCGTAATCAATCGTACCCGATCGCGGAACACGGCCGTAATGGTCCCAGACAAGAGCATAGCCTCCGCAGAAATCTTTCGTCGCCTCCATCTTAAATCGCTGTTTGACCCCTCGGGATTTCGGTCCGGCACATAATTCAACGCCGATTGTCCTTCCGTTTTCTTCCTGCCAATACTCCACCCCGTTCCCCACTAAAGCACTCCAGCCATTGGAGTCACTTCCCATAATGCGGTAGCGTACTTTTCGAGCACTTTCGATTTCTTCTTTGCTTCCGCTTTCAAAGCCCGACGGCGCATTGAAATCTGCATTCCCCAGCCCAATCATTTTGACGTTCGGTGCCGTTTTTTTCACGCCCGACCTTGCTTCCGCTTCCGCAATCAGATCGCGGAACGCCGGCACGCTTGTCTGTGACGCCGGAGCAGAAAACCGCCTCCGCTTGGGCGGGTCATTCGGATCAAGCGGATCGGTTTCATTTTCAAATTCAAGGTAGTCGGCAATGCCGTCTTCATCGGAATCCCAAGGGTCCGTCGGATCCTCGGGATTCGTTCCCGCCTCCACTTCTTCGGCATCCGTCCAACCGTCATTATCAATATCGCTTTCCCAAATTCCGGAAAATGCCCAAAGTGTTCCTGCGGAAACGATGAGGGACAATATTAACGTCACACGCGAAAAACCGCGTTCAATCTGTTTTTTATTTTCGGGGATGCGCATTTTCTTATTGCAAGGTTAATAATTGCGCAAAGAAAACATGATTGATACGTTCTTGTAAAGTTAAAGCTTGCGCAACTTGCAAAAAATCACTTCGATGGGTCCCCAAACAAACATCCCCCGCAGCTCGGAATGCTTGCGGGGGATGTAAAACCTTCAAGTGCGGATTAGTAGCGGTAGTTTTCCGCCTTGTAAGGCCCATCGACGGGAACGCCGAGGTAGTCTGCCTGCTTCTGCGTCAGTGTCGTCAGTTTGGCTCCGATGCGCTCGAGATGGAGGCGTGCGACTTCTTCGTCGAGACGCTTCGGGAGGATGTAAACGCCGGGCTTGTAGCTGTCGCGGTTCTTCCACAAATCCATTTGAGCGAGAACCTGATTCGTAAAGCTGTTGGACATAACAAAGCTCGGGTGACCGGTCGCGCAACCGAGGTTGACAAGGCGTCCTTCCGCCAAAAGGAAAATCGAATGGCCGTCTTCGAAGTCGTAACGATCGACCTGCGGCTTGATGTTTACCTTTTTTATTCCGGGGAATGCGTTGAGGCGTCCGACTTGAATTTCGTTGTCGAAGTGGCCGATATTGCAGACAATGGCCTGGTCGCGCATTTGCTGCATGTGTTCGAGCGTAATAATGTCGCAATTGCCGGTCGTCGTCACGTAGATATCCGCCACGCCGAGCGTGTCTTCGACGGTCACGACGCGGTAACCTTCCATCGCCGCTTGGAGCGCGCAAATCGGATCGACTTCCGTCACCCAGACCGTAGCCCCGAGACCGCGAAGCGACTGGGCGCAGCCTTTACCGACATCGCCGTAGCCGCAGACGACGGCAATTTTTCCGGCAATCATTACGTCGGTGGCGCGCTTAATGCCGTCAACGAGCGATTCGCGGCAACCGTAGAGATTGTCGAACTTCGACTTTGTGACGGAGTCGTTCACATTGATTGCGGGAACGAGGAGCTTTCCGGCGGCGGCGCGTTGGTAGAGGCGGTGGACTCCGGTCGTCGTTTCTTCGGAAACGCCGCGCCATTTTGCAACGACGCGATGCCAGTGCTGCGGATCTTCCGCGTGAACTTTTTTCAAAAGCGCCTTGATGACGGCTTCTTCTTCGGATTCGCTCGGGGAATCGACCCAAGTATCTCCGTTTTCGAGCTCGTAGCCCTTGTGAATGAGCAGAGTCGCGTCTCCGCCGTCATCGACAATGAGATCCGGTCCGTTTCCGTCCGCCCAAGTCATTGCACGGTAGGTGCAATCCCAATATTCTTCGAGGGTTTCACCCTTCCAAGCGAAAACGGGAGTTCCTGCTGCGACGATAGCTGCGGCGGCGTGATCCTGCGTCGAAAAAATATTACAGGAAGCCCAGCGGACATCGGCGCCGAGGTCGACCAATGTTTCGATGAGCGCGGCGGTTTGAATCGTCATGTGAAGCGACCCCATGATACGGGTCCCCGCAAGCGGTTTTTCGGGAGCGTATTTTTTGCGGATTGACTGCAAACCGGGCATTTCGAAGGCTGCGACGTCGAGTTCTTTGCGTCCCCAATCGGCGAGGGCTATATCCGCAATTTTATATTCGGAAGCGATAGACATGTTCAGAATTTAATTTGAAGTGACGGCTTCTTAAAGCGTAAAAATAAAAAACGTTCCCGCCGTTAAATGCGGGAACGCTTTTTTAATTATCCGAAATTACTTATTTCGTGATAACGCGGGCCATTTCGAGGACCTTGTTGGAGTAGCCCCATTCGTTGTCGTACCAGGAGACGACCTTAACGAACGTTTTGTCGAGCTGAATCCCTGCCTTGGCGTCGAAGATGGAGGTCTTCGGGCAATCGCGGAAGTCGGTCGAAACGACGGCTTCTTCGGTGTAGCCGAGAACGCCCTTGAGTTCGCCTTCGGAAGCTTCCTTCATTGCAGCGCAGATTTCTTCGTACGTGCATTCCGTGTTGAGTTCAACCGTGAGCTCAACGACGGAAACGTCGGAGGCCGGAACGCGCATAGGCATACCGGTGAGCTTGCCGTTGAGTTCCGGAAGAACCTTGCCGACAGCCTTAGCAGCACCCGTGGAGGACGGGATGATGTTTTCGAGGATACCGCGACCGCCGCGCCAGTCCTTGCGGGACGGGCCGTCAACCGTTTTCTGCGTAGCCGTTGCAGCGTGAACCGTGGTCATGAGACCGCGCTTGATGCCGAACTTTTCGTTGAGGACCTTGGAGATCGGAGCCAAGCAGTTCGTCGTGCAGGAAGCGTTCGAGATGATCGCCTGTCCGGCGTAGGTCTGGTGGTTAACGCCGTAAACGAACATCGGCGTTGCGTCCTTGGACGGAGCGGACATGATGACCTTCTTAGCGCCGGCCTTGATGTGAGCAGCGGCGGTTTCTTCCGTGAGGAAGAAGCCCGTGGATTCGACGACAACGTCAGCGGCGACTTCGTCCCACTTGAGGTTTGCCGGATCCTTTTCAGCCGTGATACGGATCTTCTTGCCGTTCACAACGAGCGCGCCTTCTTCGACAGCGACGTCGCCTTTGAAGCGTCCGTGGACCGAGTCATACTTGAGCATGTATGCCAAGTATTCCGGTTCGAGGAGGTCGTTAATTCCGACGATTTCGATATCGTCTGCGAAGTTTTCAATCGCTGCACGGAAAACCATGCGGCCAATGCGACCGAAACCGTTAATACCAACTTTGATAGCCATTGTTCTTATATGTTATGTAGGTTAAAAAAAATAGTTTTTCGATGGATTAGTAGCAGAAATTGAGCGAAACACCCCACCAGAAGGTGTTGCAATCAATATCCATGACACGGACGCCGTTGATGTAGCGATGGTGGTCGTTATTGTAGGAATAACGGACGCCGAAGCTGAGATCGGTCGAGGTGTTCAAATGGTAGATGAAATCTGCCTTAACCGTGAGATAGCCGTAATCGTTATCCGGATCGCCGACGCCGTGGAGCTGGTCACCGATCCAATCGTTTGAGGTGATGTACCCGTAGGCAACGCCGAGAGCGAAATCCGTCTCGTTCGTGAAAATGCTTTCGAAGGTCTTTTCGGCAGAAACTTCCCAAGCGGTCTGCTCGAGGTTCCAGTCATAGGAGACGGAACCGGCAACGATGACGCGGGACCATTCCTGGTCTTCAACGAGCTCAACGTCGCGACCGATCTGAAGGAACAGCTCGTTGCTGCGGTTGACGTAGGCGCGGCGCATCGAATAGGCGTGTTCGACACCGCCGTTCGGGTAGCTCTTGAAGCGGTAGCCGAAGTCGAAGAAGTATTCCTCCGCATAAACGGCACGTGCGCCGAAAGTCCAGTCGGCGTTGTTGCCTTCGTCGGAAACCGGAGACATGTAGGCGAGTTCGCCGTAAGCGCGGAGAGCCCAGTCGCCGGAATTAAAACCACCGACGCCGACGTTAACCGTCGTCTGGAGGTTGTCATCGGACTGGTCAATCCCGCGATCTACATAGTGGGATTCGTAGGCAAATTTAGCGCCGACTTCGATATTGTTTTCTTGGGGTACGGCCGTCTGCTGCGCAAACGCGGTACCGGCGAGAGCGAGCATCGTAAGGGGAAGGATTGTTTTCTTCATAATAATTAAAAAACTTAAATATGGTTTGTGCGAAATGGAATGCTTACAGGCATGCTTTTGCAAGCCGAAAAACGGAGGGGCTAAAACGTATCTTCAATTGCGCCGTTTCCCTCCTCTTCCTCGGGAACAACTTTCCCGCGGGAAATTTTTCGGCGCAGCGCGCGAATCAGCCCGAAGAGCACGTAAGCCAGCAACGCGGCGGGAATCGCATACTCATGGAACAGCCAGGCGAAGATGACAAAAAGCACGATGAGAATAAAGCCTTGGGCCTTTGCCTTCGTGTTCCAGTTAATGTGCTTAAAGGTCGGATACGGAATGTTCGTAACCATAAGGATGGAGACAAGCACCATCGTCGGAAGCAACACAATCGGGATGTAGTCCTGAAGCGTCTGAGCAGAGGAAGCCGTTTCGCCGCCGTTCATGCTCGTGAGCAAAAGCACAAAGGAAGCGGTAATCGCGGCGGCCACCGGAGAAGGAATTCCCATGAAGTCGGATGCCGGACTTTTCTTTTCGTTGCCGGGAATAAGCGGATTCGTCAGCACATTGAACTTCGCCAGGCGGATGCCCGCACAAAGCAGATAGATGAAGCCGACAATCGGACCGACCTTTGTGAGCATATCACCGAATTCGGCAGCGCTGCGGCTCGGGTCGAGAATCAGGAAGTAAACGAGGAATGCGGGAGCAACCCCGAAGGAAACGGTGTCGGCAATCGAGTCGAACTCGGCCCCGAACATCGATTCTTTCTTAAACATGCGCGCCATGCGGCCGTCGAAGAGGTCGAAGAGACAGGCGCCGAAAATGAGATAGACGGCGAGCATGTACTTTTCGTTGGCGGCGGCGATAGTCTCGCTGTACTTCGCTTCGATACACTGGCAGAGCGACATGAAGCCGCAAAACATATTTCCCGCCGTAAAAAAGTTCGGGAGAATGTAAATTCTCGCGGCATCCTGGACGCACTTGTATTTCGGCTCCGTCGTCGCGGAAACAGTTTGATTGTCGTCGTTCATGTCCTTGCTCCGTTTAAGGTTTTACTTGTTAAAGGAATCGAGATAGTCCCAAAAATTCTTGTCCTGTTCGACGATATGTTCGTCTTTAACGGGAAGATTTGCGCGGAATGCGAAATCCGTAATGCTGTGCTTGTGCAGGATGTAGCAACAGAAGATTTCATTTTCGGAAGCCGTAAAATAAATGCGCAGGTCTCCCTGGCGGAGGCGATAAAACGTCTGCTTTCCGCGGACAAATGCGCCGTAGGCGTTCTTGTCGTTCTTCAGCTCATCGAGCGAAATATTCGTCAGGGCATCAATGATGGGCATCTGATCGAGCGGGGACAGCTTGTTGAGCTCCGCCGTGCTTTGGTCACTGAAATTTAACTGGTTCATAGATATCCTTTCTAAAAATCTTCCGGATTACTCCAAACATCGCCTTCGGTCCTGATCCGGCGTTCGTTTTCCTGCCGAACGGCGTCAAAATAGCCGTCCACAGACTGAATTTCTCCGCTTACGACGCCGGAAACCGCCGGCTTGTTGTAACCCGGATCTTCGGGCTCCCGCGCCGCACAGGCCGCCAAGACAAACATTCCGCCGGACAGCGACAAATACGCCATTCGGGAAAGAATCCAATCTCTGCGGAGAGTACACATCCTGTATGCCGCGAAGATTAACGCATACACCTAAAAATTCCAAACAAATTTACTGCGCGCGGGCGACGGGCAAAACCCGGTTTCCGCGGGCAACGGTAACGCCGGAATGCCTTCGGACGCTATTTCGTAAGCCAATAGGCCAACGACATCAGGGCAAGCCCCAAGACGACACTCCCGACAAGGTACAGCACAAAAGCCACCCATGCTCCGCCCTGAAGCAGCATCAACGCCTCCTTGGAAAAGGTCGAAAACGTTGTAAATCCGCCGCAAAAGCCGACCGTAAGCAAAAGGACCCACGCACTGTCCGCCCCGCCGTGGCGGCCGAGCCAACCCCAAAGCAGGCCGAGCAGGAAACACCCGAGCGCGTTAACGCACAGAGTTCCCCACGGAAAAGCGCCGCAAAGATTTTTCAGAACGAGGGCGATTCCGTATCGGGCAATACCGCCGAAGGCGCTCCCGAGTCCGACGGCCAATACATTTTTCAAAACTTCCGCGTTCATCGGGCTACGCCTTTCGTTTTGCTCGCATAAGAGGAAAAAACGTTCCCGCGACGGCAATCGTCACGGGAACGGGAAACAGATTTCTTTTGGGCTGAAACGACCATTACGCGTCAGCGCGCTTCATCGCTTCGTCCTGCAGAAACGCCTTGGCGGCATCAATTGCGGCGGCGGCATCCGCCTTAGCGGCGGCGAGATCCGGATTCGAGCTCGTTGCGAAGAGGTAGAACTTAATCTTGGGCTCGGTTCCGCTTCCGCGCACGGCAATCTTCATGCCGTCTTCCAGTGTAAAGAAGTAGAAATCTTCCTTCGGAATAATGTCGCCGTCGCAATCCTTAATTTCGTCACGACCGAAATCGAGGAAGGAAACGACCTTCTTGCCGAGGACTTCCTGCGGCGGATTTTCGCGAAGGGAAGCCAGAATGCGCTTGATTTGTGCAGCTCCCTTGGCACCTTCGAGCACGATGTTGAGCAGGGATTCCTGGAAATAGCCGTAGTCGCGATAAATCGAATCGAGGTATTCCGGAAGCGTCATTCCCTTGGCCTTCACCCAAGATGCCATTTCGACAACCATGAGCGCTGCGGCATTGCCGTCCTTGTCGCGAACGCTGTCCGAATGCAGATAGCCGTAACTTTCTTCGCCGCCGAACACGTAGAACATGCCGGCGGAAAGTTGTGCGGCCGCACGTTCGCGCCACGGAAGCGACATATAGTTCGGAACGCTCTTTTCCACTTCCTTCTGGTACTTCTGAAGCTTTGCCCCGATCCACTTAAAGCCCGTAAGCGCGTTCACGCAGCGCAATCCGTTCTTTTCGGCAATAACGTCCCAAATCGGCGATGTGACAAAGGTCTTGATAATCGTCGCGTGCGGGGAACCTTCCGGCGGAAGAATGCCGAGCTCTTTCATGCGGGCGCAGCGGAAAGCCGTGAGCATAGAGCCGGTCTGGTTGCCGGAATAAAGCGTGTAAGAACCGTCGCGGTTGCGGGCAGCGATACCGACACGGTCGTCGTCCGGGTCCGTTCCGATAACGATATCCGCACCGATTTCCTTAGCCTTGGCAAGCGAGAGCGTGAAAGCTTCGGCATTTTCCGGATTCGGCGACTTAACGGTCGGAAAACGTCCGTCGTGCGGGAGCTGCTCTTCAACCACCGTAATATCGACGCCGAACTTCTTCATTGCGGGGACAATCATCACGTCGCCCGTGCCGTGGATATTCGTGTAGCAGAGCTTAATCGGCGATTCCTTGATAACGGCCTTGTCCAAAACGGCGCATTCCAAATCCGTAAGGTAACGTTCCTCGATTTCCGCAGGAACGATTTTGACCTGCGAAAGATCCTTCGCCAGGAACTGCGGAATATCCGCAAGCGTCACGGCATTAACTTCGCCGATAATGGACTCCGCATGCGGAGAAATAACCTGTGCTCCGTCATTGAAATAGCACTTAAAGCCGTTGTCGTGCGACGGATTATGGCTAGCCGTCAATGCGATACCGGTGTCGGTTTCGAGCGCACGGATCGTAAAGCTCAACTGCGGGACGGAGCGGGCATCATCAAAAACATAGGCTTCGCCGCCGAGTTTCGTCCAAATGCTCGCCGCGAGCTGCGAAAAGTGCTTCGAGAAGTGGCGGACGTCGTGGGCGATAACGATACGCGGCGCGCGCGTTGCTCCCGTCGAAGCGAGGTACTTGGAGATGTAGCGGAACAGGCCGACCGTTGCACGAACGATATTAAAGTCGTTCAGATTGGCGGTACCGACAGCCGGATGTTCCGGCGCACCGAGGGCATCGCGCATCCCCGCTTCCGCCGGCGGTGTTACTTTTCCGATGGTACGACCGCGCATCCCGCCCGTACCAAAGGCGATTTTCTTGAAAAACCGGTCGTTGATTTCACTCCACTGAGCGTCGGCGACAAGCTCTTCGATCGCCGTGACGGCCCAAGCCGGAAGGAATCCGGCCGAAAGCCATTCCGTGAGGTTGTTTTTCGTATCTTCGGTAATATTACCGGCCGCAAAAGCAGCCTTGATCGCATCGATAAGTTCCATATTTCTCGTATCGTATCGGGGTTAATGTGTTATTTATGAAAAACGATAGCCCAAAAAAGCTCTCTTTTAAAGCAGGAAAAGAAAAACCGTTGACTCTACAATAAATTTTAGAAATCTTTTCCCGCATCATTCCACATATACACAATCCATATCGACTGAACTCAAACCGAAAGGCGATTGTCCGGATTCGGGGAAAGGGCTTCACACTCGTGGCTGTAGCCGTCTTACTCCTGCTCATGAGTGCCGTCGGAATCGCCGTTTCGACACACGCCGCACGAGAGAAGCAAATCGTAGGCACCCGACAAAAACGAATCGAACTGAAGACCTTTGCCGGCAACGCCGCCAAAATCGCCCTCGCCCGCCTCCAGGAAATCACGGGAATCGATGACGTCGTCACAAGCGCCCACCCCCACTCCGCAAGCGGTTTTCCCCACCTTGCGTGGAACGTTACCAATCCGCCGAAGCATTTTCCGGAAAAAATCTCCCCGGAAACACCGGTTCCGCTCTCCTCCGGAACAGGACAAACAGACGATGCCCCACCTGCAGAATTTCCGCGGAAATCGAGTGACGGAAAAGCACTATCCGCCCCATGGGAATACGTCGGCGAACAATTCCGATTCGCCTATATCATTGTCGATGAATCACAAAAATTCCCGCTGGTTCCGCCTAAACGCCCGCATCCGCAACCCCGAAGCGACACGGAAGACGCAGTAACACGTCAGGCACGCAATCAATTATTGAATTTTAATTACATCAGAAAAAACGACGGCGAAGAAAATGATTCGGACAGAAAACACGCGGAAGAAATCCGCTCCGCACAATACGACCCCGCCTGGTTTTTCTCGAAGCATAGATCCCAAAACAAGATTTCGGAAACACACGCCAGCCTGCACACTTTCGGCGTTATTGCCGACTGGCCGCGCAAACGATTGAAAAAAGACCTTTCCGACGAAAATTACACCGATGAAATCTTTCCGCCGCTTTTCTTCAAGAACCTGAGAGAATCACTTCCGAAATTTCCCTACGCCGGCCTTCCCGTCTCCCGCGCCGTACCGACGGCAATCGGCAAACTCGGCGTCTGCCGCAATATCGTCCCCGTCCCCGCCGATTTGAAACTGCATATCGGATTCATTAATGCGCGTACCGACGGGCAGCACCGGGTAAGATTCCACATCACGGCAAAATTATGGAACCCGAATGCATTTCCTATACTCGCCCACGCAGACGGACAACTGGGCCTCATCGATTTTCCGCAACTCCCGACATTCTTTATCCGAAATCTGGATACAGGAGGGAAATTCTCCGTTGACTTTTCAAATTTCCCGACGGGAAGATTCGGCCTCGTAAGGCAAACGCCCTCGGATAAAACATTCAACGCCTATTGCAGACTGTTCGACGTAAGCGACCAGGGCTTCGGCGACGATCCCCAATCACCGGCGAGCGGACTGCACGCCGGAGAAGTTTATCTCGCACAATTCCCCGATCCCCGCGGGCAAAGCTCCGGACTGTCACGCATCTGCGGCGGACCGACCTGGAAATTTCAAAAACACCCCGATCCGAACAAAGCCCCTTACCAAACAAGCAACGGCAGATGGTTTCACGATTTGCACAGAATTAATATTTTCTCCATGCCTTCCATGCTCCCGGAAACCATTGTGATACGCCACTACAACGGAAGATTCCCGCAATCCACGGAACCCAAAGATTATTCGGCCCCGATTGTCACCCTTAAAAACTTCCGCTTCCCCTACGTCGATTTCACAATAAGCGGGAAGGCATACAATCGCGAAAAGGCCGGCGACTATACGATACGGCAGGCGAATCTCGTATTCCGGATCCGCCTGAAGTACGAAAACGCCGAAGCAATGAAAAACCTGCTCGAACACTGCGACCTCAGAGCCGGCGTTTTGGATTTCGAAAACCCGTTTGTAGCAAAAGCCTTCGAAATATCCGCACACACGGGAGAAGAAGCCCGCCGACTTGCCGACGAAGAACAAGACGACGGTTATTTCTTCGACCGGTTCGCAAACGAACACCGGACAGAGCACCCGCAGCCCGCCTTCTCCGAAATTCAGATTTACGATCTTCCGAACCGGAATCACGCATCCGTAGGAACGCTGCGCTTCCTGCAGGCAAACAATATTCCGCCGCTTGCCGTCGGACGCTGTTCCGAAACGATAAAAGCCCAAAAAATAAACCAATTCCTCGACCGTTATTTTTTCTCGCTTCAATTTCGTAATGAAATTTCAACGACAAGCGAAAATCCGCTCTTTGTCCGGAAAGACCGAATGCTCTCACTCCGTGCACTTGAGAAAAGCGAACAATTCGATTTTGCCCGGCAATGCATGATACGCGGACCGTTCAATCTGAACTCAACGGATACAAAAGCCTGGGAAGCCCTGCTGAGCAACACCTTCATCCAATGGAAGCAATATTCCGGACGCAACCGGGGACGGCTCATGCCCTGGGACCGGAAAAGCAATCCGGAAGATCAGGAAAACGTTTATTTCACAAGACCCTTCTCCGCTCACTTCTTCGCCTCCGGAGGAAAAATTTATCCCCTAAAAGACAGCGATTTGGCAAAAGCCCCTCAACGTTCCCGTGAACAGTTTTTACTCGGTCAAGGCTTACGCAGCCTCACGCCCGAAGCTGTCGCCGCTCTTGCAAACTACCTCGCAAAAACAATCAAACAGCGTCTTTCGGAGCGGGCACCGTTTCTTTCCGTCTCGGATTTTGCCGACTCCGGAATCCTTGAAAACGGGATCGAAGCTGCCCGAATTAACACAATCGGCGGAAACAGAATTCCCGAATGGTTTCCCGCTTTTCTAAAACAGGAACACATTATGGAATCACTCGCACTCCGAGCAAGCCCGCGCGGAGACAGCTTCACCCTTCTGCTTCGCTCGGAACAAATCAATCCTTTGACCCGGCAAACGGAAGCAGTCGTCAATCTCGAAGCTCGAATCCAACGCCTGCCGGATTTATTCGACCCCTCACAAGACGCGGGAATCGAATACGAATCAGCCAACGGGAAGAACCGGCGTTTCGGCAGGCGATTCAAAATCCTCAGCTTCAAGTTTCTTTAGCTTACGGGCGTAAAAAAGAAACTCCTTATTCCCGTCACCGCCCAGAATCGGAGAATCGCAAAGCCCGACAAGCTTGAAACCGCTCAGATTCGCTTTGCAAAATTCGAGCACTTCATCAACCACGCGGCGATGAATTTTCTCGTCGCGAATAATCCCGTTGCCGCGGGAAACCTCTTCGCGCGTCGCCTCAAACTGAGGCTTGATGAGCATAATCAGCGCACCGCCGTCGGAAACACGATTCCACGACGGAATTAAAATTTTCGTCAGCGAAATAAATGATAAGTCGCCCACAACAAAATCATAGCTTTCCCGCGGAAGCTCAACCGAGTCCAAAGCACGGGCATTCACCTTCTCAAAATTGGAAACCCGGGAATCGCTGCGCAGCTTAAAGTGAAGCTGACCGTGCCCGACGTCTATACAGGTAACAGCTTCCGCCCCGTTTTGAAGCAAACAATCCGTGAAACCGCCGGTAGAAGCCCCGACGTCCAAAGCGTAAGACCCCGCAACGTCGATAGAGAATTTTTCAATCGCTCCCGCCAGCTTCTCTCCTCCCCGGGAAACAAACCGCGGCGGATTTTCCACCCAAAGTTCCGTATCTTCGGGAATCAATTGCGCCGGCTTTTGGATGACGGAATCCTTTCCGCTGCGGACCTTTCCCGCCATGATTAAAATTTTTGCCTGCGAACGCGATTCCGCCTTTCCCTGAACGAAAAGTAATTCGTCCGCCCGAACTTTCTTCACCGATGCCATGCTTAATCTAAAATTTTTTCTTCAGAAATCTGCTCCAAGTCTAAAGGAGACTTCGCATTCCGAACAACCTTCAAAAAACGAATTGCCCGAAAATCAAAACCCTCCGGAAATACAAAAATAGCCTTTAAGCTCTTTCCCGAAAAATAAGTTGCCGAACATTTCAAAAGATCACTCTCCTCCGAGCAAAGCACAAACGAAAATGCCGAAGGCAAATCCTCCTCCGAAACATCCCCCTTCCCTGCGGAAAAATCCAATAAATAACGCACACCCTTGCACGGCCCGGCAAAGGACAGCGGAAATCGATTTTCCCCGGGATTAAGGATCGTCCTCCCGCAAACAAGCGACACAACAGGCCCTTGCGACATCTTCGGTAAAACAGACGAAGCCTTCGGTGACTCCATTGCAAACCAGCACACAAATACCAAAATCGTCACCGCAAAACCGAGGAAGAGCTTCTTGGGCAACTTGAACCGGATGTTTACGATTAAAGCTAAAACCGCCAAAGCAAGAATGCCGTACAAAAAATAAACGGGATTATTCATAGTTCTATTTTCCCGAAGAAGGATTAAAGATAATTTCCAAATAATTCTTCAGCGTCTTTCCCGGGAAAAACTTCCCCTCACGGCGTACGAGTACGGACCTTTTCTCCGCTACGCTACGGAAATCCGCTGAAACATTTTCTATTTTCAAATCGGAAGCCGTCGCCTTAACGGGACGAAAAGCCACAGGAAGGCCGAACCAGGTAAAATCAATCTCCCAATGGAACTGCCCCGACGGAATTGCCCGGCTACACAGCGCGGGAGAACGCTTCAATAGCGACGGAACGGACGAACCAGGATAATAAACCGTAAAAGCAGGTTTCAGGGTATTCAACCAAGCCTCCGGAAGGAAATCCGGCTTTCCCGAATGAAAGGCGTAAAAACCGATCGGATCGGCGCCTACAAGATTAAATCCGTTGTAGCGGCCGTGCAGATTGCCCGGACCGTAATTTCTGATAAACCAATTATCAAAGCCGCCCTCACCGAGGACCATCCCGATTTCGAAATGCAGATGAGCGGAACTTTTAGAGATATTGTAAACCGTGGAAGTTTGCCCGAGCATCCCTAAAATCGCCCCCGCCCGTACCGTATCGCCTTCCCGCAAAACAGGAGAAACAGAAAGCAAATGTCCGTACAAAGTATAAAATTCAAAGCCGTCTTTGCGGTGCAAAAGCACGACATAGCGCCCGTAAGAACCGTTATTCTCGGGAGAAAGATGAGCCACCGTTCCCGGATAAACCGCATAAATAAGATCCATAGGCGTCCCGTTCCCCATCTTTTTAACAGAGCGGATATCAATCCCCTCATGAAAACGGGAACCGCCGTCGCGCACCATCCCGAACATCGCCGATTGAATACGCCCGGAAGAAGCCGGCTGAAGAAAGCTGTTATCGCCCTGCTCTATGTGCCTAAAAATATCTAAAGCTGTCGGGCTGAAAATTTTCTGCGCCGACAGCTCAAGATGAAACAGGATACTAAAAATAAAAAGGATAAAGAATCGCATCTTAGCGCTGGAGATCCTTCATGTATTCCCTACGAGCCAAAATAAATTCGTTCAAATCAAAGCAGATGTTCCTAAGGCTTTCCGCCAATTCCGCACCTTCTTTCCTGGACTCGATAATAAAAAACAAGTCCTCGCGACGGATTTGACGGCGAATCAGGCAATATCCCATCGGCTGCCCGTTAACCACCAAAAAGAAACGCTTCATCCCGCGCCCTTCCGCAAGCGCTTCTCCGGATGCCTGATAGATTTGAAGCCACTTATCGGCCTTAACGTGCAAAAGAATTCCCAAATTCGTTTCCCCGGTTTCCGGAATTTCCTGAACCAGGAACTGCGCATTCGTAAAAGAATCAATGTCGGCAACGGGCGGTGTCGTAATACGGGCTTTAATCCCGCTGACCGGCATCGTAAGCGTCTGATGCAAACCGAAACTCCCCGAACGCGCCGGAGCTTCCAGAAAAACATCGATTGCATTCATCGGCATCGGCTTAGAGCAGGCCAAGAAAAACAACGAAATAAAAAGACCGATAAAAAGGAGTCGCTTTTTCATAAGTAGTTACATAATGAAATCATCAATGACGGAACCAAGTCGAGACAAACTCTCGGGAGTAATCTCCTCGGAGGGAACGAGAAATTCACGCTTTGTCTTTATATGAATGAAACGCTGATACTTGCCGTCAACCATGCCGGCAGATCTTAAAATGCGCTTTCGCTCAAAAAACAGGGCCAAAAGCTGTTTCAGCGTCTCGCCATCCTCGGTTTCGGGCGACTCAAAGAGTGAAACAAAAAAATCCTCCTGAGAAGCTAATTTCTGCTTCAACTCAACAACCGCGTCCGTATTAGAGGAAAACACCCGCTTCCAAAAGCCGACAACGGTGCCGCCATGGGAAAACCCGGGAAGATTGCGCTCCAAAACATCAAAGCGCTCCAAATCCCCGTTTTCTTTTTTTACGACAAAACAGACGACAATATCGCCGTCGGAAAAAACCTCGTTTGTCGCATTACACCGTCTGGACAAAGACTTAATACTCCACTCCATGCCGGCATCCTACAGCAGAAGAGCAGGGCAGGACAATTTTAATGTTCCACGTGGAACACAAACTAAGCGCGAGAGCGCAGATACACCATCAAAAGAGAAATATCCGCCGGGCTCACCCCGCTGATACGCTCCGCCTGTGCCAAATTAATCGGACGAATCGAAGAAAGTTTCTGCCGGGACTCAATTCTCAAGCCGAGAATACTGTCGTAATCCAGGTCAGCGGGAAGCACAACGCGTTCCAAGTCCTTCATACGTTCAATTGTCTTCAATTCACGCGAAAGATAGCCGGCATAGCGCACCCGATACAAAACCTCCTCCTTGATCTCATCAGAAAGCGCAGTAAACGCCGCCGGAAGATCCGCAGGAAGCAGAGAAATATCTTTACGCAGCACATTGCCGGCATAACCGCCCTTAATCAGTGTTTTTTCAAGCGCATCCGTCCAATAGAGGATTTTTTTCTGTTTTTCGCGGATATTCTTTTTACGGGATTCACTCAAAAGCCCCATATCCGCAATCAAATCAATCAAACGCAACTCGGCACTCGCATGATTAAAGAGAAGGCGATATTCCGCACGGCTGGTAAACATACGATAGGGTTCCTGAGTCCCTTTGGTTACCAGGTCATCAATCAAAACGCCTGCATAGCCGTGTTCACGCCCGATTACCAAGGGCTTCAAACCTAAAACACGAGCTGCCGCATTAGCCCCCGCAACCAAACCCTGCACCCCGGCTTCCTCATAACCGGAAGTACCGTTAATCTGCCCGCCCAAGAAAAGATTTTCCACCGCTTTCGTTTCTAAGGTCGGGAAAAGCTGAGTCGGCGGAACATAATCGTATTCAATCGCGTAAGCCGGACGAAGAATCGCTGCGTTTTCCAAAGCAGGAACACTTCGAATCATTTCCAACTGAACCGAGAAGGGCAGGGAAGTGGAAAATCCGTTGATATACCACTCATCAGAAAAGCGGCCTTCCGGTTCCAAAAAAAGCCTGTGCGTTTCCTTATCAGGGAACTTTACGTATTTATCTTCGATACTGGGACAATACCGCGCACCCGTTCCGCTAATCAAACCCGAATACAAAGGCGATTCATGAATGTTGGCGTTGACAACGTCGCGCGTGGAAAGAGCCGTGTCCGCCAACCAACAGGAACGCTGATTCGTCCCCGGAGTCCAGCCCAAACGCGTTTCTCCGACATGTTCCACGTGGAACACATCCGCTTCCGTGCGTGTATCGTAGAAACCGAAAAATACCGGATTTTCATCGCCGGGTTGTTCATCACACTTAGAAAAATCAATCGTCGTCCCTAAAATGCGCGCCGGCGTCCCCGTCTTCAGACGTTCCACCTGCATTCCGACATCCCTGAAACTGTCCGAAAGCGTCTCTGCATTAAAGTCCCCCAAACGACCGCCTTCGTTAACGTTTCTTCCGACAAACATTTTTCCCTTCAAAAACGTCCCCGTAGTCAATACCACCGTTTTCCCGTAGAAAGGCACACCCAGGGTCGTATCCACGCCGACGGCTTTTCCGTTCTTTAAGATAAGCCCGGAAGCAATCGCCTGAAACAGAGTCAAATTCTTCTGCAATTCGCATGTCTGCTTCATGCGCGCCGCATAAACCAACTTATCGCATTGCGCCCGCGGAGACTGTACCGCCGGTCCCTTGGAGGCATTCAAAATACGAAATTGAATCGCCGTCGCATCCGCGCAAACGCCCATTTCGCCGCCCATCGCATCAATCTCGCGTACAATATGCCCCTTGGCCTGTCCGCCAATCGCAGGATTGCAACTCATCTTGGCAATCGTGTCGAGATTGCCGGTCAGAAGCAGGGTATCAGCCCCCATACGTGCCGACGCCAAAGCCGCTTCCACGCCGGCATGTCCGGCACCGACTACAATGACGTCGTAAGGACGCGTTTGATCAATACGGATTTCCTTTTTCATACTATTTTCCGATGCAGAAGGAAGAAAATACTTTGTCTAAAATTTTTTCATTATCGAATCTTCCGAGAATTTCCGAAAGTTCGTTCATCGAACTGCGCAAATCATTAGCCGTAAATTCGAGCGGAACAACCCCCAAACTTCGGATTGCTTCTTCCAAATAATTCCGCGCACGCGAAAGCGATTCCGCATGACGGATGCTGACGATTAGTACATCATCTTTCGGAACGATTTCTTTGCTCTTCAAAACGCCTAAGATTTTTTCCGAAAGCAATTCATAGGCTCCCGAATCCAGCAACGAAAGCGAAATTCTTTCAAATCCCGGCAAAAACCCGCTCACATCCAAGACCGATCCGAGGTCGCTTTTATTGAGAACGAGCAGGGTGTTCTCCGGCGTAATCAGCGTCTTGGCTTCTTCTCCGATTTCCGGAGCTTCTACAGAAGCATCGACAACAAAAATGAAGAAATCCGCCTTCCGCATACATTCGATCGAGCGGCGAATACCGGCCGCTTCAATTTTCGAAGCCGCATGCTCCCGAATACCGGCCGTATCCAAAATACGAATACGATAGGGTCCGATATTAATATTTTCCGAAATAAAGTCGCGCGTCGTACCCGCCTCTTCACTGACAAGTGCACGTTCTTCACCGACAAGTACATTGAGCAGGGACGACTTTCCCGCGTTCGGCGGACCGAAAATAACGACATTAATCCCTTCGTGAACCGCCGAAGAATAACGGGCCGTATTCTCCGTGTTTTTCAGCTCGCTGATAATCTCCGAAAGCTTCGGCTCAAAATAAGCACGATCCAAATCGGGAACTTCCTCATCCGAAAAATCGATTTGCGATTCGATTTCGGCCAGCAGACGGATAATCTTCTCGTTCCAGTCGGAAATCTTCTTTCCGAGCGTCCCCGAAAGCAATTTCTGCGCCGCATTCAAAGCAATTTCCGAGCGCGCGGAAATCACATCGGCAACGGCTTCCGCCTGCGTCAAATCCATCTTTCCGTTCAAAAAAGCACGCCGCGTAAATTCTCCCGGAAGCGCTTGACGGCATCCGCGGGCAATCAAATCCGAAAATATTTTCTTCGCGATAAACGGATTTCCGTGGCAATAAATTTCCAAGGCATCTTCACCGGTGTAAGACGATTTGTCCTTAAATGCAATATACAAACATTCGTCCAAGGCATCCCCCGAAACCGATCTATAAACCCCGAAAACGGAATAGCGGGCCTTGAGCTCTTTCTTTACGCCGAACGCCTCTTTCGCGATTTTATGAGAGTCCGGTCCGCTTACACGAATAACGGCAATGGCAGATTCGCTAAGCGGCGTTGCAAACGCGGTTATGGTAGATGTTTCGCCCATAATTATCCCGAAAATGAAGCATATCCACCAACAAAACGCAAAATTCTAATCTTCAGAACTCAGAAAAATACCCGACAACGCTTCAGTACGATTTATGGCTACCTCTCTTAGAAAAATTCATCGACGATTATAAAGACGTTTCCGTCGGATTTCTCTTTGGCTATCTCGCCTATAGTGAATCAACAAGAGAAAAGAGTGAATTCGCTACAGGATTAGAAAAACGCTTCATTTACTTTCTTGGGTTTTGATAGGTGGTGTAGCGTATCAATATACTTTTGAAAAGAAAGTTCCTCCGGAAAATAAAGTCAGATTCTTTGCAGGGGCTATTTCCGGAATTTGCCACAATCATTTATTGACTCACAAACAAAGCCAAAACTAAGAAAACAAATCGCACGACAAAATTCATTTAGAGGTATGCCGGAAATCTTGCTTATCAAAATAAAAAACTTGCTAGGACGGGTGAATTTTGAGTTAATGGCATTTCATTATGGCAGAAACACAGCAACATTCCAAAACACCGTTAGACTTTGACTTCACCGATGTGGAAGTCCTTTCCCGCTATGTCACGGAAACCGGCAAGATTTTGCCGCGTCGCATTACGGGACTGACCGCGAAGCAACAGCGCCATGTTACGAAAGCCATCAAGCGCGCACGTAACATGTTGCTGATGAAGTAAGCCGAAAGTCTTTCCGAGGCGTTGTTCTCTTCCCGAGAGCGACGCCTTTTTTTATTCAAAAAAAACGTTCCCGTTGAATTTGCGGGAACGTTTTTAGTTTTTCGGGAAAATGTAAATTACGGCAACCAGTCGCCGAATTCCGGTTTGCGTTTTTCCAAAAAGGCTTTGCGTCCTTCGTTGCCTTCGTCGGTCAGGTAGTAGAGCAGAGTGGAATTGCCGGCCAATTCCTGAATGCCGGCCTGTCCGTCGAGTTCCGCGTTGAATGCGGACTTAAGGCAACGGATGGCAATCGGCGAATTCATCAGAATTTCACGTGCCCATTGAACGCCTTCGGCATCGAGCTGCTCATAGGGAACGACGGTGTTGACCAATCCCATATCGAGGGCTTCCTGAGCGTTATACTGGCGGCA
Source organism: Candidatus Spyradenecus sp. (assembly GCA_045651325.1). Lineage (GTDB taxonomy): Bacteria > Verrucomicrobiota > Verrucomicrobiia > Opitutales > UBA953 > Spyradosoma. The sequence continues at coordinate 21,136 of JAZRSB010000041.1, forward strand.
AAGATACCAGATTTCGCGCGCTTTTTTCTGACCTACGAGACGTGCCAGATAGGAACTGCCGAAACCGCCGTCGAAGCTTCCGACTTTCGGACCGGTTTGCCCGAAGATTGCGTTATCGGCGGCAATCGTCAAATCGCATACGACGTGAAGCACATGGCCTCCGCCGATAGCATAACCGGCGACGAGCGCGATAACGACCTTCGGCATCGTGCGAATGAGGCGCTGAAGATCCAGAACATTCAAACGCGGAACACCGCTTTTGGACGTATATCCGCCGGTTTTGTCGCCGCGGATTTTCTGGTCGCCGCCGGAACAAAATGCAAACTTGCCGTCGGTCTGCGGATTCATACCGCGGAGGAGCACAACGCCGATTTTAACATCTTCACGGGCATCCCAAAACGCTTCATACATTTCGTTGACCGTTTCCGGCGTGAAAGCATTTCGGCGGTGCGGTCGATTAATCGTTATGCGGGCAATCCCTTCGTCGCATTTTTCGTAAATGATTTCCGAAAACTCTTTAACGACTTTCCACTCGGGTGTCTTAGCTGTTTCCATGGCATTTTCCTCTTACATGCGGTTAAGCGTTTCAATGCCGAGCAGGTGCAATCCGGTCTTCAAAATCATGTACGTATTTGCACAGAGTCGGAGGCGTAAGTTACGCGTGTTTACATCATCATCCATTACCTTGTCGGCGGCGTAGAACGAAGAGAAGGTTCCCGCGAGTTCGAAGAGGTAGGTGCAAATGTAGTGCGGCTTGAGTTCCGAGCAGGCAGTTTGCACGGCCGTCGAGAAGCCCATGAGCTTGCGTACGAGCGCGATTTCGCCGTCGGTGGTCGGAAGTAATACGTCGTTATTTTCGGCGATGGATTCGAAGCTCGTTCCGGCCTTGCGGAAGATGGACAGAATGCGTGCCGCCGCGTAGAGCAGGTAGGGAGCGGTATTTCCTTCGAATGCGAGGAGGCGATCCCAGGAGAACATGTAATTAATCGTGCGATTTTGGAGCAGGTCGGCGTAGCGGATTGCCGCGATACCGATTGTGCCGGCGATTTGCTTTCTTTCCTCTTCGGGAAGGTCCGGATTCTTTTCGGAAACAATTGCAAAGGCACGTTCGGTGGCTTCGTCCACCAGGGATTTCAGCTTAATCGAGCCGCCTTCCTTGGTTTTAATCGGCTTTCCGTTTTCGCCGAGAATTTTTCCGAACATGACGTGGCGCAGCGAGGGGAAAGGATACTGCTTCTGATCAAACCAACGCTTAGCCGTCAGGAAAAGCATGCGGAAGTGGTCCTGCTGACGGTCGTCGGTCACATAAACCACTTCGTCGGCCTTGAAATGTTCCACGCGATAGAGCAGGGTCGCCAAGTCGGTGGAAGCGTAGTTGGAGCCGCCGTCTTTTTTGCGGACGATAAACGGCGCCGCATTTTCATTGGTACGGGCGTAGCGCGGATCGGAGTCGTTCCAAACGATGAGTGCGCCTTCGTCTTCCTCGGCAATTTGGCATTCGCAAAGTTCTTTGTAAATGCGATCCACCTTATCGCGGTAGAAAGATTCCCCGAGCGTAACGTCCGGATGTACGCCGAAGAGGTCGTAAATCTTTTCGCAGGCGGCGTTGGAAACTTTAACGATGCGTTTCCAAAGCTCGAGGTTTTCGGGATCGCCCTGTTGCAATTTAACGAGTTCGAGGCGGGCTTCGTCGAATGCCCCCGGATGGGCTTCTTCGTCCTTAACGTAGGCCGTTCCCGCCTTGTAAAGTTCTTCGAGCTCGGCGAGTGCAACGCTATCGTCTTCCGGGAAAACGTAACCCGTTCGTTTAATTTCGAAAATCAAAATGCCGAAATTAGTCCCCCAGTCGCCGATATGGTTGTCGCGCACGAGGTCGGCCCCGCAGAACTGAAGCAGGCGCGCAATCGCCTCACCGATAACGAGAATGCGCAAGTGACCGACGTGCATTTGCTTGGCCGTGTTCGGAGACGGATAGTCGATAACGACCTTCTTTCCGGCATAAAGCGTACCCGAGGATTTTTTGAGATTTTCGGCGTCACGATACTGCGCGACCCAAAGTCCGAAAAACTTCGGAGAGAATTTAAAATTAATAAATCCGGGGCCGGCGATGCTCATGGACACCAATTCGGCATCCAGCTCTCCCGATTTCTCCAGTTCGGAAACAAAAGTCTGAGCGAGTTCCCGCGGATTTTTCTTCATGCGTTTAGCTTCCGCCAAAACGCCGTTTGCCTGAAAATCTCCGAAGCGGGGATCCGAAGCACGCACGTCCGGAGAAAATTCTTCGGAAAAGCCTTCCAGCGTTCCCGCAACTTTCTTTAAAATACCTTCAAGTGATTGAGCCGGGTTGAACCAAATTTCCATAAGGAGAAAGCATGAAGCAATTTTCGCGGGAACGCCAAGAAATTTTAAAAGAACTTATTATAAAGCCGCAAAATCCGTTTTCGGGCAGCGATTCCTTTGTAAATAATTCTGTGAATAAAAAGGAAATAAGGACGTGAACATCTTTATTAACAAAATTCGAACATTTTCCCGACAGACTTATTCAAAATTAATTGCCGCCTATAACCCGCTTAAATAAAAGGATTCACGCATTTATTCACTTAATTCACAACCCCTATTAATTGTAAGAAAATTTATAAATTAAAAACAAAGAAAGAATTATGTGCGTGAATAAGTTCCCGAGAAGAAAACTTGCAAATGCAAACCAAAAGAAACAAGCTTTAACCCCATGAAGTTCAAAATCAATCGCGATCATTTTGCCGCCGGTTTAGGCCAGGTTGTCAGCGTAGTCAACAATCGCCTCAGCCTCCCGGTTCTCGTCAACGTGCTTATTGAAGCGGAAAACGACTCCATCCGCCTGACGACGACGAATCTTGATCTTCGCATTTCCTGCAAAATCAAGGCAGAGGTCATGGATGCGGGTAAAATCACGCTTCCGGCAAAATGGCTCAAGGACATCGTCAGCGGCTTCAAGAGCAGCGATGTCTTCGTCGAAATGCAGGGTGAAAGCCGCGTGAAGATTACTTCGGGAAGCTCCAAGTTCAATCCTATCGGCATTCCCGCGGTGGACTTCCCGCCGGAACCCCCGGTCGGCGATGAGTTTGCTTTTGAAATCGAGCAGGCCGATCTCTCTTCGATGATTAAGTCCGTCTCCTATGCACAATCGACGGACGAAAACCGCTACGTCCTTAACGGCGTTCTCTTCAGCTTCAACGAAGATAAAGCGGCTCTCGTGGCTACGGACGGCCGCCGCTTGGCAACCAGCGAAAAGAAGATGTCCGTCTCGGTTGAAAATCCGACGCAGTTCATCCTCCCCGCAAAAACCATTTCCGAATTGCAGAAACAGCTCGGTAGCTCCGGCAAGATTCGTTTCGCACTCAGCGAACGCCAAGTCGTTTTCGAAATCGACGTCAACGACAGCAACGGCGGCCTGATGGACAAGATTCGCATCGTCTCTAAGATTGTCGAAGGCAACTATCCGCAGTATAAGGGCGTTATTCCGAAAGATTCGGGTAACCGTATCGAAGTCGAACGCGAAGACCTCCTGAGCGCCGTCCTTCAGGCGGCTAAGGTGACGACGGACAAGAACAGCTCCGTGGTACTCAATATTTCCGCTAATTTGATTGAAATTACGGCGAGCTCGACCGAATACGGTGAAGCGAGCGACAAGCTTGCAGTCCGTTACGAAGGTCCGGAAGCCCGCATCGCCTTCAACCCGCAGTTCATCACCGATCCGCTTAAGGCACTCACCCAGGATTCCGTCGTCTTCGAATTCAAGGATGACCTGAGCCCGGGCGTGTTCAAGACGAAGGATGAATCTTTCCTCTGCGTGGTCATGCCGCAGCGAAAATAATTGTTTTTTAAAGGAGGCGTTCCCGTTAAACTGCGGGAACGCTTTTTATTTTATTCCTCTCTAAAAAATTCAATCATGGCTTTTTTTCGCAGAAAATCCTCACTTTTAAATAAGGACGCGGAATTGCTTCTTAGCGCCGCTAAGAAGGTCGAAAACTATCGCGGTGATCTTTTTAGCAACGATGAAAAAGCCTGTCTTCATGCGGCTGTGGACGCGCTGAAGTCCGCGTCAACCCGGGAGGCGGTTGCAGCGGCTTCGGAAAAATTAAAAGAGACTTTAAAGCGCTTGGGAGGCAGCGTTTTCCCGCAAAAATTGGTTCCGGAATGGGTGGAATTGATTATCGTCGCGGCAATCCTTGCCGGCGGTATCCGTGCCTTTTTCTTCCAACTCTTTAAAATTCCGACCAATTCCATGTTCCCGACCTACAACGGGATGACTTCCGAGCTTTGCTCCGAAGCCTTAAATCCTGCGGAAAAATGGTTTGAACGTATCTTCAGAAGCGCCTCGTTTTATGAAGTCAAGGCGCCCGTGAGCGGAGAGGTTTCGATTTGCGTTAACCGCGTTGCCCGTACGGGAAACGAAGATATTTTCGAAGTTTATGTCGGAAATGTCCCCGTCAGTATCCGCTGTCCGCGCGATTTTTCCATGGACTCGGTCTTCCTGGATCGTTTTTTTTCGGATTTTGCGGGTGACAAAAGCTTATCTCAACGGGAACGTTGGATGAATGCAATTTCTGAATGTGGAAAGTCCGGTAAGGCCTTTAAAAATGCCCGCGGAGACACCTGCCTTAAGACCGGTGTCCGGGTTAAGGCGGGAGAAAGTTTTCTGAATTTCAAGATTCTCGGCGGGGACATGGTTATCGTGAACCGTTTCGTGTATCATTTTAAAAAACCGGAAATCGGCGATCCCTTCGTTTTTCGCACGCATAATATTCCCGGACTGAATAACGCCGAGCTGTATTACATTAAACGCCTTGCGGGGGTACCGGGAGACACGCTTTTGGTGGAAGATAATAAACTTTACCGAAACGGAAATATTATTGAGGGCGCGGAAGCTTTCAATAAAAACAATAATCGCGTGTTCGATGAAGCCTACTACGGTTATTTGCCGCGTTCCGGCGGAAAGGGAGTCCATGCGAAACCGCTCAATAAGCCGTTTACCGTTCCCGCTGATTTTTATTACGCCCTTGGGGACAACTCCGGAAACAGCTTCGATTCCCGAGGTTGGGGTTGCGTTCCCGCCGGGGATGCCGTCGGGCGGGCTTCTTTCATCCTCTACCCGTTCTCCCGCCGCTGGGGAGTGGCCCAATAGAAAACCTTCGACATGAACAAACAGATTAAAGAACTGATCCCGCAGCAGCGCGTACTTGAAAGGATTGCCGAACTCGGAGAACAGATTTCGCGCGAGTATGCCGGAAAATCAATTACGATGCTGATTCTTGCCAATGGCGGAATCTTTTTTGCCGTCGATTTGATTCGTTCCGTTAAAGATGTTACCGTTCATATGGAATGTATTCGCGTCTCGTCTTATAAGAAATCCTGCGTTTCCTCCGGAAATCCCGAAATTTTCGGGACGCTTTCCGCAGAAGATTTTAAGGATAGTCACATTCTGATTATCGACGATATCGTTGATACGGGAAATACCTTAAAGAGAATCTATGAACAGGTTGAAAATTTCGGGGCGGCATCCGTCAAAGTGTGCGTATTGCTGGATAAACCTTCCCGAAGAATCGTTGATCTGGTTCCGGATTATTGCGGCTTCGAAGTCGAAGATAAATTTATAGTCGGCTATGGTCTCGATTATGCCGAAAAATACCGCGAATTGCCTTTTATCGGGTATATTGAATAAATAATATAAATTTTACATAAATGGAAACTATTAAACGTGTTGCTGAAATTGAGCGTAATACTGCGGAGACGCAGATTCGCTTGAGCGTTAATCTTGACGGTTCGGGGAAATCGGAGATTTCGACCGGAATTCCGTTCTTTGATCACATGCTTACGCTTTTTTCGCGACATGGTCTCTTCGATTTAAACGTTGAGGCAAAAGGCGATATCGAAGTGGATTATCATCACACGGTTGAAGATGTCGGAATCGCGCTCGGTGCGGCCTTTAAGGAGGCGCTCGGGAAGAAGGTCGGTATCCGCCGTTACGGATTTTTCATTCTTCCGATGGATGAATCCTTGGCACGCGTGGCGCTTGATCTCAGCGGACGCGTTTATTTCCGCTACGACGTGGTCGCCGCCAATCCCATGATCCGCGATTTCAATATTTGTCTGGTTCGCGAGTTCTTCCTGGCTTTTGCCAATACCTTGGGAGCGAATCTCCATATTTGCCTGGAATACGGCGAAGAGCCGCACCACATCGCCGAGGCCATTTTCAAATGCGTTTCCCGTGCGCTACGTTCGGCCTGCGAAACGGATGAACGTGCTGCGGGGATGATTCCGAGCACCAAGGGTGTTATTTAGTCCGTATTTTTTTGATTCCGATGGCTACCAAAGAAATTGCCTTAATTGATTACGGAATGGGAAACTTGAGAAGCGTCCGGCGCGCTTTGGAAGCGGCGGGAGCGACCGTGCGTCTTGTCGATTCTCCGGAAGCGGTCGGTGATGCTTCGGCGCTTGTTTTTCCGGGGCAGGGGGCGATTGTGGATGCCATGGCCCAGCTCAAGAAGACGGGTTTTGATTCTTTTATCAAAAACTGGATTGCTTCGGATAAACCGTTTATGGGAATTTGCCTCGGTCTTCAGCTTTTATTCGAGCATTCCGAGGAAGGCGATGCGGACGGACTCGGCATTTTCCGCGGTAAGGTAAAGCGTTTTCCGGAAAGCGCGGATTTAAAAGTTCCGCACATGGGTTGGAATACAGTTTCCGTTAATGTAAATAATTCAGGCGTGCTTGCGAAGGATTTAAATCCGGAGGGAGAGTCTTTTTATTTCGTTCACAGCTATTATGTCGATACTCCGGAAAGCGAAATTATTTGGTCGCTTTCGGATTACGGTTTGAAATTCGTCAGCGGAATTCGCTGCGGCAAGGTCTTTGCCGTTCAATTTCACCCGGAAAAGAGCCAGTCCAAAGGCATTGCGCTTTACCGTAACTTCTTGGAATCCTTTTAGGCAGGCTCCGGAAATTCATTTTCCAGTCTCCTTAATCTTCTTTTCCGTTCCGTTGCGTCGCGGGTGGGTCCGGGAGCTATCGGAAGTCGCTTCGGGTGCATGAGGGCCCTTTGGTCTGTCCGCGGGTTGCGGCGTTGCCTCCACCCGCGGTTATCCTATGTCGTGCACCTCCGGCGGCGGAAAAAGCGCCAAGCATCAAGCGAGTGCCTGCGGCTTCTTTAATCTTTTTCATAAAGAAACCTATCCGTTAAAATTCGTTTTAGAGGAGCTCCGCAAAAGCGTGTAAGTCGTTCCGATTGTGCTACAGGAGCTTCAATCGCCTCTGGCATGATTCCCGTGGAGCGGGAATACATGGGATAACCACGGGTGCAGGCAGAGCCGAAACCCGCGGACAGGCCTCCGGCCTCATGCGCCGCTAAGCGACTTCGACAGCGCTCCGACTCGCCCGCGGCGCAATGGAACGACTTGCGAGCCTCTTCAGACCCCTAAAAAGCGAATTTCTAGAGGTAGCCTTAACGCTCTCCGACTCCGTTTTTCGGCTTTTCGGCCTTTGGATTGCCGGCCTCGGTTTTAGCGGCTTCAGCTGCCTTTTCTTCGGCTTCCTTCGCTTCGGCGGCTTTGCGGGCTTCCGCTTTTTTCTCAAGCGAAAGATAACCGACTTCCGTTCGGATTTCGCCGAATTCGACGATTTCCTTTACGTGGACGCCGTCGAGCGTTTCGTATTCCAAAAGGGCTTCGGCAATTTTTTTATGTGCATCGGCGTGATCGGCAATCAGCTTTTCGGCGCGGGCATACTGTTCGGAAACAATCGATTGGATTTCCGCGTCGATGGCGCGAAGGGTTTCTTCACTGATGCTTTGAGTGCGCGCAATTTCGCGTCCGAGGAAGAGGTTTTGCTGGTTTTCGCCGTAGGCGACGGGACCGAGTTTATCGCTCATTCCCCATTCGCAAACCATTCGGCGTGCCATACTCGTGGCGTTTTTGATATCGCTGGAAGCGCCGTTGGAGATTTCGCCGGAGAAAACTTTTTCGCCGATGCGCCCGGCCATGGCCGTGCAAATCATGTTCTTGAGCTGTGTGCGTTCGTAGCCGAGCACGTCTTTTTCCGGCATGAACATGGCCATGCCGAGGGCACCGCCGCGCGGGACAATCGTCACCTTATGGAGCGGCATCAAGCCGTCGTCAATTAACACTTGGACCAGTGCGTGACCGGCTTCGTGGTAGGCGGTTTTGGAACGGTCTTTCTGGTCCATGACGCGATGGCGCTCACGTCCGTAAGAAATTTTGTCGCGCGCTTCGCCGATGGAAATCATATCGATTTTTTCCTTACGGGCGCGTACGGCGACGAGGGCGGCTTCGTTGAGAAGATTGGCCAAATCGGCTCCTGCGAACCCGGTCGTCGTTTTGGCAACTTCTTCGAGTTTTACGGAATCATCGATTTTAAATTTCTTGGCGTGGACCTTGAGGATTTCCGTCCGTCCCTTGATGTCGGGAAGATCGACGTAAACCTGGCGGTCAAAGCGTCCGGGACGCAGAAGTGCCGAGTCGAGCACGTCGGGACGGTTGGTTGCGGCGATGACGATGATGCTGTCCTGCGGTTCAAAGCCGTCCATTTCGACGAGCAGGGAATTCAGGGTCTGTTCGCGTTCGTCGTTTCCGCCGCCGAGGCCGCTTCCGCGTTGGCGTCCGACGGCGTCAATTTCGTCGATGAAAACGATGCAGGGCGCGTTTTTACGGGCTTGGTCGAAAGTGTCGCGGACGCGGGAAGCGCCGACGCCGACAAAGAGTTCTACGAAATCGGATCCGGAAATGGAGAAGAAGGGTACGTTGGCTTCTCCGGCGACGGCACGGGCGAGCAGGGTTTTACCGGTGCCGGGAGGTCCGACGAGTAAAACGCCTTTGGGGACGCGGCCGCCGATGGCATTAAATTTTTTGGCATCGCGGAGGAAGTCCACGACTTCGGAGACTTCTTCCTTGGATTCGTCACAACCGGCGACATCGGCGAAGGTAACCTTGGATTTTTCTTTGTCCATCAGGCGTGCGCGCGAGCGGACAAAAGCCATTTGGCTTGCCTGATTGCGTTTAATGGTGCGGTAGATGAAAAATCCGATGAGGGCGAAGATGAGCAGCGACGGGATGGCGCTTACGAGTATGGCGGAGAGGACGGTTTCCGACGGCGGTTCCTTGAAGGTCGGCACCTTGGCGCGGAGCGTTGAGAATTCCTCTTCGGAGAGGCGGCCGGCGGCGTTGAATTTTTTGAGCTTTTCGCCGACTTTGAGTTCGCCGCTGATTTTGTAGTAGCGTTCGCCCGCAAGCGAGTCTTCCTTGAGTTCGAGGCTTTGAACTTCGCCTTTAGCGGCATAATCGACGAGTTCCCGGACGGGGAGTTGCATAGCCGAATTTTTTTCACCTTCCGGCGTGCGCATCAGCAGGAAGACGATGAGGCCGATAATGGCGACCCACATTAAAAAGACGCGAAAATCGACGCGGGAAGCGTTTTCCTTTTCTTGATTCTTATCCTTGTTTTTCATGAAAAATGTATTCGTTTTAAACTAAAGAAGCGTTGCGGTAAGTCAACCGTAGAGCCGCACTTCCGGCCCGGAGAATGCGGAAACGCTCGGCGGGAGGCAGTCCGGGAATCCATGCAATTCCCGTGCCGTCCGCGAAGACGGGAAGGTTTTTCCGGATATTTTCCGGAATTTTTTTATCCGTAAAAATGCGTCGGACGGGTTTTTCCCCGGGGGCGCCGAGCGGGCGGAATTTTTCTCCGGGGAGCAGTGTGCGCACGACGATTTCCGGATGGCCCGCAAGGAACACGGTTTCCGTCGGCGGAAAGACTCCGGCCCGAATCTGTTCGAGCAGAGTCTCGCTGACCGTAATTTTTTCCTGCTCAAAGACCATCCTTTCCGGAAGCTTTTCGAGCGGAGCAAATTCCAAAATTTTTCCGTCCCATATAATTTTTCGGGTTCCGAGCTGTATCTTCTGCGGGGTTTCCGCGATAACGGATTCGACGAGGGCGTCGATGACGGCTGCCCCGGCATTTGCGATTTTTTCGCGGGAAAGGATTTTTCTCAGGCAGCGTCGCACGACGGCTTTCGGCAAATGCGACAGGCGGCAATCTTCCGGTGATTCCGCCCGAATTTCGGAATCCGATGATCGGTAACGGATCTTTTCCAGGGCTTGTTCGGCAAAAAAGTCCAGAGCGTCGGCGTCTTCCTCCAGGAGCTTTCGCGAGCGTGCGATATTTTCGAAAGGTGCGGCTTTACGTAATTCCGGCAAAACGCGGTTGCGAATGCGGTTGCGGAAATAATTATCTTCCGCATTCGTGGCATCTTCGCACCAGGGAATGTTGCATCGGCGCAGGGCATCGAGAAGCGTTGCCTTCGGAATTTCCAGAAGCGGACGAATAAAAATACGGCCGTCGGCCTGTCGGGAAAATTTTCTCGGGGCGGCAAGGCCTTCCGTTCCCGCGCCGCGCGTCAACCGCATGAGCATATTTTCCGCGATATCGTCGCGCTGGTGTCCCTGAATGAGGACAGTGATTTTACGGGAGTCCATTTCCCGCTTAAAAAAGTCCAAACGTAATTTTCGCAGTTCCGCTTCCGAGCGGTTTTCATCGCTTCCTTTCCGGCGCTCGGTAACGTATTCGATTTCAAGTTTGCGGCAAACTTCGCGGACGAATGCGGCGTCTTTTGCGGCGTCGTCCCGTACCGCGTGGTCGTAATGGAGTACGCAGAGGTTTTTACGCGCTTCGGGAAAGCTTGCCCAAGTCAGCAATAATGCGGCGAGCGAATCGGCGCCGCCGGAACAGGCGACTGCAATCGGTCCGGACGCAACGGTGTTCCACGAGCCGTCCAAAAGATCCCGGAGCTTTTTTGCCGCCTCCGGCCAACTAAAATTTACTGAAAGGGAAATTTCCGCCACCTGCGTGCACCGTCTCGCTATTTTTCAAGGCTTCGTGCAAGCCAGCGTGCCGCGTTGAGCGCATTTTCCCGCGGGTGCAAAAGCGCATGCAATTCGGCGCAGTCTTTTTGCATTCCGGCAAGGATTGCGGGATTGTCGAAACACTCGCAGAGACGTGCGGAAAGCTTTTCCGGAGTGGCATCTTTCTGCAGGTATTCCGGATAAACGTCGCGATCGAGCAGAATGTTCGCCATGCCGAGATAGCGGACCTTATCGCCGACGAGCAGGCGCCCGATAGCCCAGGTCAGTGCATTTGCCAGATAGAGAATCGCGCCGGGAATGCCCGCAAGGGAACAGGTGCGCGACATCGTACCCGAGCTCATCAGAACCGCGCTGGCCGCCTGCGCATTGTTTTCGACATCGTCCACCGGAACGAGATCGATGCCTTCCGCAGCCTTCGGATCGGCGTCCATGAGTTCCCGCAAAATGCCGAGAACGGGTTCGCCGGGGTGCAGTACGACCGCTTTTTTATCCGGATGCGTGGCGCGGAAACGCTTCCACGATTCGAGCAAAACCGGAAAAATGCGTGCGACGGGCTTGGGACGGCTCCCCGGAAGCAAAAGCACCGGACCGTTCGCGTCGTATTTCACGGGAAGACGGTGATCGGGTGCGGCAAAGGGATCGCCGACAAAGTGGACGTCGAGCTGCGTGTCTTCGTAGCATTTGAGCTCGAAGGGGAAAAGCACGCCGAGCGAATCCAAAACCTTTTCCATTTCAAAACGGCGATGCGCTTTCCAAGCCCAAATCTGCGGCGAGACATAGTGATAGACGGCAATGTCGCCGCCGCCCTTGCGGGAAAGCCCTTCTTTTTTCATTGCCTTGGCAAGGCGCAGATTCATTCCCGGGAAATCGACGAAGCAAACCGCCCGCGGACGATGCGTCCGAATCCACGCGAGCATTTTTTTGAAAAGCGCGGAATAAAAAGAAAGATTTGAAACCACCTCAATCAGCCCGACGGCGGAAAAGGTCGTCATGTCGAAAAGCAACTGGGCTCCGGCGCGGCGCATATCGTTTCCGCCGAACGCGGCAATTTTCAGCCCGGGATTATCCCGAAGCAAATCGCGAATGACCTTGGCGGCGAGTTCGTCCCCCGAGTGCTCCCCGGCGACGAAAAGAATGTCCGGTTGCCCGGAGTCTTCGGGTTGCGGGAAAGTGTCGGGGAGAGCAGGCATTGATTTTTTCATGACAAACGCGTTGTTTTTGCGCTTCGCAGGCGGGAAAAAGAGTTTTGGTCGGGCGTGAGGGATTCGAACCCCCGACCCTCTGCTCCCAAAGCAGATGCGCTAGCCAGACTGCGCTAACGCCCGAATATTACGGGAAAGAATCGTTTTTTATTGCCCTTGGTGTCAACAAAATATTCCATCGCTTAAACTCGCAAAAATAAATTTCACTTCGACAAAAATACTATGGAAGATTCTTCAATTGATTCTGGTTTTGACGCTCCCGCCGATTTGAAAATTCCGATCGGGATCGGGATTTTGGGTATTATTATCGGCGGCCTGGCGCTGATTATCGCGTTTGTCGTCCGCGGCAAGGTGGATCGCTTTACGACGAAGGTGGATTCCGATATCGAGGAAATCCATGCAATTGCCAGCAAGGCGACGGCGGAACAGGGACTCGGCGAAAACTCCAAGGACGCCGAGGCGTTGCGCCAGGAACTCAGCCTGTTGCGCGAAGAAATGGCCCGCAAATTTGAGGCGCTCGAACAAAAGGACAAGTCCCTCGAAGACACCGTGGTGGCAATTGACAAACGCGTGAACGGCCGTCGCCCGGCAGCTCCGGTTCCGGTGGCTTCGGGAGCGTCGGCGGGATCGTCCGCAACAGCTTCCTCAAGCGGGGAATACGTGATTCAGAAAGACGATACTTTTACGAAGATTGCAAAGAAGGTCGGCTGCAAGGTCAGCGAGCTCACGGATTTGAATCCGGATATCGAGCCGGCACGTCTGCGCATCGGACAGAAAATCAAGGTTCCCGCAAACCGCTAATTCGCCATGAAAACGCCGTCTCACTGGGAAGTTTCGGAAGAAGCGCTTTGGGCGGACTGTAAAGTTTTCAAGGTCTTTCGCGAAAGAAATCGCCACCCGCAAGACGGTCGGGAGGGCGATTTCTTTGTTGCCCACGCCCCGGCATGGGTGACTTGCGTTTGCGTGACGGAGGACGGAAACTTTTTGGTCGAGCAACAGTATCGTTACGGTGTGCGCGATCTGTCCTGGGAATTGCCGGGCGGAGTCGTCGAAGCGAACGAAGACCCGATCGATGCCGGCCCGCGGGAAGTGCTCGAAGAAACGGGCTACGCGGGCGATGCGCCGATTTTGCTCGGAAAACTTTCCGCGAATCCGGCGATTTTCAATAATTTCTGCAGCATTATCCTGATTAAAAATTGCCGGAAGGTTGCCGAAACCTCCCTGGACGAAAACGAGGAAATTCTCGTGCGAGAAGTTCCGCCCGCAGAATTGCTCGCGATGGCTCGAGACGGGCGCGTACACCACTCCATCATGGTGGCCGCTATCGGCGAGATCTTCCTGAAGTGTCCGGAATTATTCAATCAATAACGGGGATTCCCGGAACCGCTCACGGACGAAATTTTGTTTGAGCTTGCGGGGAGCTTTTAATTTAATAACGAAACCTTATGTTTAATATTTTACTCTTCAGTGCGGCACTTGTGCTGTTTTTCGTTTGCGTACTCGTCGTGCTTTTCGTTCTGATGCAACGCCCGAGCGCCAATGCGGGTATGGGTTCCGCACTCGGCGGTGCCATGTCCGAAAGCGCTTTCGGCGGTGAAGCGGCAGGGGTCCTCTCCAAGGCAACCGTAATCTTCATCACCCTGTTTTTCATTCTTTGCGCGGCGCTCTACTTCGGCTTCATCGCCAAGGACGACGGCAACGCTGCGGCGGAAGCGCTGAAAATGGAAACGAAGTCGGCTGACCCCGTTTCCCTGGTGACCGAAGAGGCACCCGCAACGCCGGCTCCGGAAAACACCCCCGCAAAATAAATTACCCCCTTTAGACGATGAGCTGGGAAAATTTTAAGAAAAACTATATCGCGTTTGATGCGCTCAACTTTGCAATCGACCTGAGCCGCGTCGGCTTTCCGGCGGACTACATCGCGAACGCCAAGCCGATGCTCGACAAGGCTTTCGATGCCATGGCGGAACTCGAAAAGGGCGCGATTGCCAACCCGGACGAAAACCGCATGGTCGGCCACTACTGGCTGCGCGCTCCGGAACTCGCTCCGACCGCGGAACTGAGCCGGGAAATCGCGGAGACGCTCGAAAAGATCGAAGCTTTTGCGAAAAAAGTTCACGACGGCGAAATCGTCGGTAGCGCAGGCGCATTTAAAAATCTCCTTTGCGTCGGCATCGGCGGAAGCGCCCTCGGTCCGCAGTTCGTCGCTTCCGCCCTCGGGATGCCGGGACGCGACAAAATGAAGGTCTTTTTCCTCGATAATACGGATGCCGACGGTTTCGACATCGTATTTGCCGAATTGAAAGATCAACTCGGCGAAACGCTCTGCATCGTAACCTCGAAGTCCGGAAGCACGCCGGAACCGCGCAACGCAATGATCGAGACCGAAGCCCGATACAAGGCCGCCGGTCTGGATTTTGCAAAGCACGCCGTCGCCGTGACCGGTGTCGGATCCCAGCTCGACAAGACGGCACTCGCGCAAGGCTTTATCGAACGCTTCCCGATGTGGGACTGGGTCGGCGGCCGCACCAGTGAAATGGCCGCAGTCGGCCTTCTTCCGGCAGCCCTCCAAGGTCTGGACATCCGCGGTATGCTCGCGGGCGCGGCGGCAATGGATGCGCAGACGCGATCCCGCGAAGCCCTCGAAAATCCGGCGGCTCTGCTCGCCCTCGCCTGGTATTTCCTGACGGACGGCAAGGGCTCCAAGGATATGGTGATTCTTCCCTACAAGGACCGCCTCCTCCTTTTCGCACGCTACCTGCAGCAGCTGATTATGGAATCGCTCGGTAAGGAAAAAGACCTCGCCGGCAATGTCGTCAACCAGGGGATTTCCGTTTACGGGAACAAGGGTTCGACCGACCAGCACGCTTACATCCAGCAGCTGCGCGAAGGGGTTCCGAACTTCTTTGCGACTTTCATCGAAGTGCTCCGCGACCGTAACGGTGCCAGCGTCGAAGTCGATCCCGGAATCTGCGCCGGAGACTACCTCGAAGGCTTCCTGCTCGGAACGCGTGAAGCGCTGACGGAAAAGGGCCGCGCCTCGGTGACCCTGACCGTCGAAGACGTTACGCCGGAAAGCATCGGCGCACTCATCGCTCTCTTTGAACGCGCGGTCGGATTTTACGCGACCTTTATCGGAATTAACGCCTACCACCAGCCGGGCGTCGAAGCCGGAAAAAAGGCCGCTGCCGGGATCCTCAAACTTCAAGTTCAAATCACGGAGTTCCTGAAGGCAAACGCTCCCGAAAAATTCACAGCCGAAATGCTTGCCGAAAAATTAGGGCTTGAAAATCGCACGGAATTAGTGTTCAAAATCTGTCAACACTTGGCGGCGAGCACGTCTTGTGCGGTTTCCCGTCAAACCCAAGCTCCGGCTTACTGCTCAACTTTCAATTACAACCGATAAAACCCCATGAACAATAAAGTTTCTATCATTCTCCGCGCACTCGCTATCGTGCTTTCCGCCGGCGCTATTGCGCTGTTTTTCCTCATCAAGGGAGAAATGGACAACGCCGTTGCCAAAGCGAAGCCGCTCGCTGCAGTTGCTAAAACTTCCGGTGATCCCTACAACTATCAGGATCGTGCCAAGCCGAAGGATTTGCGTGCCGCTATGGAAATTGTTGCACCGGCTTGTAACGAAATCGAAAAACGCCGCGAGCAGAAACTTAAAGACGACGCGACGATGGCGGCTCAGAAAAATACGATTGCTCAGCGCGATGCAACGATTGCCGATCTCAACGGCCAGTTGGACGCGCGCGATGCCGAAATCGCCGAACTGACCCGCACCGGAAAAGACCTTCAGGATAAGCTCAACGCGGTTGAAAGCAAACTCGCATCCGCCGAAGCAACGCTCCGCGCCGAAAAGGAAAATACCGCACGCCTCAACGAGCGCATCGCCAACATGAAGACGCTCGACGAATACAATGCGCGCTTGGACGAAATCGCCGATCTTCAGAAGAAGATGGAAAACGGTCAAAACCGCTACACCAAGTTCCGCCACTTCGCTAAGGCTAAGGGTCTGACCTTTACGGACGAAGAATATCCGTCCGCACTCTACATCACGAGCATGCCGACGGGGCCGGTCGTGAAATTCGCTTCCCCGTACATTCCGACCACGGTTTACTCTATCGACGCACGTCGCGGCTTGGTCGTTCTCTCTGTCGGAACCACCGAATCCTACATCATGCAGGGCGGTTACTACGATGTTGAGTTCAACGGTATCAAGGTCGGTCAAATCCAGATTGCCGAAGCCTCTCCGGCCAGCGTGATTGCACGCATTCTTCCGAAGTCGGATATGTCCGCCGTCACAAACGGCGCTACGGTGAACCTGATTCCGTTCGTCAACAAGAAGTAATCACGTGAGAGTGCTTCTCCGATTCGCATTGTTGCTCGTGCCCGCGCTCTTTGTCGCGTGCACGGAAACGCTTCCGCCGGAAGATTCCAATCTTCCCGCAAGCGGCGCCCCGCAAGCCTGGGAAAATACAATGCCGGGCATGGGCGGAATGATGCCGCAGGATCGCTAAGCAGTCGCTTACTTCTTAAAAAGCTCCCTTCTCAAAATCGTGAAGGGAGCTTTTTATTTGACGGCCTTGGCGGGAAGAGAGATTAAAGAAAGAGATTAGAGCTTAAGGCTTAAAGCTTAAAGAGAAGTCTCTAATCTTTAAACTTTAAGGCTACCTCTAGAAATTCATTTTTTTTAGAAGTGATAGTGGATAAGGGAAAATATTAAAGGTTAAAGGATAAAGATTAAAGAGGTCCGGGGCGGAAATCGGATAGGTGATTTCGACGAACAGAATCCACGAATTTCTAGAGGTTTACAGAGGCTCGCAATCCGTTCCATTGCGCCGCAGGCATGTAAACGGGTCTGCTCCCGTCACTTCGCGGCGCTTGTTTTTCATAGACTATCCGCGGGTTCCGGCTTTGCCTGCACCCGCGGTTATCCCATGTCGTGCACCTCCGACGCACAGCCTCGAAGAGGCAATTGCGAATCCCGAATTCCGAATGCTCACCGCGTAGCAAATTTTAGGGACTTGAGAAGTGTTATCGATGTCTGATCCCGCCTATCCCTCTTTAAGCTTTAAGCCCTAATCATTAAGCTCTCTCTTTAATCTTTAACCTTTTTTCCCCTATCCGTTATCAGCCATCCTCTATCACCTTTCTTTAAGCTTTAAGCATTAAGCTCTAATCTCTATTTACATCAAGCAATCTTGATATGAAAATATATTCTTGATTTGCGGGGACAGCTTAGGCAGACTCAGCGCCCAATTTATGAGCAGTTTCACTTTCAGTTCCGAGTCTGTCGGCGCCGGTCATCCGGATAAAGTTGCCGACTTAATTTCCGATTCTATTTTGGACGCTTGCCTGGCGCAGGACCCGAGTTCCCGCGTCGCCTGCGAGACCTTGGTAAAGGACGACCGTGTCGTGCTCGCCGGTGAAATTACGACGGCGGCGAAGGTGGATTACGAAGCAATTGCGCGTGCCGCAATTCGTGAAATCGGTTACGTGGACGAGCGCGATGACGATGTTTTCCAAGCGGGGACGGTTAAAGTTTCGAATTTCATCGGAACGCAGTCTCCCGACATTGCCCAGGGCGTTGATGCCGCCGCGGCGGAAGGAAAAAGTTCCGCCGAGCAGGGTGCGGGTGACCAAGGCATTATGTTCGGTTACGCGACAGACGAAACTCCGGAATTGATGCCGGCTCCCGTTATGTTTGCCCACCGCATTCTGCAGGCTCTCGAAAAAGTGCGGAAAGACAAGTCTTCTTCGGAATCGGCCTGGTTGCGTCCGGACTGCAAATCTCAGGTGGCCGTGCGCTATGAAAACGGCGTTCCCGCCCGTATCGAAAATGTCGTGCTTTCGACCCAGCACACGGAAGCCGTGGACCACGCGACGATTCGCGCATTCGGTGAAAAGCTGATTCGCTCGGTACTTCCCGAATCCCTTATCGATGCGGAAACGCGTTTCTTTATCAACCCGACGGGAAAATTTGTCGTCGGCGGGCCGCACGGCGATGCCGGTCTGACGGGTCGCAAAATTATCGTCGATACCTACGGCGGGGCAGGGCGCCACGGCGGCGGCGCTTTTTCGGGAAAAGACCCCTCGAAGGTGGACCGCTCGGCGGCTTACATGTGCCGCTGGGTGGCGAAAAATATCGTTGCCGCCGGCTGGGCCAAGCGCGTCGAACTTCAGGTTTCCTACGCTATCGGCGAACCGGAACCGACAAGCATTCACGTGGATACTTTCGGTACGGGGACGCTTGCCGACGAAAAAATCATCGCGGCGGTAAAGCGCGTTTTCTCCTTCAAGCCGGCAAACATCATTGCCCAGCTGGATTTGCTGCGCCCGATTTACGCGCATACGACGAATTACGGTCACTTCACGAAAGCCGATTTGCCTTGGGAACAACTCAACCGCGTTGAAGCCCTGCAGACGGCATTGGCCGAAATCTAAGCGAATCTTTCTGCAACGAAAATCCCGCTCACAAGAGCGGGATTTTTTGTGTCGTAAAAGCTTTCCGCGTTGTTCGGAGGAGAGGATTCGGAAGGCGAAAAAGACAACGACTACGGAGTTGCTCACTTTATGTGCACCTTGGGCGCGAATTTACGCTACAACGCGATTCCCGAGTTTTCGCTTCACGTCGGAGTGCGGATGGGAAGCGAAATCGTCCTTTTCCTCGTAGATGATGAAAAAGAAAGTTCTCGTTACAATCGGAGCGGAGGCTACGATTGTGAGAAAGAGTTTAAAGCTTAGGGCTACCTCTAGAAATTCGCTTTTTAGGGGTTTGAAGAGGCTCGCAATTCGTTCCATTGCGCCGCGGGCGAGTCGAAGCGCTGTCGAAGTCGCTTAGCGGCGCATGAGGCCGGAGGCCTGTCCGCGGGTTTCGGCTCTGCCTACACCCGCGGTTATCCCATGTATTCCCGCTCCACGGGAATCATGCCGGAGGCGATTGAAGCTCCTGTAGCGCAGTCGGAACGACTTACACGCTTTTGCGGAGCTCCTCCAGAAATTCATTTTAAGGCATTGTCCTAAGTTTTCTTCTTTCCGTTCGTCAGAGTCTGTGCGCCGGAGGTGCACTACATTGGATAACCGCGGGTGGAGGCAGAGCCGAAACCCGCGGATAATCCATGAAAAACAAGCGCCGCAAAGTGACGGGGACAGACCCGTTTACGTGCCTGCGGCGTAATGGAACGAATTGCGTGCCCCTGCAAACCACTAAAAAACGAATTTCTAGAGGTAGCCTTAAAGTTTAAAGATTAGAGACCTATGTCTGATTTCGCCGACTTCTCTTTAAGCTTTAAGCCCTAAGCTCTAATCTCTTTCTTTAATCTCTTCCCCGCCTGCTCCATCGCGCCGGCGTCGTGATCCGGCGAGGCAAAGAGCGCCTAAGCCGGCGAGCAGGCTGAAGCTTGAGGGTTCGGGAAGCGAAGGCTCAAGAGTGGGTGGCGTAGGAGGCGCGGGCGGCAGCGGTGGTGGAGGTGGAGGCGGCGGTGGTGCGACAACCTGAGGAATTTTTTTGCGGCTGTACTTAAAAATGCCGCTGGTGTTTTGGCTGACAATGACGCTGCCTCCGTCGTTGAGAGAAAAATATCCGAGGTTTTCGAATATTGCATCGTGTGCGATATCGAGAATTTTCAAATCAAATTCGTTGGCGGAATTGTTTATCGATATCCGGCAACGGTCGGCGATATTGGCATCTGCGTACGACTCGATAGAAATCCGGTAAGTGAGTTTTTCCGCTTCCGGTTTTCCGTCGGCAAGCGCGGTAATATATTGGCCGTTGCCGATGGGGCTTTGCCAGTTCCAACCCGAACTGTTCTTATATTTGGAATCCAACAGATAAGTTTTGCCGGATGTGCTTCCTCCGGAGATCCCTCCGTTGTAGGTGTACATTCTGCCTTGGCCGGATTCATTTTCCATGTAGTAATTGCCGAAAAGCAATGACTTCCCCTCGTTATCCGACAGATAGATGTTGAAAATCGGGTGATTGTTTTGAGAACCGGAATACCATGTCAGTTCGAAATTAATTTCGTAGCGGGCGTCTTCACCCAGATTGATACGGGTTCTATCGCGATCGGTTCCCCGGTTGGTTATGCCTTTATGGTTCCCGTATGACTGGAAGTTGATCGCCCAAGTGCTGCCGATTCGTTCGTAATCGTGGGTTGCGGTGTCTGCGGGGGCACCACCGAAGTAAAAGGAGAGCGGATATACGCCCGCCGTCGCGCAGGCCGCGCCTGCAGCGATGAGTGTGATAACGGATAATGTCTTTTTCATGTATTCTGTTTTTGTCTGTTTCGTTAATTGAGGAGTAAAAATCAACCGTTGTTGTTTGTTTAAGTTTGCGTGAAATGTTTTCAGAAAGAAATTTAACTTTCAAGTAAAATATTGCTCAATAGTGTGTGCTTTTTTCTTTATTTTCGATTTTCCGCCGTCGGACAGTTTTGTGACTTTGGAAGGCGAAAAAGCAAATTTTAGGCGAAATCCGGTAAAATTTGCTTCGTTTTGCCGTCTAAAAATCGGTTTTTGGGCGGAAATGCGGAAATTTTTCTTCGATTTTCCGTGAAAACCGCTTGACGTGGCGGAACGCGCGGGAGTATCGTCGCCGGAGCTTATGTCATACATCCGATTTCATGCCGTAGAACGTGCCTCCAACCGCAAGGTCGTTGTTGTTCCCCCGCCGCAGGCGAAAATTTCCGAATTTTTCGGCTGCAAGGTCTTCAATCGCAAGGCGATGGCGAAGTATCTCTCGAAAGAAACGTTTCGGGCGATTACGCATGCAATCGATTTCGGCGAGCCGGTTTCTTTGGAGCTTGCCGCGCATATTGCTCCCGCGATGCGGATGTGGGCGATGGAAAACGGCGCGACGCATTACACGCACTGGTTTCATCCGCTGACGGACGGGACGGCGGAAAAGCACGACGCCTTTGTCGAGCGCGACGGGCAGGGCGGTATGATTGAAGAATTCAGCGGCAAGATTCTCGCGCAACAGGAGCCGGACGCGTCTTCGTTCCCGAACGGCGGCTTGCGCTCGACTTTCGAGGCGCGCGGCTATTCGGCTTGGGACCCTTCGTCGCCGGCTTTCATTGTCGGAGATACGCTTTTTATTCCGACGATTTTCATTTCCTACGCGGGCGAAGCGCTCGACCACAAGGCGCCGCTTCTCAAATCCCTGGAGGCCATCAATAAGGCAGCCGTCGGGGTTTGTAAGTATTTCAATACCGACGTGACGCACGTCCAATCTTCGCTCGGTTGCGAGCAGGAGTTTTTCCTGATCGACGAAGAATTGTTCAATGCGCGTCCGGACATCGTTTTGACGGGACGTACGCTGATGGGCCACGAATCGGCGAAAAATCAGCAGCTGGAAGACCATTATTTCGGAGCGATTCCGCGCCGCGTCCTGGCTTTCATGCAGGAGCTGGAATACGAAGCCTGGAAGCTCGGCATCCCGGTGAAAACGCGTCACAACGAAGTGGCTCCGAACCAGTTTGAACTCGCGCCGATTTTCGAAGAATGCAATCTTGCGGTGGACCACAACCTCCTGCTCATGTCGCTGATGCGCGACGTGGCCCGCCGTCACAATTTCCGCGTCCTGTTGCACGAAAAGCCCTTCAAGGGCGTTAACGGTTCGGGCAAGCACAACAACTGGTCGCTCAGCACGAATACGGGCATCAATCTCTTTTCTCCGGGGAAAAACTCCATGGAGAATCTGCGTTTTGTGACTTTCGTCGTGAACACGCTGATGGCGCTCTACAAAAACAACGCGCTCTTTAAGGCATCGACGGCGTCGGCGACGAATGCGCACCGTCTCGGCGCCAACGAAGCGCCTCCCGCCATCATTTCTTCCTTCCTCGGAAAACAGGTCAGCGACATCCTCGATGCCTTTGAAAAAAGCTCCGTCGATGATGCCATCAAGGTGGACAGCAAAAAGCAAATCAAGCTGGGTGTCGGCCAGATTCCGGAATTGCTTGTCGATAACACCGACCGCAACCGCACCTCGCCCTTCGCCTTTACGGGCAATCGCTTTGAATTCCGCGCGACCGGATCGATTGCGAATTGCGCTTCGGCGATGACGGCGGTGAATGCCGCAGTGGCTTACCAGCTCAAGGAATTTAAGACGGAGGTGGACGCGCTTATCGCCGGCGGCATGTCGAAGAAAGAAGCGCTTTATACCGTCATCAAAAAGTATATCAAGGAGTCGAAGCCGATTCGTTTTGACGGCAACGGCTATTCCGACGAATGGCGCGAGGAGGCGGCCCGACGCGGCTTGGACTGCGAAACGAGTGTTCCGCTGATTTACGATGCTTACACGTCGCCGCAGTCGGTGAAGGTCTTCGCAAACGGCAACATTCACTCGAAGAAGGAGTTGGAAACCCGCAACGAAGTTAAGTGGGAGATTTACACGAAAAAGCTCCAAATCGAGGCGCGTGTTCTCGGCGATTTGTCGCACAATCACATTATCCCCGTCGCCATCCGCTATCAGTCGGTATTGTTGGACAACGTAACGAAGCTCAAGGCCGTTTTCCCGCCGGAAAAATTCAACGTGCTGGCTTCGGAGCAACTGCGCCTGATTGAGGCGATTAACGAACACGTCAGCGCGGTGACGACGCATACCGACAAGATGATCGAATTCCGCAAGCAGGCGAACCGCATCGAAGATTCCCGCGAAAAGGCTATCGCTTACCACGATACCGTCCTGCCGTATTTCGACGAAATCCGTTACCACATCGACAAGCTCGAATTGCTCGTGGACAACGAAATGTGGCCGCTCCCGAAATACCGGGAACTGCTCTTTGTCCGATAGCAGCCGGAAGGCGGTGAGCCGTGAGTAATTAATAATGAATAATGCTATGCGGAGATTTTTGCTCTCGGGCAAAAATTTTGAAGAAAGCGTTATTCATTGTTCGTTAAAATCTTCAGATTCCTGACCGGTCGCCGCCCTCTGTGCCTAAAACGTTCTATTGACGGGAACGGGCTTTTGGAATGTTTTATTAGTAATCAGAAAGTTTCTATTTTTTATGGCAAAAAAAGCTATTCGTAACGATAAACAGACATTTAAAGGTTCTGCCGGAGACGACCGCAATCTGGTTTTGGTCGATGACGATTTTCAGGACGCCGATTTTGAAGACAAGGTGTGGCTTTTTTGGCGTCGCCACGGGAAGAAAACGGTTGCGATTGCCGCCTTGGTTTTCTTTGCCGCTCTGGCGGTCATTGTTTACACGCAGGTGAAGCAGATGCACGTGTATGCCCTGCAAAACGAATATGCGGCGCTGACTACCGACGACGAACGTCGCGCCTTTGCCCGCGAGCACCTCGCCGACCCGATGTCGGGCACGATCCTCTATGCACTCGGCAATACGCTTTACGGCGAATCGAAGTTCGCGGAAGCCGCCGCCGATTACAAGGCCGCCGCCGCCGTTTTTGCCTCTCTCTCGGGACCCGAATACGCTTTGCCGCGCGACCGCGCCAAGTTCGCGGAAGCCGCCGCACTCCAAAAAGCCGGTAAGGCGGACGAAGCAATTGCCTTGCTCACCGCGCTCGCCGGAACGCTGGAAACCGAAGAAACCGTGCGCGGACAAGCCATGTACAATCTTGCGGTGACCGCACTCGCACAAAACGATTTGGATGCCGCCCGTAACTGGCTCGACGAAATGGATCGTGCGCTCTCGGCGCAGAATATGTGGCATACTCAGAAGCAGAATCTGCTTCGCCTCGATCCGCGCCTCGTCGCTCCCGCGGCACAGGAACCCGACGCCTCTCAGCAGTAGTTTTTCCGCATCATGGACGATTCCGAAAAGAGCATTCCCGAAGATGCCATTTATGTCCGCGGGCTCTGTAAAAATTACGGCGCCTACAAGGCCGTTTCGGATGTCTCCTTTACCGTAAAACGCGGCGAAATCGTCGGCTTTCTCGGTCCGAACGGTGCCGGGAAATCGACGACGATGCGTATTCTCGCGGGGCTGCAACCGGCCAACTCCGGGGTGGCCCGTATTTGCGGGATTTCGGTTTCCCGCGACGCCTTCCGCACCAAGTCGCATCTCGGCTACATGCCGGAAAACAATCCGCTGCCGGAAGAATTGCGCGTTATCGAATACCTGCGTTGGCGCGCCCGCCTGAAGGATGTCCCCGAAAAGGAATTGCGCGCCCGCGTGGAGGCGGTCATGGCCGCCTGTGACTTGGCCCGCAGCGCACGCCGCAAGCTTATCGGCTCGCTCTCGAAGGGTTTCCGCCAGCGTGTCGGAATCGCCGATGCCTTACTTTCCGAACCGGACGTCGTTATTCTCGACGAACCGACCATCGGCTTGGACCCGCACCAGATTTTGGGCATCCGCTCGCTGATTCGCAGCCTGCGCGGCAAAAAGGCCGTCCTGATTTCGTCGCATATTTTGCCGGAAATCGAAAACGTCTGCGACCGCGTCATCATCATCAATCAGGGGCACATTGTGGCTTCGGGGACGCCGGAAGATCTGCGCCGGGAATTTGTCCGTACGCGGCGCTTCGAACTTGTTGCCGATGCGACGGTCGAGCAGGTGAAAGCCGTTTTGTCCGCCGACTCGGCGGAAGCGCTTCCCGCTGCGGAAGCCGGGCCGCGTTTTGCGGTGCAAATCGCCGTTGAAAATGCGAACGAAGACTTCCTGGCGAAGCTTCACGCTGCGGGTCTCCGCGTTTTTGAATTTCATGAGTGCGTCCCGAGCCTCGAAGACATCTTCATCGCCGCGACGCGCCGGACCTACGATATTGTGGACTCCATTTCCGACAAGTCATGAGGCATTTTCTGACACTTTTTCGACACGAACTGCGCCTGCTTTTCATCACGCCGTCAACCTACGTTGCGGGAACGCTTTTTCTCTGCCTCATGGGCGGGATTTACTGGTTTGCGCTTCAGCAGGCCGCCCTGCAAAAGGGCTTGGAAATGCTTCCTGTCGAAAGCTATTTTTACCTGTTTTGGGTGCCGTTGTTCATTCTCGTGCCGCTGATTACGATGCGCTCGTTCGCGGAAGAACGCCGCGCGGGCACGCTCGGCGCGCTGATGACGACGCCGACGAGTCCCTTTGCCATCGTCATGGGCAAGTTTGCCGCTGCCTATTCGCTTTACATCGTTTTGTGGGCACTCGCCTTGCTCTTTCCCGTAATCGCGTGGTGGATGCTCAAGGATTTCTGCCCGGACCCGCGCCTGCTCGCACTGAGCTCGCTCAAGGGCGGGGCACTTTTTGTCGCCATCAGCGGGTTGCTTTACATCGCGGTGGGAATCCTCGCGAGCAGCCTGACGCGAAGCATGCTCGTCGCGGGCCTGCTGACGTCCTGCGCGCTTTTCATTCTCATCGTCGCCGGCGGCCTGTTGCAGATGCTTCCGCTGGACGTATATGAATCCTTCGCATGGCTGCAGGCTCCCGCGGAATACCTGCGGACCTTTAAGCATTTGGAAAATTTTTACGGCGGGCTGATTGATTCGCGTCCGTTTTTCCTCTTCGTCAGCGGGGCTGCCCTGGCGCTCGGCCTGACCGTCATCAACGTTGAATCTAAGGCATAGGAGCACGGCGATGGGACGATTTCGTTTTTTTAAGTTCGAAGATTTTAAGACCGTTCGTCTTTTCCGCGGGCTGAATCTTTTTGCTCAAATTATTCTCGCGATCCTGCTCGTCGGCGGGCTCAACTACCTGGCCGCGCTCCCCGCGTTTCAGGCGCGTTGGGACCTCGACGACAGCAAAAGCCACACGCTTTCGCTCGAGACGGGGATGTTCCTGGAGTCGCTGGTAAAAAAGGCGCCGGCCGACACGACGGCCGCCAATCCGTGGATTCGCGTAATCGTGACTTTCCCGCAGTCGAGTGCCGGCGATTCCCGCGAAGAGGCCTATGTCAAAAATATGATGCGCCGCCGCATCGTCGGGCTGGTCGATAATTTTAAGTACAAGGCGAATTCCTTCGGGGTGCCGGGCTTCATTCGTTTCGAGGAAACCGATTTGCAAAAAAATACGCGCCTTGCCCTCGAAATCGAAAAGAAAAGTACGGCGGGCACGCGCATTTCGGATCGTACGGCCATTGTCGTTATTTCCCGTACGCGTTGCTCTACGATTGCTTCCGGCGAGCTCCTCAAAATCAAACGCGACGATGCCAACAATCCGAACGATGTCGATGCATTCCGCGGGGAAGAAGCTTTGATGTCCGCAATCCTCAAGGTCGCGGATAATACGGTCCCGGTCGTTTATTCGCTCGTCGGAGAAGGCGAAGCCGCCATCGACGGAACGGACCGCCGCTTCGGGCTGACGTCCTTTGCCGACCAGCTGCGCTCGCGCCGGATTAAGCTCGTTTCTCTGGATCTTTCGCGGCATGAAGACGTCCCCGCCGACGCCGCCATGCTGCTCATCGCCAATCCGCGTATTCCGGTCAGTCCGCGCAACGAGGAAAAAATTGCCCGCTACCTGCGCGAGCGCAACGGGCGCGTTTTATTGCTGACGGGGCCGGGGCTCAATCCGGGCTTGGACGATTTGCTGTTTGACTGGGGCATTCAGCTGATGGACAACTTCGTGGTCGAAACCGATGCTTCGAAATTGCAGTACAACGGGAATGTGTCGATGAGCCTCATCGGGGCCTCCCCGCACAAACTTTCGGAGATTCTCGCGGTGCAGAAAATTCCGCTTGTGGCCTCCCAGTTCCGCGAAGTCCGCAAGGACATCGGCTCGAAGGAAGACGCGACGCGCAAGGTTACCCAATTGGTCTTTTCCTCGAACGGGGTTTCGGGAGACACGCCTTCCAGTTGGGGAGAACGCGATTACCGCTTCCCGCCCTACAACTACAACGAAAACCGCGGGGATATTCCCGGTCCGGTCTGCGTGGCCGTGGCGTCGGAGCGCATCGCGGGCATGCGTCTGGGGTTTGCGATTCCGGGCGGCCGCCTTGTCGTGCTCGGTGCGGCAGATCTGGCTTCCAACGCCCAACTCGAAAACGGCGGCAACAAGGCATTCCTGCTCAATATCGTCAACTGGCTCGTTGACCGCGACATTTATCTGAACATTCCGCCGCGTCCGATTTCCGATTTTAATTTGAACGTTTCGATGCCGGACCTGATGCGCGTCGGGTGGACCTTTGCTCTCGTGCCCGCCGGCGTGGTCTTGCTCGGCTTGCTCGTCGCGTTCTGGCGCCGCAGAAATTAATTTTGAATAAAAATGCGTTTTAAACTCACCCTTTTCCTCCTTGTCGCGAACCTGCTGACATTCGGTTTGATCCTGCATGAATCCGGAAAAACCGAGACGGCGGGAAGCATTAGCCGCTCGCTTTTTTCCGCCGGAATTTCGAAAATCGCCGTCACGGGCAACAACATCGGCGAGGGCTTTCTCTTGGAACTGCGCAAAAAAGACTGGTTTATCGCCAAGCCCTACACTTGGCCGGCCAATCCCTTTGTCGTAAACCCGTTGCTGAATGACCTGCGCTTTCTCGGAGACGAGGGGAGCTTTTCGGTCGAAGAAGCCGAGGCGGCGGGCAGTGCTCTCTCGGACTACGGTTTGGAAAATCCGTTGCTGACCTTGGCAATTACCGACGATGCGGGGACGCACCTGCTCAAAATCGGGAAGGAAACGCCGGACGCACGCGGCGTTTATGTCCTTTCGCCCGACGGCGAACAAATCATTCTCGCGAAAACCTCGCTTCTGAAAAACCTTTCCAAAAAGCTCGACGAATTCCGCTCGCCCGAAATCTTTTCCATGGCAAGCTACGAAGTCCGCTCGTTCTCCGTCCGCATCGAAGCTAACGGCGGTCACGAGCAGCGTATCGGCCTGACGCGCATGCGCCGGGAGTCCGGGGTCGAAAGCGGAAAAACCGAGTACGGCTGGCGTTTTGAGACTCCGATTGCCGCAGACGCCGAAACTCAGAAAGTCGAACAACGCCTCAAATCGCTCATCGAGTTGAAGTTTAAAAGCTTCCCCGTAGGCGACCTGGCTCTGCTCGAAGCCTCCGGCCTTAAGTCGCCGGCCATGCGTTTTTCCTTTTACGGCGCCGCCCGTTCGCAGAGCCTGCTTGTCGGCAACCCGAATCCCGCAGACAAGACCGAACTCTATGCGAAACTGGACGGCAACGACGCCATTTTCACGATTCCCGCCGAGGCCGTGGAAGCTTGGAAAAACGTCAACGATTTCATCGCCGGCTTGCGTGAGCCGCGTTTCCTGAAATTCGAAGCCGAACTGCTGAAGTCCGTAACGATTCACGCGGAAAAGAATTCGCTTCTGTTGCATCGAACGAACACTTCGGCAAGCAGCGCGGAGACTGCGAAGACCGTGGACGCGGGAACCATCGAACTCGGCAGCGCCGAAGCTTCGAATGCCTTGCTCGGTGCCGTCAAAAATCCCGCTCCCGCCGTTCCCGCCGACGGCAACGAAATTTATGCCGCCTGGCAAATGCCCGTGGCTCCCGGCTCCCGCGTGACCGGCGTGACGGCCGTCGATCCCGCCGCTATCAGGCAACTCGTCGAAGCGTTGCAAGGCCTGCGCGCGGTGAACCTGCCGGTTCCCGAAAACGAGCGTATCACCTCCCCGCAGCGCAAACTCTTCCGGGCCTTTGTTTCCGACGACGCCTCGGAAAGCGATCTCAGCGGTTTCGGCTTCAACAGGCCGGTTCGCATCGTTGAATTGGAACTGAACGCCTCCGAGAAAAACGGCGATCCCGCGCAAACGATCAAGCTGACCATCGCGCCGCCGATAGCCCCCGGATTCCCCTATCACGCCAAAATCGGCAACGCCGTTTACACCATTGACGGAAAAATCGTCGAAGCCCTTTCCGTCGAACCCTGTGATTTCCGCGAACGTGTCATCTATCGCATGCCCGCAAGTGCCAAGCTCATTTCGATGAGCCTGAGCGATATTTCCGCCGGAGACGAAAAGACGGTTTACCGCGCCGAATGCCCGGCCAATGTCGCCGACTGGATGGCGGATCTCGCGCTCAAGACCGACTCCGCATCTGCGGAAACCCTGGCCCTCGCCAAATGCGTGACCGAGATGGACGCCGAAGCTTTTCTGCCCGAACCCTTCAGCCCCGATTTCCGCTACGACTATCTGGACTCCGGAGTCGAGGAAACCTGGCGCTGGAAACTCGAATTCGAAGTGCTTCCCGTGGCCGCCCGGAAAGCGGAACGCCACGTCTATTATCTGACGAAGCGTCTCGGCGGCAGTTTCCAGCTCGCGGGAAGCCCGGAACAAAATTGCATTTTCCGCATGAAACAGGCCTTCATCGATACCGTTCACCGGCTGACTTTCGCCCGTGATTTTACGAAGGATATTCCCGAGATTCCGGTCCCCGCACCCGTCGAACATCCTCCGGTTTCGACCGTCCCCGCCGTAGCCCGCTAACTTTACCCCGTTCAACCATGTCTGCCACCCAATACCTCGTTGCCTCCTTGGGCGATTCCGTCATCGTTTCGATTCACGGACGCGCCGTCTATACCACTTGCCGCGAGTTCGGCGAGTTCCTCGAAAAAATCGGCAAAACCGAGAGCATCAAACGCCTGATTATCGATATGAACGCTTGCGACGGTGTTGACAGCACCGTTCTCGGGCTTATCGCGGGCGCTTGCGGCGATTTGAAGTCGCGCGGCGCGGAAGTTGTTCTGCAACGTTGCAACGAACGCATCGGCGAAGTCGTCGGCAATCTCGGCCTCTGTGCCTTGCTCAGCTATATTCCCGGCGATGCCGTTGCCGCGGGAACCGAGCAGATTCTTGCCGACGGCGAGGCAAGCGAGCAGGGCGCGTCGCCGGCAACCAACCACACCATTTTGCAGGCGCACGAAACTCTCATGGAGGCCCATCCCGAAAACGTTGCGCGCTTTAAACAAGTCGTTGACTTCATGCGGGCAGACCTCGGCATTTAGCTTCGGAGGAGCGAATTGCGCGCAAGCATGAAAAAGCTTAGAGCTTAATGCTTAAAGCTTAAAGAGGGATAGGCGGAATCAGACATCGGTAACACTTGTCGAGTCTATAAAATTTGTTTGCTGAGCGGTGAGCATTCGGGATACGGGATTCGCAATTGCCTCTCTGAGGCCGGTGCGCCGGAGGTGCACGACATAGGATAACCGCGGGTGCAGGCAATAGCCGAAACCCGCGGATAATCCATGAAAAAAATAGGCGCCGCAAAGTGAGGGGGACAGACCCGTTTACGTGCCGGCGGGGTAATGGAACGAATTGCGCGCCTTAGCCCCCCCCCTAAAAAACGAATTTCTAGAGAGCTTTAAGCATTAAGCTCTAAGCTCTCCCTTCAATCTTTCCCAGAATCATGCGGGCGATGGAGCGGAACACCTGTGCAGGAACGGAATCCCGGTCGGCAATGACAATGGGCGTGCCCGTGTCGCCGCCTTCGCGGATACGGCGGTCGAGCGGTAATTCGCCGAAGAAGTCGGTGTTGAGCGCGAGCGCGGTTTTCGATCCGCCGCCCTTACCGAAGATATAATCGCGTTCGCCGCTTGCCGGATTTTCAAAATAACTCATGTTTTCAATGACGCCGAGTAGCGGGATTTGCATGCGGTCAAACATGTGCGCGCCGCGCCGGGCGACGGATACCGCCAAGTCCTGAGGCGTCGTTACGACGACAATGCCGTCGAGCGCAATTGTTTGTGCAAGCGTGATTTGCGCATCGCCGGTTCCGGGCGGCAGGTCGATGACCATAATTTCGAGGGAACCCCAATCGACATCGTCGGCAAATTGGCGAATGGCCTTTTGGAGCATCGGTCCGCGCCAGACAACCGGCGTGTCGTCGTCGAGAAAAAGGCCCATTGACATGGCTTTGAGGCCGTGGGCTTCGCGGGGACGCATCTTGGAGCCGACGAGTTCGGGTGCGTTTTTGGTGCCGAGCATCATCGGAACGGACGGGCCGTAAATGTCGCAGTCCAAAATACCGACCGAGCCTTCGGCGGGCGCAATGCCCTGTTCTTCGAGGGTTTGAGCAAGCGCAGCGGCGAGGTTGACGGAGACGGTGGACTTACCCACGCCGCCCTTGCCGGAAGCAACGGCGATGACGTATTTGACACCGGGGATGCGCGACGGCGGCGGTGGCGTGCCCGCGGCGGTCGGGGCCTTCGGCGTGGCGACGTCAATGTTGACGGTGACTTCCCGGCAGCCGGCTTTTTGCAGAGCGGCTTTGACGGCGACTTCGATTTGCCCCGGAATTTCCGGTTTCGAGGTGGTAATCGCCATGGATACAACGGCGTTTTGGTGTTCATCGACTTCGACTTTTTTTACGAGGCCGAACGAAACGATGTCGCGGGAAAGCCCCGGATAAGCGACGCTGCCGAGCGCCTTCAAAATATCTTCTTTGTTCATGGCGTGAGATAATAACGTTCGGCGGGGAGGCTTTCATTAAAAAAATATCATTCCTCCGACTTGCACGAAATCTCCGAAATCGTTAAAATCGGCGCTTTCACAACTCTTATGATTAACAGGCATTTTCGCTGGCAACCCGGCTTCTTTCTT
The DNA here is from genome assembly GCA_045651325.1 of Candidatus Spyradenecus sp. Taxonomy (GTDB): domain Bacteria; phylum Verrucomicrobiota; class Verrucomicrobiia; order Opitutales; family UBA953; genus Spyradosoma. Next base: position 52,693 of record JAZRSB010000041.1, read on the forward strand.
CGGTTTTTCATCCGCTCTGCTTTCTTCGGCGGAGCGTTGGTTGTAGCCTACATGTTTTCGCATGAGTTCGTCTCATGGGTGCAAAACGGCGGGGCGATTCCCTATGAACCCGTCCAAAGCCGTGAGACGACACTTTCCGCGGCCATTCTGATCGCTCTGGTTCAGCTGGCCGTCCTTGCCAAGGCCGGCTTGTATTCCGCATTGTTGCGCTATTTTAAAATTACGGATGCGATTCATATCTGCCTGCTCTTGGTCTCGGTTTCCGCCTTGCTCCTGGTGGCGGGTTACGTGCCCGGATTCGGCGAAATCGAATCGCTCTTCCCGCGCCGCGTCCTCTGCACGGACGCCTTGCTCTCACCCCTTCTTTTCTGCACGCTGCGCCTCGGCATCCGGGTTCTGTGGGAACGAAAATCCGAGCACTCGGAAGGCCGCAAGATGTCCCGCCGCCGCAAAAACTTTACCCGCGTCGCCATTTTCGGCGCCGGAGACGCCGGCTCGGAAATCTGTGCAACACTCTTTGCCCGCCCGCATCTGCGCAAGCTGCCGGTCGTTTTCTTTGACGATGCTCCCGGCAAGGAAGGTTTCTCACTCGCCGACGTGCCGATTGTCGGCAAATTTGAAAACGTCGAATACTGGAAATCCGTTTATAACTTCTCGGAACTCATTATCGCCATTCCGACGGCAAAAATTTCCCGTGTCCGCGAATTGCGTGAAACCGCAATTGCCGCAGGCCTGACCGTTTCGATTGTTCCGGGAATAGAAGAACTTTCGCTCGGCCACACCTCCGTTTCGGCCATCCGCCAATTTGAATTGCAGGACTTGCTCGACCGCCCGCCGCTGGATCTCGACGATACTTCCATCACGCAGATGCTTTGCGGGAAAACCGTACTCGTTACGGGAGCCGGCGGATCCATCGGGAGCGAAATCTGCCGCCAGGTCGCCCACTGCGCCCCGGCCCGCCTTTTGCTCGTCGAACAATGCGAAGTCCTCATGTTCCAAATCGAACAGGACCTGATTGCCCGCGGATTCAACGAGTGCATCGTCCCGGTGATTGCCGACATCGTCGATACCGCCCGCATCGATGAAATTTTTGAAAAATATCGTCCGGATGTCGTCTTCCACGCGGCGGCACACAAACACGTACCGCTCATGGAGCGCCAGCCCGGCGAAGCGATTAAGAACAATTCGCTCGGCTCTATCGGGCTTTTTGAAATCGCCTCCAAACACTGCGCCGAAGCCTGTGTGCTGATTTCAACCGACAAGGCGATTAACCCGACAAACGCCATGGGGGCCTCCAAGCGTCTTGCCGAAATCATGTTGCAGTCCTTCGCTCAGAAGCCCGGGAACAAAACCCGATTCATGGCCGTGCGCTTCGGTAATGTGCTCGGCTCCTCGGGCAGCGTAATCCCGACCTTCAAAAAGCAAATCGAAAAGGGCGGCCCGCTGACCGTCACTTCGCCCGACATCAAGCGCTACTTCATGACGATTCCCGAAGCCGTCGGCCTCGTTCTGCAGACGGGAACCATCGGCAAAAACGGCTCCATCTACGTCCTCGATATGGGCGAGCCCGTGAAGATTATCGATGTCGCACGCCACCTGATCCGCCTCAGCGGACTCCAGCCGGACATCGACATCGAAATCAAAATTACCGGCCTGCGCCCGGGCGAAAAGCTCTTCGAAGAACTTAAGTCCACCGGCGAAGATTACGAGCCGTCCGGCCACCCGCGTATCGCCCGCTTCAAATGCGAACCGCTCCCGCACGAGAAACTCGAAGAGCTCAAAGACTTCCTCAAGGAAATCGCCGGAAACCCGGTCCGCAACGAAATCAAAAAGGCCATCCAACGCGTCGTTCCGGAATACGTTCCGTTCCTCGACTAAGCTCCGGAAAACACCGGATAAAACAGGAAACAGCCCGCAAGCGTCCCAAGCCCGCTTGCGGGCTGTTCCCTTTAGGGAATGTACACGCCTACTCTCGGAGAAAAATCCCGAAAATCACGCCTGAGCCGTATCAAGCTTAAAGCTTAAAGAGAAGGTGGCGAAATCAGACATCGGTAACACTCTTCGAGTCTATAAAATTTACTAAGCGGTGAGCATTCGGAATTCGGGATTCGCTATTCGCAATTGCCTCTCTGGGGCTGTGCGCCGGAGGCGCACGACATGGGATAACCGCGGGTGCAGACGGGAGTCGGAACCCGCGGACTCGCCCAAGGCCAAGTGCGCCGCTCCGTGATGCAGATATATCTCTGACGCTCCCGCGGCGCAATGGAACAAGCGGGCATGCCTTTCCCGTAGGCAAATCTCTAAAAAACGAATTTCTAAAAGCGGACTTAAATGTTGCCGGTTTTTCGGGCTTGAAATAATATTGCGTAAGCGCCGGCGGGGAGGGGAATTTCGCTTGTTTTCGGATGCTGTTTGTCCACAAATCGCGCCCCTTTTGCCTGCGGCGTTTTGCGTTAAAATTATGGGTGTTATGAGCAATTCATCTTACAGAAAAGCAGGCAGATGGCTTCACTCGAAGTGGCGTGCGGAGTGTGTTTCTCCGGAGCCGTTGAGCTGCGGAATGACGTTTTCGGTCAAAAACGTCGTGTCGTCCCTGTTGATTAACCTCTTTGACGGCTACGGCGACAGGACTTCGTATTTCATCGCGTTGTCGGAGTTTGTCGATTTCGATACCTTGCGCGAGCTGAGTGCGGAGTTTGTTGCGTCGCATGCGGAGTTTGCCAAGGCATTTGAGGGAAACGACGCGTTTGAGGATGTGAGCGACGGCGACGACATTGCCCGTGCGTTTCGCCGCAAAACGGGGGTGGCCAACACGAAAAAGGCATTACGGACAATCGGCGAGTCGGCCTTAAAAGGCGCGCAGGCGAAAGGGCATTTCTTCTCCGAGCAAGTTTCGGAGGTGTCGCCGCTCGACAAAATCGTGAGCTTTTTTGGCCTTTCCGAGAAGGAGGCCCGCGTCTTGGCGTTTTTGGCTTGCTGGTACAAGACGCAGCATTTCGATTCGCTGTGCAACGATGTCGCAGAAGGGCATGAGCGTGCCGAGACTTTGAAACTCATTGCCGCGGCGGTGCGCATCGAGCCGTGTGAAGCCGGATCGGCGATGAAGGTCCTGAAAGAAAAGCGGATCACCGAGGGCGGCCGCCGGCATCTGCCGGATTTGGCGGACGAAATCGAGGAGTTTATTTTCGAGTACGACGGCAGTGATCTGGCGCAGAAATTCAGCGCGGTACTTCCCGTTACGAAAGCTTTTCCGACGGGCTCGTTTGAAGTGGACGCGGCTGATGTCACCATCGTTTCGCGCCTGCTGGAGCGCGGCCATGTCCATATCTTGCTGCACGGCAAACCCGGTAGCGGCAAAACCGAATTTGCCAAGGCCGTCGCGAGCGAGTTGGGAAGAAAGATTTTCGTCCCCGCCCGCAAGGATGACAAGAAAAGCGCATTGTCGCCGATGAAAATCAATGCCGCCTTGTTTGCCGCGAGAAACAGCAAGGGTATTGCGTTGATTGACGAAGCCGATGATTTTCTGGAAACCGGAACGGTTTCGTTTTTCGGGATTCCGGGCAACAACACGGAAAAAGGTGCCGTAAACAGCCTTTTGGACGAAAGCCGTGCCCCGGTTATTTGGATTTCCAACAGCATCACGGGAATCGACGAATCGACGCGCCGACGCTTCGCCTACACCCTGGAATTTACGGGCGTCTCCGATCGGCAAAAGCGCATCGTTTTGGAGTCCTGCCTGAAGGAATGCGAGCTGCCGGAGAGCCTGAGCTGCGACATTTTCCCCGTTGTGAGCCGCTACGGCCTTTCGCCGGCGGGCATTGCTCTGTCGGTTAAAAACGCCAAAACCGTTTCTTCGGATTTCGGCGGGGAGTTTCTGGAGAACGTGCGGCGCATCGCCCAAAGCCATTATTCTCTGATTACGGGAAAACGAAGCAGCGAAAAAACCTTGTCGGTGGACGAATGTTTCGATGCAAGCCTGTTGAACACGAATCCGCCGATCGAAGAAATCTCCGCGAGCCTGCGACGCTACGGAGCCGCTTCCCGCAAGGCCGGAAAATCCCTGCCGTTGGCAATGTTGTTTTCCGGAGACCCCGGAACGGGAAAAACGCAGCTGGGACGGCACATCGCCGCCGAATTGGAGAAAGAAATCCTGATTCGCCGCATGAGCGACATCAAAAGCCCCTACGTCGGCATGACCGAACGCAATATTGCCGCCGCCTTCCGCGAAGCCGAACACGAAGACAAGGTGCTGATGATCGACGAGGCGGACACGCTTTTCATCGATCGGGCGACCGCAACGCGCTCCTGGGAGTCCAGCGAAACCAACGAAATCTTAGCGCAGATGGAAGTCTTTAAGGGCGTCTTCATCTGCACGACGAACTTGCTGGCGAATCTGGATGCCGCCGCGATGCGACGCTTCCAGTGGAAAGTCGAATTCCGTCCCCTGACACTCGAGGCGCGCGTAAAAATCTTCAAACGCTACTTCCCGCAACAGACATTCGACGAAAGCGAGTTGAAGCGGGAACTGGTAACGCTTGACGGCATTTGCCCGGGCGACTTCAAGGCCGTACGGGAACGCCTGCGCTACGATGACAATCCGACAGGCGCCAAGATCCTTGCAGCCCTGAACGGCGAGTTGTTTTATAAAAAACGCGGCAACACGAGCCACGGCAAAATCGGCTTCAACGTCGATTAGCCGCGGCGCACTCTTGAGAGATCCAAAAACACACGAAAAAGCCCGCGATGCCTTTATTTATCAGCATTCGCGGGCTTTTGAAAGTGGCGCCCCTTCAGGGATTCGAACCCTGGTCGCCTCAGTGAAAGCGAGGTGTCCTAGGCCGGGCTAGACGAAAGGGGCGTTTGTTGAAACGCGTTGTTCAAACTGTGAAAAAGAGCATCGCATAATTTGTTGTTTTCGTCAACTAAAATTTTTAAAAAATTTTTATTAAAAAATGAGTTGACGCGATTTAAGGAATAATGTCTAATAGCCAATACATTTTTGATGCCCAGTAGCTCAGTGGCAGAGCAGTTGACTGTTAATCAATTGGTCGTAGGTTCGATCCCTACCTGGGCAGCCACCTTAAGCCTGCAGTTTGCAGGCTTTTTTTGTGTCTGCATTTTGGCTTTAATCCGCTGCGGTCTCGGCGTAGCGTTAACGGCATGATGAATTGCCAGGATTTTAAGATTGTTGTGCTTTGCGGGGCGCAGTCGCCGGAGCGCGAAGTATCGATTCGCTCGGGGAAGGCGTGTGCGGAATCCCTGCGTGTGCGTTTCCCGGAAACGGAACTGCGCGTGCTCGAGGAAAATTCGCTTCCTGCGGACTTGGATCCGAAGCGGGATATTATCTTTCCGGTAATTCACGGCGACTACGGCGAGGACGGCGGGATTCAACGCGATTTGGAGGCTCGCGGCTTTGCTTACGCCGGGTGCGATGCCGCATCCAGCGAAATTTGTATCGATAAAGCGATTACGAAAGAACGCTTACGCGAATGCGGCGTGCCGGTTGCGGACGATGTAAGCTTTTCGGCGGATTGTCCGCCTTCGGCCGCGGCGCTGGTCGCCCGTTTGGGCGAAGCGGTGGTCGTGAAACCGGCAGACAAGGGCAGTAGCGTCGGTCTTTTCCTGCCGACGGGCGAGGCGGAGCTCCGGCGTGTTTTGGACGGTGATTTGAGCGCGGCGAAAAAATGGATTGCGGAGACGCGTCTTGTCGGTCGGGAACTGACGGTCGGCCTCTTGGGCGGGAAGGCCATGGGTATCGTCGAGATTCGTCCGAAGACCGGGGTCTATGACTTTACGAACAAATACACGAGCGGAAATACGGATTATCTCTTCCCGGCGCCGATTGATGCCGTATCGACGGAAAAAATCAAGGCGGCGGCGGAGCGTCTTTTCACGGCTTGCGGCTGTCGGGACTTCGCGCGCGCGGATGTTATCCTGCAGGCGGACGGCTCGTTCTATTTCCTTGAAGTCAACACGCTCCCGGGCTTGACGGCGACGAGCCTTCTGCCGAAGAGCGCGTCGTGCGTCGGCTTGGACTTTGAAGCTCTGACGGCGGCGATGATCGCTCCCGCAATCGAGCGGTTTCGGAGCGCGGCTTTTTAGTGCCAAGCATCGAGCGAATGCTTGCGGCGGAATAAGCGCCAAGCATCAAACATCGAGCATCAAGCGAATGCCTGAGCTGGAGATTAGAGATTAAAGAAGGAATTGTTAATCACCAGCTATTAAATAGCCCTCATCCGTGCCCGATGTCTGAGAGTGTTACCTATGTCTGGCTTCGCCGGACCCCTATCCGTTATCAGTTATCCGCTATCCCTTTTCTTTAATCTTTCCCCTTTAATCTTTAATCTCTCTTACTGCTCGATGCTTGAAGCTACGGAGTAAATACGTTTTAATGACCGCACTATGCAAAAACTTGCACTTCTGTCTGTCAGCGACAAAACCGGGCTCTTGGACTTTGCCAAGGTCCTCGTCGAAAAACACGGCTACAAGCTGCTCTCCACGGGCGGCACGTCCAAAATGCTCCGCGACGGCGGCCTGCCCGTCACCGATGTGAGCGAACACACCGGCTTCCCGGAAATCATGGACGGGCGCGTGAAAACGCTTCACCCGCGCGTGCACGGCGGTCTGCTTTGCCGCCGCGATCTCCCCGCTCACATGGAGCAGGCCGCGCAGCTCGAAATCCCGATGATCGACATGGTCGTCGTCAATCTCTACCCGTTCGAAGCCACCGTCGCAAAGCCGGATTGCACCTTTGAAGACGCGATTGAAAACATCGACATCGGCGGTCCGTCGATGCTCCGTTCCGCGGCGAAAAACCACGAAAGCGTTTTCGTCGTCACCGATCCTGCGGACTACTCCCGCGTCCTTGAAGCGATGGAAGGCGATTCCGCCGCGCTTCCGGCTTTCCGCCGCGAACTCGCGATGAAGGTCTTCTCCCGCACGGCTGCCTACGACGCTGCTATCGCCAATTACCTGGAAAAACAAACGCCGGCTCCGGAAAGCGCTCCGGCCTTCCCGCGTCAGTTCAATCTTAACCTGAAGACCGCGCAGGAACTCCGCTACGGCGAAAATCCGCACCAGAACGCCAAGCTCTTCGGCGATTTCCACAGCTTCTTCAACCAGCTCCAGGGCAAGGAACTCAGCTTCAACAACATCCTCGACATCACCGGCGCGACGAACCTCATCGCGGAATTCGACCGTCCGACCGTCGGTATCTTGAAGCACACGAATCCCTGCGGTATCGCCACGGCGGGAACGCTTGCCGAAGCGTGGGATCAGGCCTTTGAAACCGACAAACAGGCTCCGTTCGGCGGCATTATCGTTGCCAACCGCGAGGTCGATAAGGACCTCGCCGAGCGCATCGCCAATATCTTCTCCGAAGTCATCATCGCTCCGTCCTTCTCGGCGGAAGCCCGCGAAATCTTCGCCAAGAAGAAAAACCTGCGCCTCATGGAACAGGTGAAACCGATTTCGGCCGACAAGCTTTACGACGTGCGCTACGCCATCGGCGGCGTGCTCGTGCAGGAACGCGACATCAAGCCGATTGACCCGAGCGTTTACAAGGTCGTTACGGAACGCCAGCCGACGGAAGAAGAACTCCGCGCCATGCTCTTCGGCTGGAAGGTCGTCAAACACGTGAAATCCAACGCGATTGTTTACGCGGGCTGCGAACGCACGCTCGGGATCGGCGCCGGCCAGATGTCGCGTGTCGATTCCTCCCGCATCGCCGTTTGGAAAGCCGGAGAAGCCGGGCTCTCGCTCAAGGGCTCCGTCATCGCCAGTGACGCCTTCTTCCCGTTTGCCGACGGCCTGCTCGCCGCTGCCGACGCCGGCGCGACGGCCGCCATCCAACCGGGCGGATCCGTCCGTGACCAAGAAGTCATCGACGCCGCCAACGAGCGCGGCATGGCGATGATCTTCACCGGCCACCGCCACTTCCGCCACTAAGCGCCAAGCGCCCAAAAAGGCACGGAGAGAAATTCCTCTCCGTGCTTTTTTTGCGCCAATTGCGAATCGCGAATCCCGAATGCTTGCCGCGAAAGGGAGAACTGATGGTTGATAACTGATAAGTGAAGATGCCTGCGGCGAAGGAATAGTTGATAACTGATGACTGATAACGGATAGGGGTTTTAATAACGCCGGGCGCAAAGGAAAACGGATAATTGATAGCTGATAGGTGATCGAGACGAAGCGGATCCGCGAATTTCACTAATTGCACGAATTAGAGAAGCTTCTCCTCGGCTTTTAAGCTCTTAAACTCTGCTGTAGGCGGGTGCAGGCACAGCCGAGAGGAATACTGCTTAAGCGGAGTTATTGGGTATTGAGATTCCGTGGCATGATTCCCCAAAGCCGATTATCGAATTCGCTGAGCGGTAATCATTCGGAATTCGAGATTCGCGATTCGCAATTGCCTCTCTGAGGCGGTGCGCCGGAGGTGCATGACATAGGATAACCGCGGGTGGAGGCTTTGCCGAAACCCGCGGATAGGCCGCAAGCCAAACGCGCCGCTAAGCGACACGGATCCGTCTCCGAAGCCCCTGCGGCGCTGTGGAACGGGATGCACACGCTCTTTTCGTAGGCGAATCACAGAAAATGAATTTCCGGAGCTCATCTTAACGCACAAAAAAAACGTTCCCGAGGTAATCCTGCGGGAACGTCCTTTTTAAGCTCTTTGCGGCGTAATTTCTAAGCTTTCCGGCGGCGGCGCATGCCGACGAGAGCCAGCGCGCCCAAGCCCGCAAGCAGACCGAAGCTCGAGGGCTCAGGAATCGCAACACTATCGTATTTGCCGACAACCGCGTAGCTCGAAAAGTCTTTCGCAATAAAGCTGATTTCGCCTGTCGTGCTATCGTAGCTGATGTGCTCGACCTGATTCGTGCAGTCCGTCCAAGCAGTATTTTCCCCGTCTTCGCGGTGGAAGATCTTGAGCCCGTCGGAAGAAAGACCGGCACCGATTTGCATCGTTACCAAAACTTCCGTCGTGTCGGCTTTCGTAATATCAAAATCCCAGGAAGCCCCGATTTCGTAGCTCGTTTCCCCGAGAACGATTTCGGCGATATCGAGATTCGTTACGGCGTTGATAACGATTGACGCGGTAGCAGAAAGCGTGACTGCGTGTTTTACACCCGCTTCGCTGGCGTGGCCGTGGTCTGTAACCGTGATAGTCGCCCCGACGGCAAGGTCAATGTTGAGTGCGCCCCCGACCGCGGCTTCATTCTTTACGCCTGCCGTGAAGATACCGTCGGAATAAATCCCGCCGAAAGCTTTGATGGTGCCCTGATTGAAGGCTACGGCATTCCCGCTTTCATCCGAGAAGATGGTTACAGACTTTCCGGCATCCAGCGTTCCGGCATGAACCAGAACCGTGCCGTTGTTGGTCAGCGTTGCACCGTCCTTAATCACGATTTGCGAATTTGCCCCGTCTGCTTGAGCGACGATGGTAATTTTCCCGTTGTTGCTCAAAGCGCCGCCCAACTCAAAGACGCTTCCTGCGATTTCCATTTCTCCGCCTGCGGTAATTACTCCGGAATCATTCAGCTTCGCCGAAATTTCATGCGCGCGAATCCGGAGTTTCTCTCCGCTTCCCAACAGGGAGAAATCGTAGATTGTGCCATCCGCAAGAATCACACCCGTTCCCCTTATTCCCCACGTCAAACTAAGCCCCATTGTACCACGAAAATCCACATTCGTCAAGTTCGCGCCACGAAAACCAGCATTCGTCAAGTTCGCACCACGAAAATCCGCATCCGTCAGATCCGCATTCATCAGATTTTGCCCCTCGAAATTAACTCCGGTTAAATCAAGGTCGCTCAGGCGGATTCCGGACAAATTTTTATCCTTATAGCTCTTTGTTGAGTAGAGTTGGGAAAGTGTTATACTCGAAAAGGAAAAGTCTGCGCCGGCAATCACGGCATCCGTAAAGTCTGCATTCGTAAACGTCGACAAATTCAAATCCGCATTGGTGAGATTCGCGTTCCTAAAGTTGGCATTCGTAAACGTCGACCAACTCAAACGCGCAGAGGTGAGATTGATTCTGGAAAAGTCTGCATTACTTAAATCAAGTTCATCTAATCCAACCCCGGACAAATTCTTCTCTTTATAGCTCTTCGTTGTGTAGAGCTGGGAAAGCGTTATACTCGAAGAGGAAAAGTCCGCGCCGGCAATCACGGCATCCGTAAGGTCTGCATTCGCCAATATCGCATCATACAAATTCGCAGAGGTGAGATTCGCCCGAGTAAAGTTCGCGCCGGTGAAATCTGTTGAGAAAAAAAACTCGCTTCCGTTAGATCTGCATCCGTAAAGTTTGCGTTTTGAGCACTCACTCCTGAAGCACCCAGCCCCCTCAGTGTCGCTCCCATAAAGTTTGCATTCGTCAATGTCGACCACTCCAAATGCGCAGAGGTGAGATTCGCCCCAACCCATGAAGAATTTTTAAGAGATTCGCGAGCAAAATCTCTTCTGGACAAATCCTGTCCGTCGAAGTTTTCTCCGTCGGCGAATAGGGAGGCTGCACTTGCGCAGGCAAGCAATGTGATGAATGATAGTTTTGTTTTCATAGTTAGTGTTTGCGTTGTGTAAAAGATGTTAGTCTTAATAAAAATGGAGGTTGATTATGGCACGATGTGCTACAATGTCAATCTGATACTCCGGAAAACAGTGCAATTGAAAACCGGATTTTCAGAATCCACTTTCGAGTACACCTCTCAGTCTGTACACACTCTCCTTCCTTTTTACTCCACGCCGTCGCAGGGGTCTTGGCAACATACCAAAGCCAGTTTGCGGCACATGAGCCACAGGAAAATGATTAAAGGTTAGAAAGGATATCCGCAACGGATAAGTGGCTTCTCCTAAAGTCTATCGAATTCCTCGTATTCCCAAAGCCGGGCATACTCGTCATAAATCCAAAGGAGAAAATCGGCGACCTCTTGAGTCATTCTCGGCTTCTTGTAACCCTCAAGGGCTTGTCCCTTAAGGCTACCTCTAGAAATTCGTTTCAAGAGATTTTGCAGAGGCTCGCAATTCGTTCCATTGCGCCGCGGGCACGTAAACGGGTCTATCTTCGTCCCTTCGCGGCGCATGGGGCGGAGGCCTGTCCGCGGGTTTTGGCTATGGCCTGCACCCGCGGTTATCCAATGTCGTGCACCTCCGGCGCACTAACTCTGATGCGCGGAAAGAAGAAAACTTAGGACAATGCTCTAAAAAACGAATTTCTGGAGGTAGCCTTAATCGTTACCGAATTGATGATACACTTTTCCAGCGTAGCACAGCCGGCCCCGAAGATTCCGAAAACAACGGCGGCAAGCAATCCGACTCTGAGCCATACTGACATTTTCGAAAGCATCATAACACCGGAAAGTCGGCAAAAGCCTAAACGCTCCTTATCCGGAAAGCGGGAAACCTGCAGGCAGAAGCACAAGCCCTATGCGCAACCTAACGGATTCGACAAATCCTCAACACCCCACAGCACAATAAAACCCAAAAAATCAAAAACACGCGTGATTTTTCAAGCTCTCCTCCGAGTGTCGAGTTAAGACAATCATTCCAACAAAGGCGCTTCATACACAAAACCTTGACAGAACAAGGAAGTAGTGGCACAGTGGGGCGCGTATTTGCCCAAACTTTACCCTATCCTCAATGCTCGAAATTTCCCCATCGGCATTCCTTTTATACAAGAAGAAGCACCCTCCTTGTACAGATTGCAACAGCCCCAAAATTCATTCCCCAAGCATCCGGCTTTAACCTTCCCCCCTTTCTTCCACCCCACTTTTAAAACCCCAATTACCCTATGAAAAATAAACTCTCTATTCTCGCTTTAATTTCCGCCGCAACATTCTCCTGCGGCAATGCATTCGCAGCAGACACGGTCATTCTTTACGACGAAAAAGGTAACCAAGTCGATACATTTGAGACAATCGCGACTTGGCCGATGGACCAGTATCTGACCTCGACGACTCTTAGCGGTTACACAATTGAGCTGTTAGCATCACAAAATCTAAGCGCCCGCAAAAACGTTGTTGAGATGTCCTCGATAAACATCAAATCCTCAATGACAGGAACATGCAATCTCACCGGAAGGCTTCCTTTCTGGGGGAACGAGCTTTCTGTCTCCGGAGACGATATTGTGTTCACAAGCGGGTCAAGCGATTCTGACGGCGGAGGTTCGATCTACCTTAAATCCAGTTCTGCCACTCTTTTGTTAGACGGATCTATTCAGTTCAAGAACAGCAACATTTCACTTGGATCCTACGCGAGTGGCGCTGCCTATGGCGGAGCCGTCCGCGGGGATGTTACAATCTCCCAAAACTCGTCTGTCGCCTTCTCCGGAAACAAAGCCCAAGGAGGTTATGGAGGAGGCGGTGCCATATACGGAGACCTAAGCTTGGCCGAAAACGTAACGGCGACATTTTCCAATAATTCCGCTATCGGAAGCTACGGTTCGGTAAAGAGTAGCTACGGAGGAGCTGTCAACGGAAATGTTACAACTGCTAAGAACTGTAATATTTCATTCATTCAAAATAAAACACAAGGAGGGAACTCTAAAGGGGGGGCCATCAACGGGGAAGTTACGATAGGGGAAAACACAAGCGCCACATTCTCCGGCAACTCTGTCTATGGAGACAAAGATGGTTCCGGAGCGCTTGGCGGTGCAGTTTACGGAGACGTATCCATTGCAAAAGGAGCGATTGTAAGCTTCACGAACAATTCTGTTTCGCTCGTCTATAACTCTTGGTACACTTCTTATGATTGCCGGAGCGGCGGCGGAGCGATTTACGGTAAGTCTGTAACCATTAGTAGCGATTCAAGAACGTCTTTTCAGCAAAATCAGGTTTCTGACGACTGCTATCCTAACACACCAAAAGCCGGCACGATGGGCGGAGCGATTTTCGCAAGCAGCAAAGTTAACCTCGCCGGGGAAATCGACTTTACGGGCAACTCGGCCGCCTCGGTATCACACACCGGCGACGGAGGAGCGATCTACACTCCTACTTTGACTTTTACCTCAACGGACACATCAGAAAAGATTACATTCCAAGATAACGAAGCTAAATCTTCGGGGGGGGCAATTTACATTTCAGGTGGAGGATCCGGTATTTCTTTTGCCTCAAATTACTCCGGCAGCATTCTTTTCTCCGGAAACACCGCAAACTCCGGCGGGGCGATTTATACATCCGCCGGCTCCCTTTCCCTTGCCGGAGAAGTGCAGTTTTCGGAAAATACGGCGGGGGCCAAAGGCGGAGCCATCTACTCAACGGGAGAATTGTCCTTCGCCGGCGTTGCCGAGTTCTCAAAGAATATCGCTCAAAGTACTTCTCTGGGTGGTGGAGCAATCTACCATGACGGAGCCAATGCAACGGACGGGACAATCTATATCAAAAGCGGCTCTGATTTAAGCTTCGACCAAAATCGTGTAGAAACGGGACACGGCGGAGCCATCTATACAACCAAGGCAATTCTGGTTAGCGGAAACACCCGGACGAACTTCAGCGGCAACTATGCAAAAATTAATGGAGGGGCCATTCACACCTCGCACACCTTCAATGTGGAGGGAGGAACCCATGAATTTATCAACAACACGGCAGAAGGTTCCGGGGGCGCATTTTCAACGATTAGCGGAATTTCCCTGAAAGCCGGCAGCTCGTTTGCCTTTAGCGGAAACAAGGCTCAAAAAATGGGAGGAGCCATTTACTCTAACGGAAGTTCTTATGACGCATTCGAGCTGGCAGGTGACACCAAGTTTGAAAACAACTATGCGAAGGGGCAAGGCGGAGCCATTTATGCCGCGCAGGCCCTGACTATTAGCGGCGGGACTCACACATTCTACGGAAACGACTCCGTCGCTCGCGGCGGGGCAATTACCGCCACCTCCTCAATTACGGTCAATTCCGGAGCGACCGTCACCTTCGATGACAACTATGCTTACGTATTCGGCGGCGCTCTCTATTTGACCGGGAAAGCCGGCATTAATTTGGATCAGGGAAGCGTTGCTTTGTTTTCGAATAACACGGCCTACAGCGGCGGGGCGTTTTATCTGTGGGGCGACGTTAATCTCTCCGGAAAGTCAGAGTTCAAAAACAACAAGGCGGAATACTACACGAGAACGGAAAACATCACCGGCGGTGCAATTCATACCAGCGGGAAAGTTTCGTTCGGAGAAGCTGCAGAAGCAAATTTCGACGGCAACTCGGTTGTCGCAACGGAACAAATCGACGCTCGCGGCGGAGCAATCTATGCGGCGTCGGCGGAACTTCGCGGGAAGCTGGCTTTTGAAAACAACTCGATTGTCGCGACGGGCGCTTCGACCAATCTTTCCGGTGTCGGCGGCGGAGCAATCTACTCCGAAGATGCGGTCACGGTAGCGACTACGGCAATGGTAAAGTTTGCCGGAAATTCCGTCTCCAATGCGACCAAGGCATTCGGCGGCGGCGCAATTTGGGCAAAGTCTCTTTCGCTGGCGGGAACACTTGAGTTTGTCGGAAATTCGGCAGTTAATCCGAATTCGGCAACCGGCCTTGCACACGGAGGCGCAATCCTTTCTTTGGAGCGCATTTCTTTCGACGCGGCAACAAACGCTACATTTTCCCAAAATACCGCGGCATTCGGCGGAGCGGTTCGGGTTATTGACGGCGGCTTAAGCTTCTCCGGAAACGGAGGCAAGCTTACGTTTTCCGAAAATGTCGCAGGGGCGCAAGGCGGAGCAATCTATGCAGGGAATTCCGGCCTTACGCCTAAAATTTCTCTTGGAGGAGATGTTATGTTTTCTGCCAATAAGGCAGGAAAAGCCGGCGGCGCGATTTACTTGGGCGGAGACAGCACCTTAGAGTTCTCCGGAGATGCAACGAAAGTCGTTTTCTCCGAAAACAAAATCGGGAACGATGCCGACGGGTGGACCGGTAACGATATTGCTGCTTTCGGAAAGAAGAATTCGATTACCATTGCAGATGCCGGAACGTATAAATTCGGCGGCGGGATTGACGCCTCTGTCGGCAACGCTGTAAGCATTGCCGATGCAAACGTGACCTTCGGCGGAGAATCCGTCAACAAATTTGCCGGCGCACTTACGGTCGCAAACTCTGCAAGCGTGACTCTGGAAAAGGGTGCCGCATTGGATCTCCTGTCGGGAGGCCAACTTGCCGTCACATCAAATGCCGAACTCCTCGTCCGCACGAATTTGGCCGGAGTCACGGTCATTAATGTTGCCCAAGGTGCTTCCGTGTCTTTCGACAATACGGCAAAGCTCGTCATCGATCTTTCGACGACGGCATCTCCGCTCGCACGCAGTGTCGCTCCCACAAGCGAAGAGGCAGCCCAAATCGCCATTATCTGCGCAAGCGATGGAGCTTCAATCGGCGACATCAACAATGTCGAACTGCGAGTTGACGGCAGTGCCTTTACCGGAGATTGGAGCCTGAGCAGAGAAAACAACACGCTCTATCTCGTCGCAAGTATCCCCGAACCCTCGAGCTTCGGCCTCCTCGCCGGCTTAGGCGCGCTCTTGCTCGTCGGCATGCGCCGCCGCCGGAAAGCTTAGAAATTGAGGCGTAGAGCTTAAAAAGGACGTTCCCGCAGGATTACCTCGGGAACGTTTTTTTGTGCGTTAAGATGAGCTCCGGGCATAGATTATCCGCGGGTCCTGATTGCGTCTGCACCCGCGGTTATCCCATGTCGTGCACCTCCGGCGGCGGAAAAAGTGCCAAGCACCAGGCATCGAGCACCAAGCTTTCTTTAATCTTTTTCTTTATCCGTTGTCCACCTCTTTAAGCTTTAAGCCCTAATCATTAAGCTCTCTCTTTAAGCCTTGAGCGGTAATCATTCGGAACTCGGGATTCGGGATTGGCCATTCGCGTTAGCTTCGGCTAACGCGCTTGCGTCGGGCGTCGAGTTCTTCCTGGAGTTTGATGCGTTTGCGGCGGAAGGTCGGCGTGTCGAGGTCGATGCCTTCGTAGAGTTGTTTTTTGCCGGAGGCGAAGAGGCTGTTGCCGGTGTCGATGAGCGGGAGTTCGTCTTCTTCGTCCTCGTCCGTTTGCGAGAACTGGGGCGCCAGTACGGATTGGCCTTTTTGAGGTGCGGCGACGGTGCGTTCCCGGCGTCGGCGGGTTGCCCGGATGTCGTCGGCTCCGAGGACGCAGATTTCGATGGTGTCTTCGAGGTCGGGCAGTACGGCGAAATTTGAAATTGTGCGTTCTTCTCCGCCGAAGCGTTCCCGTACGCCTTTTGAAACGGCTTCCATTTCCTGCAGGCTTGGGGCGTGTCCGGCGCAGACGCGGATGGCGAGCGTGTCGGCTCGGGCGGCGGCGCTTGCGGATTGCAGGAACGGGCAGTTGAAGAGGTCTTCCAGGGCATTTTGGAAGGCGTTTTCTCCGGAGGCGCTTCCGACGGCGAAAAGCGTCCGTGTGCCCGGGACGGGGAAGATGCTTTTGAATACGGAGAAATCGAGTCGGGTTTCGGTTTGTGCGGAGAAGATCATGGAGCAGCAGACGACGATGCTGCGTTCGATCCAATAGACGCCGGTTTTGAAGACGGCGTCGAATTCCTGAGTGCCGTCGGTGATTTGGGCGACGACTTCGTTGTCTATGAGGACGAATGCGTTGCTCAGTTCGCTGAGTTTTTCGGCGGCGGCGGCGGCTTGTTCCGTGAAGTGTTTGCCTTCCTCGGAGAACGGATTGGTCGCGAAGCAGACGACGGGGATGCCGGCATCCTGCGCGATTTTTGCGATGACGGGGGAGGCGCCGCTTCCGGTGCCGTGGCCGAGGGCCGTGACGAGCAGCAGCAGGTCTGTTCCGGCGAGGGCTTCGGCGATTTTTTTCTCGGATTCTCTGGCTGCTTTTTCTCCCGATTTGGCCTGCAGGCCTGCGCCGAATCCGCGGAGGGCTTTGGGGCCGAGTTGGATTTTCGTGCAGGCGGGAATCGTTACGGCGTCGAGGTCGGAGCAGGAGGTATCCGCCGCGATGTAGTGCAGGGGGACATCGGGGAGTCTGATTTTGGAGATGATGGCGATTCCGCCTTTGCCGACGCCCATCAGCGTTACGCGCGGCAGGCCCGAGTTTTCGGGCGGCGTTGCGTCGGCGGGAGTTTCTTGAACGGGTTCGAGCATTTTATCGCAAATTAAAGGTTGAAGAGCGTTTTTTTCAGGCGGGCCCAGAAGGATTGTTCTGCGCGGGCGCGCAGGGCGGCGTTGCGTCGGCGGAGCAGGAGTTCGGCCATGCCGACGACGGTGCTGAACTTGGGATCGGCGCAGAGTTTTTTGGCGAAAGCGTGTTCGGGGAAGGAGACGGAGGTTTCGGCTCCGAAGATTTCGGCGGCGACGCGTTCGATTTCGGGAAGATGGGCCGTTCCGCCCGTGAGTCGGACGAAGCCGACCGGCGTGTCTTTGCCGATTTTTTCGCGCACGAGCTCGAAAATTTCCTTCACGCGCAGGTGCGTCACGAAGTTCAGTTTAAACGCGGAAAGGCGATTGCTGAGGTCGTAGAGCATGCTGTCCACCGGTTCTTCGGAGAGTCCGAAGGTGGCCTCGACATCGGCGTCTTCGACGATTGCGCGGGCGTGCTTGAGCTTGGCGGTTTCGGCGTCGGCTTCGGAGATGCACAGGGCGCAGGAAATATCGTTGGTGAGGTGGCGTCCGCCGACGGGGATGACGCCGGTCATGCGCACCATGCCGTCCTGATACAGGATGTAGTCGGTGGTTCCGGCGCCGATGTCGATGACGAGGCGGTTTTTGTCGGTGGTTGCGGAGCGGGTTTCGACGGCGGCTGCGGAGGCGAGGGAGGCGGCGAAGACTTCTTCTACGCGCATGCCGTATTGATTCGGGATTTGAATCAGTTCGGTCAGGTAGGTTTTGTCGGCGGCGACGACCCACATATTGTAGGCGAGTTCGCGTCCGACGCGTCCTTCCGGGTTGTCCATGAATTTGCCGTCGAGGGTAAAGGACTGCTTGATGCGGTGGACGATGACTTTGCCGTTGGGGACGCGTTTGGAGTAGGCGTTTCCGCGGGCCGTTTCGATGTCTTTTTTTCCGATGACTTCGTTTTCGGATTCGCAGCAGGTGGTGCCTTTGACCTGCATTCCGACAAGGGACATGCCGGAGAGGGAGAGGCAGGCGCGGTGCACGGTTCCCGAGAGCTCGCAGGCTTTTTCCGCTTCGGAGACGGCGGCGTGAACGCGTTCCATGAGTCGGCGGATGTCCGTGATTTCTCCTTTGCTCAGGCCTTCCGTCGGGGCGGTGTGGACGCCGATGATTTCCGCTTGGGAGGCAAGCCGTACGAGGAGCACTTTCGTTTCCGCGCTCCCGATATCAACAAGGGCTACAATGTTTTTCTGGACCATTTTACGAGTTTCTCATACGCCCGGAGCCGCGTTCCTGAAGCGGGATAATGCGCATTTCCAAAACCGGGCGGCGGGTATTTTTCCGGTTGGTGATAAAGACGATTTTACAGCTTTTTTCGCGTTCTTCGGGGAAGCGTTCGTAGTGTTCCCGGATTTTTTTCAGGCTGTCTGCCGAAGCAAGCAGGGCCAGTTCCCTACGGAAGTTTTGTGCGGAGAAAACGATTTCGCGGATGCGGGGGAGGCCGAGTTCCGGCGGGAAGGCCGGCTTTACGCGCAAGACCGCCCAGGGTTGGGCGAAGTGCATCGGCAAAAGCTTGTGCGGCAAGTCCTTGGCCGAAATGCTTTCCCAGTGGCAACGGATCTTCGGGTAATTGCGGCGGACGACGTTCAGAAAATCCAAAAGCAGGTCCGCGTTGGCGATTGATTCAAAGCCGTTCGGGCCCGGGGCGATTTCGACATCGAGGACGAAGGGCAGGGTATCCTGAATCGTCGCAAAATACGTCTCTGCGGGGAAAAGAATGCCGTCGTCGCCGATATTGAAAACGCGTCCGTCTTCCGTGCGGAAGCGTGCGATTGCCGCGCGTTCCTGCAGTTCGATGCGCAGGATGTTGCCGCTTTCGCGTACGACGCGCGCCCTGCGGATTTGCGGGTAGGATTCGAGTTTTTTTCGCAGGGAGATGACGCTGACATTCGAGCGTGTCTCCCGGATATTGAGGAAGTCCCGCAACCAGCTTTCTTCGATGGCACCGTTGGTCATCAGCTTCAGGCGCGCAAACGAAAGGCGCTCGTCCTCTTCGCCGCCGTTGGCAAGCCGTTCGGCGACAAGCGCAATCACGATGAACATCGTAAATGCGGACAACAAAACAAAGAATACGCGAAAATATTCCCAGCGACGACGCCCTTCCGCCACAGACGTATCGCCCATCTTTACGTCCTGACGAATCACCTTGCGCCAATCGGGAGCCGCTTCCCCGTCGCGCGACTTTCTTTTCCGGAAAAACATTCTCAGACGAAACTAACGCCGCCCGCAGTCCGTGGCGAGGCAATTTAGCGATAGGTATGATAGATTAAAGATTAAAGGGGAAAGATTAAAGAGAGCTTAGGGCTTAAAGCTTAAAGAAAGAGCGGCGGAACCAGACATCGGTAACACTTCTCGAGTCTATAAAATTTGCTAAGCGGTGAGCATTCGGGATTTGCAATTGCCTCTTTGAGGGCTTTCATTTTGGTGTTTCCCCGCATCGTGATTCTCATTAGTTTTTAAGGAAAATGAAATTTTCGCTTCGCAGTCTTCTTTCGCTGTCCCTGATGTTTGCCGTCTCCGCCTATGCGGGTTCTGCCGCCGAGGCGCAGGACGCGAATCCGGAAAAACGCGAAAACGACAATTTGCTTCGGGCGCCCGTCGAAGAGAAAATGACGCGGGAGCGTTTCAACCGGATGTCCGACGCCGAGCGTTATGCTTTCGAGTTCAAGCAGGCCATGCGCGATACGATTCGCGCAAACGTCAACGGCGAACTCATTCTCACCGAAGACCTGCGCCGGGAAACGCATCGCGGAAATCTTATTCTCCGGCGCGAAGCCAAGTCTCAGAAGGAATATTACGAAAAGGCGGAAAAACTGCTTTGGGACACGCTTAACCGCATGACGGAGATGTATCTGCTCGTCGGCGATTTTGCGGAGTCCGGAGGGATGATTCCCGACGAATACATTGATGCCCAAATCAATGCCCGCATTTCGCAGGAGTTTGACGGCGACCGCGGGCGCTACCTTGCGCATCTGCGGAAAATCGGCAGCAATCCGGCCGCCGAACGCAAAAAGCTCCGCGATGCCATCATCGAGCAAAATCAAAACTGGATGATTGCCCAAAGCATTCCTTCGGAAATTGCTCCGATGGATGTTTTCCGCGCGTATCACCAAAATATCGAGCAATATAAAACGCCCGAAAGCGTTGAGTACTCGCAGATTATCATTTACGCGGGGGCTTCGGAGACCGACAGCGCCATCGGTAAGGCCGCCCGGCTTCTTGCCAAAAACCTGCAGGAAAATCCCGACGATTTTGCCTCTGCCGCCAAAATTCACAGCCGCGACGAATTCCGTAACGACGGCGGCTATGTCGGCTGGGCACCCGTTGCCGACCGCAGCGAGCTCGTCGTCAAACAGCTCAAATCCGTCGAAAACGGCCAGGTGACGGATGTTCTCGAGCTCAACGATGCGGGCGGCCGTAAGATGTTTATCATTTTCAAGCGCCATAACTACCGCGAAGCCGGCGTAAAGCCGCTCAGCGAAGTTCAGGGGCAAATCGAAAACTACCTCCGAGCCGCTGCGGAAAAACGGGCGCGTGACGAAAAACTCGACGCTCTCCGCAAACGCTTTTACGTGCAGTGGTATTAATCATGGAAAACGACGCCAAATCTCCGGAAATTTTCATCGTTCCCGCCGGCATTCGTCACGAGCGCGCCGACAAGGTCCTCGCCGCCGCCTTTCCCGAAATGAGCCGTTCGCGCATCCAAAAAATTCTGGATGCCGGGAATGTGCGCATGAACGGCCAGGTCGTTACCCGGAAAACCGCGCTTTCCGAAAATGACACGCTCGAGATCGCCTTTCCCGAGCCGCCGAGGACCGCGCTTACGCCGACCGAAATCCCGCTCGACATTCTTTTCGAAGACGAACACATCATCGTCATCAATAAAGATGCGGGCATCGTCACGCATCCCGGAGCCGGGACCGGCGACGATACTCTCGTCCACGCTCTGCTCCATCACACCAAGGGACAGCTTGCTGCCGCCGGCGGAGAGTTGCGCCCCGGGGTCGTCCACCGCCTCGACAAGGAAACCTCCGGTGTCATGCTCTTTGCGAAGACCGACGAGGCTTACTACGCGCTCATCGAAAAATTCCAGACGCGGGAACTCCAAAAGGAATACGTTGCCCTCGTCGATAAGGCTCCGGACTTGCTCGCCGGCGTCATCCGCGAACCGATTGACCGCCACCCGAGTAATCGCGTGAAAATGGCGGTGCGCGAAGACGGCAAGCCCGCGCGCACGGACTGGTTTGTCGAAGAAAAATTCGGCGATAATGCCGCGCTTTTGCGTTGCGTTCTCCATACCGGGCGCACCCACCAGATCCGCGTCCATCTTTCCTTTATCGGGCATCCGATTTTGGGCGACCGCACCTACGGAAAAATCGTCCACCGCCACGAAGGCTGGCCGCTCCCGCGTGTTATGCTCCACGCCGCGCGCCTCTGCCTTGACCACCCCGTTACCGGAGAGCCCCTCGAATTCAAGGCTTTCCCGCCGCCGGACTTTGCAAATCTCGCGGACTATCTCCGCACCCGTTTCGGCTCGCGCGTCACGCGACGGTAGGGGGGGGGTAAAAGATTAAAGATTAAAGGGGAAAGATTAAAGAGAGAGCGGCGGAATCAGACATAGGTTCGCTTGATGCTCGATGCTTGATGCTTGGCGCTTTTTCCGCCGCAGGCGTCGCTTCTCTTTAAGCTTTAAGCCCTAAGCTCTAAGCTCTCTTTAATCCTTGTTCCGGGGCGAAATTTCTATTTGCGGGGAAGGGGGCGGGAACAGTAAAATTTTAGCCAATATGAAGTCTGCACACTGTATCCTCGCCTCTGTTGCTCTTTCGGTCTTCTTGGTTGCCTGCTCCGACGGGCAGATGTCTGCCGAGAAAAATTACGTCCTTGCGGAAAAAGTCGCTTATGCCGATGCCGGCGTTTCCCGTGAAAATTTTGACTTCGGTTGGCGCTTTGCCAAATTCGGCAAGTACGACGATTGTCTTGCCAAGCAGGAGCCGGGTGCTCCGGTCGGCGTTGCGGTCGCTTCGAGTGAAGAAGCGCATAATCCCGCCGCGAACGCTTTCGACGGCAAGCGCGAAACGCGCTGGTGTGCCAACGGTCGCATTCCCGCGAGCCTGACGGTCGATCTCGGCCGCGAATGCGAGGTTGCTAAGACGCGAATCCGCTGGGAGAACGCCGCGAACTACCGCTATGTCATTTCTGTTTCCGCCGACGGGAAAAC
Source organism: Candidatus Spyradenecus sp. (assembly GCA_045651325.1). Taxonomy (GTDB): domain Bacteria; phylum Verrucomicrobiota; class Verrucomicrobiia; order Opitutales; family UBA953; genus Spyradosoma. The sequence goes on from JAZRSB010000041.1 coordinate 75,033, forward strand.
CTGGTCGAAACTCGTTGACCGGAGCGCGAAAAACATGCCGAGCCCGGAAGCGTCGGAAGCGCTGGGCCGCAAGTTCCGTTATGCGAAGATTGATGTCCAGCCGGACGGGATTGCCTGGGCGAGTATCCGCGAATGGGACTTTTTCGATCCGTCCGACAAGAAAATCACCCCGGAAAACCCGCAGACCGGACCGGCGCTGAAGGCATATGAAGTTGCGTTTGACGATTCCGCCTGGCGCAAACTGGACCTCCCCCACGACTGGGGCGTGGAAAGCAAATTCCTCGCGTCCGAACCGAACCAAACCGGTTCGCTCCCGTGGAACGCCGTCGGTTGGTACCGCAAAGAATTTACCGTTCCCGCCGAAAAATCCGGCAAAAAATTCTTTATCGATTTCGACGGCGTGATGATGATGCCGCAGGTTTATGTCAACGGAAAGCTCGCCGGGGAATGGAAATACGGCTATTCGTCGTTCCGTGTCGATATCACGCCGTTCCTCAAATTCGGCGAGAAAAACACGATTGCCGTGCGTGCGGAAAACCTGCCGAACTCGACGCGCTGGTATCCGGGCGCGGGGATTTACCGCCACGTTTGGATGGTCGAAAAAAATCCGACCTACATCGATTACAACGGCGTTTGGGTGAAAACACCGGAAATCTCCGCCGTGGAAATGCGCGACGGCAAACGCTACGCGAAAACAGCAAAAATCACGGCGGAAACGAGCGTCGTGACGGATGTCCGCGTCCCCGGAACGGAAATTGCCAAGGTCTTCCGAGTCCTCAGCAAAATCAAAAAAGACGGCAAAGTACTCGCTTCCGCAGAAGGTTCCGCCGCAGAGCTCACGCTCAACGATGTCGAACTCTGGGACATCGAAAATCCCGCGCTTTACACGCTTGAAACGACCGTCGTTGCCGACGGCAAAGTCGTTGACCGACACGAAACCGTTTTCGGCGTGCGCAAATCCGAATGGAAAGCCGACGGCTATTACCTGAACGAACGTCGCGTGCCGATTCAAGGCGTTTGCCAGCACCACGACCTCGGGCCGCTCGGCGGCGCCGTCCACACGCGCGCCATGGAACGCCAAATCGAGATTCTGAAAAGCTTCGGCGTGAACGCAATCCGTACGTCCCACAATCCGCCTGCGCCGGAATTGCTCGACCTCTGCGACCGCATGGGCATTCTCGTGGACGACGAATTGCTCGACTGCTGGAAACATCTCAAAGAAGGCAAAACCAACGGCTACAACCTCTTCTGGAATGATTGGCGTGAACGCGACGTACGCAACTTTGTGATGCGCGACCGCAACCACCCGAGCGTCATCATGTGGTCCGTCGGGAACGAAATCGAAGAACAGCATTCCGCCGACGGTCCGGAGCTTGCGAAAGACCTCGTCGATCGCTTCCACCGCTACGATCCGACGCGTCCGACGACGATCGGCAGTAACGACATCCGCGCATCCCGCACGAATTTCGGCAAGCAGTTCGACGTTTTCGGTTTCAACTACAAGCCGAACAACTACACGGAATTTGCGACGAACAATCCGAACACGCCGTTCTACGGCTCGGAAACCTGCTCGACCGTTTCGTCCCGCGGTTTCTACTCGTTCCCGGTAAACGAAAAGGATTTTGATACCGCATTCTGGCGCCGCAATTTCTGCGACAGTCTCGCCGCCTGCCAGGTCAGCGATTACGCGATTTACGCGACGGGCTGGGGCTCTACGCCGGATGTCGAATTCGGAGCAATCGAAGATCAGCCGCGCACGGCGGGACAATTCATTTGGACGGGCTTTGACTACCTCGGTGAACCCACGCCGTGGAATCTCGGTCGTAAGCCTGCAAACGACTTCCGCGGAGCTTCGCCGGAAGAAGTGGCTCGCCTCGAAAAAGAATTTGCGGAAATTCTGAAACACGGTTCACCGTCCCGCAGCTCGTATTTCGGCATCGTCGATTTGTGCGGTTTCCGCAAAAACGTCGCTTGGCTCTGGCAGTCCGAATGGCTTCCGAACGTGCCGATGGCGCACATTCTCCCGCACTGGAACTGGGAGGGCTCCCGCGAAGGCAAAACCACGCCGGTCTTCGTGTTCACGAGCGGCGATTCCGCCGAGCTTTTCCTGAACGGCAAATCCCTCGGCAAGCGTGCCAAGAAAAAAGGTGCGAAAATCACGAACAAGGATTTGAACGGCGACCAGCGGGAACGTTTCCGCCTCACGTGGATGGACGTCAAATACGAACCGGGTACGCTCGAAGTCGTCGCCTACAAGGACGGCAAAGAATGGGCGCGAAGCAAAGTCGAAACGACCGGCGCTCCCGCGGGCTTCAAGGCGGAAGCCGATCGCGCAACGATTCGCGGTGACGGTCGCGACCTGTCCTACATCACGATTTCCGTGACGGACGCACAGGGACGCGTTGTCCCGACGGCGAACAATCCCTTCAAATTCGCCGTTCGCGGGAACGCCGAAATCGTCGGCGTTTGTAACGGCGACCCGACCGACCACGCCTCGATGAAGGGCTCGGAAATGAAAGCGTTTTCGGGGCTTGCGCAAGTGATTCTGCGCTCCAAGCGCGGCACGACGGGCGAAGCCGAACTCGTTATCGACGGCGGCGAACTCGGCACCCGGACGCTGAAGATTAACGTGAAATAACCGAGAGGCATCCGCGTATTTCACACGTTTTCACCCATGGATTTCCTGCGGACGGCCGCGAAAGCGCACTTGCCTCTTGAGAGGCATCGGTGCTGATCGCCGAAGTCCGCAGGAACTTTTTTTATGTTCAAAAAATTAAGATTTCTTTGGATTTTGTTTGCGGGGGCGCTTTGCTTCAGTGTTTCCGCGGGGACGCTTTATGCCCAGCAGAAGCGAAAAGCGGACGTGAAAGCAAAGGTAAACGCGGACGAGTCGGACCTCGGCGAATCAAAGCTCGAAAATTTGCCGGGCGAGAATTTCACTGCCGTGTGGCCGAAGGTGACAAAGATTGTCGATATGCTTCCTGCGCGTGTCGTCGAGGAAAACGGCAAAAAGAATGTTTACGAGACGGAGCATTTTTCGTTTACCTGCACGGCGCCGATTCAGCTTTCGGCGATTCGCGACATCGCGCGTATTTTCGAGGGAACTTATACGGCGAATCTGGCGCTTCCGCTGAACTCTCCCTGCAATTATTACCAGGTGGCGGAAAAAGGAAAGCTGAAGGCCGTACTTTTCGAGACGAAAGAGGAATATTTGAAGGTCGTCGGTTCGGAAAATAAGAACTCTGCGGGGATTTGCCGTTCGACGATGACGATGGAAGCTTCCTGCATCTTCGTGCCTTTCGAATCGCTCGGCTTGGAAAAGTCCGGCTCGAAATACAAGCGCGGGACGCGGAAGATTCCCGCGCACGTGTTGGCTCACGAACTGACGCACTTTATGACTTTGCCCGGCTATCATTATCCGAGCTGGTACCTCGAAGGCGTCGCCGAATATGTCGGGCTCACCGATTACGCGAACGGGCGTTTTACGTTTACGGGAAATAAAAAGGAAATCGTGGCCTTTGTTGCGGGTTACGGGAAGGACGGCAACGGCGGCCGCGGGCTCGGGAAAAATATCAGGATTCCGATGTCGCTCGAAAAATTCATGAACCTGCCGTACAAGGAATTTTCGAAAAATCCGCAATTCTGCTACGGATTCTCCACGGCGCTCGCCTATTACTTTTTCCATATCGACGGGAAAAAAGATGCTGCGCGCATCAAGGCGTTTGTCCGCGCAATCCAAGCGGGGAAAAGCCACGCCGAAGCGCATGCGCTTTTGCTCGACGGGCGCGATTGGGATAAGCTCGAAAAGGATGTCGTTCGCGGCCTGAAGACGCTCGGCTTCCGCGTCGAATTCCCGAAGCCGTCCAAGAAAAAATAGCACGGGAAATTTGCCTTAACAAGCGATACGGGAAAGCGTAAGCTCTCCCTCATTAACACTTTTTTACTATGCCGCTTTATCATATCGAAGACGTTCGTAAAGTTTTTAACCTTCCGCTGCCGACTCTGGTTTACCATGCTCAGGAAGTCCAGCAGCGTATGCTCGTGACCGACGGTATCGTCGTGCAGGAAAATGCGGAATATGATGACGCCCCGCGCAGCGAAAACGTCGAAAGCTGCCTGCAAAAGCTCATCGAGCTTTCCAATGCGGATAAGCATCCCGAAACGCTTGCGCTCGATGCCCTGATCCCGTGTCCGCCGGAAGACCTTTTCGACTGGGTGCGACTGACCGCGCTCGCGCGCGTCATGCTCCCGAAGACGCTGATTCGCATCCCCGCCGATTGCGGTAACGATGCCGTGCTTGCGCTTTGCTGCTGTGCCGGCGCCAACGCCCTCTCCGGCGCGAACCCGCTTTTCGTGAACAGCCTCAAAATGCGTAACATCGATTTTGAAGAACACCACAAAAAGGTGCACGGCTGCCGCGGCGACGGTTCCTGCGGGCACTGCACCTGCGGAAAACACGACCACCACCACTAAGCGGAATTTTTCGCTTTAAAACAAAGGTTCCCGCATTGCTTTGCGCTTTGCGGGAACCTTTGTTTTGGGAAATTTTGCCTTATTCCGAGCGGGTGGCGTGAAGGCGTTCCGGCTCGCTCATGGCGGCAAGCGCTTCGACGCGTGCGGCATCAAGCTTCAATGCTTTCGCCAGGCGGAGCCCGTAGTCTTTGTCCGCGAGGTAGCAATGCGCCGCGTGCCGGTATTTGATATTGTCGGTAACGGGAGCGATGTCCGCCGCCGTGTTGGCAATCAGCAGCTGCTTTTTGTCCTCCGTCATCAGGCGGAACAAATCGCCGGCCTGGTAGAAGCAATCGTCCGTTTTATCGTCATACGGGCTGTGGTGGTCGATGGGGCCGTCAACGTTCAGATGCGGCGGGCGCACTTTCGCGTCAGCTTCCCATTCGCCGATACTGTTGGGCGCGTAGCCTTTGGTGCTGCCGGCATTTCCGTCAACGCGCATCATACCGTCGCGATGGTATGAGTGCATCGGGCAACGGGCGCGGTTTACGGGGATTTGGTCGTGATTGACGCCGAGGCGGTAGCGCTGTGCGTCGCCGTAGGAAAACAGGCGTCCCTGAAGCAATTTGTCCGGCGAAAAGCCGATGCCGGGAACGACGTGTGCGGGAGCGAAAGCCGCCTGTTCGACATCCGCAAAGTAATTTTCCGGATTTCGATTGAGCTCAAGGACGCCGACTTCAATCAGCGGAAAGACCTTTTGGCTCCACGTCTTTGTGATATCAAAGGGATTTTCCTTGTAAGTCTTCGCCTGTTCCTCCGTCATGATCTGGAAGTAAAGCGTCCAGCGCGGGAACTCGCCGCGCTCGATGGCATCGAACAAATCGCGTTGGTGGCTTTCGCGGTCCTTGGCAATGATTGCGGCGGCTTCTTCGTTCGTTAAATTTTTAATTCCCTGCTGTGTTTTGAAGTGGAATTTTACCCAAAAGCGCGTTCCCGCAGCATTGACCAGGCTGAACGTGTGACTCCCGAAACCGTGCATGTGACGATAGCTCGCGGGAATGCCGCGGTCGGACATAACAACGGTGATTTGGTGGAGCGCTTCGGGAAGCATCGTCCAAAAATCCCAATTGTTTTGCGGCGAACGCAGATTGGTCTTCGGGTCGCGCTTGACGGCATGGTTCAAGTCCGGGAATTGGAGCGGGTCGCGGATGAAAAAGACGGGCGTATTGTTTCCGACCAAATCCCAATTGCCTTCCTCGGTGTAAAATTTAATCGCAAAGCCCCGAATGTCGCGTTCGGCATCTGCGGCCCCGCGCTCGCCCGCAACCGTCGAAAAGCGCACGAAAACATCCGTCTTTTTCCCGATTTCGGAAAAGAGCTTGGCGCAGGTGTACTGCGTGACGTCGTGCGTCGTCGTGAACGTGCCGAACGCGCCGCTGCCTTTGGCGTGCATGCGTCGCTCGGGAATCACTTCGCGGTCGAAGTGCGCAAGCTTTTCCATGAGCCAGACATCCTGCATCATGATGGGCCCGCGCGCTCCGGCGGTCTGTGAATGAATATTGTCGGAAACAGGAGCTCCGACTTCGTTGGTGAGTTTTTCTTTGTTATTCATGCGATATCGCTGTTTTACGGTTGGAGTAAATACAGCGACATTGCGCAAAGATAATGTCTGTGTAAAGCAGTAAATGTTAAGTGTTCGCGGGAAGTCTTTGTTTCGGCGGAGAGCAAAGACTCCGGCTTTCGGCGGCGCCCGAGCTGTGTTTGCGGCGGGCTCGGGGCGCTTACAGGTCCGGGTGGCGGGAGTCGAGGACGAGCGTGACCGGGCCGTCGTTGACGAGGGCGACGTCCATCATCGCACCGAATTTTCCTGTGGGAACCGCTTTCCCCAAGGCTTCGGAGAGGGCGGCGACAAAGGTTTCGTAAAGCGGAATGGCCTCTGCGGGAACGGCGGCACGGTTAAACGACGGGCGCGAGCCTTTTTTCATGCTTCCGAAAAGCGTGAATTGGCTGACGACGAGAGCTTCGCCGCCGACTTCGCGGATCGACAGATTCATTTTCCCGTTTTCGTCTTCGAAAATGCGCACGCGGGCCAAGCGTGAAACCAGCCACTCGAGGTCGCTTGCGGTATCGCCGGATTCGACGCCGAGTAAAATCAAAATCCCTTTTTTAATCGCGCCGACGACGGCTCTGTCAACCGTTACGCTTGCGCTTTTGACTCGTTGAATTACAGCTCTCATGCGCCGCATCTTAGCAAAAGGCGGGAGGAAAATTAAGCGTCAAACATCGGGCGGGAGGCGTCCGGCAGCCTTTTGTTTCACCCCTACACAATTTTTTTGAGTTTTGTGCTTTAACGGAACGCTTTAACATGAGAGGATTTTCGCAATGAGTGAATCTACACGAGTTACATTCGGTACAAAATTAGGGATTCTGGCGGCAACGGCGGGATCCGCAGTCGGCCTCGGGAACGTCTGGCGTTTCCCGAGCGAAACGGCCAATGGCGGCGGGGCAATCTTCGTTTTTATTTACCTCGCCTGTGTTATTTTCTTCGGGATTCCGCTCGTCCTTGCGGAATTTATCATCGGGCGCGCGGGCAAGGCCAACCCGGTGGGAGCCTATCGCAATCTTGCCCCGGGGAAGCCCTTCCACTATTTCGGTATTTTTGCCGTCGCGGCCGTGATGCTGATTCTGAGCTTTTACATGGTCGTTGCGGGATGGACGTTTGATTACTTTGCACTTGCGCTGACGGGCAAGCTCTCGAATCTTACGGAGCCGTCGGCCTTTAGGGAAATCTTTTCCGGTTTGGTCAATGACACTTGGCGGCAGACGTTCTGGATGGTCGTCTCCGTTGTCAGTACGGCGGTCATCGTCGGTTTCGGAGTCAAAAAAGGCATCGAATCGGCGAGCAAGCTCATGATGCCGCTCCTGTTCCTGATATTGATTGTGATGTGCGTGCGGGCGGTTACCCTGCCGAATGCGTTTGACGGGCTCGCGTTTCTTTTTCGCCCGGACCTTTCGCATGTGACGCCGCAGGTCTTTGTGTCGGCGCTCGGGCAGGCGTTTTTCTCGCTCTCTCTCGGGATGGGTTGCCTGATTACCTATGCGTCGTATTTCGGACCGGACGTGCGTTTGGGGAAGACGGCCGGACAGCTTGCGCTTGTGGATACGCTGGTTGCGGTACTTGCGGGAATCACGATTTTCTCAACGGCATTTTCCGTTGCGGGAACGGGCTCCAAGGAAATCAGCGAGGCCCTGAGCCGGGGCGGGCCGGGCCTGATTTTTGAGACCCTGCCGCAGCTTTTCCAGGCGCTTCCGATCGGACAGCTTTGGGCGGCACTGTTTTTCTTCCTGCTGATTCTGGCGACGATTACTTCGGCAATCTCGCTGTACGAAATCGGGACGGCATTCCTGCACGAGGAATTTCACTGCTCGCGCCTCACTTCCGTAATCCTGATTTCGGCATTTACCCTGGTGGCGGGTTTCTTGGCCGCGGCCTCGCTCGGCGGGGATTCGTCGCTGGTCTTCTTCGGCAAAACCCTGTTCGACTGGTTTGATACGGTCACGGCGACCTGGATGATGCCGATCGGCGGCCTCTTTGTCTCGTGGTTCGTCGGTTGGTATCTGGAGACAAAATTGGTGCGCGCGCAACTCAGCAATAATGATACGACGGCGATCCGCTTCTTCAGGACCTACCTCTTCCTGTTGCGCTACGTGGCTCCGATCGGAATCATCGTCATTTTTCTGGTGGCGCTTTTAAAATAAGCCCGATTTTCGAGAAGTTCCGTTGACTCTATTGGGGAAATCAACATGCTTCCTCCAACGTACATTTTTTAGAAACTATCGACACCCTGCTTTATGAGCGTCAAAAAAACTTCCAAAAAACAAGCCCCGGCGCACCCCGCAAGCAAGACAGCGGCTAAGGCGTCTGCGTCCAAGAAAACCGTAGCCAAGAAGCCGAGCGCTCCCGAGAAAAAGGTCGCGGCCAAAAAGCCCGCCAAAAAGCTTGTCGAAGAAGTTGCGGAAAAGGATACGGCCAAGCGCTCGTTGATTGCTCCGGCCAAGCGCGGCCGCAAGGCAAAGACGCCGCCGGCACCCGTCAGCGCAAATGCCGGCATTTCCGTGCCGCGCGATGTCAAGGCGATGAACGCGTCTTTTTCGCTCCGCAACCGTGCGCGTGCGTATAACCCGTTCGAGCTCGAACAATTGCTTTTCCAGCGCGGCGTAACGAATATCAATATCTTCAATCCGAATGCCGACATCACGCCCGTTAAGAAGACCGAAACGAAGAAGATCATTCTTACGACACTTCCGAAGAGCAAGGAAAAGCGCACGATCGGTGCGGTGTCGCTCGACGATCTTTTCGGTTTCAACCCCTTCGCCGAAGATGCCGTTTCGCAGGAAGAAAAGCTGATTCCGGAAAAGTGGCTCAAGTATTATCGCAAGCTGATGGCGCGCAAGTCCGAGCTGCAGACGAATATTTCCCGCCACTCCGAAAGTGCATTCCGCAAGGAAGGGAAAGAGGAAACCGGGGACGTTTCCGCGTACAGTCAGCATACGGCGGACATCGATAACGAGGCCTTTGACCGTGATTTCGCCATCAGCCGCCTCGGAGCCGAACAGGAAGAACTTGCCGAAATTTCGATCGCCGTCGAGCGCATGAAAAAGGGCACCTACGGTATTTGTGAGATCACCGGCAAACCCATTCCCGCCGAACGCCTCAATAAGGTACCCTTTACGCGCTATTCGCTCGAAGGGAAAATTGAAGCGGAAAAACAGCGCCGCGCCGAAGCCCGCCGTCGCCAAGCTAACGCAACCGGCGACATCTCGGAAGTCATCGACATCGAAAACGATTCGCCGATCTCGCTTCCGGAAGAGCACGAAGAGCCCTAATGAAGCTGCATTTAAAGCGCTTTCGGAAGTACACGGTTTTCTGGCGCCTCGCCATGGCCGTGTTTTTCCTCGATCAGATAACGAAATGGCTCGTTATCGCGTTAATCCCCTGGGAACCCGGGCAGCCGACCTATGCTCTGCCCGGAGAATACGGATACAACGTGAACTTCGAGCCGATTTGCATCGTCGATAATTTCTTTTACCTCGTTCATATCGACAATCCCGGTGCGGCGTGGAGCCTGTTTGCCGGATGCCAGGTCTTTCTGAGCCTCTTCGCGTTCGCGGCGCTCGCGGGAATTTTCTTCTGCCGCCGCCACCTCGAATTGGAGCGCCTGCCCTCGCAAATCGCGCTCGGACTGCTCTCGGGCGGGATTGCAGGCAATCTCTTCGACCGCCTTTGGCACGGACACGTCATCGATTTTCTCGACGTCCATTTGCCGCTTTACGGGCGCTGGCCCGCCTTTAATGTCGCCGACTGCGGCATCGTTATCGGGGTCTTTTTCTACCTCTTCATCAACGTCATTCCGCTCTTCGGCTACAACCACCCGCAATCCAAGCGCTTCAACGAAGAAGAAACGCTGAACAAGTAGCTTCGGGCTACGGCACGAGGCTACCTCCAGAAATTCATTTTTTAGAGGTTTGAAGAGGCTCGCAAGTCGTTCCGTTGCGCCGCCGGCGAGTCGGAGCGCAGTCAAAGTCGCTTAGCGGCGCATGGGGCCGGAGGCCTGTCCGCGGGTACAGGCAATAGCCGAAACCCGCGGATAATACATGAAAAAACAGGCGCCGCAAAGTGACGGGGACAGACCCGTTTACGTGCCGGCGGCGTAATGGAACGAATTGCACGCCTTACCCCCCCCCCCCCCTTAAAAAGCGAATTTCCGGAGCTCGCCTTAAGCGTCGCTTCGCACTTATCTTATGTTGCGGATCTTCGGCGTACATGCCTGATTTCCGGCCTTTAAACTTGCGCCATGGGCGAAACTTCAGTTTACGCGTGATTTTGCGGCAGGCTTTACGAGTATAGAGCGAATGCACACTCTAAAACTCAGCTATGCGCCTGCTTTTTTGTCGGCTTCCCCGGCAGGGGACTTCGCCGGCTGTTTGCGCGCTCGCGGCTTGAAGTCGTACGGGAGCTCAATCTTGCCGTTGTTGCGTTTTGCGTCTTCCAAGAGTGACTTAATCGCCATGCGCACGATGTCGGCAGCATTTAAATGCCAACGTTCCGCCAGCGCTTCCAGCGTTTGGCGGTCTTCCGGATCAAGACGGATACCCATGGACGGTTTAATGCTCATTTCACGGGAAACTATGCGTCCAATCCGCTTTTCCCGCAACTCATTTCAACTACAAGCTTGACAAAATACTATATTGTGGCACGATGAAGCGCGAAAATTCTACCTCCGACCCTAAAATGTTCGAAATTTCTCCGTCAGCACTTTGCCTGAGCCAAGAGGAATGGAGCCTTCTCGAGTCCCTTGCGGCTTCCCAGGGGATTAGTCCCGAAGAGCTTATTGCCCGGACTCTGAAAAACTTCCTCTCTGCCCCCCCCGAAGCAACAATAGTTGATTCTTTTCCGGAAAGCGCCTTGGACGAGGCGTAATCCGTGACGATTTGCTCTCCGTTGTCTCTCCGTGCCTCTGTGTCTCCGTGAGAGTTTCTGAGTATTGTCTCTCACAGAGCCACGGAGCCTCAAGCGCCGTTCTCCGTTTTTCGTTCCAAAACATAGTCTCCGAAGACGCAGGATTTGGAAATGCGACGATTTGCTTTCCGCTGCCTCCCCGTGTCTCTGTGTCTCCGTGAGAGTTTCTGAGTATTGTCTCTCACCCTCGTTTTCGGATGAGCGCAGATTGCCTGTTCCGATAGCGACAAAAAAAGACAGACGCATGAGCGTCTGTCTTTTTTGTTTCCGAGGCGAATGCGTTTAGAATTCGGCAGGGAATTTTTCCATGAGTGCGTCGCGGCAGCGGGCGGAAACCTTGCCGAAGTTTCCGGCTTCGACCAATTCCGGCATCCAGCGCCAGGAGCGCGGGCAACGGACGTAGCCGAGCGTTTCCGCTTTGACGGCATCGACGGAAAGGGACGTTCCCGCAGGAGCGGCGGTAAGGCGAACTTCCGAGACGATAAACGTTTCTGCGAGGATGGCCTCGTGCTTTTTCAGGAGCGCGTAGAGCGGCGATTCCGCGTCGCAGGTGATCGTGACGACGGCTTCGAGCGACTGCCCGATGACTTTCGCGGAGCGGAGTGCGTCGAGCTTCAGATTGACGTCGTCGAGCACCTTAAGCAGGGTGTCGAACTCCGCGACTTCTTCGACAAACACGCAGTCCGGACGGTATTCCGGCCAATCCTGCAGGAGGACGGAATCCTTCGTGTATTCGTTTTTCGCCGTGAAGAAGCCCCAGGCCTCGTCCGTCGTGAACGGCAGCATCGGCGCGAGCATTTTCAGATAGGTCGTGAAAATCGTATAAATTGCGGTTTGCGAGGAACGGCGTTCCTGCGAGTTGGCTGCGTAGGTGTAGAGGCGGTCTTTCAGGATGTTGTGATAGGTCGCCGAAAGTGTTTCCACCGTAAACGCGGCAATCGCGGCGTAGGCCTTGTGGAATTCGCAGTTTTCGAAACAGTTTGTGACGTTTGCGTGAAGTTGGAAGAGTTTCGTGAGCGCCCACTTGTCGATGAGCGTCAGTTCCGCGAACGGCACGGCATCCTTTGCCGGGTCGAAATCGTAAAGATTTGAGAGCTGGTAGCGGAGCGTGTTGCGGATGTTGCGGTACTGCGTTGCCGTGGCGTCGAGAATCCCGTCGGAGAGCGGAATATCGTTCTGATAGTTTTCTGACGCAATCCAGAGGCGGACAATGTCGGCGCCGTACTTGGAAACGTAGCCGTCGGCGGTTTGCGGCTTGCCGTCGGACTTGGAAATCTTCTGGCGCGTGCCTTCGTTGACGACAAAGCCGTGTGTGATGACTTTTTTGTACGGCGCGCAGGCGAAGTTGATGACGCTCGTCCACAGCGAAGACTGGAACCAGCCGCGGTGCTGGTCGGAACCTTCAAGGTAGAGGTCCGCCGGGAATGCGAGGTCCGGATTGCGTTTCAAAACAGCGGCGCTGGACGAACCGGAGTCGATCCAGACATCGAGCGTGTCCGTGCCCGCAACGAGTTTTTCCGGTGCCGGCCAGTTGGCGGGAACACTGATTCCCGCGAGAAGCTCTGCCGGTGATTTTTCAAACCAGATATCCGTGCCTTCAACGGCAATTTTTTCGGCGATGCCGCGGATGACGTCGGCGTCGAGGAACGCTTCGCGCGTATCCGCATCGTAGAAGACCGGAATCGGCACGCCCCAGGAGCGCTGACGGGAAATGCACCAGTCCGGGCGGCCTTCGACGGCGGCGCGGATACGGTTTTCGCCGCTGGCAGGGAGCCAGGCAACGTCTCCGATTTGTTCGAGCGCCTTGGCACGCATACCGTTTTTGTCGAGCGCGACAAACCATTGGTCCATGGCGCGGAAGATGACCGGCGTTTTCGAGCGCCAGCAGTGCGGGTATTGGTGGTTGATTTTTGCAAGCTTCAGAAGTTTTCCCGAGGCTTCGAGCAGTTTCAGAACTTCGATGTTTGCCGGGCATTTCCCGTTTGTATCCAGAACGGAAATACCGACGAGCGATGCGGGAACACGTCCGTCGTTGGCGTAAACACCTTCGTCGTTGACCGGGCAGTAAATTTCGATGCCGTAGCGCAGGCAGGTCTGATAGTCTTCGAGGCCGTGGCCGCCGGCCGTGTGAACGCAGCCTGTTCCCGCGTCCGTTGTGATGTAATCGGCGCAGACGACCGGGGAGGTGCGATTGCAAATCGGGTGTTGCGTTTGGATTCCTTCAAGGGTTTTCCCGAGGACTTTCGCGACGCGCGTTGCGCCTTCCAAACCGCAGTCGGCAATGAACTTGTCGGCGAGGGCATCGGCAACGATGAAAATCTTTCCGCCGTGGGCGATTTCAACGTATTCGAGCTCCGGATGCACGGCAACAGCCATGTTTGCGGGAATTGTCCACGGTGTCGTTGTCCAGATGACAAAATTCTTTTCCGGGGCATCGATTTGCGAGAACGCGACCCAGATCGACGGCGACGTGTGGCTCTTGTATTCGATTTCGGCTTCGGCGAGGGCGGTCTTGCAGGGAATAGACCAGTAAACCGGCTTTTTAGAACGGTAAATCAGATCGTGTGCGACCATGTTCGCGAAAGTGCGAATGATGTCGGCTTCGTAGGCGGGATTCTTCGTTTTGTATTCTGCGGCCCAATCGGCGAGAATGCCGAGGCGTTTGAATTGTTTGCGCTGTTTTTCGATGAAGCTTTCGGAGAATTCGGCGCAGGCCTTGCGGATTTCGAGCGGCGTGAGCGTTTTTTCTTTGGCGTGGAGCTCTTTCATCACCTTGTGTTCAATCGGCAGGCCGTGGCAGTCCCAGCCGGGAACGTAGGGAACGCGGAAGCCGCACATCGTCTTGTAGCGCATGATGATGTCTTTGAGGAGCTTGTTGAGCGCGGTGCCGATGTGGACGTCGCCGTTGGTGAAGGGCGGGCCGTCATGGAGAATAAAGGATTTGCCTGTGCCCGCGTTCTTTTCCTGCAGACGCTTATAGAGGTCGGTTTCTTCCCAAAACGCGATGCGTTTGGGTTCGCGAGCGGTGAGATTGGCCCGCATCGGAAAATCCGTTACGGGAAGATTCAAGGTGTCTTTAAGTTCCACGGCCATAATCAAATAGAAGACGAAAAATTTTAAAGCGAAAAGCATGCTCTTTTTCCCGCTTGCCGTCAACTGCGGGAACAGCCAAAAAAATCGGGCACCCCGGAAAATCCGAAATGCCCGCTTTTTTGATACCGCTAAAGCGTGATTAGCAGAAAGCTTTTCCCGAAGCGTCTTTGGTAACCGTACACATTTCGACGATTACCCAAATCCCGACGGCCGCAAGCGGAAGGACGAGCCAGCCCAAAAGCAGGGTGATCAGCAATTGAATGACTGCGACTCCCGTGCGCCCGGCGTAAAAATTATGAATGCCCAAGGTGCCGAGGAAGAGCGCGAGAAGAATGTAAACGATACGTTGTTTTGCAGGTGTTTCACTCATGATGGTTGTTAGGTTAGGATTGTACTGAATATTGAATTTTCGAATTCTCCCCCCCCCCTAAAAGTTGTCAATGGAGATTTTGATATTTTGTTCGGATTTAATTTTTCCTTTTCTTTTGCGTGGGTGACGGGAGGGTGGTAGCATTTGCGGCAATTTGAATGCTTTCGCCCGGCGGAAGCGTTAAAACACTTCACTGTCTTATGAAACGTTTTCTTCCCTACTACTCTTTGCTTGCCGAAGTGCGTTGGACCTTTGTCGCCGCCTTGCTTTTGGGCGTGCTGTCCGGCGTTGCCAGCGGTTTCGGGTTGCCGCTGATGCTCCAGAAAGTGCTTCCCGTGCTTTTCTCCGATGCCGGCCCGGCTCAGGCGCTCGTGCTTTTTGACCCGAATTCGGAGACGGCGATTAACTACGGTTTGAGCCGGCTGCCCGCACTGATCATTCCCTCCGAGTATGTTCTGGCCTTTGCGATTCTGCTCTTGCCGGTTGTATTTATCATCCGCGGCGTTTCGATGTTCGGAAATACTTACCTGCTCAATGTCTGCGGGGTGCGGGTCTTGGAAGGCGTGCGTATGCGCCTTTTCGCCCATCTGCAGAAAATGCACTTGGACTTTTTCCGTAAGCACAATTCCGGTGACTTGCTCAGCCGTACGATGGGCGACACGATGCTCGTCAAAAACGTGCTCGTCGAAGTGACCAATGACCTGCTCATTCAGCCGTTTACGCTTGCGGGCGCCGTCGGCTTTGTCATTTGGCAGGCTTTCCAGAGTTCCGCAACTCAGGAATTTCTTTTGAGCCTCCTGCTCGTTCCGGTGACGGTGCTTCCGGTTCGCTTTATCGGCCGACGCATCCGCAAGCGCTCGCGCGAAGCCTTGAACAAGGCCGGCGAGCTTTCCGGGATTCTCA
This sequence comes from Candidatus Spyradenecus sp., assembly GCA_045651325.1. Taxonomy (GTDB): domain Bacteria; phylum Verrucomicrobiota; class Verrucomicrobiia; order Opitutales; family UBA953; genus Spyradosoma. The sequence goes on from JAZRSB010000041.1 coordinate 90,371, forward strand.
CCGAAAGCCTTCAGTCCCCGCGGGAGATTCGTGCCTATAATTTGCAGGAACGCGAATGCTCCCGTTTCCGCGCATTCGTAAACTCCTATCTGAAGCTTCAGCTCAAGGTCATTAAATACGACAAAATGCTGACGCCGCTGATCGAGATGCTTGCCGCCTGCACGGTTTCCTTCGCCGTCTATCGCGCCGCTTGTTCCGGCCTCGATCAGGACTCCGTCATCGCGCTTGTCGGGGCGCTTTACTTTGCCTATGACCCGATTAAGAAAATCGGTAAGGTGAACAACCGCGTTAAGGAAGGGATGGCGGCTCTCACGCGCTTGGAAGAAATTATCCATGCGCCGATTGAAGTTGCCGATCCCGCCAATCCCAAGCCCCTCGGTACCGTCCGCGGAGAAGTCGCGTTTGAAAACGTCAACTTTGCTTACGATCCCGAAGAGCCGGTCCTGAAAAATATCTCCTTTACGGTAAAGCCGGGAGAAACCGTCGCGCTCGTCGGTCCGTCCGGCGCAGGGAAGAGTACGGTCGTTAACCTGTTGCCGCGTTTTTACGATGTCGTTGACGGCGGCATCCGGGTGGACGGAACGGACGTGCGCGAGTTGCTCCAACACGAGTTGCGTCAAAATATCGCCGTCGTTTCACAGGAGCCGATTCTTTTCGCCGATACGATTTACAACAACCTCCTCCTCGGCAAGCCGGATGCAACGCGGGAAGAAGTGGAAAACGCACTCAAGCGTGCGGCCGCTTACGACTTCGTGATGTCGCTCGAAGAAGGGTGGAACACGCCGGTCGGCGAACGCGGCGGACGCCTCTCCGGCGGTCAGCGCCAACGCATCGCCATTGCCCGCGCCTTCCTCAAAAACGCACCGATTCTGATTTTGGACGAAGCCACTTCCGCGCTCGATTCCGAGAGCGAAGCCGAAATTCAGGAGGCATTGGAAGAACTCGTGAAGGGGCGTACGACCTTCATGATTGCCCACCGCTTCTCCTCGATTCGTTCGGCTACGCGCATTCTCGTCTTCGAGGCCGGCAAAATCGTTGCCGACGGGCCGCATGAAAAAGTGTACGCAGAGTCCGCTCTCTACCGCGAACTTTACGACCGCCAATCCGTCGAATAAATTCCGTTTGACAAATACGGCGATAAGGTCGAGAATCGGCGCTTCCTTTTTCGGGCTGTAGCGCAGTCTGGCTAGCGCATTTGCATGGGGTGCAAAGGGTCGGAGGTTCGAATCCTCTCAGCCCGACCAATTTTCTCCCAAAATCGCCCGCAATCCTAATAAAATACAGGGTTGCGGGCTTTTTCGTGCCTTTTTTCAATCTCTCGAAAGCGACAGAAAACGCCTAAAAACGCCTATTTCTTGCAGGGAAATTTACGAAAAATTTACGTACAGTTTTTCAGGGCGATTTTCCTTTATTTAAGCGTCGTAGAGAGCGACAACGCACTGAAATTCTGTAAGCCGGAAAATACGTGTTTTTACGTGCCTGCGATTTCCCCAAAAAAAAGGATGCTCGGGCGATTTCCGGAAAATACGAATCCGCTTAAATGCTACCTCGAGAGAGACCTTATCCCGGCAAAAAACGGGGCGCTCGTAAAAATCACGTAAATTTTAGGGGTAAATTATTTGTCTAAGCGGGATGTAGCGCCATATTTCACGGTAAAAGGGTAAAGCATGTCTGCTTGCTTATAGGGATGAATGCTTTTATGAGGGTTGTATGAGCTATAGGGGGTGAGAGCGTTTACTACCCCCATATAAAAACTTTCTTTCAGCGCATTCCGTTTATTGTGCGGCGTTAAAATCTCCTCTGTTTAATCCACCCTATATTTACAGTCTTTCCAATCGTGGACAAAAAGAACTGAGCAGAGACTACTCTTATTCGATGTTGTTTTTACTGCAGTGCGAAACTCTTTACTCCCTCTATTAGAGCAGAGATTAAGGATTCTGATTTAAGTTGCCCCGTAATCGCACAAAACAGCCCCTAAAATTTGTTCATGAAAGGCGTTGACAACTTTTGAGGGGGGGGGTAAAATGGAATCCTTTAATTAAAAATCTAACCTTAGAATACTATGAAAAAATATATCGCTATTGCTACGCTTCTTGTTGCCGGTTCTATCTGTGCACAAGCAGCGACAGGAACTGAGACTAACACGTCGATTGCCACAGCTCTCACAAACGCAAAATACGAAGTAGGAAAAGCGTTTTCTGTTGAGCTTTCGCTCTATGTGAAGGAGCACATGGATTCAAACACGGGTTTTATACAGTTTGCTGACAGTGGGTGGATTGCCAATCAGGCTCACTCGTATTGGGGAATTAACACAGAGGATTCCAACAATATTACCGAGGTTTCCGGTGCTTACACTAAGGCTATCTCCGGAAATAATTATACATATACGGCTGGCGGAATTAGTCCGCTTTGGTCTCAAAAAACGACCCTGAACGGCTCTGAAACCCGTGGAAGTGTTTGGTCTAGCAATACGAATTTGGGAGTCACGATTGCTACGGACGGGGTTGATTCTTGGGTCAAACTGACTTACGGGACGGCAAGCACCATCGTCGACACTTGGGAATTTGAAGGAGTTGTTCTTGATGCAAATAAAATTAAACTCGATAACAATCTTCAGGTAGATTCTTGTGTTGTTAGTGCTATCCCCGAACCGTCCGCGTTCGGTTTACTTGCGGGCTTGGGGGCTTTGGCTCTCGTTGGCACGCGTCGTCGCCGTCGCTAAGCTTTAATTAAGCTTAAAAGAACACGCCTCACCGGGGAATCTCGGTGAGGCGTTTTTTGCGGAAGCGTGCAGCGCGTTCCATTGCGCCTGGGAGAGTTAGGGGCGTAAGCGTGGCCTTGATTAGCGCATGAAGGCGAGGCCGCCTATCCGCGGGTTTCGGCCATTGCCTACACCCGCGGTTATCCTATGTAGTGCACCTCCGGCGCACAGCCTCAGAGAGGCAATTGCGAATAGCGAATCCCGAATTCCGAATGCTTCCCGCTTAGCAAATTTTATAAACTCGAGGTGTGTTACCTATGTCTGATTTCGCTTATCCCTCTTTAAGCCCTAAGCATTAAGCTCTCTCTTTAATCTTTTCCCTTATTCGCTATCACTTCTCAAAAAGCGAATTTCTAGAGCTTGCTTTAATCTTTCTATCCCCGTGGGAGTTTCCGTCCCCGAATTTGCGGAGCGGGACGTTTTGTTCCCGTTCTGTCGGGACGAGTAAATTCTCTCGCATTCGTGCGGGAAGGGGAGTAATTTCTGTCTTCATGAAATTCGCAATCCTCGGTTCCGGAACTGGCAGTAATGCAGAAGCAATTCTCAAGGCGTATCGCGCGGGAACGCTCGGTAAGGCGGAGCCCGTGGCTATTTTCTGTGATATTCCGGGGGCGAAGATTCTTTCGCATGGCGAGACCTACGGGGTTCCGGCAACATTTTTGGATCCGGGACCGTTTAAGACTAAATTTTCTCCGGAGCGCGAAGCCGTTTATGCGGAAGCGATTAAGGCGGCGGGGGCCGATTGGATTGTGCTTGCCGGCTTTATGCGCGTGCTGAAGGCGCCGTTACTCGAGGCTTTTCCGGATCGGATTATCAATCTGCATCCGTCGCTTTTGCCGTCGTTTCCGGGCTTGGACGGAATCGGCCAGGCGTGGCGCTACGGTGTCGCGGTCAGCGGCTGCACGGTGCACTACGTTAATTCGGCGGTTGACGGCGGGGCGATTATCGACCAGGCGGTTGTGCGCCGCGAAAAGACGGATACGCCGGAAAGCTTCGCGCAGAAGATTCATGCGGCGGAACACAAGATTCTTCCCGATGTCATTCGTCGAATCAGTCTCGGCGAAGCGTAATTGAAAACTATCTACATTGCTCGAAAATGATCGAAACACGTTGTGAAATTGAGGCTTCCTTGGCGCAACCGCTCGAGGATTTTTTCTGTGAATTAGTGCGCTCTCCGTGGCTGATTTTCCACGAAAAAGTCGGTGCGCCGCATGTGCTGATGGGCTATTTCGACAGTGAGTCCGAGGCTTTTGATGCCTGGGCGGATTTACGTAAATCCTTTAAAATGCTTCCGGAAAAGCCGCTCGTCGGCACGCTGGAAGACCGCGATTGGAAAGAGGCGTACAAGGCAAATCTGCATCCGTGGAGTTTCGGCCGCCTGCACTGGGTTCCCGAGTGGCGCCGTGCGGAATACGCCGTTCCCGCCGGAGATGCCGTCGTTTATTTTGATGCGGGATTGGCTTTCGGAACGGGCGACCATCCGACGACGCGCCTTTGCGGGATGCGCCTGGTTGAATTCCTCGACACGCATGCGCCCGAAACGGTTTCCGTCACGGACGCCGGTTGCGGTTCCGGGATTCTCGCCATTTCGGCGGCCCAACTCGGAGCTCAAAGCGTTTACGGCTTCGACCGCGATCCGGAGGCCGTAGAGGTTTCCGCCGAAAACCGCGGCAAAAACAAATTGCCGGAATCCGCCGTCGCCTTTGTCCACGAAGGGCTGGAAAGCGGTTTGCGCTCGGCGGGCGAACGCGATGTCGTTTTGGCAAACATCATCAGCGATGTCCTTTGCATTTACGCCGATAATCTCATCGCCTCGGTCAAGGAAGGCGGCGTTTTGGCGCTGAGCGGGATTCTCGCGAGCGAGCAGAAATCCGTGATGGACGTTTTCGAAAAGAAAGCGCGGAAGGCTTGGGGGAAAGTCCGCGTGGACGGCCGCGTCATGGGTGAGTGGTCGGACGTTGCGCTTTTCCGCGAGTAGGTTTTTGAAAGAGCTTAAAGCTTAATGCTTAAGGCTACCTCTACAAATTCATTTTTAGAGGTTTACAAAGGCGGCGCAATCCGTTCCATTGCGCCGCAGGCATGTAAACGGGTCTGTCCCGTCACTTTGCGGCGCTTGTTTTCATCGATTATCCGTGGGTTCCGGCTTTGCCTGCACCCGCGGTTATCCCATGTAGTGCACCTCCGGCGCACAGCCCCGAAGGGGCAATTGCGAATAGCGAATCCCGAATTCCGAATGCTCACCGCTTAGCAAATTTTATAGACTCGAGGAGTGTTACCTATGTTTGATTCCGCCTAAAGGTCACTTTTCTTTAAGCTTTAAGCCCTAAGCTTTAAGCTCTTCTTTAACCTCTCTGTTCAAAGGCTATCGGGTCGCCCTTGGGGTATCGGATAAAAAAATTGTCGTCGGGCGCGGAGGCGGATAGATTCGTGACTTTATGGACTCTCTTCAGACACTCGGTATTGCGCTTGCCTTGGCCTCGGATGCGATGATGGTTGCGTTTTCCTACGGTGTGCTTATCCGTTCGGGGCGGGTGGCTGCGGCGTTGAAGCTTGCGGGCTCGACGGGATTTTTCCAGGCGCTGATGCCGGTGCTCGGCTTTGTTGCGGCGTCGGGGGTGTTGCGTTCGTGTGAGGCGTGGGACCACTGGATTGCCTTTGCCGTGTTCGGTGCTTTGGGCGGGACGATTATTTACAATGCGATTTTTAAACGGGAAGAGAAGAGTGCGGCATCGGGGGATGTCGAGTGTTCCTGCGGAAAGTGCGTGCTCGGTATGAAGCGCCTCTTGGCGGTCGGCGTGGCGACGAGTATCGATGCCTTGGTCGTCGGCGCGGGGATGCGTTGTATGGCGGGGGCGGATGTCGGGCTGACGGATGTTTTGCCGGCGGCGGCGATTATCGGCGGCGTCACGTTTTTCGGAGTGCTGTGTGCGTTTGCCGTTTCCCGTGTCTTCAGAAAACTGCCGCAGCGTTTCATGGAAATCGCTGCCGGACTTATCCTGTTTTCGCTCGGTTTGGTAACGCTCATTCAGCACCTGTGTGCGGAGGGCGGACAATGAGCCGAAATCCCTTTACGTCGGAAGCTTCGGCGAGTATCGGAGCGCTCGGGGAGGTCGGCCTTCTACGGGAAATTGCCCGTTGGCTCGCGCCGTTTCCGCGGGTGGCGCGCCCGGCGCCGCGCGGGATCGGAGACGATTGTGCCGTTTTGCCGAACGAACACGGGGCGGCGCAGCGCCTGGTGACGACCGACAGCGTGATTTTTTCCAAGCACTTCGACGCGAGTGTTTCCCCGCAGGACGCCGGAGCGAAGTTGATAAGGCGCAACGCGAGTGATATTGCGGCGATGGGCGGCGTGCCGTCCGATGCGGTTTTGTCGTTGGTGATGAGCCGTGACGTCGAAATTACGTGGCTCAAAGATTTTTACGCGGGGATGGCGCAGGCTTGCGACGTGCTCGGCATCGAACTTGCCGGCGGCGATCTTGCGTCTGCTCCGGCGGGAAGCCCGCTTTTCATCGCGACGCTTGCGCTCACCGGATTTTGCGACGGGGCGCCGCTGTTGCGGACGGGCGCGGGGGGCGGAGACGCCATTTTTGTCACCGGAAGCCTCGGCGGAACGATTTTAAGCAAGCATTTTGCCTTTGAACCGCGCTTGGCGGAAGGGCGTTTTTTGGCCTCGTTCCCGCGAGAAAAAGTACGGGCCTGCATGGATATTACGGACGGCTTGGCGAAGGATTTGAAAGCGTTGATTCCCGCCGGGATGCATGCGGAATTCGATTGGGCGGCAATCCCCGTTTCGGCGTCGGCGCAAAAACTTTCCGGCGGGAATCGCGAGCTTGCGATTACACATGCGTTTTGCGACGGCGAAGATTACGAACTGGTTTTCTGTGTCGCTCCGGATTTCGAGGCCGACTTTACGGCGCTTTGGCGCGAGCGTTTCCCGCAAACGCCGCTAACGCGTATCGGCCGTATCGTTTCCGGTGACGCGCCGTTCCCGCAGTTCGGCACTTCCGGCTACGAGCATTTCGGTAAGCGTGTCGATTCGTAGTTTTTCGGAAAATTAAAGCGGGAATCCTCCACGGATTACACCAATTACACGAATTTTGCCTACGGCGGTGAGTCGTGACGATGAATGGCAAGCGAAGCGTTCTCTGCCGCCATGCGTGCAATAGGTGAAATTTGTGGATTCCCTTCGGGAAGTAAATTTTTTCAAAAGGTGCATTTCGTAATATTTCTGTAATGCCTACTCGAAGTTTCCTGCGGCGAATAATCGTTTCCCTACAGAGCGTTTATTATTTTTACCAAAATTGCGCAATTTAGGTTGACAGGGTTTTGTGTTTAAGCATCTTTTATGTCTCTAAATCTTATCTATTAACAAAAGGATAAGAAGTGAAACAATTACCCCAAGCACAAAAACTTCACGGCCGCTGGCTACCGTGGACCACGGGAACGCTGGCGTTTGCCGGACTCGCCGGAACGCGTTGGGCGTTCTCCGAAGTTTTAGAAACTGATACCGACGGTGACGGATGGACCGATGCCGAAGAAATTGTCGCGGGAACCAATCCCACAGACGAAATCGATCCTTGGGATTCCGATGGCGACGGCATCGTCGATTACCTCGAATTCGCCGACGGCACCGACCCGCTCGACCCGAATGATCCGCCGCGGGCTCGCGGCGCAAGCACAGCGTACGGCGTCGCCGTAACCACAAACGAAACAACGGAAGGCGGCGACACCTCGACGCCAGATACAAACACGCCGATTTTTCCGGCTCTTGAGGAAGCTTCCCGGCAGAGCATGTATCACGCGACCGCATGGTATAACGGAAGAGTCGATTTGGCATTTATTACACCGACAGCGACTTCAAAATGGCAAGCGGCGGTCGGCACGGAACTCGAATATTGGAACGTCGGCTACTACGACTTACTTGCGCGCAACAACAGCAAAGGTATCGCAATTACCTTGAATGCACTTCCCGCGCAGGAATACGTGCTTTGCTGGAAACATATGAAGCGTCCGGACAACGGAGAAACCGGGTATTCAGTGAGCGTGAAAATCGGCGAAGAGGTGATTGCATCACAAAGCTTTACGGCTCCCGAACGCACACAGGCAGAGGGCGGCGAAGATGTTTCGCTGAACTTTACGCTCGCACAAGGCGGCTTGGATAACGTGACGATTGTTTTCATGCCTACGGGGACAAGTACGAGCGGTCCGCTGGTTGGCTCAATTGCACTCCGCGAAGCGATTACTGTTTCGGAAGTTAATTTGAATGCCGGCGACGGCGGAACGGA
>JAZRSB010000042.1:0-1460 GCA_045651325.1 Candidatus Spyradenecus sp.
CAGGTGCTCTATTCGAACGAGCCGTACAACGTCTTTAAAGAGTTCGTCTGGGATCCGACGGAACCGGTCGCCACGCGTCCGTTGGTGTTCCGCTACGCGCCGAACAGTTTGAACCTGTTCTACGCTTTCGACGGCAACAAAAACGTCTCGGACGTGTTTTATCGGATGAATTCGAACGGGATCGGTGCGCACTATGACTACGCGCCCTTCGGTACCACGACCCGCACGCACTGCGATTCATCCGCCTCGTTCGACATCGTTGCGCTCAATCCGTTCCGCTTCTCGTCGGAATACTACGACTCTGAACTCGACCTCGTTTACTACAACTACCGCCACTATTCGCCCTCGCTCGGCCGCTTCCTCTCCCGCGACCCTATCGAAGAACAAGGAGGACTAAACCTATACATGCTTGCCCGTAACAGCTCTGTTTTGAGAAATGACGGTTTTGGGTTAGCACCTATTCCTGATTCGAACTCTTTTTGGAGTAATTATCCGAACTATGATTATTATGATCGCTCCGGAAAAGTTTGGGGAAAAGTAGGTGGGAATCTCTATTGGAGCTATCTTCTTGGTGATTATTTCAATAGTTGTGCTCTCCGGGTTTCTATTGGACTAAACGGCTCGATAGAGGCAAAAATTTCTAGCGGAAAGTATGCAAGTAGGGTGATGGATTTTACGATAACAAGGAAAGAGAAGGAGAAGTTTGAAGAACGAAAACTACTCAATCAACAAAATGCTGAGCTTTATTGCGATATGCTCAGGTTTGAGGAAAACTTTCTAAATAAAGGGCGAACAGTTGTTAAGGCAAACCTCTCAGGAAGATTCATTATATCAGCAAATCGGATTGGGGAGTATCTCGCAAAATCATGGGGGAATGGGTGTGTAATAAAGACAAGGGACGAGCTTGAAAAATATGAAGATTGCTTAGGCGAGAAAGTCGCAATATTCTCCGCGAGTGGGCACACGGGCGTGCTAAAAAAAGGTTACAAAGATCCATATGTCGAAGGATACTTGCCGGTTGTTGCTTGGAAGTTGAATTAAATATGTTCCTTAAATTTATTAACTCGTGTTTTTATTCCTTTTTCGTAGGACTTGCAGTCGTTATGGGCTCTTCATGCGGGAGCACAGAAGCTTCGGAGCGCATAACTTACGAAAACCAGGCATTTCAGATTTGGGATGAATTCCAAGAGCGATTTTTGCACAGTGATGAAGTTTTTTTTGTGAGTATTGTTTCTTCCAGACTCTCAGGGATATCCCGTCCTGCAGAGGATAGCTCATATACGCTTTTGAACGTTGAAGGATTTTTAGATTGCGAAGTTCTCAAATCGCTCAAAGGCAAAAGACTTAGAGCTAAAGACAAGATAAGATTGAGCGTTTACAGCGAGCGAAGTGATGCAGAATCTTTGCAAGGTGATTTATTGCATGAAAGTTTTGCATTAATATTTATAGACCATGAATAT
>JAZRSB010000043.1:0-2276 GCA_045651325.1 Candidatus Spyradenecus sp.
TTCCGTCGGATCCCAGACGAACTCTTTGAACACGTTGTACGGCTCGTTCGAATAGAGCACCTGCACGCAGAGATAGCCGTCGTAGAGTAAACGCAACCACGTGTTTTGCACGCCGTTTGTCACGGATTTGTATTCCGTGCGGCGGCCTTGCGAGTCAAAGCTCATCGTAATCTCCGCCTGAATCGTAGGTCGATTAAACGAAGCAAAAGTTTTCTGTGTATCTTTGGCGATAATTCTGAAACCATCATTTATACCATAAATCATTCCCTTATTATTTGCCGGGATCTAGATCAACTTGGGTTTGTGAAACAACACGATCGTTTTCGTCAAATTTAAGACACCAAGCAAAAGCAACGGTTCTGCTGGGGAAATTAATCCTTCTAGGAAAAACGATCCAGTATTTTGCCCGTTCTGCTTTTAGTTTTGCGACTTTTTGCAATTGCTCTGCTTTAGTACTGCCGTCGTCAGTATCTAAATAATTGTAATCTGAATGATAGTAAACCAGAGGGCGATCAATGCGACCTCCATGGTAAGGAGGTATATTTGTATGGCAAATTACGGCGTAGTTTTCATATGTTCTAAACCCTAATCTGTCGTACTGGAAGTTTTCCATCGGGAGAATTAGATTAATGACATCTTGACGTGTTTTTCCGATTAAGTTTACGTCTTTCAATGTCGGATGAAATACCCAGTAATATCCGGGAATATAACTGCATCCGACAGCAGATAACGCTAACACAATCAGCATTGCCCCAAGGAACAAAATGCGAACGTAATTATATTTCATTATTTTTCACTCCCAAAAGGGGATTTAATTTCCGACGCCTGATAGTCAAGGTCAGGCCCAAATTTCCTTTCATCGCAATATTCTTCTATCAAGGTCCCGGGAAGCCCAATAAACCTGCTTGCCCAAAACGTCAAATTTGCGCAATGCCGAATTCTCCGCAAAGGCATACAGATTGAGTCCGCCTTGTTCTTGGATGGGGTCGCGGTAGAGGAAGCGACCGAGCGAGTCAGGTTGAGTATGCTATTGGAGATGTTACTTTTTATCCTCACAAATAAAATTCCCATTCCGATACCACTCCGCATAGCATTGCTCTCCTTCCCTCAAAATTAATTCCGCCAATTCATTGCCTCGATACGTTTCTTTTAAACGATCTTCGAGCCCCGAATTAATCTTTGTAAGCACCCATAATTCCCCGTACACAAGTAACGATAGGGATGCATTCCAACGAACGTTATCAAGCGCCCAGTCAATATCGCTCTCGTTAAAACTTAGGCTTCTAAATTTATTCAGACGAAAAAACGCATACTCGACAGAGTCCTTCTCGTAAACAACAAGAGCAACATAGTTGTTTGATAAGGCACACACAGAGATTAGAGCAACGGAAATTACAATCACTGAAACATACACTATCGTTCTCATCGATATCTCTTTTCTTTTTTGAATAATTCCGTTCCCTCTGGAGAAGAGGCTGTTTCTGGTTTTGAGCCATTGTCCGATATTACCAACACTCCAGCAGTCGTATCCAAAACGGCATAGACTTCAAGTCCTTTCCAATCGCCGAAATTTATAGGCTTATTCCCGACGAACGCGTAGAGGTTTAGACCACCTTGTTCTTCGATGGGGTCGTGGGAGAGGAAGCGGCCAAGCGAAGGTGAGTAGTGGCGGTAGTTGTAGTAGACGAGATCGAGTTCAGAGTCGTAGTATTCCGAGGAGAAGCGGAACGGATTGAGCGAGACAATGTCGAACGAGGCGCTTGAATCACTGTGCGTGCGGGTCGTTCCGCCGAAAGGCGCGTAGTCGTAGTGCGCACCGATCCCGTTCGAATTCATCCGGTAAAACACGTCCGAGACGTTTTTGTTGCCGTCGAAGGCGTAGAACAGGTTCAGGCTGTTCGGCGCGTAGCGGAACACCAGCGGACGCGTCGCGACCGATTCCGTCGGATCCCAGACAAACTCTTTGAACACGTTGTACGGCTCGTTCGAATAGAGCACCTGCACGCAGAGATAGCCGTCGTAGAGGAAGCGCAACCACGTATCCTGCGCGCCGTTTGTCACGGATTTGTATTCCGTGCGGCGGCCCTGTGAGTCAAAGCTCATCGTAATCACCGTCCCTGTGGCGGCGTTCGTCCAACGCACCGGACGGTTTTCGGCGTTGTATTCAACGTTCCACGTTCCCGTAGCTGTTTGTACCTGTACCATATTCCCATCCATATCGTATGAAAGTTGAAGTGCTGAGAGTTGATTCGACGGCATTGCCGTCTGTTGATTCG
>JAZRSB010000044.1:0-15214 GCA_045651325.1 Candidatus Spyradenecus sp.
CGTTTTTCGTGATATTGAATAACGCAGGGCAATCGAACTGACGCTCTCTTGCCCCTGCGCTAATGCAGCCATTATTTCTTTTTTCATATCGATAACACTTTTGTTTTCCCACGGCATCGCACCGTAGCTTTTAACACAAAAACCAAAAAAGTGTTACCTATGTTTGACTCTAAAGTGTTACCTATCTGTGAATTTCCGCCCTCTAAAAAATCGTTTTTTAGGGGGGGGCAGAGGCGTGTAAGTCGTTCCATTACGCCGCAGGAGCGTCAGGGGTGTAAGCGTGTCCTCGATCGGCGCATGGCGGCGAAGCGCCTGTCCGCGGGTTTCGGCTTTGCCTGCACCCGCGGTTATCCCATGTATTTCCGCTCCACGGGAATCATGCCGGAGGCGATTGAAGTACCTCCGGCGACGGAAAAAGCGCCAAGCATCAAACATCGAGCATCAAGCAAGCACCGGAAGTGAAAGTGATGACGGATAGCTGATGACGTTTCCTCTAATTTGTGAAATTCGTGGATTCTGTTCGTCGAAATCACTTTTCTTTAAGCTTTAAGCCCTAAGCTCTAAGCTTTCTTTATCTTTCCCCTTTAATCTTTAATCTCTCTAATCTCTATCGCGTTTCTTTCCTTGCAACCGGCTTCTGCGGATTTTATCTTTCTACGGAAATGGACAAGTCCGACGAACAACAGGAACCGCTTACGAAAACGCTTTCTCAGAGCGGCATTTTCGACCCGATCCGCCCGCATCTGGAAGCGCTTGACGCGTTTTTAGACGAGCAGGTTGACGTGTTTGCTCCCGTGACGCGTCCCTTGGTGCGTTATACATTCTCGCATCGCGGGAAGCGCCTGCGTCCGGCCCTTGTCTTTTTCTCCGGATGGCGGGACGAAACCGTCAGTCCGATGCTTGTCCGCGCGGCCGCCATCGTCGAGTTGATTCATCTGGCGACTCTGGTTCACGACGACGTTCTCGACGATGCGCAAATCCGCCATGCTTCGCCGACGCTTTTTGCGAAGTACGGCTCGCACACCGCCGTTTTGCTCGGGGATGCGATTTTGGCGCACGCGCTCAACCTCATGGCGGAATTTGATTCCGTCGAACTCTGCCGTGCTACCGCTACGGCGACGCGCAAGATTTGCGACGGCGAAATTTGGCAGACTTCCGAACGCGGCAATGCCGAACTTTCCATCGACGATTATTTCCGCATCATTCAGATGAAGACGGGGGAACTTTTCGAGGTCTCCGCACTTTTGGGCGCGATGCTCGGCGGCAACGGGGCCGAACGCGGGAAGGCCTGCGCAATCTTCGGCCGTGCACTCGGACGCGCCTATCAGATTTTCGACGATTTGGTCGATTTTCTCGGGACGGAAGCATCCATCGGAAAAACGCTCGGAACCGATCTTGCCAGCGGCAAATACACCTTGCCGATTATTCTGTTTTTAAAGCGGAAAACGGAGGAGGAACGTGCGGCCCTGGTTTCGGAAATCGCTGCCGGGACGCTTGCTCCCGAGGCTTTGGCCGGGCAGATGAACGCTGCCGGCGTATTCGACGAGTGCCGCGATTATTTCATGAAGGAAGTCGAAACGGCACGCGAAGCCGTGGCTCCCTATGCGGAAGAATTCGGCGCCAAGCAATTGCTCGCGCTCGCCGACTTCGTCGTTAGCCGCGTCGATAAGTTTTTCGCCGCTCGAGGATGATTTTTGACGTTACGCCGCGGGAAAAGCGCGTCTTGGCGCTTCTTGTTTTCCTCGCGGCGCTCTGTCTTTTAATCGGGCTTTTAGCGCCCGGCACTTAAGGGCCGGCGGGAGTATTTGCCGCCGGAGTGTTTATTGCGCGAGGAATTCGCAGACGGCGGGAATGACGTGCTCGCCCGCGTCTTCGAGCAGGTAGTGCCCCGCGTCCGTGCAGTAGAGCGTGCGGGCTTGCGGGAAGCGTTGTACCCATTCGTTGTAAAAGGTGTCGTCGAAGCAGAAATCGCGTCCGCCCCAGGCGATGAGCATCGGCTTGTCGCGGAGGGATTCCAGCCCGTTTTCGACGGCGCACAGTGTCGCGTAGGTCGGGTGAGCGGGATTCAGCGGAATGTCGCGTACGAAGTTGGCGACGGCGACCCGTTCCCGCGGAGAGCCGTAGGGGAAGAGGAATCCGGCTTTAGCGGCGGCGGAGAGTTTTTTCGTTACCGCCATAAACGTTGCCGGCCAAGCGAATGCATTGAAGTATTTGACGAGGAAGGGACCGATGCCGGCGGCTTTGCAGAGTGCGATGCGGCGGGGAATGTTTTGCGAACGGAACGCAGCCGTATTGGTGATAACGAGCTTTTCGATTTGCCCCGGATGCCGCCCGGCGATGCCGCTTCCGACGGCTCCTCCCCAGTCGTGTACGCAGAGCGAAAACTTCTCGATGCCGAGATGGGCGAGCAGGGCTTCGACGTGGGCGATACGGTCGGCAAGCGTGAGGTATTTCTGCGGCTTGTCGGATAGCCCCATTCCGATATGGTCGGGAGCGATGCAGCGGAATCCGGCGGCAGAGAGTGCCTTAATCAGGTCGCGCCAGAGAAAGGACCACGAAGGATTTCCGTGGAGCAGGACGACATTGCCGCGCGTCCCCGTCTGCGTGTCGACGAAGTGCATACGTCCGTCAACGGTTTCAAAGAAATGCGGCTCAAAGGGATAGAGCGCGGCGATATCCGGCGGGAGGGTTTTCATCGGCAGCTTTGGGCGTAGGCGTGGATTTTGGCAACGAGGTTGGCGAGCCCGTTGCGGCGGTTCGGGGAAAGGTGTTGGTCGATTCCGACGGAGGCGAGAAAATCGGCATCGTCGGCGATAATTTCTTCGGGAGCGGCTCCGTCAAAATAATTGCAAATGAGCAGGGCGATTCCCTTGGCGATGACGGCATCGGCGTCAACCCGGAAGCGGCAGGCTCCGTTTTCGAAAGCGGGGATGAGCCAGAGCTGCGAGGTGCAGCCTTCGACTAAAAATTCTTCGCGGCGCAGGGATTCGGGAAGCGACGGCGCGGACTTTGCGCAGTCGATGATGTATTGAAAGCGGTCCTGCGGGTCGTCGAACGGTTCCAGCTCGGCGATGATTTCGGCGTGTTTTTCCTTGAGTGACATAATACGGAAATTAAAAGGACGAGCTTAGTCCGCTCGTCCCGAAAATGCAAAACGTTCCCGCGTTTATCTTGCAAGGGGTTGTTTGGGCGCTCGGAGGATTTCGTTTCGATTCCGGCGACAACAAAACGGGCGTTCCCGCTAAGGAACGCCCGCCAACTCTCTCTAACTTAACCTATTCTCATTAACACTCAAAACACTTAAAAAGCGGCCTATTTTAATTTTTTTGTCTTTCGTTTTTGTGTCGTTGCCGGGGCGGTGTTCCCTGTCGCCGAAGCGAATCAGCCCTCTTTCAGCAGGCGGCGGAGTGTTCGCTCATCGATTTCCGGACGTCCGATTTTTTCGGCGACGAACTCGAGGAGTTTTTGCCCCCGTAGGCCTTTCTGTTTTCCTGCGTCATGGGACTTCCGGGCTTTCGTTGCGAGGTTTTTGGCGGAGGCGCGGGCGGAGAGCAGGGCGGTTCCCTGACGTCGAATGCCCTTGGCACGGTGCAGTTTCGAGATTTTGGCGTGGCTGAAATCCCGGCGGGCATCGTAAGACATGTAGGCGGGAATGAAGATTTGGGTGCCGAACGGCGTTGTGTTCACCGAAGGTTTCATCAGCAGGGGAGAATCGCTCAGCAAGTCCATGCCCCACAGGTAATATTTCCAGCAAAATAAATTGAAGGCGGCGCGGAAACGGGAGGCTTCGGTGTCAAATTGCTCGCCCATGCCGCGGGACCAGCCGCGCTCGAGAATCGGCGAGCGGTGCAGAACGGAGCGCGTTCCTAAGCTTTTGTAATCGGGATAAAGCGCCTTGAGGGTCGCCCAGTCGCGGGCAAATTCTTTCGACGAACACAGGGAAAGTTCGAATTCCCGGTATTTGGCGAGCCCGGTTGCCGTCAGAAAAGCTTCGTATTGGCCGGCGCGGGCCAGACGCGCGCTTTCGCAGAGCGTCTCGGTGTCGTGATACGCGAAGGTGTTAAAGCCGCAGGAGCCGTCCTTGTTGGCTTCTCCGGCGATTTCGGCGATGGCGCAGACGCTGCCTTCGAGCAGGGAGATTTCGCCGAGCAGGGCTTTGCGAAGGAATTCCGCGTAGTCTTGCGGGAAAGGGATAAAGGCGTTTCGGCTCTGCCAAAAGGCGAAGCAGAAGCGGGCGTAGGCTTCTGCTGTTTTTAAAAAGGCTTCGCTCGGCTGAGCCGGAAACAGTGCCGGGAGCCGGACGAAAAGAAATTCGCACAACTCGAAGTCGCGCGATTCCGGAAACGGCAGGGCTTCCAAATAGCTTTTAACGGGAGCTTCGGCAAATTGCGCCAAGCCGAATGTTTTGAGCCAGCGTTTAACAAATCCTTTTCCCGTTTCTTTTTTCATCGGATTAATGAAAACACGAAAACGCCGGACGGGACACCGAAAAATGCCGGAATCCGATTTATTCTTCTTCGTTTTCGGGAAGAATTTTTTCAAAGGACGCGAATGCGCGCTCCGAAAGAATGGCGCGCAGCTGCGCCAGCGTAATATCAAAAAGGTGAAATTCCTGTTTGGCGTTTTTGGCGACGAGGGTGAGCCGCCAGCCGCCTTTGAGGCGTAGCACTTTAATCGTGCGGGCGCGGGAACGTGCGTTTGCCTTGATGATGCCGCGGGAAACACGCGCCACACGGTCAAGTTGCCGAATCAGCGGCTCGGCAGCTTCAATGACCGTGGAATGTGTTCCCGCGCGCATGGCAGAAAGAAAGATTAAAGATGAAAGAGGAAAGATTAAAGAAAGAGCTTAAAGCTTAAAGAGGCGTTATCTATGGCTGATTCCGCCCACCTCGCTTTAAGCCCTAAGCTCTATCGCTATGCAATCTCCCACTTGTACGGGTGTTTCGAGAGCAGCTCGCATCCGTCTTTTTTGACGACGACGACATCCTCGATGCGGCAACCGCCGATGCCCGGATAATACAAACCGGGTTCGACCGTGACGACCATGTTTTCACGCAGCTTTTCTGCCGCAAGAGAGCGGCCGCCGAGGTTCGGAGCTTCGTGAACGTTGAGCCCGACGCCGTGACCGAGGCCGTGGAAAAATCCCACCGGAACGCCGTCGTCGTTGTAGCCCGTTTCGTAGCCCAAATCTTTGAAGAATTCGACTGTCGAGCGATAGACGTCAACGCCGGCGACTCCGGCTTTGATTTTTTCAATTGCTGCGTTGTGTGCTTTCTTTACGTCGTTCACGAGCTTTTTCTGTTCGGGCGAGGCTTTGCCCTTGAGGTAGGTGCGCGTCATGTCGCCGAAATAACCGGTGGCGGCGATACGCGGAAAGATGTCGCAAACGATGAGCTCGTTGGCGCGAAGCGGGCCGAAGCCGGAGCAGTGGCAGTCCACGCCTTGGTCTCCGCCGGCGGCGATGAGCCCTTCGACATTGATGCCGCCCGCATCGAGGCAGGCGTGTTCGATGGCCGCGCGCAGGATTTCCGAAGTCAGCGTCTTGCCGTTGTATTTCAGGAATCCTTTTTTGTCGATGGTCGATTCCTTGAGGATTTTTTCGACGGCCTTGAAGCCGGCGCAGGAGGCGCGATTACCGGCGCGGATGTATTCGAGTTCTTCTTCCGTCTTGATGACGCGCTGCGGGAAGAAGGGCGTGGGTCCGACTTCGAGCTTTACGCCGAGCTTGTGGAGGAGGACGAAGAGTCCGGACGGGAAGTCCGGCGGAACGAGGAAGCTGTTTACCTTGTAGCGGGCGGCGAGGGCGGCGATGAGTTCCGGCGTGCCTGCCTCCGGTTGCGTTTCGCGCAATTTCGCCATTTCCTCGCTCATGTCGAGCACGATGTCGAAATTGGACTCTTTGCGGCAACGAACGATTTCGAGCGGCGTAATTGCGGCGATGCGCTTGCCTTTGGCCGTGAACGCGATGAACGGATCGCCGCAGGCAAAACGGGCGAACCAACGCATATCGGCGGAATTGTTCGGCGAAGCGAAGAGCAAAACGTCGGCTTTCTTGGTCGATTTTTTAATCATAATAACGGAATCTTAGAATTTAACTCGCAGGAACGCCATTACTTTGCGGCGATTTGTTCCAAAATGGCTTCGTAGGTTTTTACGCCCTTTTGGAGCAACGAGATATCGACGTTTTCGTTCGGCGCGTGGATGAACGAGTCGGGAAGGAAGAAGCCGATCATGAGCGCATTCATGCCGCAGATTTGACGGAAGGCTTCGATGATGCCGATTGAGCCGCCGTCGCGGGTGTAAATCGGCGGATTCCCGAATTGCTCCGAAATAATTGCGTGTGCGGCATCGAAAGCCTTGGCCAGAGTCGGATTCATGTCTGCCGGCGTGTTCGGGCGGTTCGGCGGGCAGACGTAGTACGGCGGGCAACCCTGCATCGGCGTAATTGAGGCGCGAATGCCGGCGGGAACGCGAGCCATAATCGCCGAAGCAACCTTGTCGAAGGTGGCTTTCGGATCCATGCCAGGAACCAGGCGGCAGGTGATTTTGACGAAAGCCTTTGCGGGAACAATCGTCTTGGAGCCGCTGCCGAGGTAGCCGCCGCCCATGCCGTTGAATTCGAGCGTCGGTGCAAAGCGCGTCGCTTCAATGCCGTTGTAACCGGGCAGGCTGTGAAGCGCATCGACGCCGAGGAATTCTTTGTAGCTTTCTTCCGTCGCGGGCAGACGCTTCAATTCCTCGCGTTCCCAGTCCGCCGGGGCGAGCATTCCGTCGTAAAAACCGGGTACGTTGACGGAGCCGTCCGGATTGTGGAGGGACGCGCAGATTTCTGCGAGCGCCTGAAGCGGATTGTAAACCGCGCCGCCGTGAATGCCGGAGTGCAGGTCGCTGTTCGGGCCTTCGAGGTTGAGCTCCAGGCCGACGATGCCGCGCAGGCCGATTGTAATTGCAATTTTATCCGCCGCCGGGCTTTCGGTGTCGGAAAGTAAAACGAAGTCTCCCGTCGAAAGTTCCGCTTGGTGATCGCGTAAGAACTGCGGGAACGAGCCGCTGCCGATTTCTTCTTCGCCTTCGAAAACAAAGGTGACGCGCAAAGGCAAGTCCGGACGGCGCGCCAGCAAATTGGCGAATGCGACAACCGAAACCGCGTGCGGTCCGCGATTGTCTGCTGCTCCGCGGGCGTAAAGCTTGCCGTCAATTTCCGTCGGAACAAAAGGCGGCGTTTTCCAAAGGTCGAGCGGATCTACCGGTTGGACGTCGTAGTGCCCGTAGATGACAATGTGCGGAAGGTCGCTGCGCTCGGCGTTGTAGCGGCCGACGACGACGGGATTGCCAGCCGTCGGAACGATTTCCGGCTTCGCTCCCGCCTTTTCCAGAAGCCCGGCCAAGTAGCTTGCCGAATCCAAAATCCATTGCTTGGCGTTGGGGTCGGCGGAAATGCCGGGGAAACGCAGATAGTCTTTAAGTACGGAAACGATATCCATGGTAGTATTGCTCATATTTTTATAGAAAATAAATTCTTGACCGGTTTTGGGGAAAGTGGTTCTCTTTTTGCCTATAATTCCTTTTGGGGGCGTAGCTCATCTGGTAGAGCGCGACATTCGCATTGTCGAGGTAGTGAGTTCGAGTCTCATCGTCTCCACCAATTTTCGAAATCCTTGCATTCTATTTTGCGTGCAAGGATTTTTCCGTTTCCGGATGCTCGGAGTTGCGGCGGCTGTATTCGTCGATGCCGTTGATGAACATCTGGACGGAAATCAAAATCAGCAAAATTCCGATGACGCGTTCCATCGCAAGGCTCCCGCGACGGCCCAGTTTTTTGATGATGTACGGAGAGCACAAAACGATGCAAAGCCCCAAGAACCAGGCGGCGCAGATACTTCCGATAAAGGAAAGGCTGCTGGAGGCGCCGATGAATTGGGCCCCTTTAATCATGACGAACGAAATGCTGCTCGGGCCGACAATCATCGGGATTGCAATCGGAACGATGAACGGCTCCGTTTCCGGCTCGCCGGAGGGTGCAGACGCCGTCGTCAGTGCCGCCAGCGACGGGAAGACCATACCCAAGGCGATAAGGAGCAGGACGATGGCACCGGAGATACTCAGTGTCGATTGTTCCAGGCCGAGCACGCCGACAATTTCGTTTCCGAGAAAGAAAAACAGCAGGAGCAGGGCGAGGGCGAAAAACATTTCCCGGATGATCACTTTTTGCCGGCGCTCCTCGGGCACGCATTTAAGTAGTGACGGGAGGACCAAGGCGAGCGCGATGGGGTCGAGAATAATAAAAAGCAAAATCGTAATAGAAATAAACTCGCTCATGAATCGCAGATTTTGTTCTGAGTTTAAACAAAGTCAATAAATAGAAATTCACGCGCACGGGATCGGCGACGGGTTGCAGGGGCGGGTTCGGCGGAGTTTCCGCGAGAATTTAATTTGAGTTTTCCCCGTACAGGAAGTAGCGTTGCGGCATGAAGCTTCGTCAGGATTTTTCTCCCGCAATCCGCAATATTTTCTTCGATTTCGGAGGCGTCATCATGGATGTGCATTTGATGCGTACCTTGGCGGCGTTCGTCGAACTCGGCGTCTCCGAGTTAAGCGTTGAACAAACGCAGGCCGGTTCGGGAACGTTCTTCGATGCTCACGAGCGCGGAACGATTTCTTCCGAAAAATTTCTGGAAGAACTGCGCAAACTCCTGCCCGGCGGCGACAAGATTCCCGAAGCTAAAATCTGGGATGCTTGGCATGCCTTGCTCGATGGCTTTATCCCTGCACGCGTAGAATTGCTTAGAGCGCTTGCGCGGGAAAAGCGTTACCGGATCTTTGTTTTGAGCAATACCAATCCGCCGCACCGAGCCCGCTTCCGCGAGATGTTTCGCGAGCAATTCGGCGGCGAGTTCGATGCCATTTTTGAAAAGACGTTTTATTCCGACGAACTCGGCTCCGTAAAACCCGAAGCCGCTATTTATGAGCGTGCGGCGGCCGCAGCCGGCGTGTTGCCCGAAGAATCGCTTTTTGTCGATGACAACGCCGCGAACGTCGCGGGTGCCCGCGCCTGCGGCTGGCATGCCTACCACCTTGCCGTCGGGAAAGAAAGCATTCTTGATCTCTTCGAGGCGTAATAAAAAAGCGTCCCCGTGAAATTTACGGGAACGCTTTCGGATTGCGTCGAATGAATTACTTTTTCGCCGGGGCGGGGGCTTC
This sequence comes from Candidatus Spyradenecus sp., assembly GCA_045651325.1. Classification (GTDB taxonomy): domain Bacteria; phylum Verrucomicrobiota; class Verrucomicrobiia; order Opitutales; family UBA953; genus Spyradosoma. The sequence goes on from JAZRSB010000044.1 coordinate 9,202, forward strand.
GACCGCATCGGCTTTTTCCGGTGTGCCGAGATAGCCGGGAAGCTTGACGCCGACATTGCCGGCAAGTTCGTGCAACGGCGGGAGAGCACCCACCAAACCGGAGAGGAAATTCGCCGTCGAGCCTTTGCCGTTTCCGTCTGCGCCCTTGCCGGAATCCCAAACCGTGATTTTGTCGATCTTGAGATTCGAAATTGCTTTGACCTGTTCGGAAACAATCGTCGGGAGTTGTTCGACGAGAAGCAGGTTTTGCGCGCCTTCCGGCGTTTGGCAGGCAGAGATGATATCGCCGAAGCCCTTTGCCTTCTTCGTGAGGAGGGCTTCCGTCCCTTCTGCTTCCGCAAGTAATTTCATGCGCAAACCGGCCGCTTCGGCTTCCTTGACGGAACGGATCCCGTCCGCTTCTGCCTGTTTCATGTAGCGCACGGCATCTGCTTCCCCGAGTTGCGTGCGGCGAACCTTTTCGGCTTCCGCTTCCGCTTCGACGATGATGCGTTGTTTGTCGATTTCCGCCGGAACGATGATGTTCGCTTCCTGGGAGGCTTTTTCGCGGGAGGCGCGTTGCTTTTCTGCCTCGGCTTCTGCGACGTAAGATTCTTCGAGCGCTTTTGCCGCTGCGACCTTTTCCGCTGCCGTTGCTAAGCGGTTGGCTTCAGCTTCTTTCGTACGGCGGTCGGCGTTGGAGTTGGCAACTTCAATCGCCGCCAAGTTTTCCCCCTTCGTCGCTTCCGCCTGGGCTGCGGCAACACGGATCGCCTGGTCCTTGCGTGCTTCCGCCGCGCCGATTTCCCCGTCGCGTTGCGCTTGGGCGACTTTGACCTTCGCTTCGTTGATTGCCTTGGAGGCGGCTTCCTGGCCGAGCGCGTCGATGTAGCCGGACGCATCGGTGATGTCCTGAATATTAACGTTGATCAGGCGAAGACCGACTTTGCGGAGCTCGACTTCGACGCCGCCGGAAATGTTTGCAATGAGCTTGTCGCGGTCGGCATTGATTTCTTCGATGTCCATCGTCGCGAGAACGACACGCATCTGACCGAAGATGATGTCTTTGGCGAGATCCTTGATTTCGGCGAGCCCGAGCCCGAGCAAGCGTTCCGCCGCATTTTCCATCACGCCGGGCTCCGTCGAAATCCCGACGGTAAAGGTGGACGGCGTGTTAACGCGGATATTCTGTTTGGACAGTGCGCCCTCGAGGCGAATGTCAATCGGAAGCGGCGTCAAATCCAAGTATTGGAAGTCCTGAATAATCGGCCAAATAAAGGTCCCGCCGCCGTGAAGGCACTTTGCGGAACGGCCGCCTTCGATTTTCCCGTAAACAACGAGAATTCTGTCGGAAGGGCAGCGTTTGTAGCGCGAGGAAAACGCAAAAATCGTCGTAATGACGAGGATGATAATTCCGATACCGATATGGATAGTCATAGGATACTGTGTATTGGGTTAAATTAAAGGCGTTCGACGAGGAGGATGTTGGACGGGAGGACTTCCGTGACGCGGACAAGCGCGCCGGCGGGAATTTTTTCTGCGTCGGCCGTGACGGCGGCAAGCGTCATCAGGCGTCCGCTGACAAGGACTTCGACTTGGCCGCCGGCAACGCGGTTCGGCGGAACGGCGACGTAAACCGTGCCCGTTGCTCCCAATGCCGAGTCCGGACGGATATTTCCCGAGGCCCGCAGGCTATAAAGCAGTTTCATTACCCAGAAAATGATGAACATGAACGCGAACCCGACGAGGAGCGCTCCGGCGATGGCCCACGGAAACGCGTAACCGTTTTCGAGAATGGTGCCGCCGGTCAGACCGAAGCCCATGAAAAATGCCGTCAGTGTGCGTACGGAAATCAGCCCGAGTCCGGCATCATGCGAAATATCGCCTTCCGGCGCGAACTCGCCCGGCACATCGACATCCGTGCCGCCGGTACCAAGCAGGGTCAGGAGGGCCTGAATGACAACGACGACGAACGCGATTCCGCCGACGGCGTAGAAAATTTGAATATCCCAGTTTAGCACATTCCACCATGCGGAAAGGCTTTCGCTTAGGGAGGCAAACAGATAGGAGCAACTCATTGGTGTCTAATCATAGAGGCCCTTCCGGCAAATGCAATAAAACAAAAGTTTGCCTCGCGGGAAGAAGCGGGCCCTATTTTATTTTTGCCGAGTGACGCTTATTTGCTAAACTCCTTTTAAAACGATGGAAGAAAGAATTGAGATTACGCCGGAAAAGACTCCGGATTGCTCCGCCGAAGAATGTGCTCGCCCGCAGAAAAAACGCCGCCGGCTGAAGCATTTTTTGTGGGTCTTGCTCGTGCTGTTCGTTTTGTTTGTTACCGTAATCGCCTTTTTCTTAGGCCCGATTGCCGGCTTTGCGCTCAATAAATTCGGCGCTTCGATTCTCGGCGTGGATGTTTGTTCGGTCGGTTCCGTTCGCATTTATCCTTTCGGAGCTTATGTGCGGATGGAAAATCTCGTTGTCGGCAAGCCGGTCGGCACTTCGGGTTCGGATTTTTCCAAGGATTTGCTCCGCATGGGATATTTCGAATTCGACTTCGCGTTGCGTTCGGCTTTTTCGCGGAAAAAGGTCATCGACCGCCTTGAATTGAAAAATCTCAGCCTGACTTACGAGCAGCTTGCCGACGGCGAAAGCAATGTCGGTGCACTGATTGCGCGTTTCGAAAAAGAAAAGGGCTCCGAGATTTCGAGCTCCGAGCCGGAAGCGGACGAGGCGCCTTCAGAGCCCGTTTATCTTGCTGCGCACTATATTAATATTGAAGATGTTCGGGTGCGCTCCTATTTCTCCGGCGTGCCGTCGATGATACTTCCGCCGTTTTCGGTGCAGTTTAAAGACGGTATCGGCTTGGAAAATGATTTGACGCCGCTTGAATTCGGAGTTTGCTGCCTCGGAAAATACGCGAGCCTGATGCACGTATTCCGGGATTCGATGGTCGGCAATGCGGCGGGCGCGGCCGCCGGTGCGGTTTCGGATGTCGCGGGATTTACCGCCGACCTCGTTTCCGACGCCGCTCAAGGCACGGCAACCGTCGTTACGGGTGTCGCAGGGGCTACTGCCGGGATTGCCAATGCAACGGTAAATGTTGTTTCCGATGCTGCGGGAGTTACGACGGAAGCCGTTTCCGGCGCCGCCCAAAAATTGTTTAATATTTTTTCCTCCGATGAAGAGGAGGATCCCGACAATAAGAAATAGTATTTAAATTATGGAACTCCCCGTCGTTCATTACGGAAATCCGGTGCTCCGCAAAAAAGGCGAGCCCGTTACGGTTTTTGATGCCGCTCTCAAACAGCTTGCGGAGGATATGGTCGAAACCATGCATGCAACCAATGGCATCGGTCTCGCTGCGCCGCAGGTCGGTCTGGCGATGCAGTTTTTTGTCATCGATCTCCGTCCGGCGGCGGGAGAGGAGCAGGATTTCGAGCTCGTACTCGACGGGAAAGCCGTCCCCGCGCAACTTGCCATGCCGATGGCGTTTGCCAATGCAACGATTGAATTACTCGACGAAGATGAATGGTCTTGCCGCGAGGGCTGCCTGTCCTTTCCGGGGATTCGCGGTGAAGTCGTTCGCTGCGAAAATGTCCGCGTGAAATTTCAAGATGTCGAAGGCAATCCGCATATTTTGGAGTGCACGGGAATGCTTGCCCGTTGCGCCCAGCACGAAAACGACCATTGCCAGGGCATTGTTTTCGTCGATCGCATGGAGGCCCGTGACCGGCTTCGCAATACGTCGAAGCTCAAATCCCTCAAGCGCGATACGCTTGCCGAAATCAAGGCTTCCCGCCGCACCGGGAAATAGGCCCGCATCCGGTCGTGCCCGAATTTGCTCCCGCAATCCGTTTTGCGGGAGCGTTTTTTGTTTTTGCGAATACCTGCTTGGCATTTGATGTTAGCAGGAAACCCGCCGGAAGGTCTTCGCCTAATTTCTCATTTCCTTTTTCTGCGGGAACACGCTATTTTCTTTCTATAAATTTCCCCGATGGCGAAGAAAAAAACAGAGCAGACCGCGCACGCCGACGATGCGCCGCGTACTTATTTCGAAGAAGCCCTTGCTCGTAAGGATACGACGCTGGATCAGGCGCTGCGTCCGCCGAACTTTGATGATTTTACCGGACAGCCGCGAACGATTGAACGCTTGCGCGTGATGGTCGGTGCCGCACGTCGGGAAGGACGCTCGCTCGACCATATTTTGCTCCACGGGCCGCCCGGCCTGGGGAAAACGACACTCGCGTTGATTCTCGCCGAAGAAATGGGAACAAAGGTGAAGATTACCTCCGGCCCCGTCATCGAAAAACCCGCCGATCTTGCCGGGTTGCTGACGGCTCTCGAAGAGGGCGAGATTCTTTTTATCGACGAAATTCACCGTATTTCCAAGGTCGTTGAAGAATTCCTCTATTCGGCGATGGAAGACTTTCGCATCGACGTCATGATTGACCAAGGCCCGAATGCACGCAGTGTCCGCCTGTCCATTCCGCGATTTACTCTGGTCGGTGCAACGACGCGGACGGGCTTGCTCACGGCACCGATGCGTTCCCGCTTTACCCTGCAGACGCGTCTTGATTATTACACGCACCAAGATTTATTCAAAATCGTTAAGCGCAATTGTGCTAAGCTCGGCATCGCAAGCGATGATGGCGGGGCGATGGAAATTGCACGCCGCGCCCGGGGAACGCCGCGCATCGTAAATAATCTTATCCGTTTTGCCCGTGACTATGCTTTGGAGCGCGGAAACGGCGCCATCGATCAGGCGACGGCTGCCGCTGCGCTTGAGTTGCTCGAAATCGACGGGCACGGCTTGGATGACATGGATAAACGCATTTTGCGTACGCTCGCTCTTAATTACAACGGCGGACCTGTCGGACTCGGCACCATCGGCGTCGCCGTCGGCGAAGATGAACATACGCTCGAAGAAGTGCATGAACCCTATCTGATTCAGGAAGGCTATATCGCACGTACGCCGCAGGGACGCGTGCTGACGGAAAAAGGTTGGGGCGTTTGCGGCGTCGAACGCGATTTCGGCAAACAAGGCAACCTGTTTTAGGAATGTGGCGCGAGTGGCTGGCGAAGTGGCGCTCTCTTCTTTTTAAAGAAGAAAAGAGAACGTTTCGTCAGCAGCGCGGGAAATTGGGGGAGGATTATGCCGTAAAATTCCTGCGTCGTGCAGGAATGAAAATACTCCTGCGAAATTGGCGTAGCGGTCGCGATGAGGTGGATGTTGTTGCTCTGGAAGGAGATTGTCTTGTGTTCGCCGAAGTAAAGACCCGTTCCGAAAATAATTTGCGCGGAGGCTATGCCGCCGTTGATGCCCGCAAGCGTCGCGCACAAAAGCGTGCGATTCGCGCCTACCTTAACGCCTTGCGGGAACGTCCGCGCGCTCACCGCTTCGATATTGTTGAAGTCGTTCTGTCTTCGGACGATTCTCCCGTTCGTATTGTTCATCATCGAAGAATTGTATTGTAAACGTATTTTATTTACGCCTTGTGTTTTAGGTGACCTCCGCCGCTTTTTAGAGATTTGCCCTAAGTTTTCTTCTTTTCGTTCGTCAGGGCCTGTGGGTCGGAGGCGGCTTTAGCGAATAATGAATAACGAATAGGGAATAACGCTTTTTCAAAATATTTGCTCTCTGGCCAAAATCTCCGCATGGCATTATTTACTATTCACAGAGCGAAAAACAAGCGCCGCGAAGTGACGGAGGTAGCCCGTTTACGTGCCTGCGGCGCAATGGAACGGGGGGGGGGCGGGAGCGGAGGGACTGTGAAATGAGTTTTTGTAGGGGTCTCTTAGCTTTGTTTTTGCTGTTTTGGTATGCCTTGCGGGAGCAATTTCTTTGCGTAAAACAATTTTCTTTCGTTTATTTAAGCGGGTTTGCGGATTGTTTTCACAAAATCATTTGACTATTTAGAATATTTCTTCATGATTGGCATTCCTTTTTCACGAGGACCACCGCCGAGAGGCGCCGGAGGGAGTGATTAACGGGAAATGTTCTTTTCGAGTTTTATTTTGGATTTGCTCTTAA
>JAZRSB010000045.1:0-48738 GCA_045651325.1 Candidatus Spyradenecus sp.
TGCTGTTTTTCTGCGTATTCCGTGCCGACAAACAGCGCGAACTCGAGCGTACGAACAGCGAATCCCTAAACCGTATTTCAGAGGCCCTCGCCCGCGAACAGAGCAACTCCCGGGAAGCGCTGCGGGAAAACCGCGAAGAAATTGCAAAATCCGCGGCAATCCAGACCGAAACCCTTTCCGGAACACTGACCCGCCAATTCTCGCTCATCGGCGAATCTCTCTCTCAAACCCGCACCGAACAGGCTCTGTCGCTCGAAAACATCCGTGTCGCCATGGAAAATTCCATTCGTGCTCTGCGCGAAGAAAACGCCAGGAAGTTGGATGAGATGCGCGGCGTCGTCGATGAAAAGCTCCAATCAACATTGGAAAAACGCATCGCCGAATCATTCCGCCTCGTCAGCGAACGCCTCGAAAATGTCCACAAATCCCTCGGAGAAATGCAGTCCGTTGCGACCAACATCGTCGATCTCAAGCGCGTTTTGAGCAATGTAAAAACCCGCGGCACCTGGGGCGAAGTCCAACTCGGTAATTTGCTTGCCGACATCCTTACCCCGGAGCAATTCGAGCGCAATTTCAAGCCTTCGCCGCGTTCCGGAGAAGTCGTCGAATTCGCCGTCAGGCTACCCGGCAACGAAGCCGATGCCTCCCGTCCGATTTACCTGCCGATCGATTCAAAGTTCCCCGTCGAAGATTACGAACGCCTGAGCGCCGCAGCCCAAATCGGCGACCGCGAAGCCGTCGAAAAGGCCTCAAGCGAACTTGCCAAACGCGTCAAAAGCTTCGCAACGGACATCCGCAACAAATATATCCGCCCGGGCGTTACCACGAATTTTGCGATTCTTTTCCTCCCGACGGAAGGCCTCTACGCCGAAATCATCCGCCGCGAAGGTCTAGCAGACGAAATTCAGCGAGAACAACGCGTTCTCATTGCCGGACCGACGACGCTTGCCGCCCTGCTCAACAGCCTGCAAATGGGCTTCCGCACGCTCGCCATCCAAAAGAATTCCGCCGAAATCGCCAAAACCCTCTCCGTCGTTAAGGCCGATTTTCTCCGCTTCGGCGAACTGCTCGAAAAAGTTTCCGCCAAGCTGAACGATGCCCAAAGCGTCGTAGCCAAGACGGTTGACCGCCACCGCATCGCGAGCAAAAAACTCGAAAAAGTCGAAAGCCTCGAAGTTGACAGCGCGAACACAATCAGCCTTTAGGCTACCTCCAGAAATTCATTTTTGGGGCATTGTCCTAAGTTTTCTTCTTCCCGTCATCAGAGCCTGTGCGCCGGAGGTGCACTGCATTGGATAACCGCGGGTGCAGGCGATGGCCGCAACCCGCGGATAATCCATGAAAAACAAGCGACGCAAAATGACGGGGGCAGACCCGTTTACGCTCTTGCGGCGCAATGGAGCGAGCTACGCGCTTTTGCGGAGCTCCTCTAAAATGAATTTCTAGGGCTTGCCTTTAGCCGTTTACTTGGGGCGGCCGACGCCTTCCCCGGGTTTCGGATTAAATGCAACGCCCTAATGCTGTCCCCGCAGGGAGCTTCTTCCCGAGACGTGTAACATTTCGTACGTGTTCGGGTCGGCTTCGCGGACAAAGCGGGAAGCTTCCATCAGGCCGAGGTCGCCATAGCCCGAACGGATTTTCGGATAGAGCATGTAAAGCTCGTCTTTCGCACGTGTCGCCGCCACATAAAACAGGCGGCGCTCTTCATCCACGTCACCGGACTCAATAGCGCGTTTCAGCGGGAACATTTCCTCTGCGCAACCGATAACGAAAACAATCGGATACTCCAAGCCTTTGGCCTGATGAATGGTCGAAAGGCGAATCATCGGGCGGTCGCGCTCTTCGCCGTCCACGTCTTCCTTGTTCGTTTCCGAATTCAAAAGTGCCAGTTGCGCCAACAAGTCGTCCAGGCTCTCGTACTTTTCGGCGAACCCGATTAAACTCCGGAGATCATCGCCGCGCTGTTGCCAATCCGCATACACTTTTCGGATAAAATCCCCGTACCAGCCGTCCAGACCGATGCGTACGATTTCCGCCGGCGTTCCGGCGACACATGCCGGCGCGGGAGACACCGGGCTTGCGGCAAGATTTTTAGCGGCAAAGGCAAACAAATCGTCCTCTTCTGATTCTGCGGGTTCCTCAGACGGAGCTTCGAGGTTTTTCCCGCAAAGCGATTCGTGCATATCCTGAAGCGAGATAATGAAATCCCGATAATCGTCAAGTGCCGGTGCGGGAATCTTCTTCAGGACAGTCTCGTCCGACAGAGCCGTAAAGAGGTGGATCTTCTTTTTGTCCGCAACTTTTTTGGCGAGTTCGAGGGTCTTGCCGGCCGTTCGCGGCCCCACCTTTTCCATCAGCGCCAGAATGCGCGAAAAAGCCACGCCGTCGGCGGGATTAACCAAGAATCGAAGGATTGCGACAAAATCGCGAACGTGCGCCTGCTGGAAGAACTGCACGCCGCTCGTAATTAAAAACGGGATTCCGGCGCGCGAGAGCTCGAGTTCCAGTTCCTTGGCGTGGGCATGCGCGCGATACAGCACGATGATGTCGTTCGGCGAATAATCTTCGTCGTTAACCAGCGAGGAAATGCGTCGAATGACGAGACGCGCCTGGTCGTAGGCATCGATTGTCGGAATCAGGAAAGGCTTTCTCCCGCCCTGACGCGTTGCGCGCAAGGTCTTGGAAAAGCCCAGCGACTCTTCCCGCGAGGCGAGTACGGAATTCGCGAAATCAAGGATTTGAGGCGTGGAACGGTAATTGATTTCAATCTTATGCAGGGCCGTCCCCGCATACGTTTCGGGAAAGCGCGTGATATTTTCGTAATTCGCGCCCCGCCAGGTGTAAATACATTGCGCGTCGTCGCCGACCGCCGTCAGTGAGTTTTCTTCGGAAATGAGGCGGCGGATAATTTCGGACTGGAGGGTGTTGGTGTCTTGGAATTCATCGACGAGGATATGGCGGAAGCGCTTGGAATATTGCTCGCGTACGCTCGGATTGTTTTCGAGCAGTTCGAGAAAGAGCTCGAGCAAATCGTCGAAATCGCAAAGATTTTGCGTACGCTTCTCTTCCGCGTAGGCCTCGCCGTAGAGCGGAATGACGCGTTCGGCGTCCGCCACCCAAGGCATGCGCTCTTCGATGATTTCTCCGAGCGGCCGCCGCGTGTTGCGGGCGTAGCTGATCAGGTCGAAAATGACTTTCGGCTTCGGGGCATTGCGCCCTTTGAGAAACTCCGCGTTGACGCGTTTGCAGACTTTTCCGAAGAGCGAATCGGCATCGGAGGCATCGAGAATCGTGTAATCTTTGCGGCGCCCGACCCGTTCGGCATTCGTCCGTAAAATGCGCTGACCGATACTATGGAAGGTTCCGCCCCAAAACTCGTTGCGCGGCACGCCGGTCAGGTCTTCGACGCGCGTGAGCATTTCCGTCGCCGCCTTATTGGTAAAGGTGAGCAGAAGAATACGCCACGGCGGAACGCCCTGCTCCAAAAGCCAGGCAACGCGATAAGTCAACGTGCGCGTTTTCCCGGAACCGGCGCCGGCGAGGACGAGCGCAAAGCGCTCCCGCGAGGTCACGGCCGCAAGTTGGTCGCTGTTGAGCTCTGCACTAAAATCGATGGGCACGGGCTTTCCGGAGTTAAGGAATTTCGAAGCGGTCGCGCAAATCAGCTTTCGGACTCTTCCCGTTCGGCTTCACGGGCGTCGCGGATAATGCGCAGGCAGAGTTCGCGCAAATCGAAGATTGCCTCGCGCAATTCGTCATAATAACGGCGCGATATTCTGGAGGATTTCGAGATTGCGGAAAGCATGTCCGGCATCAGGCCGAGGTAATCGTTCCACGCAACGTGCGCCCGCTTCATCAGAAGCTTTGCCAACGCGTTCTCGCGTGCGGAAATCGCATCAATCGCAAGCAACATCATTTGTTCGGACTCGGACAATCTGCCGGAGAGCCCGAGAGTTACGTCCGGACGGAAGGTCATAAAATACTGAGCCTCGCGCTGATAAATATAAAGGAGCCGCGCTTTGGCATAGCTGACAATCGCTCGGATGGCGATCGCTTCCGTCGTGTTCAACAGCGAATAAACCGGCGGCGGTCCGGGCGGCGGCGTAACCGCAAACCCCTCGCCGAACATCTTGGCGATTTCCTCTTTGGTTTCCGCTTCGTTGCCGTCCAACTGCCAGCCCATGGCGAGCGCGCATTTGTCCAGCCGGTCTTCGTCGGGGCGAATCTCCAAGCTCTCGTAGAATCGTTTAAAGCGCTCGACTTCGTGATCTGCCCACCCAAGGAACTGTGCCCACTCGGTTTCCGAGCAACGAATCTCGGGAGAGTTTCCGTCTTCAAATCCGCCGCCGAAGCTGCCTTCAAAATCTTTTTTCATCGTAAAAATCCTTTCGTTAACACGGCAAGCGGTGGTTCATCGCGTTCGCCGGTTCGTCTTCCTGAGCCGCGCCCACCACCCGCGCTGGGACTCCCGCCGCCGTCGTATGCGCCGGCACGTCGTCAAGCACCACGGATCCGGCACCGATTTTTGCCCCGCGTCCGACCTCGATATTGCCGAGAATTTTCGCCCCCGCACCGATAAGTACGCCGGAACGAATCTTCGGATGCCGGTCTCCGCGCGTCTTACCCGTACCGCCCAAGGTAACCGCATGCAAAATGGAAACATTATTTTCGACGACCGCCGTCTCGCCGGCAACAAAGCCCGTTGCGTGGTCGAGCAGAATTCCGCAACCGAAACGGGCCGCCGGATGGATATCCACCGAAAGCTTTTCCGAAACTTTGCTCTGGATAAAATGGGCGATGTACTTGCGGGAATGCTGCCAAAAATAGTGGGCGACACGGTGTGCCGAAATCGCAATGAAGCCCTTATACCAAAGGAAAGGAACAAGGACGGATTCACAGGCGGGATCACGGTCTAAAATCGCCCGAATATCGTTTTGGCAACTGCACGCAAGGCTCGCATCGTGCGTAAACGCCTCGAGACACAGCGCCGCAATCGCGTTGTATTCCTTCTCCGAGGATGCCAATTTGTGAGCGATTCTCGCACTCATCGCGAGATCAAAACTTCCCTGATGGAGTACGAAGGAATTGAGCGTATCCGCCAGAGCCGGTTCGCGCACAAGCATTTCCTGCGCACACTCCCGCATCTGCGGCCACAGGTCGATAGTCATGTCTATCGCATCCGTATTTTCCGTCTCGTATGAATCAATCATTGCTAAAAGCCGAAGATTAAAACCTTGTCACCACGCCTCCGCGATACAAAAAACCCGCAGAGAGGAAAAGGAGGAACTCTCTGCGGGTACTTCGGTCAAGCCGAAGTAGGATTGGATTGGGAGAAAAATTTTTGGAGGTGTGGGGCGGATTCGAACCGCCGCATAGTGGTTTTGCAAACCACGGCCTTAACCACTTGGCTACCACACCAAAAAGTTGAGGTTTAATATGTTCTTTTTTAATTCCTATTGCAAGCCTTTTTTTAAAAGAGAACAAAATCCGACAGAAACGCTTCGCGGATTTATTCCTTCCAAAGGTAGGAATTCCGACGGAAAAGCAACTGCCCGTCCGGGCCGGAAACGCTCAACTGCCATGCCGAGGGACGTTTACGGTAAAGCGAAGCATCCCAATCTTCGCCGGTCAGGCCTAAGCGCAGTTCACGGTGCGGTGCCGCCGAAAATTCGGGAAGCGTCCAACGGCAAGTCTGCAAACCGCCCTTTTTCGGATGGAAATAACGCAACTCGGCAACGCTGCCGGCAGGTACCTTTGCGCCGTTTTCAAGCGAAACAATCATGTAAAGCCCGTCGCGTGATTCGGGACGACTGCGGACAACTGCGTGCCCTCCGGTATTTTCCGCGTCCGTAAAGTATTCGGAAATACGTTTGAAATCGTCTTCCCGCTTCAGATAAAACGACGCATAGCATATCCCGATTGTATTGCCGGCATCCTCGCCGTGATAGGCCGGAGTCGGCGGTTGCTTACAAGCCGGATTCAGCACGAAGACAAGCACACCTGCAAGCACGCCGGCGGCACGAAGAAATGTTTTATTCAAAGAAGACACGATGCCTCATCTTCTCGCGTTCCCGCATTTTGTTCAAATCAATTCTTAGACTCTCAAAGGGAGAGAGGGAGATAGATTAAAGATTAAAGGGGAAAGATTAAAGAGAGAGAGCTTAGAGCTTAGGGCTTAAAGCTTAAAGAGGCGCTATTGTACACCTCCGGTGCACGGCTTCGCTCAGCGAATAGCGAATAATTGATAATGAATAATGCTATGCGGAGATTTTTGCTCGGGAGCAAAAATTTTGAAGCAGGCGTTATTCACTAAAAACACTTATCCGTTATCAGCTATCCACTAACCCTTCCGCCGGACTTTCCTTTAAGCTCTAAGCGTTAAGCTTTATATCTATGTCTGATTTCGCCCAAGTTTTCTTTAAGCTTTAAGCATTAATCTCTAAGCTCTAAGCTCTCTCTCTTTAATCTTTCCCCTTTAATCTTTAATCTACTCAAGCACTCCGATTTCGGCAGCGGAGACGTGATTCTTGTCGAGCGCATGCGTTCCCGTAAAGCGGAAGTAACGCGCCTTTTCCGGCGTAAACGAAATCGTCAGCTCAATCGGGTTGGCTCGGAGATTTCCGAATTCGCCTTCCGAAACCTTTTTCCACGTTTTCCCGTCGAGCGAGAGCTCAAAGACGTAGCGGTCGGTCATGCCGTGCGTTGTACCGTCCTGACGCGGCAAGTAGGTGAACGCACGCAGATGGCGTGTTTCGCCCATATCAACGGTGAAAGACTGCGGCGGCTTCAGTTCCTGATTCGGATGCGTGTGCCAGAAAGTCGAAGGATTGCCGTCGATCGCAGCCGAGGCATTCGTTCCCGCGGGAGCGTTCACGACCTTCCATTTGGTCTTCGGCACGCCGTTGGTGACAGTTGTGGAGGCGGAAGCCTTTTTCAGGTTCAGGCCTTCGGGCAGCTTGAAGAGCGAAAGTTCGGCAATGCACGGGCAGGCTTCGGATTCCGTGATGCGCAGGCGAACGCGTTGGGCCGTCACCTTTTCCGGAAGAACGAGCATCGCCTGGACGCCGATTGTTTGCCCTGCGACCACTTCTTTCCATTCGCCGTCGATATCCGCATCGAGCGCCCATGCGGTAACGCGTTGACCGAGGCGGATTTCTTCGCGAACGCGTACGACGTCGAACGTCGTCTTGGCGGGTAGCACGATGACGGCGGCGGCCTTCGTCACCTTGTCGTTAGTGGCCCAATACGTGTCCAAATCGCCGTCCACGAGGTTTTGGGCTCCGAAGGATTTGGTGTTTTTCCCGCGCACGGCCTTGGCGGCCGCCTTGGCATTGAGTGCAAAGTCCTTTTTGTACAGAGCGTCGCGGAGTTTCTTAAAGCCCATGAGAGATTCGACGTCCTTCGGGTCGAGGCGACCGGTTTTGTCCGGAGCGAGATTCAGGATGAGGTTGGCGCCGCGCCCGACGCAATCAAACCAAACCTGCATGAGCTGTTCCGGCGATTTCGGGCGTCCGCCCTGATGCCAGAACCAGCCGCTGTGATTAATCGGCGTGTCCCCTTCTGCGGGCACCCAACGGCTTCCGCCCGGAAGCCCGTGCGCGGCGGTCACGTGACGGCAGTTGTCCTTACAGCTTGCCGGGTGCGCCGAAGGCGTTTGTTCCGGGTTTTGAGCTCCGACGGTATGCCAGTGCGGATAGCCGACATGGCCTTTTTCGGAACCGCCCCAGCGGGCATCGCCGTAGTGTGAAGCACCCCAGATGATGCAGTTCGGCTGCATCTTGCGGATGTTCTTTACGATTTGTTCGAAATTGTAATATTTGTCCGCTCCGCCGGGCGTGTTGCGGCGTTCGCGCGCGCCGCCGTAATAACCGTCGCCGCCGTTAGCGCCGTCAAACCAGATTTCGAAGACATCGCCGTAATTCGTAAGCAATTCCTCGATTTGCCCGTAGTAAGCCTTGATATAGCCGTCTCGGCCGTATTCCGGGTGATTGCGATCCCAAGGCGAAAGATAGGTGCCGAATTTGATGCCGTGCTTTTTGCAGGCGGCGGCGAATTCTCTGACGACATCGCCCTTGCCCTTTTTCCAAGGCGACTTTTTGATGCTGTGCTCGGTGGTTTTGGTCGGCCAGGAACACCAGCCGTCGTGGTGTTTGGCGGTATAAATCATGCCGCGCATCCCGCCGTCCTTAAATGCTTTGACGATGGCCTCGGCATCAAATTTCGTCGGATTAAACAATTCGGCGCTTTCGTCGCCGTAACCCCATTCGCGGCCGGTGAAGGTGTTCAAGCCGAAGTGCGTAAACGCGTAGTATTCCATACGCTGCCATTGAACCTGAGGTTCCGTCGGCGTTGCCCCGTAAGGTTTCGGAGCACCGGCAGGTTGCTTCGGCGACTCGAGCATACCGGGAACTTTCGCAAGAAGCTCGACGGGAAGGCCGGTAAGCATAGCGGCGGAAACACAGGCGGTCGTAAAAGTAACGAATTTTCTCAATGGGGAAATCATGACGGGAATTATCCGAAATAAGGCGACAAATCTCAACACGAATAGTCGGTTGCGTTGATAGTGCTTGCGGAAAACAAAAATTGCCGGCGGAAGCGCTCTCAGGGTATGAAAATCAAAATCGGAATGCCGGCCCCCGCAGTGGTACTGAAAGCCAAAACAGTCAACGGAATCGAATCGGTTTCTCTGACCCGATCCGTCGGGGAACGCCCCACGGTCCTGCTCTTCGTCCCGCTCGCGTTTACAAGCGTGTGCAGCGAAGAGATGTGCTCGGTATCCCGAACCCTTCATGCCTACGACGCGCTCAACGCCGACGTCCTCGCAATCTCCGTCGATAATCCTTTTGCCCAGGAAGCTTGGAAAAAGAGCGCCGGCTTTTCCCTGACCTTGCTCTCGGACTTCAATCGCGAGGCGATTAGGGCCTACGACGTCGAAGACTCCCATTTCCTCCCCGAAATTTTGGATTTTCGCGGCGTGGCCAAACGGGCAGCATTCGTCATCGGTATCGACGGACGCATCGAGTTCGCTTGGGTGAGCGACAATCCCGCCGTCATGCCGCCTTTTGAAATCATTCATGACCTGCTTGTCAGTCTTCGTTGCGACGCGGATTAAACCCTTCCTCCGGGACATTGCGCTAACAAAATTCTAACAATTCCTTTATCGCCACTTAGCAAAGTCCTGCCATAATTGACGTTAACACAAGCTAGTTATGGCAACTAAAATTCTGGTAATAGAAGACGACGAAGCCATTCGTGACGTCATCCGGTTTACACTCGAAAGCAACGGATTCACGCAGGTACTTACGGCCGGCGACGGAGCTCTCGGATTACGTATGGCCCAGCGGGAACAGCCTTCGCTGATTCTCCTGGATTTGATGCTTCCGCAGCTTGACGGACTGAGTGTCTGCCGCGAGCTCAAGCGCGACGAAGCTACGCGCAACATTCCGGTCATCATGCTCACGGCCAAGAGTGAGGAAAGCGACATCGTACTCGGTCTTGAGCTCGGTGCCTGCGATTACATCACCAAGCCCTTCAGTAACAAGGTCCTCGTCGCCCGCGTGCGCGCTCAGCTGCGTAGCGGCATCGAGCAGGAACAAAGCAACGAAATCCGCTACGACGCACTTGTTATGAATACGCTCGATCACACGGCGAAGCTCGACGGCAACACGCTCGACCTGACCTTCACGGAATACGGCATCCTGTGCCTTTTGGCCAAACGCCCGGGCCGTGTTTTCACGCGGGACCAAATCGTTTCCAAAGTTAAAGGCGACGACTATCCCGTGACCGACCGTGCCATCGACGTCCAAATCGTCAACCTCCGCCGAAAACTCGGAACCTGGGGCACGCACATCGAAACGGTCCGCGGCGTCGGTTACCGCATGAAGGCCCTCTACTAAAATCTCCGCTAAACGCGCTCTCATGAAAGCTCAGGACAAAACGCTCTTCGCCTTCCCGCTGTTGTTGCTTCTGCTCGTCGGCATTGCCTCGGGAACCCTCTTTTTCTTCACGAAAAGATTTGAAGAATCCTACATGGCCGCCGCCAAACGCGACGTCATGCTTGAGGCCCGCTTCATCGCCGAACTGATTGAGCCGATGCTGATCGTCGGCAACGTCGAACAAGCCGCCAAATATTGTGAGCGGATTCGTGAAAAATCGCGCCGCATCACATTGGTGGATGCTGCGGGAAAAGTCCTTGCCGACTCCGGGGCGGACAAAGATATTTTGGACAACCACGCCGGACGCGAGGAAATCGCCGTCGCGATTGCAGGGGCGCCGGGCATCAGCAGCCGCTTCAGTTCGACGCAAAACGAGCACATGATTTACAGCGCGATGCCGATCGACGCCACAATGGACGGAAAAACCAATTACGTTCTGCGCGTCGCGATTTACAACAAGGATCTCGATGCCGTCGTTTCCCGCGTCAAATGGCTTACGCTTCTGGGGCTTGCCCTGGGCGGCATTTCGGCGATCGGGCTCGTCTGCTACATTATTTTCCGCATTCGCATTCCGCTTCAGGAGCTTCAGGAAAGTGCGAAACGCATCTCGCGCGGCAATCTCGACGTGCGCATCTCCATTCCGGAAAAAGGTATCGTGCGCGAACTCGCCCTGCCCGTCAGCCGCATGAAAGAACAACTCAAGGCCCAGCTCGACCGGATTACCGCAGACCGCAACGATCGCGAAAACCTTTTCTCCGCCCTCTCGGAAGCCGTCCTGCTGGTCAACGAAGACGGCAACGCCATTTATTTTAACAGTGCCGCACGCAAGATTTTTAATATCGAAGAAACGGCAACGCAATTCAGCTGGCGCCGTTGCGGTTCTGCGGAATTGCTGCGCATTTCGGATTTGGCGTTTTCCGAAAACCGGAGCATCGAAACGGAAGTAACGCTCGAAACTTCCGGATGCACGCCGCGAAGCCTTTACGCCAAGGGCTGTATCGTCATCCACGACGGAGAACGCTGCCTCCTGTTAGCCGTCACCGACATGACCAATTTGCGGCGACTGGAATCCTTCCGCAGCGATTTCGTTGCCAACGTTTCCCACGAAATCAAGACGCCGCTTACGAGCATTCTCAGTGCCGTCGAATCGCTGAGCGACGGCGCGCTTCATTCGCCGGAACTCGCCGACAAATTTCTGAAAATCCTCAATACGCAGGGGAAGCGACTCAACGCGCTGGTTCAAGACATTCTGAGTCTTGCCGCTCTCGAAAGGCGGGAGCTGGCCGGCAAGGAGGACTTCGAATACTTCCGGCTCGATGCGGCCCTTGAAAATGCCGTCAATGCCTGCACGGAAAACGCCGAGGCCGCCGGCATCGAGCTTTGCATCACCCGCAACGAATCTTTGGAATACGTCGGCGACGCGCGTCTCGTCGAGCAAGCCGTTATTAACCTCATCGGCAACGCCGTCAAATACAGCGGCGGAAAGCGCATCGAAATCGCGCAGGAGCATACGGATAAAAACGTCGTCATCAGCGTCAGAGACTTCGGCATCGGCATTTCCGCGGAACACCTTCCGCGTCTCTTCGAGCGCTTTTACCGCGTCCACAAAGAGCGTTCGCAGAAACTCGGCGGAACCGGCTTAGGCTTGGCGATCGTAAAACATATCGCGCAGCTTCACGGCGGCACGACAACCGTGGAAAGCCTTCCCTCGCAGGGCTGTTGTTTCCGCATCGTGCTTCCGCTTTCCGAAAGCGACGAGGCTTAGAAAAAGGGATTATTCTCCTGTTCGGCACGCAGGGTCGTCGCCGGCCCGTGTCCCGGCAACAAAATCGTTTCCGGATCGAGGGCTTCGAAGAGTTGTTTACGGATACTCAAGAGCGAATGCTCCAGATGCCCGGGCAAGCAACCGCCGACACTGCCGAGGAAAAGGGTATCTCCGGTAAAAGCAAGCGGCGGAAACGGAGACGGCGGATTTTCCCAAAGGAAGACCACGGAATCGACGGTATGCCCGGGAACGGGAATTGCCCGCAACCGAAGCGATGCCGCCTGAAAGGAATGTTCGCGCGGCACTTCCTCACCCTCCCCGAAAAGCGTATAAAAGCTGAAAATACGCAATCGGGGAAATGCCGCGAGCAACGCTTCCTGCCCGTCCGCATGGTCGAAATGGCGGTGCGTGAGACAGAGGCTGACATCCTTTATTGCCCGCGTTTTCAAAAATTCGACGAGCCCTTCGCCGTTCATCCCGCAGTCGAAGAGCACGGCTTCCCCGCGCGCCGAATCCGTCCAGACGTAAGCATTAGAAGTCATGTCCGGCAAAATTTTATTTCCGCAGAACATGATATGCCGAGTGCAAGTTTCCGGGAAACGCGGCTCGAGTGCCGGATTTCCCGCAACCCCGGCATCAAAATCGGCATCGAGACGTCTCAGCTTTTCCGGGCACAAATTGAGTGCGGGAGCCACGCGGGAGCAGATTTCGGCAGAGACGCGTTCGCGGCGGAAACGGCGAATTTCGGCGAGCGGCAATCCGGATCTTTCCGCAAGCATCTCGGAAGAAATTCCCCGCCCGAGCATGGACTTGCGCAGCACATCCGTAGCATTATCTTCAATTTGTATCGACATTCTCTCCAATCTCGTTTTCAACGTCAGTAAATGCAAGGGTTTATTTTTAAAAATAAGCGAATTAAAAGCGCCGCCGCTTGCCTGTCGGCGTTCATCGCTTTCGCCGCCGTGCTCGGAGCCGCCGAACGCCCGGCCAATCATACGGTTCGCGCAGAACTGCCGCCGCTCCTCGACGTAAAGCCGTCACACAGCTTGCCGCCGCTCAAGCTCGTTCCCGCCGCACGCCATCCGACCCGTCCGATCGCAGAAAACTCCTCGCTCGAAAACTGCCAAAAACGCAAAAACACCTTTTGGACGATAAACGATTCCGCTTCCGGGCCCTACCTCTTTGCCGTCACCGCAGAAGGCACAGTCATCAAACCGAAATCCGGCGCCGACTCCTACCGCGGCATTCGGCTCACGGGAAGACGCAACATCGACTGGGAAGCCGTTGCCGCCGACGAATCCGGCAACCTGATTATCGCCGATATCGGCAACAACGAAAGCAACCGACGCAACCTCTGCTTTTATATTGTTCCCGAACCGAATCCCGATGCCGAGAAAGCTGATTCATCCCGAAAAATCTCATTCTATTACCCGAATCAGGACCGCTTCCCCGACCCGTCGAAAAACTTCGACGCGGAATCCTGCTTCGCTCTCAACGGGCAAATTTACTTTTTTACGAAGCATTGGACCAATACGGAAACCGTCCTCTGGCGCGTCAATCCGCAAACCGAAGCCTATCAGGCCGCCGTTCCCGTCGCACGCTTCGATGCCCGCGGTCTGGTAACGGATGCGGCTCTCTCGCCCAAACGCGATCGTCTCGCCGTCCTGACTTATCACGCCGTTTGGGTCTTCGAATTACCGCAACCGGACACCCGCGGAAAGCGCGACGAAAAGCACTTTTTCCAAAAGCCCCGCTTCCGGAAAATCAGCGTCCCCTTCACGGACTGGCAAATCGAGGGAATCGCCTTTATCGACGATTCCACCTTGCTCGTTTCCTCGGAATCGGGAGCCCTCTTCCGCCTCCCGATTGCGGAAATTCAATAGCGCGCCGGAAGGAATTAGCCGTCCGCTTATTGCTTCGGATTGGCGAGTGCCTCCAGCGCGTAAACGTAGCCCTTCAAGCCGAGCCCGCAGATTTGCCCGAGACAAACCGGCGCCGTCAACGAACGGTGGCGGAATTCTTCCCGCGCATGCACATTGGAAATATGGACTTCGACGGTAGCGATTCCCGCACCGGCAATTGCATCCCGCAGGGCGACGCTCGTGTGCGTAAATGCTCCGGGATTAAAGACAATACCGGCAAAGCCGCGCTCGGCCCAATCGTAAATCTTGTCAATCAGCACGCCCTCATGATTGCTTTGAAAGCACTCGATTTCGCAATTCCCGAGGCTGGCGGCATAATCGGCAAGCCCGCGCTCCAAATCCGCCAGCGTCGTTTGCCCGTAGATTTCGGGTTCGCGCTTGCCGAGCCAATTCAGGTTGGGACCGTTGAGAATGCCGATTTTTTTCATAGCGTCCATTGTGTTATTCAGGGGGATTAAGCAACTAATTGCGCGCCGAAATTTCGACGAGCTCTCGAAATGCGCCGACAAGATCGCCGCAGAAACGCTCAAATTCGGCATCAGACAAGCGCCACTGCCAATTCTTCTGATCCGTTCCGGGCTCATTGAAGCGCGCTTCCGCACCCAAGCCCAACATATCTTGGACGGAGACAACCGCGAGGCGCGCGTGCGACTTCATCGCGGCGTTAATCAAGGTCCAATGCGGCGCATTTCCGTCGGACCACAGATAGCGGCGGAAGAAATCGCGCTCGTGTTCCCCGCAAGAATTGTACCACCCGACGACCGTATTGTTGTCATGCGTTCCCGGGTAAGCAATCGTGTTCGCGCCGATATTGTGCGGCAGGTAAAGATTTTTCGGGTCGCCGCCGAACGCAAACTGCAAGACCGCCATCCCCGGCAAGCCCGTATCTGCGAGCAGCTTTCGAACTCCGTCGTTCATATCGCCGAGGTCTTCCGCAATAAGCTGCGCATTGCCGAGCGCCTTGCGGACCGCTTCGAAGAATTCCAAGCCCGGACCGAGCACCCATTCGCCGGTGCGCGCATCGGGCGCCCCCGCAGGAATACGCCAGTAATCGTAAAAAGCGCGGAAATGGTCGATACGAACGACGTCATAAAGCGCGAAGCAGGCACGCAGACGCGCAATCCACCACGCATAATTCGTCTTCTTGAGCGCGCTCCAATCGTAGAGCGGATTTCCCCAAAGCTGCCCGGTTGCCGAAAAATAATCCGGCGGAACCCCGGCAACGGCGAGCGGCGCTGCGGTCTTCTGATTGATTTGGAAAATTTCGGGATTTTGCCAGACATCAGCACTGTCCAAAGCCGTAAAAATCGGCGTGTCTCCGATAATTTTGACATTCCGGCGACGCGCATGACCGCGCAAT
The DNA here is from genome assembly GCA_045651325.1 of Candidatus Spyradenecus sp. Classification (GTDB taxonomy): domain Bacteria; phylum Verrucomicrobiota; class Verrucomicrobiia; order Opitutales; family UBA953; genus Spyradosoma. The sequence goes on from JAZRSB010000045.1 coordinate 14,983, forward strand.
TCGCGCCACTGCGTAAAGAAGATAAACTGGATAATCTCGGTCAACTCGACTTCGGCGGCGACTTCCGCCCCCCACTTTGCCTTGATTGCCGAGGCGTACTTGCGAGCCTTTTCCGGCCAGCGATACCAAGCCTCACCCTTAAAGTGCGTCTTCAGCGCCGTGTAAAGCGCAAAGCCCGAAAGCCAGTAAGCGTTGTCGCGCTTAAAAGTCTCAAAATCCCCGATCTTGGCAAGCAACGAGCGATTTTTGCGGATGTTGGCGTAGAGCTTGCGTGCCGTCGTGTAAAACGCGCTCCAGAGCGGACCGTAATCGACACGTTCGCGCGGCAGACTGCGAAGCAACCCCAAGTCGGCATCCTCCAGCAAACCGAGTTCAACGAGTTTTTCGAAATCGATCAGGTACGGATTACCTGCAAAAGAAGAAAAACACTGATACGGAGAATCGCCGAAGCCGGTCGGTCCGAGCGGGCAAACCTGCCAATAGCCGACGCGCATCTCTGCCAGCGCATCGACGAAGCGGTATGCGGATTTTCCGAGCGTTCCGATGCCTTGCGAAGACGGAAGCATGGTGGGGTGCAGGAGCACGCCGCTCCCGCGCTGATTAAGCCAATTAAAAAGTGCCATGTGTGAAACCGGATAAAGTTAAAAAACGGAGTAAGAGCAAAAGAGAATAATACGCCCGAATACGACGGGCGAATGCAGGGAGAAGCGGCAAAGTACCGCTTCTCCCCTTGAAACGTGAACTAAATTTCGTCGGGCGAAAGCCAACGGAAGGATACAATCTTGTAACGGCGTCCGAGGAGACGGTTAACCGCCTTCAGGCTCATGTTGCGCTCAAACTTCTCGAAGAGGTGCTCGCTATTGTCCAAGCCCTGACTGCGGTAATTTTTCTTCACTTGGAGCGCGTCGAAAACCGTCTTGTCCGAGTTTTCGAGGACGCTGTCCTCTTCTTCCGCCACCCAATCCGGGAGACGTTGGACAACGGCTTCGCAGTACGCGCGCGCTTCCGGAAGACCGCTCAAACCGAAGACGTCGCCGTAAGCACGAATCGTGAAGGTATCGGAACGCACGGCCATGCCCGCACCGAGGCTGGAGAGAATGTCGCCCTGCGTCAGGTAGCCCGGCGCACCCGCTTTCTTGGAGGGGCTACCCTTCGGCATCAGGTTCGGGAAGTACTTCGCATCCGGCTTATCCTTCGCCTTGCCGACGGACTGGTTGATGCGCGAAGTCTTGTCGATTGCCGCCTGAAGCGTACCGCTGTAAGCGTATTCCTTCTTCGAGTTGAGGCGACGGTTTACAAAGTCTGCCATCGACATGAAGGGACCGCGCAGACGGACCTCTTCGACAATATTTTTCGCGAGTTCTTCGATATCGCTTTCGTTGAGCGAACGGAACCAGCGCCAGCCCTGGCCCTCGTCACCGGAAGAGTCGGCAACGCTGCCTTCCCCGCCGAGTTTGTTTCCGATGATATTCATGAAGCGAATAATCGGGAATTCTTCGGCTTCGGTATATTTGCCGTCGATGCTGAGATACTGCTTGTGCAAGCTCGCGAGTTGAGCTTTCCACGCCTCAACGGAGGTCGAGTTGACGTTGAAAGTGCCTTCGTAAAGGAAGTTGCGCGCAATCTTGTTCGGATCCTTGAATTCTTCGCGCACAACATCGTCAGTTCGATCGAGATTGTCGCGGTTGCGGATGAACGAAACGCGCGGATTGACCATCGGGTTCTTTTCTCCCTTCAGGATTTCATTGGCGACCTGAGAAATGTTTTCCTTCTGGTCGGCAATCTTTCCGAAATTGAGTCCGGAGAAGAAATAGCGGTCGAAAAGCGCCATATTGGCGGCAAACGGCGTGTCTCCGCGCGGCTGAATACCCATTTTGCTACGGTTCGGCCACTCAAAGAGTTTCATGACATCTTCATTGCCGACGGGCGCATAAGAATTTCCGACAACATAGCCGGGATCCGTATCCAAAACGGAACAATCCACGCTTTGGAGCTGACCGAGCGAGGTCAGCGGACGCGTCGGCACTTCGTAAAGCACGACCGAAGACTGTCCCTTTGCGGAGGTATCGCCGTCGCCCCAGAAAGCATTTCCGTCGATATGTTCGATCGGCGGCAAATCGCTCAATGCGGCACGGACTTCGGAAACCCATCCGACGCCCTGCGTCGAGAAGTTCTTCTTCTTGCTGCCGTCCGGTTCAATCAGGTCGGTATCCCATGAACGCGGATCCAGCACCCACGGACGCATATTCGAAACCAGCGGACCCGCCAATGCGGAATCATCCGCCGTCGCCTTGTAAACGTCGTATTCGAAAATGAACTGCTTCTGCGCGTGTTCGTGGCCGGTTTCGCCCGTGCGCGTGAAGGTTTTGTTTGCGAAATTGGTTCGCCATTCACCCGGGTTGATGAGCGCCCAGCGCGGCGTGCCGAACGCCTGAATGAGGGTTTCGTCCGAAGCATCCTGCCAGTCGCCGATGTACGGGCTGTTCCAGCTGCGCTTGAGGTCATCGCGCGAGGTCGCGGGCTTGCCGGTCGAACTTCTCGGGTAGAACAGGTAATAGAAAATCATGTCCGTTTCCCGGTTGTGTGCCTGAGAAGATCCGATATCGACGGTAAAGGTCGCATTTTGGTCTTCTTCGGTCATTCTGTCCCAAGCCAACGGCAATTCGTATGAGGCGTTACTGTATTCTTCGTAGTCGTAACCGCCCAAGCTGGCCGCCAAGCCGTAGCCGCTCTGCATTTTGAGCGGACGCGTTGCCGAGTTCGGGAAGACGGCCTTGATTTCGCCCGGTTGGAGCACAAGCGAGCCGTTCGGAGCGTTGTTGTAGGAAGTCGTCCCCGCAAAAAGGCGCATAGCGTGCGCCGTCACCCCGAAAGAGTTGCCGGAATAGAACATCAGGTCCAGCTCGAAGGAAGTTCCTTCATTATAGTTATTACGGCCGCGGTCGGTATAGTACTTCCACGTGCCGCCGTCGGTACGATTGAAACGGAATGCAATCGGGTAAAACTTCGTAAAGTAAGAACCGAGACCGAAGAATTCAATCGGCACGTTGTACGGATTGTGAATGACCATAATCGGGTCAAAAACAATGGCCGCCGTATCCGAATTGAAAACGACCGAGAAACGCAGAATCGAGCGCAGGACGACGGGCGAGAGGCGCATCGCCTGCGGAATGAGTCCGCGCTTACCGTCGAATTGCGGGAGCAACATACGGTTGTCGCCGTACTGGTCGAGACCGTAGGCACGGTCCGTAATACCGGCATAATTGCCCTTTCCGCCGAATACGCCCTCGAAAGTCATTGAGCGCCCGTCAACCGTAATTGAGGTGGAGGTCACCTTGGGGGCCTGGCCGCGGTTAGCCGTATTGCCGTAACTTTTGACATAGCTGTACGGAGCCATCCCGACAGCGAGCCAATTCTTTTCGTTGCTCGCCTTCAGGCCGCGATAACCGTTTTCTTCGTTTTCACGCTTGTAGAGGCGGTAAAAATTGCGAAATACGTCCCAAGTCGGCCCGCGGAGAATACGCGTCTCACCGGAATTCATGTTCGGTGCCGGATAAGAGCTCATCTTCGTATCGAATTCGTAAACGAAACCGAGACCGTCGTTCGGCTGACTTGTCCACCATTTCTGGCTTTCGGGCACTTCGAAGTCTCCGAGCCAGTCCATTTCATTCTTTTCGCCGGAACCGTGGAATTGCGGATAGTCGCGGAAGCCTTTTTCCCAGCCTTCCTCACCGCCGAACCAGGGCATTTCGAAAGCCACCGAAAGGTCCGTCTTCAAACCGCCGTTATAAACGTCGGAGAAGACCCCGCGGGAATGGAAGGAGACATCGTGATAGAGCGCACGGGCTTCTTCAAGGAACTTGTCGGAATCCTCGTCGCCGTAAGCGGCCAAGTCGCCGATGCTGAGCACGTACGGCAGGCGCGCCGCCTCGGGGCGTCCCGCATCCTTAGCGTCCTCTTCCCACCAGGAACCGAAAGACTTAAAGACGCCCAACGCCTCCGTGCCGACGCGTTGCGGCGTAGCGCGCAGGGTACGCTCCCAGTCCGTCAATGCGCCGTCAAATTCCTTCGAATATTTATCCGCGAGATTGACGCGGGCCTTCACGCCTTCGTCCCCGACCCAATATGCAAAGGAGCCGGAGGTTTTCTGCGTTTTCTGAAAATCGGTACGCTTTTCCATCGGGACGCGGCGGACTTTGACGACTTCTTCGTCCCAGCCGGTTTTCTTGCCGAGCGTGCCGGCGCCGACGAGCGTGACGAGTTCCGTACTGTTGTCGTCAACATCATAAGCGGCAGTGGCTTCGCCGACCAAAGCCTGACCGCGGTCGGCGTTTACGGAAGACTTGGCGACCGCAAGTTCGTACGGAGAGTAGTTTTCTTTCGCTTCGTCATAGCCGGAAACGAGCCATCCCAGGAAGGGTTTCTTGTCCGGATCCTTATAATCCCAATCGCGCAGGCTGTTGGAATCGGACTTGTCCAAACCGCCGGTCGCCCAGACACCGGTCCAATGGCGCTTTCCCTTGTACGCCTTTCCGGAAGGCAAAGAGGCATTGTTTCCGCCGCCTTCCGCAAGAATATCCGCCGTTGCGGTAACGCGCTGGTCGTCGCCCGTCAGCAATTGCAACTGCGCAAGAGCGATACGCATACCGCAGATGGCGTTGGCCTGCGCCTGATAACGTTTCACCTTGTAGCCGCCGAGCGCCGATTCGAGAACGACAAACGAGACGAGCGAAATCGCAATCAAAAGCATGAGCGCCATCATGACCAGTGCCACGACCAAGGAAAATCCGCGGCGACGCTGTTTTTTCAATGTTTTTTTAAGAAAAGCGGGTAAAACAAACATAGCGATGGGAGCATTTTCGAAAATTCCCCTCGGAAACACAAGACGGAAAAGCACCTCCGGCAAAGTTCCGCCGGACGTGTCCAATGCCGGACACCGGATATCGGCCTGCGACGCATGCGCCGAAAATCCGCACCCGCGGATAATGAACAGTGAATCTCGGATGGTTGATAATCCGTTTCGGTACTGACGAAACGGGCGTCCAACAGTTTCCGTTACGGCAAACTCCTAAATTTTTCAGGTCTATTCCTATTTGCTTGAGAACGGCTCCGGAAAATTATCCAATGGAGTTTAAAAAATGTTTTACGTGCCTCCGACAAAGAAAAGCTTCTCGCTTAGCGCCCTCCGTTGCTGGGGAGAGCGCTTGGCATCTGAGCCGAACGCACTCTGGGAAACGTTTTTGGTCAACGGATTTCTCGACGCCGGGCAGGCACTTTACCGAAAAATTTCACACCCCGTAGAAATCTTTTTGGAGGACAATGCCGCTGCCGTGCAGTTTCGCACGGAAGAAGACGGCGATGTTCACATTTTCTTTTCCGCAGACGAAAAAGGCTGGCTCCATTGGCGCAGTTCCCTGCCGGAACGCGAAAGTGCCGCCCCCTTTGCGGGAGCTGCGATGTACTTCATCGAAGAATTCGTCGCCGAAGAATTCCCGCGCTTGCCCGTCGAAAGCGGAGTCGCCGCCGTCCCCCCGCCCGCTCCGGAGCCGGAACGTCTTCCGCCTCCGCCCGAAGACGATGACGGTCCCGAACGCACGCTCATTCCCGTTTTCAGCGCCGAAGCCACCCGCCTCGCCTGCACCGCATTTTGGGAAATCGAGACAAGCGGAGAACGCATTCCCGCGCTCGGCAAAAACGCCCCCGAGCCTAATTCGCTCCGCAAAAAAGACCGCGAACAACTCATCCGTCTGGCCACCCTCGCCCGCCGCGCCTATTTTTCCTACGATTCCGAAAACGCCTGCTACGCACTGCACGGCTACTCGCAAATCGCCGCCTTTGCCAATGCCCACCTCGATAAATGGCGGGAACGTTTCCGCCTCGAAAACGTCGCCTTAGTCGAAACCTTTCGCAGCGAACCGCGGGAACTCGAAACCGAGGCCGTCCTCTGCTCCGAATCCGCCGACGCGTTTTCGCTTTTCTGGAATTTCGAAATCGACGGCGAACGCCTCTCGCCGGAAGAGTCCCGCATCGTCATGCGCCACGCGGACGAATCCGTCTTCCTGCCCGGACGCGGCGTCGTGCGCATCCGCCGGCGCGCCCAAAAATTTATCAGCGACTGGCCGGATGCCGCCACGCACGGCATGCCGATATACACCCTACTCTCCCTCTTTCGCAACGAAAACTCGCTAAAGTTGAGTCCGGACAAAAAACTGACGGCCTGGCGTAAAAAGTTTCTCGCGGAACCGAAAGCGCCGGCGGGCATGCCGGAATTTCTGCGCCCCTATCAGGTTCGCGGCGTCGCTTGGATGCGGCAAATGTTCGACCGCGGAGCCCACCCGCTCGTCGCCGACGAAATGGGTCTCGGGAAAACCCTCCAGGTGCTCAGCTTGCTTGCGCTCGATACGCGCAAGCGCTCAACGGCGCTCATCGTCTGCCCGGCCTCCGTTGTCCCGGTTTGGCAAAACGAAATCCGCAAATTTTTCCCGCAGCTGAGTTATACCGTCTTAAATTCGGAGAAAAAACCTTCCTCCCGGGAACGCCCGCGGATTACGCTCACCAGTTACGGTCTCCTGCGCCGCAGCGAAGCCAAAATCGCCCGCAAGCAATTTACCTATGCCATCCTCGACGAGGCGCAATTCATCAAAAACCCGCACACGCTGATTGCACGCGCCTGCCTGAAAATCAATGCGACGCATCGCCTCGCACTCACGGGGACACCGATCGAAAATCGCCATCTTGATCTCTGGACCATCTTCCGCTTCCTCATGCCCGGGTTGCTGGGACGCCGACGCGACCTCGAAACAGCTCTCGCCGACAGCGAAACCAATCCCGAAGGTCTCGAAAAGCTCAAGACGCAAATCGCTCCGTTTATTCTTCGCCGCACGAAGCGTGAGGTTGCCAAAGAACTTCCCGAAAAAACCCAAAATGTGCTTTTCTGCCCGATGCTCGACCTGCAGCGGGAACACTACCGCGCCATCGTCCAAAGCGGCCTGAACGAGCAGCGCAATGCCTCCGGCAACCGCATTTCCGCACAGGCCGCGATGCGGGAAAACCCGACCCACCTGCTCACCCTGCTCATGCGCCTCCGTCAGGCCGCCTGCGATCCGGCCCTGCTGCCGGGTTGCGCCGACCTCTCGCACGAACATTCCGGGAAAATTTCCGCCCTGCTCGAACGCGCCCAGGAAATCATCGACAACGGCGGCAAAATGGTGGTCTTCAGCCAATTCGTCATGCTCCTCGAACGCGTCCAACGCGCCCTGCGCGAACGCTTCCCGGAAACGCCGCAGTTCATGCTAACCGGAAAAACCCTCGACCGCGAAACGCCCGTCCAAGCGTTCCAGACGGCAAACGGTCCCGCCATCTTCCTCGTCAGCCTGCGCGCCGGCGGCACGGGTCTGACCCTGCACAGCGCGGAATACGTCTTCCTGCTCGACCCCTGGTGGAACCCCGCCGTGGAGGAACAGGCCATCGACCGCGTCCACCGCATCGGTCAGCAAAAGCGCGTCTTCGTTTACCGGATGGTTTCCGCCGGCACCGTCGAAGAACGCATCGAAAAACTCAAACAGCAGAAGCGGGAACTCTTCGACGCCCTCGTCGGCGGCATCCCGGACATGTCCGATTGGGCGCAACACTTCCCGTCGCTCGAATCGCTCATTGAACTCTCGGAATAAACGCTCTTTCGCAGATGAGAAAAACCATCTTTGCCGATTATGTAATCCGTCCTTGGAATGCTCTGCCGCTTCGTCGGCGATCGGCTGCCCTTGCCCCACCGCGTCATTTACCGCAATCCCTGCAATTGCTGCGAACAAAATTGTCTTTACGAATCGGACAACGACACGTATGACGTTTGTTACGAATAACCGCTAACACCCCGCGCCCATGAAACTGTTTTCCGCCGCCCTGATTCCGACCTTCCTCTTCTGCGCCGTTAATTGCCTTGCCGCCCCGAAATGGCAGCTCGTCTGGAAAGACGAATTCAACGGACGCAGCATCAATCCCCGCTATTGGACAAAAATCGATCGCGGTACGCCGGATTGGAAAAATACGATGTCGAGCGACCCCTCGCTTTTCGCCGTCAGGAACGGCAACCTGATTCTCCGGGGAAAAGTAAATAAAAATACGAAAAAAGACCCCTCGCCCTTCATCACGGGCGGCATTTCGACCCAAGGGAAATTTTCTTTCTGCTACGGCAAAATCGAAATCCGCGCCAAGCTCGACAGTGCTCAAGGCGCCTGGCCCGCACTTTGGATGTTGCCGGACTCGCCGAAAGCCACTTGGCCCGACGGCGGAGAAATCGATCTGATGGAGCATTTGAACTTCGATGATTTCGCCTACCAGACCGTCCACTCCCGCTACACGCACCTGCCCCAAGGAGGCAACCCGAAAAAAGGGGCGACGGCACCGATTAAACGGAACGACTACAATGTTTACGGCTTGGAGTGGTATCCGGATAAACTGGTGTTTTTCATCAACGGCAAGGAAAGCTTCACTTATCCCCGCGTTCCCGCAGAAGCCAAAAACGGTCAGTGGCCGTTTAACAAACCGTTTTACCTGCTCGTCGATATGCAACTCGGCGGAAGCTGGGTCGGACAAGTCAATCCGGAGCACCTTCCCGTCGAAATGCACATTGACTGGATTCGCGTTTACAAGGACGCGTCGCGACGCTAAAAAAGCGCCAAGTATCAGACCTGACGCTTCGCTCCCGGCTCTTAAACCTGCCGAAGGCTTCCCCGGCTATGCCCGCACGTAGGGGTTGCTCTCGCGCTCTTCCCCGATCGTCGTTGCCGGGCCGTGCCCCGGAAAAACACGCACATCGCCCGGAAGCGGAAAAAGTTTCCCGCAAATGCTTTTTTCGAGTACCGGGAAACTCCCGCCCGGCAAGTCCGTGCGTCCGATGCTTCCCGCAAAAAGCGCGTCGCCCGTGAAGAGCCATTTTTCTTCCGGACAATAAAACGCGAGACTCCCCGGGCAATGCCCCGGCACAAAAAGCGCCTGCCAGGTCTTTCCCAAGAGCGTAAAGCTCTCACCGTCCGCCGTCGGACGCGAAAGCTTAAATGCGGGGAAATCAGCAGCGCTCAGTCCCGGAATCGCCGCCTGATACCAGGGCGAGAATTTTTCGGGTTTTTCATGGAAATCGCGTCCGTCTTCATGGGCAAAAACCGGCAATTCCGGATTTGTCCCCGCGAGCACGCCGGCAACGCCGCCGTTGTGATCCCAGTGCCCGTGCGTAATCAGAATCGCGTCGAGCGTCAGGCCGTTTTTCTTCAAATACGGCAAAAGGAGCTCCGCCGCACCGGGCGGGGCATCGACGATTGCGCAATGCGTGCGGGAATCGTCCGTAATCAGATAAAGGTTGGTGCCGAAGGGGCCGGCAGGAATTGTCTGAAGCAACATAGGAACTTGTTAAAATAGCGCCGGCGGCAATCGACTTTGCGTGCCGCCGGACATTCGTTAGGAATTAAGCGTTCATGTCTTTCCACTTCTTCGCCATCTGCGAGAAGATGATCAAGGCGATCGCGGAAACAACACCGATTGCCGCGAAAGGCAACCAAACCGTGAGGTTCGGCGAATAGGTGTCCCAAAGCAAGGTCGTCGCTTCCTGCGAGGAAAGATTCATCATTTTTTCGAGAGCCGGCATTGCTTCGTTGCGCGTGATGCCGAGGGTCTGTTCCAGACTGCTCACGCTGTCAACAAAGGGGTGCCATTCGATGCCGCGTTTCTCGGCGATGTAGCGCAACGCGAGCGTTGCCTTTTCCCCGACGTTGCCGTAGATGAGGCCCGCCAGCTTGGATCCCGCGAAAATCCCGACTCCGACCGGAATATTGATGTACGCGAGGTAAACGCCCTTCTTGTCGGAAGGCGCAATCTCGGAAAGGTACTGCGACTTTTTCGGCCCCGTGAACATTTCACCAAGCGAGAAGAAGAGGACGCCGACCAGGAAGAACCACGCGTTCTGCGTGTAGCCCGCAACAACGACGCCGATCGTGGCCATCGCCATACCGAAAATCATCGCGTCGAGCGTGCGCATCTTACGCGTAATCCAGGAAACGCCGACAACGCCGAGAATGATGAAGGTCGCGTTTGCGCTGATCAGCACGGCCTGCGGGACGCGCAATGTGCCGTCCGCAAGCGTTTCCACGAAATACTTCGAAATGCTTTCCGGGAGAATGGCATTGGCCGTTGCCGCAACATTCGCGCTCGAAACCCAGTCTTCGAGGAAGTTCGGCTGCAGGTCCCAAAGTTGGAACATCATCAGCCAGAAGCCGGACATAATAAGAATCCAAGTCAGCAGACGCGGTTGGAAAATGTCCTTAATCGCATTGATAAGCACGCGCCCGATACCAAGCGTCTTCGAGGCGCCCGACGGCGTGTCCTTGAAGAAGAGCAAAGGCAGGAAATTCACCAGGATCATAGCCGCGGAAATAATGAAGACGAGGCGCCAACGTTCCACGGAATTAGCTACGCCGAGCGTATCCGCCATGAAGCTTCCGGAAAGGAAAACGACGGGAATGTAGTGACCGATGAGCGCGCCGATATTGACAACCCAGTAGAAAACGCCCCAGCCGAGCGAGGATTTTTCCTTCGGCAGCGTGTGCGAAAGCGCCCCCTGAATCCCGGGCTTAAACAACGCCGAGCCCGTGGCAAAAACCGTAATCCCCGCAAGGAAGCCGAGATAATTGCCGCTCACCCCGTCGAAACCGAGCCAAGCCGACATGGCATCCAGCGACGAAAGATCGCGCAGAAATGCCATGAGCAGATAGCCGATCGACATCATCGCGACGGAAATTACCATCATTTTCTTATAGCCGTAGCGGTCGGCAAAACCGCCGGTGATAATCGGCAAAAAGCACTGAACGACGGCCCACCACGCGTAGAGCGTACCCTTGGCAGCCGCAGTCAGGTGCAAGCCGCCGACATTGTCGGCTTGCATGATATAAATCGGCGCCACCACGCGAACGCTGTTGTAAGCGAGGCGCTCCATCATTTCGATGAAGTTCAGCTCAAAAAACGGCGCCAGCCAATTTTGGCTTTTTTGTTGTTCTGTCTGAGTTGCGGGAACCGCGTCTGTCGTTTCTGGATTCGTCGTATTGCTCATAAATTATTTTTTAGAAAATTAAAGGTTGAGCCTACAGGACGCCTCCCGATAACGCAAGCCATGTTCGCCTCCTTTCCTCCCGAAGCCTGAATTAAAGGACAAAAAAGGACGTTCCCGCAAGCCGCAGAAACGTCCTTCGCCGAAATAAAGCCTTTATTCGCCTTTATTGAAATCGACGTAAGCCTCGGTCAGGTCCGTCGAAATCAGGCGGTAATTGTGCGTGCCGATATTCAGGAAAAGGCGGATTTCGAATTCCTTTTTGGCGACCACTTCGCGCCAGCGGGCTTCGTTTTGCGCTTGGAGCTCGCCCTTGAGGAAGACCGGAACGTCATTGTAATAAAGATCAATCTTGCTTTGGTCGATGCCGCATTTCGCGTAGCCGGCCGAGCAGAGAATACGGCCCCAATTCGGGTCGCCGCCGCACCAGGAAGCCTTGACGAGCAAGGAATTGCCGATTGAACGCGCAATCTTGTTCGCGTCGGCATCCGTGCGCGCGCCGTTCACGTAAAGCGTAACAACCCGGGAAATCTTTTCGCCGTCACCGACGATTTTCTTCGCAAGGCTGAAGCAAACCTTTTCGAGGGCTTCGCGGAAGAGCGAGAGCGATTCGGGGTCGTTTTCCGTAATCTCGGCCCCCGATTCGCCGTTAGCCAAAATGAGTACCGTGTCGTTCGTGGACATGTCACCGTCCACGGAAACGCAGTTGAATGACTGTCCGACCGCATGCCAAAGGCACTTCTGAAGCAATTCCTGAGAAATCTTCGCGTCCGTCACCAAAAGCCCGAACATCGTCGCCATATTCGGCTCGATCATGCCCGCGCCCTTGGCCATCCCGGAAATCGTGACGGTCTTTCCGCCGACGACCCCCAACGCCCCGCCGACATTGAACTTTGCCGTGCAGGTTTTACGGCGCGTATCCGAAGTCAGAATCGCATCCGCGGCACGCAGCGATTCGCCCAAATCCGGCTTGAGGCGGCGGATGGCTTCGCGCATTCCGTTTTCGATTTTTTCCATCGGGAGATTGACACCGATGCGGCCCGTCGAGCAGACAAAAAACTGCTCCGTCTTGCACGCCAGCATTTCGGAGACGAACTCGCACATACGGTGCGCATCCTTCATTCCGCGCTCGCCCGTGCAGGCATTAGCATTGCCGCTGTTGGCGATGATGCCGTGCATGGCAATCTTTCCGGAAGCGTGCGCCTTCAGGTGGTCCTGAGAAACATAGACCGGAGCCGCCTTGACGTCGTTCGTCGTAAACGTACCCGCCGCCGTGCAGGGGCTCTTCGAATAAATCAGCGCCAAATCGAGACGTTTGGCGTCCTGCTTGTTGCGAATATCGCAAGCCGTCCCCGCAACGGAAAATCCGGGAACTTCGGCAATGCCGTTCGAATCGTCAATAAATTGAATTTTGGAAATCAGATTTTCAAACATGAGAAATAATTTTTACGGAGTTTATTCCGAAGTTCACGCAAAGAAAAGCAATTTAAGCACGGCCGTCCCGAAAACGCCCTTCTCCGCGTTAGCCTAAACTTTTCAATGTTCCGCGCGTGACACCGAGCTTGGATTCGAGACGCAGTCCGCGCCAAAGCGCATTGCCGTCGATTTTCCCCGCAAGCAAATCCCGGTAGCGCTCAAGAATCTCCGTGACAAGCGCCGGCGATTCATCGACAAATTCCACGCGGAAAAAGCGCACGCCGCGCGCACGGATTTCGTCGAAGAATTCCGCGCCCGTCTGCGCTCGCGCATTGTAAACCGTGTTGCGACACCCCGCGTCCGCTTTGACGAGATGCTCCAAGCCCGTGCGGTCGCGCAGTCGCACGACGTGCTTTTCGCAGGGGCGCCCGCAGTCGCGAAAATCTTTGCCGTTCGACAAAAACGAGCAGAATACGCAATGCTCCATGTGAAACATCGGCATGTGCTGATGGAGTGTCACTTCGACCTTGCCGGGTTCCGGGACGCGTTCGAGCATGGCGCAAAGCTGCTCCAGATTCATGTCGTACGAAGCGGTAATGCGCTCCAAGCCGCGCTCACGCAGGTAGTATTCCGCACTCAGATGGTTCGCAACGTTCAGAGAAAAATCGCCGCGAACACGCATATTTGCAAATGCGTAAAGATGCTCATGGGCGCGCGCAAGAAAACCGTCCGCCCCGCATTCTCGCACGAGACGCAAAATCCCCGCTTCATCCGCTGCCTGTTTGAAAATACGGGGCGGTTGCGCCCAAAATTCCACGTTCGGGACCGCATGCACGCGCTCGGCGGCGAGGCGATAATCGCGCGGATTTTCAAATTCCGCATAAATCGTTTTGGCACCGAAGGCCAACGCCGCATCGAGCTGGGTCAATTCACGCACCACGGGAATCAGCATCAGCGGCGCTGTCTCGGGTTGCGTATTTCGGCCGACAAAGATTTGTTCCCTGCCTTCCCCGTTCAACGTCCAGCTCACGGCATTTTCGCGGGCAATATTAAGTTTTTCGACCAACGCACGGCGCAACCTGTTCGCCACACTCGCGGGAATAAGCGGCGCACCGTCGATAACCGCTTCCCAGCCGTCGAGAAAATAGCCTGTTCCGCCGAGACGGGAAAACTGTTCGCGCAACCACGCCTCCGTGGCCGGCTTTGATGTTGCCGCCACGAGCGCATCGCCCGTTTCCGCTTCGACACTATTGCCGCATGAATCGTCACAAACGCCGCGAAGCGCCTTACCGACTTCCGCAAAAACACGCAGGTTCACCCGGCGCGCCCAACGCGCTTGATCGCCCGCAAAGGTTTCGCGAATTTCCGAAGACAAAGCCGGATCGGAAGTTTTCCAAAGCTTGTCGCCGCGATGCACGCGCTCCCAGCGAATCCCCGAGCGCCCGAAACGCACGAAGGCTTCACCGCTGCCGCGCGCCTTCTCCACGCCGTAAACATAACCGCCCTCTTCGCGCTCTTCCGGCCGGCCCGCGTCGAAAACCACGCCGTCACCGGACTTAAGCGGCGCCTTTAAATATACATAGACTCCGTCTTTACCGAAGCCGGACACCTCACCCAAAAATACGCCGCGCTTCTTCCCGAAACGCGCGTGAACAAGCTCACGGTTGTTAACGCCGCGCATCCAACCCGTGTAAAGCCCGCGCGAAAACGCCATTTCCATCGCATAGGCATGCCGCTCGCGCAGTTGAGCTGCAAAATCTTTGAGCGTCTCCGCCGACACGCCGTCCGCCGTCATCGCGTAAATACGATCGACGCAATCGCGGTAAACGCGCGTTATCGAAGCCACGTATTCCGGTGTTTTCAAGCGTCCTTCAATTTTGAGCGAACGCACTCCGAGGCGCATCAAATCCGGCAGCATTTCCACGCCCGACAAATCGCGCGGCGAAAGCAGGTAGCGACGCGCGCCAAGCGGCACCTTTTCACCGTCGCAAATCAGTTCGTAAGGCAAACGGCATGCCTGCGCACATTCCCCGCGATTGGCAGAACGCCCGCCGAGCGACTCACTCGTCAAACATTGTCCCGAATAAGCCACACACAAAGCGCCGTGAACAAACATTTCCAAAGGAAGCGACTCCGCCGGATCAGTCTGCCCGCGCGCAACAATCGCCTCCAGCTCAGAAATGTTGACTTCTCGGGAAAGCACCGCGAGCGAAGCCCCCAGCTCCCGAGCAAAACGAACGCCCGAAGCAGAAGAAACGGTCATTTGCGTCGAAGCGTGAACAGGAAAATCCGGAGAAATCTTGCGGATCAGGCGCACGATGCCGACATCCTGAACAATTGCGGCATCCACCCCCGAAGCGATAATCTTGCGCAGTTCCTTCTCCGCCTCGGCAAGCTCGTTTGAAAAAATCAGCGTATTGAAAGTCACATAACCGCGCACTCCGCGACGGTGAAGAAAACGCATCAGCTTCGGCAAATCGTCGGCAACGAAATTGTCCGCGCGCACACGGGCATTGAAACGGCCGACTCCGAAATAAATTGCGTCCGCCCCGTTTTCAACGGCGGCCTTCGCACATTCCCATCCGCCGGCGGGAGCTAGCACCTCAGGCTTTTTCATTTCTAAATTCATCCTCGTTTTCCTGATAGCAATCTACTCCGAGCCCGCAAAAAAACAATATTTTTCGCATAAGGCGACCTCCGGAAATTCGCTTTTTGAGAAGTGATAGCGGATAGGGGGAGGGAAAGAGATTAAAGATTAAAGGGGAAAGATTAAAGAGAGAGATTAGAGCTTAGGGCTTAAAGCTTAAAGAGAAAGCGGCGAAATCAGACATAGGTAACACTTTAGAGTCTATAAAATTTGCTAAGCGGTGAGCATTCGGAATTCGGAATTCGCTATTCGCAATTGCCTCTTCGAGGCTGTGCGCCGGAGGTGCACGACATGGGATAACCGCGGGTGCAGGCAAAGCCGGAACCCGCGGATAATCTATGAAAAACAACCGCCGCAAAGCGACGGGAGCAGACCCGTTTACATGCCTGCGGCGCAATGGAACGAATTACGAGCCCCGGCAAGCCCCTAAAAAGCGGATTTCTAGAGGTAGCCTTAAAGATCAAAGAGAGATAGTTGATAACTGATAACGGATAGGTTTCTTTATGAAAAAGATCAAAGAGCCGCAGGCACTCGCTTGGTGCTCGATGCTTGGCGCTTTTTCCGCTGCCGAAGGCGCACGTGAAACGTTCTCCCCGCTCATGTACAATTTGCAGAGTCGCCCCCTACCCCGCCTCCGCAATCCGCAAGAATAAAAAAAAGGCGTTCCCGGAAAGTCCGGAAACGCCAATGAACCAAGAGATTAATTACTTAGCGACAGCTTCAGCCGACTTAGCGGTTTCAACCTTAGCCTCCGGAGCCTTTTCCGCTTCTGCCTTCGCGGCAGCCCTGGCCTTGTTTTCGGCGATAACCATCTCGAGTTGCTTAACCCAACGATCCAGGTAGTTGCGCGTTTTCTCGTCCGCGGCAAGGTCACGGGCCTTTTTCAGATAAACAAGCCCTTCGTCAAGATTACCGTCCAAAGCGTAGGAATCGCTGATAAACTTATAGAGCTTGGACTGCGTTCCCGGCAACATATCTGCGCGCTCAAGCAATTTGAACGCATCCGTACGAGCGGCTTCCGTGTTGCGGTCCTTCGGCGAGAAAGGATGCTTCTTGAAAAATTCGTCAAGCAGCTTGCGCTGTTCGACCGCAAGCTTTGCGATGCGCTTCTTTTCGACGTAACCGAAACGGTCGGTCGGGTCCGCCGCAATAATGGCCTCCACAACCGCCTTCTGCTGGCCGCGGAATTCTTCCGGAAGCATCTGAAGCGCATTGACAAGCGCCTCGGCACGCTCGGCGTCCGCCTTGCCCTCGCTGGCCTTTACCGCCTCAAGAAAACGCTGCTGAACCAAACGCACTTCCTCGAGTTTTCCCAAATATTCGGAAATCGCACGCGCATGTTCTTCTTTCCCGATGGGCATTTTGACCGAGCCGCTACCGACAATCTTGGCGTAAGGCGCACCATCCTTGTCCAAAAGCAACATCGTCGGGAAACCGGTAATCCCGTAAGCTTGCATATATGCTTCACGCTCGCGCATAACTTCCGGCGGGACCTTATCCGCCTGACGCGGAAAATCCAGCTCGACAAAAACGATGTTTTTGGAACGAACGTATTCCGAAAACTCCGGCTTCGAGAGAATGTACCCGCGAAGCGCCTTGCAGGGCGGGCACCAATCCGACCCCGTAAACTCAACCAAAACGGCTGCATCTTCCGCCTTGGCCTTCGCAAGCGCCTTCGCCAAATCCGTTTCCGCCGTCTTAAGAATGTTTTCTGCTTTGGGTTTAACCGCTTCCGCCTGAACCGGCGCTTCCGCCTTCACGGGTTCCGATTTAGCGGGCGTGGCATTTTCGTCTCCGCAAGCCGTAAACAAAGAGGTAGCAAGCAATCCACCGACAACATAGAATAATTTATTCATAAGGCCTATGAGAATACTCGGATATTTAAAACACGTCCACACTTATCCTCCGGAAAACAAAAAAAATATTAGTATTGACCGAACCCCATAAAGAGTATTTTATTCATTCTTAAATTTCGGCTTACGGAGAGATGACAGAGTGGCCGATTGTGCAGCACTGGAAATGCTGTGTACCGCAAGGTACCGAGGGTTCGAATCCCTCTCTCTCCGCCACTTTCAGAGGCGACCGCACGGTCGCCTCTTTTTTTGTGCAAGAATGAAGAATCTGACTGCAAGACCCTTGTTTTGTGGGTTTCTTGTGTTGTCATCGTTTCTTTAAAGTGAAACTTATTTCGCTTCTCTGCAAGGTTTTTTTGAAATTTTCTTGAATCTTATTTTTCGGTTCTTTACGGTTCGAAAATTATGAAAATCGCGAAAAACATGTATTTTTTCCCGAAGCGGAAACGTCAGCCCTTCGTTTACGAACGGCGCATTGACGGGCGGCGTGTTTCGCGTTGCTTTACGACGCGGGAAGCCATGGAGGCTTTTGCGGAAACGATTTCGGAAGAAACGCCCGTGGCGAAAGTTACCGGCGCGGATGCAGCCCTGCTTCGCAAAATTAGAAGTATTTGCGGCGATTTTGACCCGCTCCAAGCCGTGATTTGGTGGAAAAAACATTATGTTGCGCCCGTGGGGAATGTCCCTCCGGCGGATGTCGCTTTCGGAAAATTTACGGAGTGGCTCAAAGAATCCGGGCGAAGTGCGGCTCACCTTCGCGCCATCGAGCGCGACGGGCGAAAGTTCTGTGCTTACTGGCAGGGGCGCGAGCTAAGTTCCGTGCGCGGGAGCGAGCTTAACGACTGGCTTTTTTCGCACCGGGATCTTTCGCCGCGTTCGCTGAAAAACCTGTGGGACAGCGTGCGCAATTTCCTTTCGTGGTGTAAATCCGCCAAGCGTTGGATTGTTGAAATGCCCTCCGTGGATCTGCGCCTGTTCCCGCGTATTCCGTCGGCGCGTGTCGAAATTTGGTCGTATGCCGAAGCGGAATCTGCCTTGCGGTTTTTGGAGAAAAATCATCCGCGGCTTGTCCCCTTCTTTGCCCTGCGGCTTTTTGCCGGGCTTCGCACGAGCGAAGCGAAGAAAATGCGCTGGGAGTGGATTGATTTCGAGCGGCAAACGATTCGCGTTCCCGCAGAAATTTGCAAAACGCGCGACGATTGGCTGATTCTGCCGCAATACCTGCCGAACAACGGCGCCACCGTGTTTGCGTGGCTTGCCGCGTATCGCCCGTACTCGAAAGAAAGCGAGACTGTCCCGTCCCCGTGTGCGAAAACGCAAATACGCATTTCCTCGGCGTGTAATTGGAAAACAAACGTCCTGCGCCACACATTTGCGACGATGCTTTCGTCCTGGAATATGGACGACGGAAAAACGATTCTTGCCACGCGCCACACGAACACGCGCACGCTTTTCATGCACTACAAAGGCGTAAACCAGCCGCGTGAGGATGCAGAAAAATTCTTTGCGCTGCGTCCGGATGACAAGCAACTGGAGTTATGGGATTAGCGCTTTTCGTATTGATTTTTTCGGAGGGAATGCTTCTACTATCCCCAGTTTGAGAAATCAAACACCGCTCTTTTATGTCATTGGGTTAGACTCATAAGAGAGCAAAAAACGGCACTTGCAGATTTGCCCCTGCAGGTGCCGTTCTTTTTTGAGAAACTGCGGCCGCGCAGAACCCGCCCGAAGGCGGGAAAGACGTTCGGCTAAATCAGCCAACGGCAGAACAGTTCGATAATCTCGATTGTAATCTTGATTATGGTGAACAGCGCCGCGGCAACCATCACCGCGTCTTTTATGTCATTGGGGTTAGACATATAAAGTCTCGCCTCGCCGACACTGCGCGCGCCGCAGAAGTACTAAGAATCCGCTATTTTGCGTGCTTTGCCAAGTTATTTTTGCAAATGTCGCGCAAACAGCGCCGACGCCTACTCTCGTAAGTATCCGTAGTGAGCATTTTATGATTGAAACTTTTCCGCGAGAGCGGCGTTTTAATAGGCATTATGAAGAAAATACTCTTTGCCTTGTTCGCCCTTGCCTCCGTTGTGCTTTTCGCAAGCGATTCAAGAGAGGAGCTTGCGAAAAAGCTTTATGGAAGGATTAGAATCGTTAATGGCTCAGACGACTATCCTGACTATAAAGTCCGCATTGTTCCGTATGGATCGTACCGAGAAGACCTTCGCGTGAAAATTGTCGACGGAACTCCATCGCGCCCTGGAGAATGGCAAATTGTTGACGAAGGTTGGCATTTCGAGATTCGCTTTGTTACCGAGGGGGAGGATATCTCCATTTGCTTTGTACAAGATTATCCGGGCCTTAAATCTTGAAAATTAATTCGTCCCACCTTTTTCCCTCTTTGTGAGATTTAAAAGTTCGTACTCGTTGCCATTTGCCGAAGGACTCTTTCCAAGTAATTTCCTCACTCGCGAGCAACCAATTCCCATTATTGGGGAGCTTGGGGATTTTTGACCAATTGGGTTTGCTAATCTTGCCGAGTTCTTTCGAAAAGCTGTACTCGCTGACGAGCTCTGTCTCTATAACCTCATAGTAAGAAATTGGGAAAGTTTTAATGCCTTTTACGGCAAGCATTTCATAGAGTTCGAGCAACAGATCTTTGTTTTTACTTACGTGACCGGCATTCACGTTTTCGAAGAGCTTTTCAATCGTAATTTTTGTTTTGGCTTCCGAGTTCGGAATATAATCGTCTTTCAACAATTTTACTCTACTCACTTCGTATTGCGGGAAATCGATTTTTGAGTTAATTCCCGACGCACTAAGTTGTTCGAACACGGCTCGAAATCCTTTCGGAATAGAAGCGTACCGGCTATGATTCAAGATTGACACTTGGTTTTCGAGTGTCCGGATTTTCACATTCCTTTCAGAGGGTCCGCCGTGTTTGAATTTTGAGGTTTCGACGGCGCGCTTGAAAAACTTGCAGACGACGGTCCACAGGTTCCCGTCCGAGGAATTTGCGTCTAAGGTCTGCAAGACGCAATCGCTCGGGAAATGTTTGCTGTGCACGCCGAGATCCGGCGAATCCGCCAAGATCTCGTCATAGCTTCCTTTTTGCTGATACGTCAGCGTTCCCGTAAAATCTCTCGAGCCTTCCAAGCTTCTCGAAAAGCTCTTAGAGACGACCTTTTTCTCTTTTTCGTCGCTCATCTTACGCTCCGGCTTGGGTGATTTGAATGGTGTAAACCTCGTTCAGAGCGGACGACGTGAGGGTGATTGTCGTCGAGCGCGGCGTGGCATCGTAGTTTTGGGCGACGTCAAAAAGGATGCAGCCCTTGTTTGTGTTTTCGTCCCAAAAAACGGATGCTTGCGTTTGAACATTGCTTACCCAATCGACCTCGCAAGTCGCGTTCAGCGTTTCGCGGTTTACTCCGAGCACATGGATTACGTAGGCGGCGCTCGAGGCGGGCAGGGTTCCCGCTGTGACCAAGGTTCCGTGCTGCGTGACGGAAGGCACTTCGTGATCACTCATCCCGGTCGGGAAGGAGAGCGTTGCGACGTTAAGCGCGGCCTCGAGTGTTGCAATTTTAGCCTCTAATACCGCGAGGCGTTCGGCGGCTCCGTTGCGTCCTGCCAAGGGGACGAAGCGGAGTTTGAGCACGGGCGAAAACGACGAAATATTGCTCGAAATCGTCGGGGCAGAAGTGACCGGAAATCCCATGGCTCCCGCGATTGTGCCGATGCTGCGGAAAGACAGCGGACCGTTGCTAATGTTTGCGGCCGCGGCGGGGTTGTTCACCCAAACAATGGCGATTTCTTCGTCGGCGCTCGGCGGGGAAACGCCTTCGACCGCCTCCATCTCGAATTCGAGTTCCGTTCCGGCGGGAACATCGTCCCATGTCCGAGGGGCTTTGGACTGAGAAGCGACAATCCATTGTCCGTCAACGGCTTTCAGGATGCGGGCCCAAAGATCCGTCCCCGCATTTTGGTTGCCGCTCGGTCGCGTGATGATGCTGAGCGAGCCGATGACGACGGATTCGCCGTAAAGCCCGAGATTGCGAAGCGTGCCGCGATAGCCGTAACCGTTGAAATTGTTGTCCGGCGTCCCGCTCGTGTGAGACAGCAAGGGCACTTTCGTCGATTCTTCACGCTTGGCACGGGCAATTTCGTCGCCAAGTTGCAAGGTCGTAGCATACTCAATGTCTCCGCGCAGGGAATCCCACTGTTCCCCGTCCCAGGCAAAGTTTTCTCCGGTGTCGGCAGTATTCCACACGTCGCCGACAACGTTCCCGCTATCCGGAAGCATTCGACATGCGTTCCGGCGGCTTCGTTTTCGACTACGATTGCTCCGCGCAGGGTGATTTTCGAGCGCTTGGCCAATGCCGCTTCCAACGCGGCCGACTCGAATCGGACCGGGAAAGTCCACGTGTCCGGCTCACCCTCAAGCGGCGTTCCGGCATGCGCGATGTAGGCGCGTTGCGGGGTTTCGTCGGAGCTTTGCAGGATGCTGTCAATCGTCCCGTCCCAGGAAACGACAAGCTGCAAGCTGTCAGACGCGCTCGGTTTGCGCGAACCGATGAATGCGACTTCGACGGTCTGCGCGAAGCGTCCCACGGCATCGAGCGGCGCCGCGATTCGCTTGGTTTTGTCTTTGTCGGCATAAACGTTTACCGACGAGAGTTTTTCGGAATCTGTATCAATTACGAATTTATACATAGTTTTTTTGCTTAAATTAGAGTTAAAGGTTTTGGGTTATTTCGCGCGCGTTCCTCGGTAAAACGCTGCCGGAAGTTTCCGGGCTCCGGCCTGCGTCACCGTAACGCTTGCGCCGGTTCCTGCCGGCATATTTCCGCCGCGAAACTCGATGCGCGCCTCTCGGGCTTGCGTGGAGGAATTGGCTCCGGCAATGACGTTCGCATCCGCATCTACCGTCAGCCAGTCCGCCTCGGTCGAGATCTGAACCGCTCCGGCGTTGCCGCTTGTCACGATGTCAACGTGCTGCATTCCGCCAACGGAAGAGAATTCAAGTGTTTCCGGAGAGACCCGGATGGATGCGTCTTCCGTGTAGGCATCTTGTGAGACTTCAAGCACCGCCGAACCGCCGAATTCGCCATAGAAAACGACCGTACCCGTGCGAGCCTCGCCAGGGTTTGGTTCGATGAGAACTGAGCCGGACGGGAATGCGGTAATCCAGGAAGAATCCGTTGCAACGTCCACGGCTCCAGTCGAAGTCGTTGCGGCGATTTCGATATTTGCGCTTCCGCCGACAGCATCGAATTGAAGCATTGTCGGACTGATTGAGACTTTAGCAAGCGACTCCTCCGCGCTTTTTTGAATGACCGTGAGATGCGCTTCTGCTGGGCCGGGCCCGAGAAAAATGACCGTTCCCGTACGAGCCTCACCGGTGTTTTCTGCGACGCGAATCCCTCCGCCCGGAGCCGTCGTAATCCAATCTTCGTTTATCAGGAGATCGACGAGCGCCGCCTCTGTGCTTGACGTAATTTCAAAGGATTGTTCTCCTCCGAGGGCGTCGAATTCGAGCATATCCGGATTAATCGTGATTTGAGGCTTTTCGTTCTGTTCGTTGTAAGGATTTTGAACGCACAATAATCGTATTGCGCTACGCGGCGAAATATCCGGAGTGATAAGCACTTCGGCAAGTCTGCGTAATGGAGAAAGATTCATTCCGATGTCGAGCACAACGGAAAACTTTCGATTACTCCCTGTCAGTTCGATTTCCCGTGAAAGTCCCTCGCGTGTTTGAAGATCCGCTTCTATCCACTCGCTCGAGTTTGTAATGCTGTTGGTTTCGACTTTAAGTTTTACCGTGCCTTCCGGAAGATCCTCTGGGTAAAATCCCAAATTTCGCGGAGCTGATGAAGCCGAAGTGTTGGTAGCATCCCACTCCCGCGCAGACAAGCCGATTTCAGTGTTTTGCCAGTAGTCTGCGATGCCACGATCAGGGAAAACATAATCGGCGAGAATTTCGATATTCACCGATGTTGCTCCGGATTTAACCTTGAGGGCGCCAAAGAAAGCGCCGTGACCTTGCATCACGTCAGAGGGGATTTCTGAAACTCGAATTTTGAGCTTCTTGTCGGCAATCGTTGCCGAAAAATACTTTTCAAACTCCGTAGTCCACCCCAATCCGAAATGCCGTTGTTTGCAGTCAAATTCTAATTCCGGATCACTTATTTTAAGGGCAAGCTCGACTTCGCCGCCTTCCGGAGGAAACGCGAGAACGCGGCGAACTTTGCCATCGAAGAGGTCCGCCCATTCCAAATCCGGATGCCTTGTTTCGGAATCAACCATCCCGAATCCGTCAATCGTGATACTTCCGGGGCCTTGCCAGTTGTAAGCGGTCCAAGTAACAATGGCGCGTAAATCACTGCCGTCGGTTGTGGTTAAATTTGCGGGAACGTTCCATGTCGTTGAGCCGTTGCCGATACCGGGAGCATCGCCGCCTCCGCCTTCGTTATTGTCGACCGAAAGCATTATCCCGGCATTAAAATTAGGAGCGTTAACAATCGAGATGTCCGCTCGCGCAGCACTGTCTGCGGAAAGCGTTATTGTGCTTCCCGGAATGAGTGTCGCGAAGAAAAATCCGCTCTTGGATTCGTCGGCGGCAAGCGTTCTGGTAAATATTGCCATGCTTAAATGTATTGATGAATTGAAATGTCGCTGCGCCAGCGCTGGTCGATTTGGAACTGTTTCTTTGAGTGATCTGCGGAAACGGTCCCGATTACGACCCGCCAAAGGGCATCACCGTTTAACGACGGTTCCTCCGACGCGGACGCTTGGATCGACACGACTGCATCGTCGGGGAGATAAATCTCCGAGCCGTTAGAATTCTCGCCTTTCTTAAGTGCAACCCACAGAAATACGTAGTAATAGGCGCTTTTGGTTCCGGTAAATTCCTGCTGTTCTTCTTGAATCGTGCGGTTGTAATCGTTCGAAGAATGCGGCCAGTTTGCAAAAAAGGCTTCCCCGCGAGCGCAACGGATTCGCAATTTCCCTGCGTCCGTCCACTCTGCGGAAATCTTAAACGGGTGTTCGTACTCCGTAGGCGGTTCCGGTTCTTCGCGGAAGTCTCCGACGTCTAAAAGCAGGGTGCTTCCGGAGGATGATTTGTGCAGTTCCAAGCCCTCGCCGACACTCAGTTCGCGTGCGTTCGACTCATCCGTCAAGTCTCGCAAGAGCCCTACAAGCGCATTCCAGTCGTCCGCCCGGATCGCTTCGCCCGGCGCAACTTCTCGCAGATTGAAATTGAGCATAATTGATGAAAATTGAGGCCAACGTTCAGTGCTCAGAGACCGTGAGTCCCGCAGCACTGAACGTTAGGTTTTAATTTACGCCTTCGTCACCTTCGGCAGGTACTCTGCCGTGATGTCGATTGTCGCGACGCCGTTGTTCACGTCTTTCGTTTTGAGGTCCGTGATCACGACCGTCCCGCCGCTTGCCAGGTTGAACGGCTCTGCCGTTGCTTTCGCTTCGCAGGCTGCGGAGACAGATGCTTTCACCGTCGCTTCGTCGGTCGTTTCGAGCATTTTCCCCGAAATCGTAAACGTTACTTTCGGATTGTAGAAAGTGACGTTGACCGTTTCGCCGACTTCATCGTCGGTGTCCACGCGAGAACGCGAAAGCGACGCATCCGTCGAGTTAATGATGATTCCGTCGAGCGCTTCCACGCCCCAGCGGACCGTTTTTCCGTGTTGTTCTGCTGCCATGATGGTTGTCCTTGTTTGGGTTGAATAAAAATTTGAAACTTTTTGGGTAAATGCGTGTTCTATTGGGTATTATGAAAAAAATCCTCTTTGCCTTGTTTGCCCTCGCCTCCGTCGTGCTCTTTGCAAGTGATTCCCGCAGCGAAATCGCAAAAAAGCTCTACGGGGAAATCCGCGTTGTCGATATTGGAGAAGATTACACAGTTCGACGTGTCGATATAGGGGAAGATCTTCGCGTCCGAGTTGTCGACATCGGAGCAAGCCAGCCCGGACAATGGCAATTTGTCGATATCGGAGAAGACTTCAAAATTCGTTTTGTTGATATCGGAGAAGATATATCTGTCCGTATTGTCGATATAGGGGAAGGCTTTAACTAAACCTTATAAAGTTCCTCATCCCACGTATGCCCGTTATCCGGAGACTCGAATACTCGCTTCCGCTCCCATTTCCGGAGGCTTTCCTTCCAAGTGAAATCCTCTTTCGCAAGTAGCCAGTTTCCGCTCCACGGAAGTTCCGGAAGCCCTGACCAACTCGGTTTACAAATTTTACCGAGTTCCTTGGAAAGCTTGCAGTTGTTGACAATCTCAGTTTCCGTTATTGTGTAGCGAAACGCCGGAAAGTTTTTGATGCCTTTTTCCGTGATTTTCCTGTAAAGCTCTTTTGCCAAATCAATTTCAACAATGAGAAGTGCATCAATTGCATCCTCAAAAAATGTCTTCAACGTGATTTTATCTTTCGTTTTGGTGTCCGCTTCGTAGTCGATCATCGAAATCTCGCTTGTAGAATTTGCAAACGACGGACCACAAGTTTCCGCCGGTCGGGAAATGTTTGCTCTACACGCTACGGCGAGCGGGCTTTACCTTAGACGAAATTAACGAAATGCCGGCCTCCCACGCATTCCAGTTTCTTCACTGCGCCCTATGCTTCGAAGGCGTCGAAACGCGGTTCGCGTTCCAAGCGCTTCTCGAACAAATCCAAAACCGGCAAATCAAAAAATGCCTACAGGAGCTTCATCATTAAATAAACAAAGAAAAGGAACTGCAGCAACAGAAGCGTCCCGAAAATTGCCAATAACGTCAACGATTCTTGCGGTCGGAAAATCTTAATTAGCCAAACGACAAAAAGAATCGATCCGAGTGCTCCCAACGAGCACGAGCATCCTCCTACAAATCCTAAAAACATAGCAAAAACCTATTTTAACAAGACCACACGAGCAAGGATTAAAAGATGAGTTCAACAGATTTCAGCATCGCAATCGGCGCCAACATCTCCGACTTCCAGGCGGGTATGGTCGGTGTTCGTAATTCCGTTTCGAGCACTGTCAACAATATCAATGCACAGTTTAATCAATTCAACCAAACGATAGGGAAAGTTAAAAACTCGTACATTGAAACAATTGCCTATGCTAAAACGGCTTTTGACGGGATTAAATCCGCTGTTGGACTTGGCGTTAAAGTTTTTGCCGAGCCGCTTCGTCAGTTTTCCCGCTACGAGGATGCGGCCACCCGACTCGCCCCGCTCGTAGGCGGTCTCGATGCCGCCAAAACCCTCACCAAGGAGCTTCGCGACGAAGCCGCCAACGGCTACCTCTCACTTGAGCGACTCACCTCTATTGCCGGCCGGCTCGCAACCGTCTTTAAATCGAGTTCCGAAATCAAGCAATGGACCTCCGCGTCCCACAACCTCGCCGCCGGATGGAATGCAGCCATCGCCGCAACCGGCGGAAAGTATGCCGCCGCATGGGTAAAGCGTCACGGCAAGATCCACGGAGCATTTACGCGAAAAAACTTCGAAAATCGCGAACTCGCGCTGATTAAGTTCGGGATGGACGATAGGGGCGATTCTCGCGGCGTTTTACGCGTGATCGCAGAGCTTGCCATCAAAAAAACACTTGTCGGCATGAAAAACGCCGCCGAAAAAATCATCAAAAATACTGCTCGAAAAACCCGCAGGCGCTAATTCGTTTTCCGGCATAAAAATAACACGAAGCGATACCAAGCAAATGCTCCGACAACGAGCCCCAAAGTCGCTGCAACAAAAAACAAGACCCATGCTAACTTCCCTTCGGGAAAGCCCCCGAAGATTTCACAAATACCCCATGCCGCGCAAATCCCCAAATTGCCGAAGAGCGCTATGGCATTTAACATCATCAACCTTATCGAAATCGTCATCTCATTAAATTCTCCAACATTCTCGTCAATCCAGTCAACTCTCCGCTTTGCCGTTTTGTGTATCTCTACAAGTTTTTTTCGCTACGCTCAAAAAACTCTCGTGGTGCGACCCGCGATGCTTCTTCCTCCCGGGAAAAAAGATTCCTTACTGAAAAAAGAGCTCTCCATTTTTGCGGTAAAGGATTTTGGTTTTGCGGGCAAGGAGCTCGCGAACGATACCTGCTTTTAGCCGATAAACGTTTTGAGGCGTGACGCCGAATTTCCGCGCAATCGCAACGCCGGTCTCGTTCGTGAAATGATCTCAAGGATCAAATAGGCCCGCAAATGTCCCGGCAAGCACATGCCTTTCTTGGCATTGATTTGCTCCCGAGTCAACCTGGGGGAGGGCTTAGAATAAGCCGGAGCGCCAGGAATGCATAGCATTGTCGCTCTTCGTCTGATTTTTTAGGAATCCGCACATACCTAGATTAGGGGAAACGGCATTTTACCAAAACATTTACCCGCCGAAGCCGAAAGTGCCTTCATACACTTTGAAACCGCGCTTTTCCAGGTAGGCTTTGAAGCGGCGGAGATGGGCTTCGTCCGGACCGTCGAAGAAGGAAACGCCCGAGGCGCCGTTATCGAAAGCCGCATCCAAGCAGGCTTCAAAATCGTTTTTGATGTCCGGGAAAAAGAGTCCCGCATAGATTTCGGCACGGCCGTTGACGGTTTCGACGCTTTCCTTGACGGAGCGTCCGATCCACTCCGCGCCCTCGTTATAGAAGCCGTTGTAAATCATCGGGAAAAAGGCGTCGAGCGTCCAATTGCCCCAATCCTGGCGAACCATGCGGCGCGCCATCGACGGCCCCGGGAACACGGCGGCGGAGATAAACTTTCCATTGCCTTTGACGCGTCGTGCAATCGTGTTGGCGACGTTTCCGACGGCATCGTAGCGGAAATTCAGCCAAGACTGGCATTCCATCGGGAATTCCAGCTCGATCGGATCTTTTCCGCTTTTTTGCTTAAACGCGTCGCGGCAATGCGCACAGTAGCAGTAATCGTATTGCGGAAGTTCCCGCGTTTGCTCGATGCCGTAATTTTTCCAGAGGTTTACGGGAAGCACGACGTCCGGCACGCGTATATAATCGAGATGCACGCCATGCACGAAAGGCAAGTTGGCGTCGGAAAGATAACTTTCTGCGAGCATTGCGGCGATTTCCGGGCGGCTCGGGCAAAGAAAGCGATAGTAATCGACGTAGGCCGGCTTGTCGGCGGAAGATTCTCCGAGACGATTTACGGCATACCATTCCGGATGCGTCTTGAGAAACTCCGAGCGATTCAGCGTCCAACGCCAATAATGCGCCTCCACACCCGCCCTGTTACAAAGGCGATAAACTTCCTCGTCGTAGCCTTCAAAAAGCGCAGCGGAAATTCCGCATTCCCGCAAGAGCGTGAAACGCTTCATCCAGTCTTCCGCGGAAAGTTTTTTATCGATGCGCAACCAGACCCAATTTTTGACAAGACGTTGCTTGAGCTCTTCGACACGGAATTCGCCCTGCTCGTTCACCGAATAGCGTTTTTTCTCGGCGGGAACATCCGCGATAATCCGGAACGTGTTTTGCGTGGCTTCGACGGAAAGCTTCGAGCCGGCAGGCAGGCATTGCATTTCTTTTTCCGAGAGGAAAAACTGTTCCGGCGTGCGCAGATAATTACGCTCCGCTCCAAAGCATCTCCGCTGTTCGTAGAACATCGCCCAAAGTAATTTGTAAACACCCGGCGGATGCGGCGGTGCAAAGCACGCCGAAGGAGCCAATCTGTCGCCGGCTTTCGTATCGGAGAAGAAGACGTAGCCCCAGCGATCGGGCATGTGCATGTCGATTTTCCCGGTAGGAGTCCAAACCCAGTTTTCTTCCGGTCCGCCTTTTTTGAGCCATTGAACGCGGGAAAAATTCACGCGCCAGCACTTTCCGGCCTGAAGCGGATTGTCAAAGTTCAGCGCGAGCGCCTTACGCGGAATTGCCATTTCCACGACCCAGCTGCGGTCGCGGTCGGAAGCGTCGTTGAGCGTTCCCGTGCAATGAACGGCGGTCTTCAGCCCGGGGCAATCCCACTGCGTCAGGAAATTACCGCCGACGCGATACGGCTTATCAAGCATAAGCTCGAAGAGCGTGCCAAAGGCATTGATTTCGATTTCGAAATAATTTTTCCCGTCGCCGTCGGGATCAAGAAAAACTTCAAAATCGTTGTCACGGTAAATAATCGAATCATGCTCGGTCAGGCTTGCCTGCAGGTTCGGTTCTTCCATTTCGGCGGCGACATAAAGGAATTCGTCATCCCAAAGCATTTTCGCCGTTGTGCGGTATTTCGGGGTCGGAAAGCCTTCGCCGCTGATATCGACGAATTCCGCCGTGTTTGCGGCGTGTTTCCAGGAAGCCTCGTCGAGTTTGCCGTCAATTGTAATGGTGTCTGCCGCACGACGGCACACATAGACCTGCGGCGGCGTCAGAAAGCGCTTGTGTTTTTCGAAAAGCCCTTGGGCGGGAAGCAAAGTGCAACTTGCCGAAAAAACGACACACGAGACGAGAAAGGGATTTTTCATGCTTCGAGTATGCCTTCCGCCCGTCCGGACTTCAACGGGGAAAACGATTCTTCCGCGGTATCGCCCGCAAAAAGAACAGCGCCCGCAGAGGAAAATCCGCAAGCGCTGTCTTTTATTCTTTTATCCGGACCTACTCGGCTTGGAGGATGAGCCCCTTGAGGTAGTGGCTTTCGGGGAAATTCAAAAGCGAGGGATGGTCCGCCGGCTGACCGGTGATTTCGAGGAGACGCACGTCGCGTTTGGCATCCCGCGCTGCGGAGGAAACGACATCGATGTAGCGCTCGATGCCGATGCGCTGCGAACAGGAATACGTTGCGAGAATGCCGCCGGGCGTCAGCATTTTCAGCGCACGCAGATTCAATTCTTTGTACCCGCGCAAGGCGCCTTCGAGAGCGGATTTTGAACGTGCGAAAGGCGGCGGGTCGAGAACGATTAAATCGAAGCGGCGGTCGCGGTTGGCCCCAAACCAGTCGAAGAGATTGGCGACCTCAAAGTTCGCGTTCGTGATTCCGTTGCGCTCGCAATTTTTGCGGGAAGCCTCGATCGCCGCAGCCGAAATATCAATCCCGGTCACGCTTGCCGCGCCGTGACGGGAACACTGCATTGCGAAACCGCCCTGATTGCAACAGGCATCCAGGACATTGCGTCCCGCCGCATGGCGCTTGGCCACATGAGAGTGCTGTTCACGCTGGTCGAGATAAAAGCCGGTTTTTTGTCCGTTGGCCAAGTCGAGGAAATATTCCAGTCCGTCGATTTTAAACCAGCGCGGCGTATGAACCTTGTCCTTATAAAAAGAGATACCGAGCTCGAGACCTTCGAACTTTCGAGTCGGCGCATCGTTACGGAAAATGATTTCTGCGGGAGATAGTTTACGGTCCAGCCAATCGGCGATAAACGGCAGTTGCTTGTCGGCACCGACCGTCAATGCCTGAATGACGAGCGTGTCTTCAAACTTATCGACCACAAGTCCGGGCAGAGAATCCGCTTCCGACCACACCAAACGGCAACACGGCAGAGCGTTTCCGCGGCGCGCAATGGCTTTTTCGAGCGCCGCCGAGAGAAATTCGCCGTCCCATTCACGAACGACCCGCGAGAAGCGCCGCCAGACAATTTGGGATTTCCCGCTCCAAATACCGGCTCCGAGCGAATTTCCGCGCGTATCCAACAACTCAGCCGCAACCCCGTCTTCGATTTTCGGCGGCGTTTCGATTTCTCCGGCAAAAACCCAGGGGTGGCCCTGTAAAATGCGTGCCGGACGCTTAGCAAGCTTGAGGCGAATTTGTTTCATAGGCGTTAGCTTAGAGGGATTTTCCCGCCGCGACAAGCATCCGCGTGAATCCGCATGTACCCTCCTTTAAAGGCGCATCGGATAAATTATGTTCCCTCTGCAATACACTCCGCATAACACTGCTTCCCCTGCTCTCTAATTAACGCAAGCAATTCATCGCCACGCGTATTTCTTTTACGCGTCGCTCAAAAACCGGATTAGCTTTTGAGAGGAGCCTTAACCCCATTTGACTCCTTTTACTTTGTAGAAGCACAACTCTGACACGGTGTAATTCCCCTGTATCACTCTATTTGTTTTTCAAAATATTCCGCGTCGCCACCCTCAATGTTGTGCCAAACCCCAAGCTTCGGAGTATTTGAATAAAAATCCCAAAAAATCGGCACGATACTCCAAGCGTTATCGTTGGTATTCAAAGATACCGTTGCCTCTAGTCCTTCAAAATTATCGAATGCCCACCCTCCAATTCCAGAAGTGCCTTTCCTGTTATTTCCTATGGGGAAATTTGTCCATCGGGCACGAAAGTTCGGGCACAACACCAACGAAGCGGCGGGATTTCTCGAAGACACCCACGTTCCAACGAAATCAGATTCAGACAATTTATGAATCCGATAGTTAGAATAGACATCTAAACAATGACTCCCTACGACAAATAGAAAGAATGAAAAGAAAAAGAGCCAACCTACCTTTTTTTTCATGGGATACATACAGTGAGTGCTAAGCAAATTTTATGAGAAGTATAAATATCGATGACAACAACCAAAGAACATAGAGCCAGATTCCATCCTCTATGATTATCCATGCAATGAAAGAGAGAACGCCAATAAGCCATACGACGTAACTCAAAATTTGCATCTCCTGCATGGAATCGGGGAAATCAGAGGCTCTTTCACTTTCAAATACCTCATTTCACATGAAATATCTCCAGGATTATATCCAAGAAGCCAAATCATCTCGATCAGTGGAATCAAAGCTCATTGCGACCACCATAAAAGTTGCTATTGCGACGCTTCGCATTGCTGTTTTTGAATGGCCAGTCTCAAAGATTTCGGCAGATTTTTGATTGTATCTCGCAAGGACATTTTTACGGAATACTCTATTGCCTCCTCATCGATTTTTAGTTTCCGCTCGTCTGGGAATTTTTCATAAAAAAATCCAACGTAGTGCATGAACGCTTGGAATGGAGAAAAGTCAATATCGCTAGAATCTTCAAAGTTCCACTCTGGGTAGTATTCAAAGTAGTACTCTCCGGCAGCGAAACACCCCATACCTGATGACGGCGGGAGTCCGCAATAAAGGGCGAATTGCGGAATTTCAAATTCATCTTTGCAAGGAAGCTTAGCGTGTTCTCTTGCGTTTTCAACAAGCACATTTAATTCATACAACCATCGACTAAAAACGAGGTGGCAGATAATTCGCTCTTGTGAACAGATACCTGCGGAGGGAAGAGGGCAACCGGAGACAAACTCGTTGCTCAAATCGTTACAGCTCCAAAATCTCAAGGGTTGCTCCCGAAAGCAAAGCCCTAAAATAAATGAAAGCCCACAACAAAAAACAAGTGCAGTAAGTTTTACAACTATCGACAATATTCTATTGGTTTTCATTGATACATTTGTCTAATGATTTTTTCAATTATTCAACGTTGGCAGCATCTGCCGGTGGTGTAGCGTCATTGCTCCCGCAACCGTCACCTTCTTTTCGAAGCGGCGACCTTGCGGGTCGTAAGCGTCAAAATTTGATTCTATAAATCTGAAGAGATTTAAAGATTTTCGATGCATAGATTCTAAAACCTAAGGTCGAGGAATTGTATTTTGAACGACAAATGTCTCTGTAGATACATCGCCTGTTATTGATACGAACTTATCGTCATCTAATCTATATGTAACAACAAAACTTCTTGGTGTTACGGAATCAATGTGCACGACACCCTCAAAAGAGTCGTGAAATAATCCGTGCCTCTCTACTGTTTTCAAAAACTCTTCAGGGATACAATGTTTAGAGAGGCCAATTTCATAAATTTCACGAAATAGGCTTATGAAGCGTTGCCCTTCCAACGCATTATCATACGCAACGAATGCGATTTCCAAAGAATAAAGAAGTACTCCCAAAAGCAAAAGAAGTACGGAGGATAAGAAAATTAAGATTTTTTTCATTTTGCTACTGATGCATTTGCCTGAGAAAACAGATAAAATAAGACAGGGGAAACAAATTAAGAGTTCCTAAATGGAGGATCTATATTTTCCTCCCGGGTAATAAAGCCACCATGGTGTAGGATCTTCAAGGCAACAAAAGAGAAAAGCATCTCGAACAAGACTGCCACAGTTATTATCGATCAGGTACTTGGTCTTCCTGTTTTTCGGATTTGACATATAATTTCGGACACATTTCTCGATTGATTTTTCGTTTTCACATCTACAGCTTCCGCCGTTAAGCATTTTTTTAGTGCTATCAATTTTTGCATCAACATAAACAGTATAATTGCTCCGATAAGAACCTTCCGGCCCCAAATTACTATCCGTCTTCCCATCGGAGAAGAGAACGAATGCATGCCAAATAATTGCGAAATCTCCCATCCACTCCATTTTATCCATTGGTCTGTAAGCGGCTTTGGGAAGTGCGCCCCAAAGATCTGTGTGCAACGAGGGCTGATTTCCCACAAATGCATACAGATTGAGTCCGCCTTGTTCCTCGATGGGGGCGCGGGAGAAGAAGCGGCCGAGCGAGGGCGAGTAGTGGCGGTAATTGTAGTAAACGAGGTCGAGTTCGGAGTCGTAGTATTCCGAAGAGGAGCGGAACGGATTGAGCGCAACGATGTCGAACGAAGCGCTTGAATCGCTGTGCATGCGGGAGGTGGCGCCGAAGGGCGCGTAGTCGTAGTGCGCGCTCATAATTTTTTGCTTAATCATTAATAATGTTTTGCGCGGCTTCACATTTTCCAGTAATCCCAAATAAAAAACTCTATTTCATTGGACGTAAATCGACTCTCTGGATCTACA
>JAZRSB010000046.1:0-3571 GCA_045651325.1 Candidatus Spyradenecus sp.
ACTTACGATGCCGAAGGCCGCGTGATCGCCGAAACGCAGACGGCGGGGACGCTCTCGAAAACGACCTCGCGGACCTATGACGCGTTCGGCGAACTTGCTTCCGAAACGGACGCGCTCGGGAACACGACGCGCTACGAGCGCAGTGCGGACGGCCTAACCGAAACCGTGACTTTCTCCGACGGCGGCACGCGAACGACGGTCCGCAATGCCAACGGCGAAACGCTTTCCGTGACGGGCACGGCCGTTGTCGCGCAGTATTACGCGTACGGTTTTGAAAACGGGTTAAAAACGACGACGGTTTACACGGGCGCGGAAAATGGTTCGCGTTGGGAAAAGAGCTACGTCGATGCGCACGGCCGCACGGTGAAGACGGAGCGCCCCGGATTCGGCTTGGCCGCTGTTTTGACAACGGAAAATACTTACGCGGGGACGCGCTTGGTCGCGACCGCTTCGACGGGAAGCCCGCAAGTTTCCTACTCGCACGACGCGCAGGGCAATGTCGTTGCCCAAGTCTCGAGCATCGATTCCGAATGGCGCAAGACGGAAACCGAAACGCTTTACGAAACGGACGCGGACGGCATTATTTGGCAGAAAACGACGAATACCGTTTCGTGCTCGGACGAGTCGATTCCCGCGCAGACCACGGTTTCTAAGACGCAGCTTTCCGGGCTTTCGCTCGCGCTCGAATCCAAACAGGTGTCCGTCGATCTTCGCGGAAACGAAACCGTCACGACGAGCGCCTACGATCTTGCGACGAAAACGCGGACGCAAGCGACGGTGTTTCCGCAGATGACGGATGTGCAGACGAGCGTCTCCGTGGACGGCGCAGTTGTTTCGCAGAGCGCTCCGGGCGGCGTGAACACCTCTGCCGTTTACGATGCGTTTAACCGCCGAATCTCCGCGACCGACGCACGCGGGAACGTCACGAGCTACGCTTACGACGCGGGCGACCGCCTCGTTTCGCAAATTCAAACACTCTGCGGGGAAGCCGTCGTGACTTCGTTCGAATACGACGTGATGAATCGCCAAACGAGAACGGTTTTTGCCGACGGCTCTTTTGTCGCTTCGGCCTACGACCTGCGCGGGAACAAAATCGCCGAATACGGCAATGCTTCCTATCCGGTCTTGTTCGCGTTTGACGCGTTGAATCAGAAGACCCGGATGCAGACTTTCCGCACGCTTGCGGGCTCGTCGGAAGCCTTGGAAAACCTTACGGGCGGCGACGCAACGACCTGGAATTACGATGCCGCGACGGGACTGCTGCTTTCCAAAACCGATGCCGCCGGCAAGTCGGTCGTTTATAATTACACGTCAACGGGTTTGCTTTCCTCCCGCACTTGGGCGCGCGGTGTTGTCACGACTTACGCTTATGACGCATGGAACCAACTCTGCGCAACGACTTATTCCGACGGCACGCCCGGCATCACGCAAAGCTACGATACCCTCGGCAGAATCGTCTCCACCACCGATGCCGCCGGAACGCGCAGCACGTCCTATGACGCTTACGGAAACACAGCCTCGGAAAGCCTACTCGGCGGCGGCAAAACGCATTCGCTCACGGAGCTTTCCGACGCGTTTGGGCGCTCGCTCGGCTATACTTATGCAAAGGACGGCAGCACGCAGCAGACCGTCAGCACGGGCTACGACGCGGCTTCGGGGCGGATCGCCTCGGCAAGTTTCGTCCACGGCGGCTCGGCAAAAACCTTCACTTATAATTACCTTGCGGGTACAAATCTCTTGGAATCGCTGGTTTGCCCGAGTAATCTGACGATTATGCACAGCTACGAAGCCGATCGCGATTTGGTAACGGGAATTACGATTCGCCGCGGGGCTTCGACTGATGTCGTTTTGCGGAATTACACTTATGATGCTCTCGGACGTCCGCTCACGCGATCGACTTCCCGCAACGGCACGACGCAGAACGACAACTTCGGCTACAACTCCCGTTCGGAACTCACTTCCGCGACGCTCGGGAACGATAATTATTCCTACGCTTTCGACGACATCGGCAACCGCGAAACTTCTTCCGAAGCGGGAACGGCACTCGCTTACGCGGCAAACAATCTGAATCAATATACGGAAATTGCGTCCTTTGCGTTTAATCCGACTTACGACGCGGACGGGAATGCAACGCTCACCCGCACGTCTACGGGAACGTGGAGTATCACCTACAACGGTGAAAATCGTCCGGTACGTTTTGAGAACGCGGAAACGCAAACGGTCGTGGAATGTGCTTACGACTCGCAAGGTCGTCGTTTTGAAAAGAAAGTGACGGTTGCGGGAACGACGACGCTACACCGCCGCTACATCTACCGCGGATACCTGCAAATTGCGGCGTTGGATTTAACGCGCGCGGCGCATCCGGCGTTGTGGCTCGTTACCTGGGATCCGTCGCAGCCGACGGCGACGCGTCCGCTCGCGATTCAAAAAGACGGCACTTGGTTCACCTACGGTTACGACATCACGAAAAACGTCTGCGAACTTTTCGGACCGAACGGCTACATCCGCACGGCGTATTCCTACACTCCGTTCGGCTCGGTTTCCGCTTCCGAAAACGGCGTTGTCCAACCCTTCCAATGGTCGTCGGAGTTTTACGACTCCGAGCTCGACCTCGTCTACTACAACTACCGCCACTACTCACCTTCGCTCGGCCGCTTCCTCTCCCGCGACCCCATCGAAGAACAAGGCGGACTCAATCTGTATGCGTTTGTCGGGAATATGATTACGATTAAATCGGATCGTTTAGGTCAAGACGTGTGGATTGAAAACACTCCTGCTGCAGGTGGGTGGCACAGACGAGTTTGTGTAGATACATGGACAAGGAGCTATGTCGTTACGAATTTGTGGGACATAAAGTTCTGTTGCCATGAGAACAAAAAATACGTTAGGACAGGCAAGTACTGCATTAGTTTTGGAGATAAAGATCTGGACACTAATTATTCATCGGGGAATAGTGAGGGGGAGAACGCGCCACCAAGAAACTCTTACAACCCGCCTCCGGGATTTGAACATGTTCCCGGCGGAAGCGGAGTTGTCTATTCTGATAATAAAGATTCAGCTATATCTTCTCATGCACCATTTTCACAGCAGTGCGGCAAAGATATTCGTTCATTAGATTACATGCTTTCGCTTATCGGCATGGAAGGGAATTATACGGTCTTATGGAATAATTGTCGTGATTTTTCAGAAGCGTTGTTTGAACATCTTAGCTCAGAAGGATTTTGAAGGGTTTTATGAAAAAATTGAATCTTTGCTTTTGGGGTCTCATTTTTTTCTGTGTGGCCTGCACTCGATGGGTTTCTCCAGAAAAACTTGATTCTCTCAGTCTTTATTTTCATGACGAGCTTGTGTACGACGCCACTTTAACCGAAAAGTTTAGACGCGAGTATCTGAAAGACTGTAGCGGGGTATGGGATATTGCAACCTATGTGCCTCCTGCGTTTGTATTTAGGAACAAGCACGTTACCATTTATTTTTTCCGAGAGGCAGTAGTCACAATTGAGCACTCTACACCTTCTCAGTTTCGTCGTTCAACGACAGACGCAGAGCGATGTATATACGATGAACTTGT
>JAZRSB010000047.1:0-38827 GCA_045651325.1 Candidatus Spyradenecus sp.
CCCTAGGGGGCGTCATAGGGGAGGAGTCTTCTTCGACAACTCTAAGTCTTGCTTCCAATCCCCAACCTTGTAATCTCTCTGTAACCTCAGAAGTGTAACCTATGTCTGACTCTAAAGTGTTACCTATGTCTGATTTCGCCCAAACCTCTTTAAGCTTTAAGCCCTAAGCTCTAATCTCTCCTTAATCTTTCCCCTGTCCGCTATCACTTTCGCCGCAGGCGATTGCCCGATGCCTGATGCTTAGTGCTTGATGCTACTTAGCCGGCGCCGCACGGGAACATCATAAAAGCGCAGGCAGAGATACGCGAGCACGAGGCTCCCGCCCATAACGAGTAAGGCCTCCTGCCAAGTGTCGCTCCACGTGTAGAGCTTCCTGTCGATGAGCCATTTGTAAAAGACATACATCAGCGGATAATGCACGATGTAGAGCGGGTACGAAAGCTCCCCGAGAAAACGGTTGATCCTGCCTGTAAATCCCGCACTCTTCCCGCAAGCCCCCAACCACACAATCAGCGGGAAGACCACGGCGATACAAGCCACCTCATAGAGCGCATTCAAGCTGTACGCCGCGCTCACGGGAGCGATGTACGGCACGGCAAAAAAGGCAACGAGTAGAGCGCTGCAAATCCAAAACGCGCCGCGAATTTCCCGGGGCTTAAACGTCCGAGCCAAAAGCATCCCCACCGTAAATGGGAAAAGCATACGCACCAATCCGCCCCAGAAATTCACCTTATCAATCGTCCAGCCGACACCGACACAGCCGTAGCCGGAAACATCTCCGACGAAAAACCATGCGTGGATTAAGCCCAGAATTACCGCCAGCGCCGCGAGGCATTTTGTCGAAAAACGACGAATAAAAAGCGCGTACAGGACATTGCCGACATACTCAAAAAACAGCGACCAGCTCGGACCGTTCAACGGGAACATCTCTCCGTTCCCGCGCACTTCATACGGAACCCCCGGAACGGCAGGGATCATGAAAATCGTCAGCAGAAACGCTCCCGCCACCCACAGCGGAGACGCAAACGTCGCGTCCCATTTTTCAAAGCCGACAAACGCAAACGCCGCCACGCCGAGCGCCGCGCCCATAATGAGCATCGGATGCAGGCGAATCAGACGACGCTTAAAAAACGCTCCGAGGCTCATTTTCCCCCAGCGGTCGTCGTAGGCGTAGCTGACCACAAAGCCGGATAGGATAAAGAAAAAGTCCACCGCGATATGACCGTGATTGAGAGTCGTAATTAAACCGCTTCCCGTGCCGTTGACACTCTCCGCAAACGCGTACCCCTCGAAAATGTGATACACGAGCACCAACAGCGCCGCAATCCCGCGCAAACCGTCGAGCAATGCGTAGTGAGGTTTCGTATCAGCAAAATTTGTTGCCGGAGAGTCATGCGGTTCCATCATCGCCCCATTCTTCGGGAAAACGCACCCGAACGCAAAAACCTTTTCCGGCGAATTCAAAAAAATCGTTCCCGTACCCCCAAAGGACTCGGGAACGATTTTTACGGATAAATTCCGAGTTCTATTTCCGGCGGCGGAAGCCCGCAACACCGAGGACGAAAATTCCCGCGAGCAAGCCGAAAGCCGAAGGCTCCGGAATCGGCATGAAACGGGACACCGAAAGCATCGAAAGATCCTGGATGCGCGTTAGTCCCGCGTCGGTATAATCCGTGAGATAGACTCCGTCCGCATCCTCGGAGAGCGCAAACGCTTTCAATGCAACCTCCCCGTCGTCGGAATCGGTAAGATAGACCTTGGAAACAAGGCCTGCCGCATCGTAATCACAACCCCACAGCGTTACGGCATGCTTCAGGGAATTTCCCGTCGCCTGCGGAATGTAAATATTCAGGCCGGCAACCGCCTGATCGTCTCTCAGGCACGTAATCAGCAACGACGAAAAACTGAGCAAATCGCTAAAGCCCGACGTATCGTTTTTATGCGTAAAATCGTAGGACTTGTAGTCGCCGCCGATCAGGGCTCCGGGTGTCGGATAAATCTCCGTAAAAAAGCCGCCCTTTTCCATCCCGCCGAAACACTCGGACCACCCGTAGCCCGTGGGGTATTTTCCGGCAAAACCGCCGCTAAGATACCACGAAATCCCGTATTCGCCGTCTCCGCCACGATCCGTCCAATTCCCGACAAAATATTCGAAAATCTGATACTGCCGCCGCGCCTTATTCTCGCGACCGACGACCAAGCCGTCCGGCGTTCCCTCGGGAAGCACATTTCCCGACGCCGTATAGGCATTTTGCCAGTATTGAAGCATGTTCGACGCTTGCGCCGCCCAGCACATACTCGCATCCGTTCGGGAATTAGTATTGCCGTTACCGACCTCCCACGCGTCCTCCCAGGAATACGGCACATGCGCCTTGTTCACGTCAATCCAACCGGAAGCCGAGGAAACCCCGGACACCCACGCAGACCCGCCTTCGGCCTGCACCAACGGGGCAAGCACCGCAGGAAAAGCAATCAAAGCGATAAGGTATTTTGTCATACCCACAAGTAAAGACTACCAAATGAATAGGACACAACAAAAAATTCCACCCGACCCCTCATACACCCGAAAAAGGAACCACGAATAAATCGGAAGCATGTCGTTTGAAGCTCCTTTTACGCCCCGTGTCTCCTCGCCTCCGTGAGAATTCCGATTTATCTCTCACGGAGCCACGGAGCGTCAATCGACGTTTTTTGTTTTTCATTCCAACACCAATCCTGCGGATGAATCAGCATTGGAAGCACTTTGTTTTGCACTCCGGCAAATCCCCATATCTCTGTATATCCGCGAGAGACTCTAAAATTATCTGCTCTAAAGCGAATTGAAATTTTCTGCAATTTTCAGCCGCAGATTGCACTCTCGATTAACCCTCCCGCGAGCTGCCATATTTTTTAACAACCATAATCAATTTAGGATTGAAGAAGACCGAATTTTGATTAGCAATCTAAACGGGAAAGGCAACAGATGCTAACACGACGCGAAATTAAAGCACTTACGGAGGAACGATTTTTCAAACGAGGAGAATGCTACCTGAGTAAAGTCAGGTTGATAAAACGCACTCGAACCCAACTTTCCGCCATTGTGTCCGGCCGAGATGACTATACCACCAACATCTCACGCAATCGGGAGGGAAATATCTCCTATTCCTGTTCTTGTCCGGTCGGACAATCCGGCAAATTTTGCAAACACCTCGTTGCACTCGCGCTCCTTAATGCCGACAAAAACGATTTCGCCCAATGGAAAAAGCTCTCAGCGAAAACGCCGGAAAAAGAACTTAGGAAACAAATTAATGCCTTTGCCAAAATCTTTCCTCACTTAAGAGAACGCGAACTGGTCATTGCCTCCGTCAGACAAAAAAGAACCGACGAAGCTCGGGAACGCATCTTTATGATGATCGACAGCTTTAAAAAGAGCATAGATGATAGCAACTATTTCATCTGCGCTCGCGGAGAGCTGACACCCGCCTACGATCTCTGCCTGCAGCACGCTAAATTTCTTCTCAACGAGCTTTCTCGTATCATGAGTTACTTGCTTAACCACAATCGGTCGCTGTTTTACACCGTCAGAGATTACGCAGGTGAATGCGAAAAAAATTTTGAGTCGGCAAACAACGACGATGTTGAGAGTCTATACTTTGAATTTTCAAAACGCGTCAGCTACACCCTGATGATTGATTAAGCTACCGCCAGCAGAAGAAGTCTATTGTGCCTCCCCTTCCTCAAACCCCCTCTCACCGCGAGATTTTTATAGGGCCTCCGGGAGAAAAAGGAAGCACGAATATCCACGAATGGCTTTCGCCATTCGGCCATGCTTCCGCCAATTAGGGGAAGCGTCGATAGATTCGCTAGAAATCCTCCCGACTAACGTCCCTGTAAGCAACACCGGCAAAGTCGTCCTAAAGCACCAACCGCAACTCCAACAGGAATAGCTAGGCCCCCACCCGGAATTTTACCGTATTTTTGAGCATACAATGCGGAATAAAGGAAGAAATTTAAAACCGCCCACGCACGGGAACTTTTTAACTTTGAAGAGTACTTGAGCAAATCATCTTCAGAAATTTTACCGTCTTTAACCTGTTCCAAAAGCTCCTTTTCAGAACCGCTCAACCTATCAAACTCCAAGGTGTAGAGAGCTGACACGACACACATACGCTTCTCAAGCTCATCATTCAGCTCCCGCTCGCGTACTGCAGACAAACCCGGCTCAAACATCTTAAATACAGCTAAGCAATACTCATAGACCTGCCGTTCAAATGGTTTGCTCTCCAATTCTACAAAATGATGTAGAAAAGCATATAAGAGGTTCCAGCGGAGCTTCTCATCCGACAATGCCTCCTGAAGTTCGTTTATTAGTTTTTGGCATTCTACAAGGTCTTTAGCCTCGCGAAACCTTTTCGCCCATTCGTTTTCGTTAAAATGTTTGCTCATGAAAATTTTGGAGGTTTAGCGCCACGCTGACGCAATATTGTCTACGTAAAAATCTTTCTGCGCGAAATTCAGGAACGACAAAGCAATCACCGGATCTCCCCAATACACTGAATAAGGGCCTGTTTCCGCACGTCTAGCGCTATAGAAAATTTTTGCTTAGCATCTTCTCGTTCCTCTGCATCCCAAGGACAAAGATCAAGTATTTCACGCCCCCGATTCTTGATACGCTCAACTTCCCGAATCCTATTTTGCAAATTTGTGAGCACAGCCCGTCGATGGAGTTCCCACGCCGCTCTTGCGTCCAATCCATTATAATGAATCATTTGATTTTTCCTTTTCGAATTGTCCTCGTTTTTGAAGACGGCGGGAGAACATCACTCTCAATCCGGGGACGCAAGCGTAAAGCGAAATTCCCCCCGGAGCCCTTTAATGAAGCCAAAGAATCTTTCCCAGGCAACTCACGCCTATAACGATCACGACAAATCAAATAAATTTAGCTGGTGAATTACATTTTTTATCTCGTGATATTCCCAACGAAAACCACCTGCCAACGAGCGCATATGCTTTGCGCACATCGAGATGTTTGAGCCATTTATCTGCAACACACGAGAAGCCTCTGCAATACTTGTCCATTCCCGCACGAGTACCCAATCCTTTGAATACTGAAAAATTTTCTTCGCCTCGGGATGATTCTCTGAGCAATTTCTTTTTCAATAGCATATAGGGCACCCTGTTTTCCCCTTAGCCCGATGATAAATCCCCGCTTCCCATTCATACCCACATTCGCGGCAACGCCACCAAACTTTTTGAGTTGAACCCGACTTAAACATTTTGGGTGTTAGAGTCCCGTTTTTTTCATAATTCCATTCCTCTGACAATATAGGATACAAATCCGCAAGGCTTTCTCCTTTCAAATTCTGCATATATTGGCGAATTTCAAATTCATCTCTCTTTACATCCACATCGACAGGGGAATGAAAACATACTCTCTTTCTCGTCCAAAAATTAGAGCGGGGATCAAGCCTATCTAGCAAATGCCGTATCATCATAGATAATTCAGATTTATCGCCCAAATTTGCCTTATGCCATTCATAATCTGCAATATCAGGAACATTGGACAGTCCTCCTTCCCTTATCCTATGTAATTTTATCCCGTGGCGTTGACACTCCTGGTACTTAAACCTTTCTCTCTCGAGATCTTCGCCTTTATGCCAAAACTCTCCATCATATTCTATAGCAGTCTTTAGCGATGGAATATAAATATCTAGCTCCATCCTCCGACCGATAAGCCCGAGAACACGATTTTTTGCATCAGGGAAAACTTGTTTGATGTAGTAAAAAACAGCTTGCTCTGCAAACGACGTTTGTCGTCCGGAATTACAAACTGGGCAGTTCGTTCCATGAGCTCGATGTAACAAACTTGCATAATATTCATGTCCAACAGGGCAACGCCACCAAATCTTCCTGGCACTTCCCGCAACCACTTGCAAAGGAGTTAAATTCCCGTTTTTGGTCGGATGCCATTCTTTGGCCAAGTTAGGATGTGTTGTTGCCAAATCATTTTTCCCCATAACAACCACCTTGTTCGCACAGCAAGGGCAATTCCTTCCAAGAATCGCCCTATTCGCAATTTTTGCCTTCCACCGATGTTTACACACGGAACATACCCAATAAACAGAATCCCCGCTCCCTGCTAAATATTTATCAGGTCCGTTAGCATTCTTTTCGTAATCCCACTCTCTAAGTAGTTTCGGATCACTCAATGCCGTTCCATTCTTTAGGTTCGTCTCTCTTCGGGTATCCCCCCTTTTACCATTGGCACACTTAGGGCAGCCGCTTCCCCTCTTTGTACGAGACCTTATCCTCGCTCGCCATTCATGGGAGCACGATGAACATTTCCACCAAACCTCTTGTGCGCTTCCTATAACAAAATCTAATATATTAATTTCTGCGTTCTTCTCTGAATGCCATTCTTCTGCTATTCGCGGGAAAAGAGTTTTCAAATCGTTATAGCCAACCAATACGCGCTTATTCCTACAATAAGGACAATTTCTACCATCCGTCCTCCGATATATTTCCATTTCCCAAGAATGTCCGAGACTACACTTCCACCATGCCTTTTTGTTGCTCTTTTGTGTTAATTTTTCGGGGACAAGACCAATCGCCCCATTTTTATCATGGTCCCACTCAGACATTAAAAAACGATTTTCCGACAACTTAGACATGGCGAGAGAGTCAACGTTTTCTGCATTGTGCATAAAAATCCATATTTTTGCGAAATGAAAATGCAACCAATTCTACTCCCTAAAAATAGACTATTGGAAATTTCTGCAGAGACGTTATCTTCGCCTTTATTCAACGCCTGCCACAAAATGCCACTACCCTATTTCTATTCAGATTCGATCTCCGATTTTCTATCCAAACGCTCAAGCACTATTCTTGGTGAATTAAGCCACCACAACACATTTAATCTCACCATCGAGCAGCGCTACGCTTGGGAAAAAGAAATCGAATTACTCAAAACCATTCTTCCGACTTATGACGGGCGTGGGCACGTATTTTTCGAATACAGCATCCCCCGCATGGGACGACGTATTGATGTTGTTTTGTTGATCCACGGCGTGATTTTCATTCTAGAATTTAAGGTCGGGGAACACGAATTCACGAAAGTCGACCTCGCTCAAACTTGGGATTACGCCTTAGACTTAAAAAACTTCCACAGAGAAAGCCATGCACTCTCAATTATCCCTATTCTAGTCTCCACCAATGCCGTTCGAACCGCAGATGTGGCAAACTTCATTCCCTACGACGACAAGGTTTTCTATCCTGTTTGCTGCTCCGAAGAAAGCCTGGGGGCGGTAATAGCAAGCGCATTAAACGTTGCGGAAAA
This sequence comes from Candidatus Spyradenecus sp., assembly GCA_045651325.1. GTDB lineage: Bacteria > Verrucomicrobiota > Verrucomicrobiia > Opitutales > UBA953 > Spyradosoma. The sequence continues at coordinate 7,316 of JAZRSB010000047.1, forward strand.
GGTCAAAGATTACGATACGTTAGCGTGGGCGACGAGCTCTTACGCTCCTACTCCAACGATCATCGAAGCTGCAAGCGCCCTTTACAATTCACATTCGGTTGCAGAAATCTCCCGCAGTGAAGGCTCTGCCAAAAACTTAACAGAAACATGTTCCGCAATCTCCGAGATCATCCAGGATTGCGAAGCAAACAACAAAAAAGCCATTTGCTTTGTTACAGGAGTTCCCGGAGCCGGAAAAACGCTCGTCGGTCTCAATATTGCCACTCAGCAATTTGCCAAAAAACAACCTGCAGTTTATCTGTCCGGAAATGGCCCTCTTGTGGATGTCCTGACCGAGGCCCTTGCACGAGACAAAGTCTGTCGAGAAAAGGCCCGTGTTGACTCTGAACGCCTTGCAGGAAATTCCAATCCACGAAAAGCTCAAACAAAGAAAGAAGCAATATCCGAGGTAAAAGCTTTTATACAGCTCGTTCACCACTATCGCTCCGCCTATTTGCTAGGTACCAAAATTCAAAATGGAGAAATTCTTGCCGACGAAGCCTATTTTCAAAATGAGCAAAACCGAGACAAAAACTTCGTCCCCGTAGATCACGTTGCCATTTTCGACGAAGCGCAACGCGCCTGGACCCAAGAGGCCCTGGCGAATTTCATGTCTCGCAAAAAAGGAGTTCCCAATTTCCCCTGCTCTGAACCGGCCTTCTTAATATCATGCCTTGACCGCCATAAAGACTGGGCTGTCATCGTTTGCCTCGTCGGCGGAGGGCAAGAAATCAACACAGGCGAAGCCGGAATAGCAGAATGGATTTTCGCGCTGAATAAACACTTCCCAACCTGGGAGGTTTATATTTCCAAACATTTAGAAGAAAAAGAATATGCCTCTGGAGAAGCCCTATCCCTTTTAGGAAACCGCCAGGGCGTTACGACTCTAGATGCACTTCACCTTGCCGTATCAATGCGCTCGTTCCGAGCCGAAAACCTCTCCAATTTTGTTCATGCGCTCCTTGATTTCGAAAAAGAGAAAGCGCGAGAGCTTTACGAAAAGCTAAAAGCAAACTACCCAATCGTACTAACAAGAGATCTTGCAAAAGCCAAAAAATGGTTGCGAGAACACGCCCGCGGGACTGAACGCTATGGTATGCTTGTCTCGTCAAAAGCAGATCGCCTAAAACCCCTCGCAATCGATATTCGCTGCAAACCAGATGTCGTTTGCTGGTTTTTAAATGAAGAGACGGATGTTCGCTCATCAAACTTCCTTGAAGATGCCGTTAGCGAATTCGACGTTCAAGGTCTAGAAGTCGATTGGGCCTGTGTTGTTTGGGATGCAGACATGCGCTGCATGCCCTCTCAGAACTGGGAGCATTTCCAATTTAATGGTGGATGCAAATGGAACAGGATTAACAAGCCTGATCGCCGTGCCTACCAAAAGAACGCTTATCGTGTTCTCCTGACACGAGCCCGCCAAGGTATGGTTATCTGTATTCCCGCCGGAGATCCGGAAGACGCAACACGCCGCCCAGAATTCTATAATCCCACCTACGAATATCTACGCTCCGTCGGCATCTCTGAATTGTAGCAGAACACAAAAAACCTAAATGCTATCATGCCTTTCTCGCATCCAAGTTTTTGAGTAGAAGCAATACAACAAACCATGATAGTATACAGGTATCATCTTCCAGAAAGTAATCCCCCGAAAGACATGGTAGGCATACAAGATTCAACAACTAACCACTTTGGTTCTTTAGTAAGAAGCGGAGGCAGATATATTATACCCAAATTTCAGCGTGACTACTCATGGGAAAATGAGCAATGGGATGATCTCTGGCAAGACATCAATAATATGCACGACGCCAAGAGCGAGCATTACATGGGCTATCTAGTCTTGCAGACAACAAAAAATAAAGACTGCATAATCATAGATGGCCAACAACGCTTCACCACAATCACGATAATTATACTTGCAGCGATCAAAGCAATTCAAAAGCTGATAGACGATGGCTTGGAAGTTGACGACAATAAACGCCGCTTAGAAACACTAAAAAACACGTACATTGGCAGCATAGACCCTGTAAGCTTAGAGTACGACAATGTTCTTATATTAAATAGAAACAACAACAATTACTACAGATCTTACATTGTAAAACTTGGAGAACTAAGGCTGCGTAACACTTCGTACACCGAAAAGCTAATGAGAAAATGTTTTGAGTGGTACGAAAAGCAGTTAAATGGAAAATTTAGAACAGGGAAGGAGTACGCTGAGTTCATCACCTATCTCGTCGACAACTTGTATTTTACAATCATTAAGGTGAGCGATGAAATGAATGCATTCAAAGTATTTGAAACATTAAATGCTCGTGGGGTACAATTATCCTCTGCAGACCTGTTAAAAAATTATCTTTTTTCCTTAGTAGACAACTCCTCATCCTATCCAAATCGGATCGCTATTCTCGAAGAAAAGTGGTCTAACCTAACAAAAAACATCCAAGCGGAAAAACTCCCTGATTTTATCAGATATTATTGGAACGCAAAAAACAGAACAGTGCGCGCCAATGAGTTATTCAAAACTATACGCCAAGCCATAAAAACAGATAGAGATGTATTTGCATTAATTAACGATATGCAAAGCTACAGTGACGTATACATGGCCCTGCGTAACGCGAACGATGAATTATGGAATGGTCACTCAGACATAAGCCAAAACATAGATCTTTTAAATATTTTTAGCATGAAACAGCCATATTCATTACTAATGGCTGCATATAAAAATGGTACCATTGAGGAATTCGCAAAAATTTTGAATTACATCGTAATTATTGGATTTCGGTACAGCGTAATTTGCGGGAAAAACCCTAATGATATAGAGCGGGTATACAACAGTATTGCTGTTTCGATTTCTTCTGGAGCCCGCTTTTCGGTCAACGTTCTCAAAACCGTATACATAGAAGACAACGAATTCTTGGAAGCGTTCAACTATAAGTCATTCCACAATAACACAAGAAGCAACCGAATTGTAAAATACATCCTTGCGAAATACGAACGCTTCAAAGGAGGCAGAAGAGAAATTCAGATAGCAAGTGAGGATTGTACCGTAGAACATATACTCCCTCAAAATCCAGGAGTAGAGTGGGGAGAAAATAACTACGACTACGACGCTTTGGTCTACAGACTAGGGAATTTATGTCTACTCGAAAAAAATTACAACAGGGATATCGAAAACAAAGCATACAGTGAAAAGGTAGCCATCTACAGCCAATCTACCTTTAAAACGACCCAAGCAATCCCTAACGAATATAATGAGTGGAATAGCTCTTCGATTAGCAGGCGCCAGAAGCAGATAGGAAACTGCGCCACAAGTATCTGGAAAATTGAGCTCTAGAACACCCCTGCTTTAACCATTTTCATGAAAACTTACAACGGCACGCCAAAAAGCTTTTTTACTTCTTCAGCAACACGCTCGATTGCACCTTCCATGTCGTGGTCACAATCCACGCCAAATGCCCAAGCTCCTTGGCAGGAAGCAATCGGCTTTCCCGTCATATAATCGACAAAGTTTACACTAACGACGGATTTTTCCCGCCCTTGCGTAGCAGCAAAGCGCACAAGCAATAACTTCTCTTTTTGATCCGGAGTCAAATCTCCGATGACCCGATCCCCAACCATTTTCAAACGCGTCTTTGCCAACGCATCATAGACTTTCACTTCAACATCCATCAGTGCCGCAGACCCGCTGTAATTCATCACATCAGCAATTGAAGCATACTGATATTTTGATAAATTAGCCGAATCTGAGACGACGAACTTGCCCGTCGTGCAGGCCGCAAAACACAAAACAAACGCGAGAAAAAAGAGTTTAATACTTTTCAAGACAAACTGCATCTTCTCGCGTTCTTTAGCTTAAATGAGATGAGAAAAACGTCCCTCTACCCCAGCTTGATCAATTCTTCGGTGGGGGGGACGTCTTTGATGATTTGGGAGGGGAGCGGACCGACGCCGATGTAGCGGAGGTTCGGGAACGCGGGAGCGTCGGCGAGTTCGACGATGGTCTTCATCACGAACGCGATGTAGCGCTTGGCGTTGGCGGGAAGATCGTTAAACGAGCGCACGCCGGAGATGTCTTCCGTCCAGCCCGGAAGCGTTTCGTACACGGGAACGAGGGTCTGGCGCAGCGCATCGTTGCGCGGCACGTGTTTGTAGATTTTTCCGTCCGGTCCCTTGTAGGCGACACACACGAGCAAGTCGCCGCCCTGCCATTCGTCGGCGGGAGAAAGCGCGTCGAGCTTGTTGATGACCAAATCCTGGTAGCCGCCGTAGCGGAGCGCGTCTGCCTTTTCCACGCAGTCGCACCAGCCGACCATGCGCTGGCGGCCGGAGACGACGCCGAATTCAAGCTTCTTCAAGCGCTTGCAAAGCGGGTGTGCGTCGTCCATTTCCGTGAGGAAGACGTGCGTGCCGACCTTGGTATCGTAAGCCTTGCAGCAACCCATCGTGTGGACGGGCTGGGCGGGAATGCCGGCGGATTGGAAAAATTCCGGCGTAAAGGTGTGCGAAGCGGTAACGTTCGGCGGGAAGCCGTGGCGCTTGTCGAGCCAGTAGGCCTGACCGAATTCGCCGATGATGTATTCGCCGCGTTTCATGGTATCGAGTACAAGATCGCGCACGTCGCAGATCGCGGGAACGAGTTCCTGCCCGGCGTTCCAGTAAACTTCGATGACCTTTTCGCGGTTAAACTTGAAGGGCGTTCCCGAGTCGAATTGGGTAAAGTCAAAATCGGCTTCGGTAAAGACGCCGTCGTTGATGGCGGGGGCGTTCCCGCGCACTTCGGCGGCGGTGAGCTTTTTGAAGAATTCGCTCCAGAGTTCCGGTGCAACGCGGCAAACGTGCTCGATGGTGCGCTCGGCGCGGTCCATGCGTGCGTTCATTTTTTCTTCAAAAACTTCCTTCGGTCCGAGGTAATCCGCGTAGGTGATTTGCCATTGGCCGACTTCGTCGCAGTAGGCGGGCGTGATGCCGCGTCCCGTGGAGCCGCGCGGCAGGTGCTTGAGGACGTTCACGCGGTAATCTTCAAACGCGAGGTCGAGCATGCGGTGGGAGACGTCGCTGAGCATGGTGCGCTCGTCGATGCGCAAGCGCGAGTAAATCGGGATGTCCATCTTTTCGAGCGGACGCGCTTCCCAGTGGAATTTGCGCGGATCGGCAACCACGCCGGCACCGATGGCGAGCACGGCGACATCTTTTTCGATCACGCCTGCGGGAAGCAGGTTGAGCTTGAGCCCGCCGACGGTATGGCCGGAATTTGCGCCGCCGTTGACTTTCATGACGACGGAAACGATGCCGCGCTTGCCGGTTTCGGCCTGAAGCTCGCGGATGACTTCGGGAATGAGGCGTCCCTTGCCTTCGTCTCCGGTGCTGATTCCGGTGTCTGCGATGAGTTGGCTGCAAAAAGATGTGAGTGCCATAGCTTTATAGAAAATTCGAAATGAGTTTAGGAAGAAGACTAACGCAAAAACGAAGCGGGTTAAAGAAATTAAAGCGGGAGTTTACCCCTCCGAGCCGACGGAAGCAATTCCGGAAAGCGATATTCGCCGTCTTCCTCCTCCGGACTTATCGGAAAATTTCTATTTGCGGCGTTTCCGCAAGCGGCGATAATTAGAGGCACTATGATGTATCTAATCGCGATTTTAATCCCGCCGCTGGCTGTCCTGCTCTGCGGAAAACCGGTTCAATTTCTGCTCAACCTTCTGCTGTGCCTCTTCGGTTGGGTGCCGGGCATGATTCATGCGATTTTGGTTGTTGCCGACCAGAAAGCGCAGGAGCGCAACCAGGCGCTGATTGACGCCATTAACCGTCAACGCTAAGCCGGCGTGAGCGAAGCAGCTTCCGAGAGCATCCACCTCAAGGGTGCGCGGGAACACAATCTGAAGAACCTCGAACTTCGGATTCCGCGCAACAAGCTCGTGGTGTTTACCGGGGTTTCCGGTTCCGGGAAGTCTTCGCTCGCGTTTGACACCATTTACGCCGAGGGCGCGCGCCAATACCTCGAAAGCCTTTCGGCGAAAATGCGCGCCCATCTCGAACAAATTCCGCGCCCGGACGTCGATTTCATCCACGGACTTTCGCCTGTCATCGCTATCGAGCAACGCAGCTCCGCGAACAACAATCCGCGATCAACCGTTGCCACCGCGACGGAAATCGCCGACTATGCCCGCCTGCTCTGGTCCGTCGCGGGAACGCAATTTTGCCCGGACGACGGCGGCGAAATCACGCGGCGCGCCCTCGACGATTGCCTCGACCAGCTCTGCGAGCTCCCCGCAGGCTCCAAGCTCATTCTCGGTGCGCCCTACGCGCAAATCAAACGCGCCCGGCTCACCGACGAAATCGAAAATCTCCGTCGGCGCGGATTCCAGCGCATCCGCATCGACGGCGAAATTTTCGACATCGACGACACGCTTCCCAAATTTGAAAAAAAGTCCGTTCTCGCGCTCGACATCATCGTCGATCGCCTTGTCGTCTCCGCCGACGCGCGTTCCCGCCTCGCCGACTCGCTCGAACTCGCTTTCCGTGAAGGCAAAAACCGCGCCTTTGCCGTCGTCCTCGGCGAAAGCCGCGAAATTCCCCTGCGCCTTGATTTTTCCTGCAAGCTCTGCGGAAAAACCTACGACGCGCTCACGCCGAAAAATTTTTCCGAAAGCCATCCCGACGGCGCTTGCCCGCACTGCGGCGGACTCGGCGAATGCCCGAAATTTCTGCCGGAACTCGTCGTTCCCGACCCGAAAAAATCGCTCAAAGACGGAGCCGTCAAGCCTTGGCGCTACGGCTCGAAAAAGATGATTACGCAGCGCAACGCGTGGTTGCGTCAGCTCGCCGAACAAGCACCGTTTTCGCTGAAAGAACCGTGGGAAGACCTCGATGCGGAAACGCGGGATCTGATCCTTCACGGGGGCGGCGAACGCGAATTTCTTTTGAAAGACGGACGCCGCAAGCCCGCGCCGCGCCCCTTCGAAGGCGTACTCGCCGATTTGGAAAAGACGGCAAAAACAACATCGAGCCTGCTTCTGCGCACGCGTCTGCTCGCCTTTCAAAAAACCTCGCCCTGCAACGCCTGCGGCGGACTGCACCTGAACCCGCGCGCCCTCGCCGTAAAGCTCGGCGGACAATCCGTCGGCGATTTCTTCGCGATGAACGTTCCCGCCGCGCTCCATTTTGTCAAAAGCCTGAAAAGCCTCCCCGCGATTGAACCCGTGGAAGACGCACGAGCCGGACTGGAAAAACGGCTGCAGTTTTTGGAAACAACCGGACTTTCCTACCTGACGCTGAACCGCGCCTACGCAACACTCTCCGGCGGGGAAATCCAGCGTGTGCGTCTCGCCGCGCAACTCGGCTTGGGGCTCGTCGGCGTCACCTACATTTTGGACGAGCCGAGTATCGGACTACACCCCGCCGACCACGCACGCCTCATCGCGCAGATGAAGGATTTGCGTGATCGCGGGAACAGCGTGCTCGTCGTCGAACACGACCGCGACACGATTCTTGCCGCAGATCACGTCGTCGAAATCGGTCCCGGAGCGGGAACGCAAGGCGGCGAACTCGTATTTTCCGGCACGCTTTCGGAATGCCTTGCGGACGGAAATTCACGCACGGCGAAATTTCTTCAGGCAACGTCGGAAGATCGTTCCCGTGAAGTTGCGGCAGCGTTCCCGCGCATTGAGCCCAAACAATTTTTCACCGTACGCGGGGCCGCCGAACACAATTTGAAAAACCTCGACGTTGCATTCCCGATCGGTGCGCTGACCGTCGTTTGCGGTGTTTCCGGATCGGGCAAATCCACGCTCGTCAACAGCATCCTCGGGGACGCCGCCGCCCGCAAAATCAACCGCGCCAAATGCATTCCCGGCAAGCACGCAGGTATCGACGGACTGGAAAATTTCGAAGGTTTCGTCCGTATCGACCAAACCCCTATCGGGCGCTCTCCGCGCTCGAATCCGGCGACGTTTACGGGCATTTTCGATTTGTTGAGAAAACTTTACGCCGCCACCCCGCTCGCTAAAATGCGCGGCTACGACGCAGGACGGTTTTCCTTTAACAAACGCGGCGGACGTTGCGAAAAATGCCAGGGCGAAGGCCAGATTGCGCTCGACATGCAATTTCTCGGCGAGACCTGGGTCGAGTGCCCGAGCTGCCGCGGCGCACGCTACAACCGCGAAACGCTCGAAGTGCTTTTCAAAGGCGTAAACATCGCCGAAGTGCTCGACATGACGGTCGCCGACGCCTGTACGTTTTTCCGTGCGCAACCGGGCATTCACAATTTGTTGACCACGCTCGACGAAGTCGGGCTCGGCTATTTGAAACTCGGACAAGCCGCGCCGACACTTTCCGGCGGGGAAGCCCAACGTCTCAAACTCGCCCTCGAACTTTCCAAGCGCAAAAAAGAGCGCACACTCTACCTGCTCGACGAACCGACGACGGGCTTGCACTGGGACGACATCCGCCTCCTGCTAAACCTGCTCTTCAAGCTGCGCGACGCCGGCCACACGCTCATCGTTATCGAGCACAACAGCGACGTCGTGCGCTGCGCCGACCGGCTCATCGAGCTCGGCCCCTGCGGCGGCAACGATGGAGGACACCTCATCTTCTCCGGCACACCGGAGGAACTCCGCTCCCGCGCCTCCACCCCCACCGCCCGGTTTCTGTAAGCGGGAACTACGGATGGACTAAGCGGTAGCCTTTACTCCCGAACAGGAGCATTAAGCATCCATCGTCTAAGCAAGAACAGGGATTATTTTCCGTAGCGCAAAGCAATGTCACGAAGTTTGACCGACCGATCACACAACCAATCGAAAAAGGTCTGCCAATTTTCATTCTCATTGCAAATATCGCCACTGCGAGTCACCAAAATCCGGCAAGCTTTTTCGGCCTCAATCCAATCCAATTTACGTCCAAGCGCACTTTCAATTTCAGCCTTACGTTCTAAAAATTTCGAGTAAATCCCCTTATCGTCCGGAATGTAAATCTCCGCACCGATTCGATGTTTTTGCGTGTTGACGGTGAGACCAAGGTGAAAAGACGAGTTCCCGACACTCAAATTATACCAGTGCTGAGGGGCCGCTTTTCTTGGAGAAAAAATCTTTCCGAAATCTGCTTTTGCAAATGCATACTCCGTAAACGCCTGCCAAAACTCTAATTGAAGCTTTTTGATGTCCGATAGACCTTCTGAAGCCTTCATCGTTTTCGCCCAATCATTGGGGCGCTCAACGATGTTAAATCGGACGGCAGGTCGGGAATCGTCGATTTTCCAAAGCTCAATTTCGACAAGGAAGAAACCGATATTCTCGTCCGTATGCTGATTTAACCATGCAATCGCTTGCTTATGCTCGTCACGAGCACGCTTCACAATCCAAACAATAACTTCCGCGTCCTTCCCGGAAGCATAAGTAATGATTTTTCCAAGATGATCGTGATTCGTATCCGCCAACTGGTTCTCAATGATAATCTTCCTGTTCGTTCCCTCTTCCGTCGCATATAAATCGACATTAAACTCACCAACAGAAGACTCACACTCCTCGAGAACTATCGAAACCCCGATAGCATCTCCCAGCTGCTTCAAGTTCTCTTCTTGCGCAAGCCATTTCGAAAAATTTCTTGCTTCATGCGGCCAAATCGTCCGCAAATCATTTACTTTTTCAATTTTTCCAAGCAGTTTCATAATTTAACCCTCAGACTATTAAACACTCCACAAACACTTTCAATAAAAAAACAAAACAAAAGTAAAACCTCCTCCAAGAAGCGGAATTGAAAGCGGAATATTTTATCTAACGGCGACGCTCCGTGGCTCCGTGAGAGCTTCTAATCGTTGTTAAAAACCGTGTTGTCTTGTAAGCGCCAACCGCACTTCGGCAGGCAAAATGATTGTTTTTGAAACATTCCGGAGAAAAAAATCATTCGAAAATTGCGAATCCGTTTGAGTAATTCCGCAAAACTGTCATGCTGTACCACTAATGTTGCCGAAGTGGCGGAATGGTAGACGCTGCGGACTTAAAATCCGTTGCCTTCGGGCGTGCGGGTTCGAGCCCCGCCTTCGGCACCATTAAATCAATATTCATGCTTCAGACAACTGCACAGATTCGAGTCCGTTTTTCGGAAACCGACGCCATGGGGGTCGTTTACCACGCCAATTATTTGCCCTGGTGCGAGGTGGCGCGCACGCAGTTGCTGGAGGAAGTCGGTCTTCCCTACGTTGAATTGCAGACGAGCGGCTTCCTGCTTCCGGTTTTGGAGGCAAATCTGAAATACCGTTCCCCCGCGCGTTACGACGATCTTATCTCCATCCATGCGGTCATGAAAGAAATGCCGCGCGTTCGCATCCGCATCGATTACGAAATTTCCCGCGGGAACGAGTTGTTGGTGACGGGCTATACGCAGCACGCGTTTATGAACCGCGAAGGGCAAGCCATCAAGCCTCCGGCGTTTTTCACGGAAAAACTGCAGGCGGCGTTTACCAAAGCATCCGAGTCGCAGCCACGATGAGCTTTCCCCGCAAGCCGAGAGAAGTCCAATACCCCGACTTTGTCGAGGATTCGCGACTTTCCGAAATTCAAAACGCCAAGAAGAAGCTGAGACTTCAGCACCTTACGCTTCGCGACCAAATCAACGGCCCCGAGGCCTTGCAACTTTCTTCGCTCATCCGCAACGAATTGCGCGCACACCCGCTGTATCAACAGGCGAAATGCATCTCGAGCTATATTTCCGTGCGCAGCGAAGTCAGCAATCACGGCGGCATCCTCCGTGCGATTGAATCCGGAAGAATCACCTGCCTGCCCAAAGTTTTCGGGAAAGACCTGCGCCTTTTTCATGTCCGCAATATGGCGGAAGACCTCGCACCGGGAACCTTCGGAGTCCTCGAACCGCTCCCGCACTGCGAAGAAGTGCCTCTTGACCGGCCGACGTTTCACGTCATTCCCGGCGTCGTCTTCGACTGGCACGGCAACCGTATCGGCTACGGGAAAGGCTATTACGACCGCTTTTTAAAACAGCTTCCGCCGGACGCCATTACGGTCGGTCTGGCATTCGATTGCCAAATCGTCGATTCCATTCCCTCCGAGCCGACGGATGTTCCGCTGCAATACCTGGTGACGCCGAGCCGCGGCTGGGTCAAGTGCAAGTAAACGCTTTTTATTGCGCGAGGATTTGGTCGAGAAGGCGCTCGAAATCGATTTCCGCCAAGGCGCGCTGGAAATCTTCGTCGTCAAGCATGCGATTGACTGCCGGATCCGCCAAAATCCCGTCAATATCCCGCGCCGCCGCCATCGTCTGAATTCTCGGAGAATAGACGACCGGATAAACGGCGGGGAGCGAAACGACGGATTGGACTTCCGCGGTAAAAATAAATTTCCGGGCCTTGGACGTGTCGGACAAAACGGCGACGAGTTTATCGATTTTTCTCACCGTGCTTTCCGGCAGGGGATTCCACGTACCCGCAAAACGGAATCCGGGAACCAGTGCGACGGAGTGCCGCACGGTAACGGCGCAACGGCAGGCCTGCGCCCAGAATCCGCCCGTTTTTTTACGGGAGCCGCTATTCAAAGATTCGCCGAGCGCCCCGACGGAGGTCAACAAAAGGACGCCGACGCCAATCCAGAAAAAGCCGGTCCAACAACCGACGAGCGCGCCGAAAATCGGGGACTCCGGCTCGCCCGTTTTTTCGGAAATCTGCTTGCGCCCCCACATCCACAGCAAGCCGAAAACCGGCAACCAAACGAGGATGCCCGTCAGCAAGATCCCGAAGAGTCCGCGCAAAATCCACGGAATCCCGAAATCGCCGAGAAAGGCGAATCCCAAGTCCGAGCCGAAAAGCCAAGCGACCGCTCCCGCGAAAACGAACGCGATAAGCGGGGCAACGCTGCGAATCGGGCCGCGCCAATAGCCGCGCCAGCTGTTGACAAACAAAATTGCCAAAAACGCGAGAGCAAAAACACCCGCAAGCAAATGACTCGCGGGTGGATTTTGTGACACGCTTTCGGCGAAGAAGAACATCGCTTACCCGATGACTTTTCGAATCTGCGATTCGCGGGATTCGATGCTTTCCATGAGGCGCAACTGAACAAGCGCGCGCTTCAGATTATGCTCTTTATAACGCGTCTTGAAGTAAACGTCGCCCGCGAGATAGTCGGCAAAGAAGCGCAGACCGAGCTCGAGCGGCAGGATGCGCACGGCGTCGAAGAGGTACTTGTAATCCGCGTCCGTGAAGAACTTTTTCGCGTGGCGCATATAGCCGCGGTAGAACGCCGAAAAGAGGTCCGTATCAAAGAAGACGGAGTGCAGGTCGATGGCATCTTCACCGGCGGGATTACAGGCGGAGCGCACGGCGTCGCCGATGTCGGCGTGGACGAGTCCGGGCTGAATCGTATCCAAATCGACGATACAGGTACCCTTCCCCGTTGCCGTATCGATGAGGATATTCGCGACTTTCGGGTCTCCGTGCGTCGGGCGCAACTTGAGTTCGCCGGACTTCTTCGCGTTTTCAAAGGTGTGGCAGAATTCGCGGCGTTCTTCGATGAGGGCGAGGCAGTTGCGGGCTTCGCGGGAGTGCTCGAGCAATTCCTGAGCAAGCGGCGTCTTCAGAGCGGCATCGAGCTGATCGAGATAGCTCGGCGTGATATGGAAGTTTTCGATGACGTATTTAAGACCGTCGCAGGGAATATCGCTGATGAGGTTCTGGAAGCAGCCGAGTACGGTTCCCGCTTCGTAAGCATGGTCGGGGCTCTGCACTTTTTCATAGGAAACGGCCGAAGCGATGTTCGAGATGGCGCGCCAAAGATCGCCGGAGGCATCGATATAAAAATCCTTTCCGTCACGCGTCGGAATGATCTTCGGCATCTGCCAAATGCGGTCGGACGACTCGTTGATGTACTCGAGCTTCCGGTGGCAGACGTCCGTGATTTTCCGCATATTTTCCATGATGTATTCCGGATGCGGGAAAACATTGCGGCGGACGCGCTGGAGAATAAAGCGCTCCTCGGAAAAAGTGGTTCGGAAAGTGACACGGTAGGTGTCGTTAATATTACCGGACCCGAAAGGTTCAACGGCGACAAGACGTCCGGAGACGTCAAACTGCTTGGCAATTAAGGAAGCGTTCATATATTAGGTGGTTTTGAAAGGGATGATAGGCTGCGGAGTTGTCCGCTCGGATTATTTTGTAGCCGAAATTTACGCGGCGGACAATTTTAAAAGCACAGACAAGATCCGGGCGCCGGATGCGGGAGCTTATAATTTGTTTCCTGCGCGTTCGCCGGGGCGAATATCCGGATGCCAGGCCGTCGAATCGTAGATTTCGCCGGACTTGTCCGGGTAATCGCGCGTGCAGTGCAGGCCTCGGGATTCGTGGCGTTGCAACGCGCACAGGATGATGATTTCGGCGACCTGTACCAGATTGCGCAGCTCGAGCAGGCGTGCCTCGACTTTGAAATCCCAATAATACTCGTTGATTTCTTTTTTGAGCATTTGGACGCGGCGCAAGGCGCGATGGAGACGCTTGGTCGTGCGGACAATGCCGACGTAGTCCCACATCGTGGTCCGCAATTCGTTCCAGTTATGAGAAAGGATAACGCGTTCGTCGGAGTCCGAGACGCTTCCGTCCTGCCATTCGGGGACTTCAATCGCGGCTCCCTTTTCGCCTTCCCGCAGGTACTCGCAGGCGGCCTGCGCGCCGTTGTGCGCGAGAACCACGGCTTCCAAAAGCGAATTGGATGCCAGGCGATTTGCCCCGTGCAGACCCGTGCCCGCCGTTTCGCCGCAGGCGTAAAGTCCGCGCAGATTCGTTTCGGCACGCATGTTGGTTTTCACGCCGCCGCAGAGGTAGTGGGCCGCCGGAACAACCGGGATGCGATCTTTCGCCATATCGAGCCCGTGCGCCAGGCAGGTTTTGTAAATGTGCGGGAAACGTTCGCGCAGGTATTCCGCCGGCTCATGCGTAATGTCGAGCCAGACGTGCGGCGCGCCGGATTTTTTCATCTCGGAGTCAATCGCGCGTGCGACGATATCGCGCGGAGCCAAGTCGCCGCGTTCGTCGTAATCCTTCATGAAGGCGCGGCCGGAAATATCGCGCAAAATTGCCCCTTCCCCGCGCACGGATTCCGAAATCAGCTCGCGGGAGCCGTCCGGCGCGTAGAGGGCCGTCGGGTGGAACTGAACGAACTCCATGTTCCGTACGAGAGCGCCCGCGCGGTACGCCATCGCAATCCCGTCGCCGGTCGCGATGTCCGGATTCGTCGTATATTGATAAACCTGTCCGATTCCGCCGGAAGCCAAAACGACGACATCCGCGCGGAAGGTCTTCACCTTTCCGCTTGCGGTTTCGAGCACGTAGGCGCCGAGCACGCGGTTTTCCGGAGAATTCGTCGCGATTTTCGAGCCGGGGAGGCGCGCCGCCGTGATGAGGTCGATCGCCATGTGGTACTCAAAAACTTCGATTCCGGAATGCTTTCCCGCGACGGCGAGCAAGGCGTCTTCGATGGCTTTGCCCGTCAAATCGTCCGCGTGGAGAATGCGGCGGAACGAGTGTCCGCCCTCCTGCGTCAAATCGTATCCGCCGTCATCCCCGCGGGAAAACTTTACGCCGACCTCGATCAGCTCGCGGATGCGCTCCGGTGCCGCACGCACGATGGCACGCGTCGCCGCCTCGTCGCACAAGCCGTCGCCGGCAATCAGCGTATCGCGCACATGATTTTCAAAATCGTCCGCCTGGTCGTAAACGCAGGCAATACCGCCCTGCGCGTGGTTGGTGTTCGATTCCGACGAAGCCCGCTTGGTGACAATCGCGACACGTTGGCCGTTTGCCGCCGCCTTGATTGCAAAGCTCAAGCCTGCAATTCCGCTTCCGATGACGATGATATCGAATTTCATTGAACACGAATTCCAAAACTTTTCACGTCGAATTGCAAGCGCGCACAAACGTATTCCGTCGCTTCCCGGCTCAATTCCGAAGCGGACTTTTATTCCTTTCGGAATATTTAGCCGCCGAGCAATTTTTCTTTAAGGCGCAATAAAACGCCGCTAATCTTTGCCGCTCTATGGATTTGCCGGAAACTGTACTCCAACGTTACTTCGGGTTTGACCGCTTTCGCGACCCGCAGGACCGCATTGTCTCCGCCATTCTCCAAGGCCGGGACACGCTCGTCATCATGCCGACGGGCGGCGGAAAGTCGCTCTGCTATCAGCTTCCCGCGCTCATGTTGCCGCACCTGACCATCGTGGTTTCCCCGCTCATCGCCCTGATGAAAGACCAGGTCGATGCTCTGCGCGCCCGCGGAATCGCCGCAGCCAGCCTCAACGGCATGCAAACGCTCGGCGAACAAAACGCCGTTTTCGACGCCATGCGCTCCGGCGAGCTCAAGCTCGTTTACATCGCGCCGGAACGCTTCCGCGCCGAACGCTTTATCCGCACGATTTCGGAAATCGACGTCTCGCTTTTCGCCGTCGATGAAGCCCACTGCCTTTCCCAATGGGGGCACGATTTCCGCCCGGACTACCTTCGCCTCGACGCCGCACTGAGGCTTTTTAAAAAACGTCCGATCGTCGCGGCGTTTACGGCGACGGCAACGCCCGACGTGCGCGAAGATATTCAAAAATCGCTCCGCCTGCACCAGCCCGCAGAATTCATCGCCGGCTTTGCGCGCCCGAATCTTTCGTTCAACATCCGCCACGTCGAAACCGGCGTAAGCTCCCGCCGCGGCAACGAAGGCCGCGCCACGCTTCACATCAACAAGCTGCGGGAAATTCACAAAATCATCGCCGCCCACCGTACGGGCATCATTTACTGCGCCACACGAAAAAGCGTCGAACGCGTCGCCGACGATTTGGGCGCCGAGGGCGTCAATCTCATCATGTATCACGGCGGCATGAGCGACGACGAGCGCTCCGCCGCGCAGGACAAATTCATGTCCAAAGGCTGCGACATTGCCGTCGCCACCAACGCCTTCGGCATGGGCATTGACCGTGCCGACATCCGCTTCGTCGTCCACTACGAAATGCCCGGAAGCGTCGAAGCCTATTATCAGGAAGCCGGACGCGCGGGACGTGACGGAGCTCCCGGCTACTGCGAAATGCTTTTCAATTTTTCGGACAAACGCGTGCAGGACTTTTTCATCGAAGGCGCCAATCCCGGCCGGCTCATCATCTGCGCCGTTTACGAAATGCTGCGCAAGCTCGCCGACAACGGCCACGAAGTCCGAATCTCGATGGACGCGCTTTGCGAAGAAATCCTCCGTAATTCCGGGGAAAAAATCAACCCGATGGCCGTCTCCACCGCCGTCGGCATGCTCGCCCGCTACGGCGTTATCGAGCGCTTTGATATTCCCGGATTGCGCATCCGCGGCACCCGCCTGCTCCAGCCGGACATCCCCGCACGCCAACTCAAAATTCCCTGGGAAGGGCTTTTGGAAAAGCAACGCCGCGACGAAAGAAAACTCGACGCCGTTGTCACCCTCGCCTACAGCAACGGCTGCCGCCAGGAAGCCATTTTGAAATACTTCGGCGACCACGAAGCCGCCGTCCCCTGCGGGCAGTGCGATGTCTGCCGTGCCCGTTCGACGGGAACGCGCCGCCGCCCGGACGCGGAAGAACTCGTCATCGTCAAAAAAATTCTCAGCGCCGTCGCCCGTCTTTCCCGCAAGAACGGGCAGGACGACTGGCAGGCGATTTTCGGCAAGCAGCGCGTCATCGACTGCCTTGTCGGCTCCCGCAATGCCGAGACGCTTCGGTTTGGGCATGACAAGCTTTCGACCTACGGCATTTTGCGTTCGGAGAAACGGGAATTCATCGTCACGCTCATGGATGCGCTGGTGCGGGAAGGTCTGCTCGCTATTGAGCAGGATAATGACTACCCGCTCTGCAAACTGACGGCCTTCGGCTCGCGTGTCATGCGCGGTTGCGAGAATTTTGAGATGGAGTGGCCGACGCCCCCGGCGGAAAAACCGAGTCCGTCGCTCAGTCGTCCGCCGCGCAAGCCTTCGGCGTTTGCGGGCATCTCCGTCCCGCGCGACCCCGGTGTCCTCACGCGGGAGGAAGCAGATTTCATGGATCTGATCGGAGCGCCGCGGCCCAAATCGAAAACACCTTCCGGAACAGGCAATGCCAAACGCAAACTTCCGCCCTGGCTCGCCCGCAAGATTTTCGCAGGGAAAAAGAAAAAGTCCTGAGGCGGGCGAACGCCTCAGATATTTTTCAGGAAAACGAAAAGCTCTTCCGCGAATTTTTCGCCGATGCCTTCGACGGAACGCAGCTCGTCGAGTGTCGCCGTTTTGAGACGCGGAATCGTGCGGAAGCGCGCGAGCAGCGCCTCTTTCCGGCGCTCGCCCAAGCCGGGCATTTCGTCGAGCACGGACTCGCGGATTTTTTTCGAGCGCAAGTCGGCGTTGTAGGAGTTGGCGAAGCGGTGCGCTTCGTCGCGCAGGCGCTGGACGAGGCGGAGCGCCGGGCAATCGTCCGGCATCTTGAGCGGGTCCCGCCCGTCGTGGAAAATGATGTATTCTTCGCGCTTGGCCATGCCGACCATCATCGGCGGAGTGACGCCGATTTCGTCGAAGGCATCGAGTGCGGCATGGACTTGCCCGATACCGCCGTCGATGACGATTAAGTCCGGGAATGCGCGATTTTCGCGGTACAGGCGCGAGTAGCGTCGGAAAATCGTTTCCCGCATGGAACGGAAGTCGTCGTTGCCGACATAGCCTTTGATGCGGAAACGGCGGTATTCGTTTTTGTCGGGAAGCCCGTCGCGGAAATGCACGCAGGAGGACACGACGAAGGTTCCGGAAATATGCGAAATGTCGAAACATTCCATCGTACGCGGCGGTGTTTCCATGGCGAGGATTTCGCCGAGTTGCTCGACGGCGGCAAGCGGAGTCGTCGGATCCGGAAGCGGGTTTCCGCGGGCAAAGCGGCGGGATTTTTCCAAGGTCGCTTCAATCGCGGCAATCCGGTCGCGTAGCATCGCCGCGCGCTCGTAGTCACGGATTTCGGCGGCATCCGCCATCGCGGCGCGGAGCTGTTCGACCTCCTCGCGGTCGCGACCTTCGAGAAAATCGCAGGCGGCTTCGACGCGGGAGCGGTATTCCCCGGCGGTCACTTCGTTCGCATGTCCGTAGATTTCGGCGCGCACGTCGTTGTAAAGCCGCCAGCGTCCGTCGGGCAATTTCTGCGGATGCGTGTCGCCGAGAATGATGCCGAATTTTTTACGGAGTTGGGCAAGCGTACGGCGCACGCCGGTGGAATGCGGGAACGGTCCGAAGTAGCGCGCCTTGTCGGTCGTACGCACGCGAACGAGGCGAAATACGGGAAGCTCGGCGTTTAGATCGACGCGAATTTGAATGAACTGCTTGTCGTCGGTAAAAAGCGTGTTGTACTTGGGTTTCAGCTCTTTGATGAGACGGCCTTCAAGCAAAAGGGCCTCCGTTTCCGAGCGGACGACATGGTATTCGAAATCGGCGATAAGCTCGACGAGCATGCGGATTTTCGGGCCGAGCATCGGACGGCGTCCCAGCTGAAAATAGGTCGAAACGCGGTTTTTGAGGTTTTTCGCCTTTCCGACGTAAATAATCGAGCCGAGCCGGTCCTTCATCAGGTACACACCCGGCTTGCGCGGGAGCGCCCGCACCTTTGCCTTCAGCGACTCCTCGTATTTTTCAAGCATCCGATTCGCGGAGCGCCTTATTTTTCTTGGCCGAAAACATCGCTCGGCCAATGCGCGTTAACGCCGTTTTTACGCATATCGCGCACGATCGGCGCTGCGCGGAGCTTGAAACTGTCCCAGTTGCGGCGCGCCATCGGCGTCCATCCGGCTTCGACGAGCGCCAGAGCTCGCGGGAAAGCCTTGTCGTAAATCTGTTCGAGCGTCGGAAGATGTTCCGCCCAAAGCGTGCCTTCGCAGCCGAGAATCGAGGCTTCTTCGTTTTTCGGGCGCCCGTAGCCGGGATCGAATTCGTACGAGCGACGGAGCGTCGTCATCGGCATCCAGCCGTGATTCGGCTCGCCCGGCGCCTGCGGGTAATCCAGGTACGCGTATTCGCCGGGGCAACAAATGACTTTGTAGCCTTCCCGCAGCGCGCGGTCGATGGTCTGCGCCGTCAGTCCCATGCGCCAAGCGTACATAACGGCGTTCTTCGGATACTTCGGAACGTCCAGTTCATACCAGTAGAGAGCGGTCTTCCCGGCCTTGGCGAGGGCATCGAAATTGCGCTGGAAGAAATATGCCATGAGTTCCTGCGTGTTTTTCAGGCCCTGCTTTTTCATAAACGCCTGACAGTCCTTGCAGTGGTCCCAGCATTTCGCGGGAGCCTCGTCGCCGCCGAGATGGAAACGCTTCGAGGGAAACAAGCTGCAGAGCTCGCCCAAGACGTCATCGAAAAATGCGTAAGTCGATTTCTTCCCCGCGCAGAGCAAGGCTTCGGAAACGCCAGCCTTGCTCCAGATTTCGATTTTCATTTTGTCGTTTTTCGACAGGAGCGCGGAGTCGTTGTTGACGCGGCGCACGTATTCGCAGGTCAGTTCCGGGTAGGCGAAAATCGCGCCCATGTTGTGACCGGGCATGTCGATTTCGGGAATGATTTCGACGTGATGGGCAGCGGCAAAGGCGACGAGCTCGCGGATTTCCTTTTGCGTGTAATAGCCGCGCGTGCCCGCCGGTTTGTTTTCCTGCGCCCCGTGGCTCATCAGCTTTTTGTACTTCGGGTTTTTGATCTCGACGCGCCAGCCCTGGTCGTCGCTCAGGTGAAAGTGCAAAACGTTGAACTTGCAGGCCGCCATCGTTTCGACAAAACGCTTAACGTCTTTCAGCGGAAGGAAATTGCGCGCGGGATCGAGCATCAGCCCGCGATAGGCGAAGCGCGGTTCATCGAGAATTTTCAACTCGGGCAAGCGCTTTTTCTGCGTGATAAAAAGCTGTTCCAAGGTGCGAATCCCGTAATATACCCCCGCCGGCGAACCGCCTGCCACGGCAATCCCGTTGCGGGAAATCTTCAGCGCGTAGCCTTCCCGGTTTTTGATGCGGGAAGAAACCGAAAGCGTAATCGTTCCCTGCGCACCCGCCGCCGGCGTCGCCGTCACGTTCAAGCGGGTCTTCAGCAGCTTCTTCAGCAGGCTCGCCTCGCGCGAAAGCGCTTTCGGCGTCGCAATCGTCACCGCAGCGGGCATTTCGAAGTATCCCTTACCCGCAAGCTCAATCTGCTTGGGCGCCGGGACCAGTGCCAGATTCTCCGCGGACACCTCCGCCGCAAAAGCAAAAATCGAGCCGAAAAAGAAAACTAACAACGAGAAAAAAAACTTTACCATGACGTAGATTAAACCCCTCCCGCACCTCCTTGTCCAAAGTGTTTTTCGACAACGGAACCAATACGACAACACGAACACAATTCCTACCATTAGACTGTTGACAAGCTTTGGCGAAAAAACATGATTTCGCGAACCACGGGAACATTTCCCTATAACCCTAAACAGAAAATAAAAATAATGAAAAAATACATCACCCTCACCACACTGCTCGCTTCCGCAAGCTCCGCGCTAATAGGCGCTCCGGTCGCGACTCCCGTCGAAAAAGACATCACGATCGACGACAACGTCAATGCGGATACCCGCCTCGACTTCAAATACAACACGAACAGAAACCAAAGCGTTACGACGAGCTCCGATACCGTTACGATTTGGGGAACTGACGGCTACGGTCTGAACACGGCCAATGCAACGCTCACGTTCAGTATTCAGTATCAGCTGAATGTAGCGGGAACGACGAAGTTGCCCACCGCAACCGACTCCTCGACTTCAATCAAAACAAAGTTCAACCCAATCGAACTCGACGAACTCGCCGACGGAAAAACGATTAACCGAATAATCCTAACGACCGATTATGTCGCCTCCTTTTCCACGGAACGCGTATCCGTCGATATCGACAAGCTCGAGGAAGCCAATCTCACAAAAGGCGACTGGATTTTCGGTCTTCACGAAAAAGGCCTATGGACCTACTACGGGAAAGAGGCCGCGACGATTACCGATAGCGGTCTTGTGAATATCGACAAAAACGCGAAGGAATTTTTCCTCAAAGAAGGGTTCCTTTACACGCTTGCCGAAATCCACACGACGCAAGGCGCCTCCGTGAAAGGAATCGGCTTCATCGCCTCCGCCTCTCCGATTCCGGAGCCGTCGGCTTTCGGCCTGATCGCAGGCTTGGGCGCAATCGCGCTCGTCGGCACGCGCCGTCGCAAGTAACCGAAAAGCCTAAGACAAGCTCCAGAAATTCCTGCAAGTGACTCCCGCAGGAATTTCTGGAGCTTTACCCACACTTCAAATACAAACGAAGACTAGAAATCATTTTATGAAGACGGTAATTATCATTTTCTTTTTCGTGGCTGTTATGAGCTCGTCCATTGTTTTATGGATCCAAAAATCAGATGAGCAAAGCTCGAATCCAACAGAGTCGTCTACAATAAAACGCTCAACGATTTCTTCCCGTTCAAATGAAGTTTATCCCCGCGGCAAGGCCTCGCTGGTGAAGGCCGATTGGGCTATTATCGCCTCAAAAATTATTCCTGTATGCGAACGGGGAGAACTCGGCGCCGGAGATATCGAATTGCGCGATCGGAATAACAAGCCGTTGAAAGAATTTCCGCTGCCGCCAACCTGCAACGATGTTTTGCGCAGCCTTGCGTGGTGTGTAAATTACCATCATGTCCCCAATGTTTGCATCGAAGACGAACATTATTTCTACGCGTGGTATGCAGGAGAGCCATTTCAAGGGAACATTATCGATAAAAAACATTTTCGCCGCTACGGATGGGAGATAACCGACGGGCAACTTAGAATCATCGGTTCCCGAAAAAGAAAGTAGCGACTGACGACTGAGAGCCGGATTTCGCCGAAGAGGCCACGATGCCCCCGAGTTGAGCGCTCCCGCCCAAAAACATTTCCGCGGGAACGTTTTTATATCCGGAAAGCCCCCCCCCAAGGCTTGCGGGAAACAGTTCGCGCATAGGTTTGCCGCTTGACACCCTCAGATAACGGAAAGAGAATCATGCAAATTCCTAACAACCCGTTTTACCCTAACTTTATGAAGAAATATATCACCATCGCAGCTATTCTCGCCGCCGGAAGCACGTTCGCACATGCGCTTTCCGACGATCTTAAAGTCCCCACCGGAGGCAATTTCTGGGCGGGAGACTTCGCATTTAATTTCAGCATTGAAAGCTTGGAAGATTTAAACAACGGCGGCGAACTTCTCGCGGCATACGGAGTGTACAGCGGAGGCGCATATTGGACGAACGGCTTCAAAGTCGTCGCGCTCAACGACGGAGGCTTTTCCCTCACCGTCGGTAACGGCTCGCTCTCGGGAGTCGCCGACGACAACGCCCCGATTACCTCCGCTTCCAAATACACCTTTGTTGACGACGCATCGCGTTACGACGCAACGGACATCGCACTCTCGTTCGGCGTCATCTATACGATTATGAGTGACGGGGCCAGCCAATCGCAGACCGTAAGTCTGTTTGCGAACGACGTTCTCGTAGACACGTTGAACTACAACGGAAACATGTCCGGCGGAAATGCCTCCTCCACGATTTGGTCCGTCGGGAACTCCGCCTACGATGTCGCTCCGATTCCGGAACCGTCGGCTTTCGGCCTGCTCGCGGGCTTGGGCGCTCTCGCGCTCGTCGGCACGCGCCGTCGCCGTAAGTAATTGAAGACTTAACGTCCAAAGAAACGTTCCTGCGGATTCGCGGGAACGTTTTTTTATATCCGGAAAACATTCCAAAGGCTTGCGGGAACAGCCTCGGGAAGCTACGATTTCCGCTCTGTTTTACCCATGAGCTCCGACCTGAATTTCACTCCCTCCGCCCAAGCGAAAAACTACCGCGTTGAGCCGCCTGCCGAACCGGAGGCGCTGAACGAAAGCGCGGTTTCCGCGGACGAAATTCCGGACTTCGTTCATCTGCACGTCCACTCGCAGTACTCGATGCTCGACGGCGCAACCCGCATCGCCAGCAGCTTCGACAAAAAGAGTAAAACGCTGCTCGCCAAGGGACTCGTCCAGAAGGCCAAGGAAGAAGGCATGCGCGCCGTTGCGTTGACCGACCACGGAAACATGTTCGGCACCAAGCTTTTTTACGACACCTGCCGCGCCGAAAAAATCAAACCGATTATCGGCTGCGAAGTTTACGTCGCCCGCCGCACGCGCTTCGACAAAGGGAAAAACATCCCCGCTGACGCCGACCCGAAAATTGACCGCTCCGGAGACCACCTGATCCTGCTCGCCAAAAATCTGACCGGCTACAAAAACCTCGTCAAAATCGTCTCCTGCGGCTGGGTGGACGGCTTTTACCACCGCCCGCGCATTGACAAGGAAATCCTGGAAAAATTTCACGAAGGGCTCATCGCCTCAAGCGCCTGTATCGCGGGGGAAATTCCGAAAGCGATTCTGAAAAACGACTTTGAAAAAGCGGAAACCGCCGCACGCTGGTATAAAAACATTTTCGGCGAAGATTTTTACTTTGAAATCCAACGCCACCCGAACAACGGCGAACACAGCACGGAGGAAACACGCGACGTCTATATGCGGGAAATCCGCGCCGCCCAAGGTCTCTTCGAGCTCGCCAAGAAATTGGACATCAAGGTCATCGCGACAAACGACGTTCACTTCCTCGACGAAGCGGACGCCGATTCGCACGAAATTCTGCTTTGCCTGAGCACGGGGAAAAAGCTGTCCGACGAAAACCGCATGCGCTACACACGTCAGGAATGGTTTAAGAGCAAAGAGGAGATGTACCGTCTGTTCAAGGACTGCCCGGAAGTGCTGAGCAACACGACGGAAATCGCGGACAAGGTCGAAGAATACGATTTGAACTCGCCGCCGATTATGCCGTTCTTCCCGATTCCGGCGGAATTCGGCTCGGAAGAAGACTACGCCAAGCGATTCAGCGAGGCCGACCTGATTGCGCTTTGGGGCGAAGACCGTTTCAAAAAACTCGGCGGCTACGAAAAGGTCCTCCGCATCAAATTCGAATGCGACTATCTGGAACACATTACGCTCGAAGGTGCCGCCAAACGCTGGCCCGACGGTATTCCCGCAGACGTACGCGAACGCATCGATTTCGAACTGAACACAATCCGGACAATGGGCTTTCCGGGCTACTTCCTCATCGTCCAGGACTTTATCGCCGCAGCAAGAAAACTCGGTGTCATCGTCGGCCCCGGACGCGGGAGCGCCGCCGGCTGCGTCGTCGCCTACTGCCTCGGCATCACGGGAATTGACCCGACGAAATACGATTTGCTCTTCGAACGCTTTTTGAATCCGGACCGTATTTCGATGCCCGATATCGATATCGACTTCGACGATGCGGGACGCCAGAGCGTGCTCGAATGGGTGACGCAAAAATACGGCGCAGACCACGTTTCCCACATCGTCACCTTCGGCGTCATGGCTCCGAAAAGCGCAATCAAGGACGTCGCCCGCGTCATCGAACTGCCGCTGGCGGAATCGAACAATCTGGCGAAACTGGTTCCCGCAACGCCGAAAATCACGATGTTCAAGGCCATGCAGGAAGTCCCCGAGCTGCGGGAAAAGCTCTCCTCGCCCGATCCGGTTGTTGCCCGAACGATGCAACTTGCGGAAAAACTCGACGGAACGGTGCGCCAAAGCGGCGTCCACGCCTGCGGGATTCTCATCAGCCGCGACCCGCTGACGGAGACAATCCCCGTCATGCCGACGGCAGGCGAAAGCCTCCTGACAACGCAGTACGACGGACACTTCGTCGAACCGATCGGGCTCATCAAGATGGACTTCCTCGGCCTGCGCACACTGACGATTATCAAGTCCGCGCTCGCCAACATCCGCGAATCCTCCGGGGAAATTATCGACATCGACAAGATTCCGATGGACGACGCCAAGACCTTCGAGCTTTTCTCGGCGGGCAGAACGACGGCGCTTTTCCAATTTGAATCCGGCGGGATGAAAAAACACCTTATGGCGCTGAAGCCGAACCGCTTTGAAGACCTCGTCGCGATGAACGCGCTTTACCGCCCGGGCCCGATGGCGTACATCCCGCAATTTATTAAACGTAAACACGGCGAAGAACCGATTGTTTACGACCACCCGCTGATGGAATCCTACCTGAAGGACACCTACGGCATCACGGTTTATCAGGAACAGGTCATGCTTCAATCCCGCGCCCTCGGACAATTCACGCGCGGGGAATCCGACACGCTCCGCAAAGCGATGGGGAAAAAGATGGCCGACGTCATGGCTAAGCTGAAGGAAAAATTCATCAACGGCTGCCTGACGAATCCGAAGTTCATGGAAGCCGAGGTCTGCGGCAACGACCCGAAGAAAGCGACGGCCCTCTGCAACAAAATCTGGGGCGACTGGGAAGCGTTCGCGCAATACGCATTCAACAAATCGCACTCGGTCTGTTACGCCTATATCGCCTACCAAACGGGCTGGCTTAAAGCACATTATCCCGTGGAATTCATGGCGTCGGTGCTCGACTCCGAAACCGGCAATCCGGAAAAAATGCTCTTCTTCATCGCCGAATGCGAAAGCATGGGCATCCGCGTGCTCGGGCCGGACATCAACACCTCCAATATCGGCTTTGCTCCCGACCCGAAAAACAACGCCATCCGCTTCGGATTCGGCGGCCTCAAGGGCCTCGGCGAAAAAGTCGCCGAAGAAGTCATCAAAGAACGCAAGGCAAACGGACCGTACAAGAGCTTCATCGACTTTATGCAGCGCATGGCGCGCGTCCGCGTCGTCTCCGTCGATGAAAACAATGTCCGCCGGGAACAAAAGCTCGTCCTCGGCCGCGGGCTCCAGGCGCTCATCGTCACGGGCGCTTTCGACGGTTGCGAAGTTTTCGAAGACCGCCGCCACCTGCTCGACTCCGCCGATGCCGTACGCAATTCGTTTTCCAAGGAAGAAGAAGACGCAAGCCAGCTCGGGCTTTTCGACATGCTCGGCGGCAACGTCGGCGACGAACTCAACCGCGACCTCATTACGCGCACGGGCACGCCGATGTCCGAAGCCGAAAAGCTCCGCCACGAGCGCGAACTGCTCGGGCTTTACATTTCCGGTCACCCGCTCAACGCTTTCGTCAAACTCGACCGCGCCCTCACGACTTACAAGGGCACCTTCGAGGACTGCAAACTTTCCCGCTACGAAAAGCACAATATTCGCCTCTGCGGCATGTGCTCGGAAGTCAAAGTCAAAAAGACCAAAGACGGCCAAAAGCTGTTCATGACGCTGATGTTGGAAACGCATTCCGACGCCTACGACATTTTCTGTTTCAGCGATGTCGTCAATCTCAAGCTCATGCCCGCAGGCACCAAACTCCCGGACGGCACTATCGTCAAAAACGGCGCGATGCTCGAAGACGGGACCGTACTCGAAGACGGCACGATTTTGGCGATCGACGGTGAACTGCGCTTTTCGAAGCGTAAAAAGGACGATGTCGAAATCGCGGAATGGCGCTTCAGCGCAACACGCATCTCCGCACTGAAAAGGCAACTGCCCGTCCTCCTGAAAAAAATCACTTTCATTCTCGACGGAAACGCACCGGACGAAATCCGACGCTTCCTCGAAGAAAAGCTTGTCCCGCACATCGCGTCCAACAGCGGCGGCACCGCCATTTCGCTGGCCGTTGCGGTCAACGGCGATATCAACAATCTCCTCGAGGCGGAACTCGGCGAAGCGCTGACGGCGTTTTTCCCGGCACCGGCGTTCCGCGAATTGGCGGAAGATCCGGCAGTCGTCGGCTACGAAATCGTTCCCGTCGATCCGTACAAGCGCCCGTCGCGCTTCCCCTCCCGCGGATAATGCGTCATCTCGAAATCAAGCGACCATGAACACTTCGCATCTTCCGCGCGCTTGGGCCGAAATCAGGCTCTCGCATTTCGAGCGCAATATTCAAAAAATCAAATCCGTGCTTCCGGACGGTATCTGCTATATCGCCGTTGTCAAAGCAGACGGCTACGGCCACGGCGTCGGGCACATCGTCGAGCGCCTGCTGCAATGCGGCGTCCACGCCTTTGCCGTCGCCAATGTCCGGGAGGGTTCCGACGTGCGTTATGTCGCGCCGCAGTCCGAGATTTTTGTCCTCGGGCCGACGCTCCCGGAAGAAATGGAAGCTGCCGTCGCGGATCGTCTCACCGTCGCCCTTTCCGACATCGCCGAAGCCGAGGCCTTTAATGCGCTCGCCCTTGCCCGCGGGAAACGCATTCCCGTCAGCCTGAAAATCGATACCGGCATGGGCCGCATGGGCGTATGGCATGAAACCGCGCAACCGCTCATAGACCGCCTCACCGCCCTTCCCGCGCTCGAATTCCGGAGCATCTTCACGCATTTTTCCAGTGCCGATACCTCGCTCGAATATACCCAGCTCCAACGGGAACGCTTTCTCTCCGTCGTCGAAAAAATCCCCGCCCCCGTCCGGGAAAAATTGCTGATTCACGCGGACAATTCCGCCGGTCTGGAAAGTTTTTCCTGCCGGAAGCCCTTCAATGCCGTACGCGTCGGAATTCTTCAATACGGTCTTCCGCCCGCCGAAGGGACATTTTTTTCCAAGATTTCTCCGGAACCCGTCCTCGCGTTCCGTTCGCGCATCGGTCTGATTAAAACGCTTCCCGCCGGAGCCGCCGTCAGCTACAACCGCACGAAAATTCTTTCCCGAGAAACACGCGTCGCAATCGTCACCGCCGGCTACGGCGACGGCATTCCCACCGCCGCCAGCAACCGTGCTCAATTCATTGTACGCGGCAAGCGCGTACCCGTCATCGGCCGCGTCACCATGGATCAAACGCTAATCGATGTCAGCGAACTTCCCGAGGCCCGCGTCGGCGACGTCGTTACGCTCATCGGCGAGGCGGACGGCGAAAAAATCTCCGTCGAATCCTTTTGCGCTTGGGGCGACTGCATTCCCTGGGAAGCCCTGGTCTCCATCACCAAACGCGTGCCGCGCATTTATGAAGGCTTGCGTTGTCAATAAACGGAATCCCTTTCGCAAAACCGCAAACACCCGGCGCTTTTAATTGCCATGAAATCCCCAAAGACCGTCGTCGGCATCGGAGAAATTCTCTGGGACATTTTTGAGTCCTGCAAAACGCTCGGCGGTGCGCCCGCGAATTTTGCCTACCATGCGTCCTGCGCCGGAGCCGCAGGCATGGCCGTTTCCGCAATAGGCTGCGATGCGCTCGGAGACGAGATCGTTGAACTTTTGGAAAACAAGCAATTGCCGGCCCTGCTTCAGCGCAACCATCAGGATACGGGAACGGTACGCGTCTCGCTCGATGCCGGCGGAAGCGCCCGCTATGTTTTTCCGCCGGATGTCGCGTGGGACAATCTCACCTTCACGGAGGAACTGCGCCGAGTCGCCGCGAGTTGCGATGCCGCCGCATTCGGTACGCTCGCCCAGCGCTCGGAGACCTCCCGCAACGCCATCCGCGCATTTCTGAATGCCATGCCGCCCGAAGCGTTGCGCGTATTCGACGTCAATCTCCGCCGGCATTTTTACTCGGAAACGCTCGTACGCGAATCCCTCGCACTCGCCGATATCCTCAAAATTAACGAAAGCGAGCTCGCCGTCCTGGCCGCTTATTTTGTCCCGGAAAGCGACGGCGATTTCCGCTCACGCAAAGATGCGTTTTTTGAAGCCGTGTTCGCAGCGTTCCCGCGTCTGCGCTACGTCGTGTTGAGTTGCGGAGCCGAGGGCAGTTTTGCTGCGACGCGCAACGGCGAACACTCCTTCATGCCCGCCGATAAAACAATCCGCGTCGTCGATACCGTCGGCGCCGGAGACGCTTTTACCGCCGCATTTACCGTAGCCGTTCTCAACGGGGAAAACCTTTCCGAAGCTCATCGCCTCGCCGCCGCCCGCGCCGGATTCGTTTGCTCGCGCGCCGGGGCCATGCCTTAGTCTTAGGCCGCTTCGAGCACCGCCTTCAGGTCGTCCAATGTCGTGCAATCCGCGATAGCGGCACGCAATTTCTTGCCCCCGGAAATACCGGCCGTAAACGGAAAAAGCCGCGCCAGCATCCAACGCAAATTTTGCGCGCCGTCCGGCCCGCGCGTCGTACAAAGCGCGGACGCATATTCAAAAATCATCGCGCGCGTTTCTGCGGAATCGGGACGTTCCGGCAGCGCCTCTCCCGCAATCGCCGCTTTAATTTCGCGGAAAATCCAAGGTTTCCCGAGCGCTCCGCGCCCGATCATCAGCCCCGCAACGCCCGTCTCGCGCACGCGCCGCGCCGCCGTCGCCGCATCGCGAATATCGCCGTTGCCGATAACGGGCACCGTCAGCGCCTGCGCCACTTCCGCGATTTTTTCCCAATCCGCCTCGCCGGAATAACCCTGCGCACGCGTACGCCCGTGGACCGCGACGGCCTGCATGCCCGCATCTTCAAGACGCTTGGCGGCTTCGAGATGCACGAGCGATTGTGCGTCCCAACCCAAACGCATCTTCGCCGTCACCGGAGTCGCGGGAACGGCCTTCGCCACGGCGCGCGCAATTTTTTCCGCCAACGGCAGATCCTTCAGCAGGCTCGACCCGGCATTGCATTCGACAACTTTGCGCGCCGGGCACCCGAAATTGATGTCGATAAAATCGGGCTTCAACCGCTCCTCGAGCAAGACGGCGGCACGCGCCATCGAATCGGGCACGGCACCGAAAATCTGAATACCCATCGGACGTTGCTCCGGCGTAAAATCGACATCACGCCAAGTCCGCTCGCGAGCGCGGATCAGAGGCTCGCTTTGGACGAATTCGGACACGAGCACGTCCGCTCCGAAACGCTTACAAAGCGCACGAAAACCGATGTCGGTAAATCCCGACATCGGAGCAAGGTAAAGCGGAACCTTATTCCCGCCGAAAAATGTCAACGCCGAGACGCTCAAGCCGCCGATTATTGATAACCGAGCTTACGCAGCTCCTGAGAAAGCAAGACCTGCACCTCGGCAACGTCCTGCTGTGACGGGCGGTAGCCCTGCGGCAGGCCGTCGAGCCCGAGACGCCCGGTCGCGTCGATTAGCCAGCGCCCGCGCACGCCGTCGGAAAAACGAATCCCGCCGCCGACAATGACGCCGGGCTGCTGCACGGGATCCACCGTCACGGAAACCTTCGCGGCATCCGCCGCTGCCGCATCCGCCGCCGGCGTTCCCGCAGGCACTTCATCTTCGTCGGCGTAAGCGTAGGGATTGGCCGCTTGCGGCGGCACGGGGGCCGCATCCTGCGTTGCCTCCGGAGCCGGCTGCGGCGCCGGGGCGCTTTTATCGCAAAGCTCCAAATCCAGGTCATCGACAAGAAAGCGCACATCCATGTACGTCATTTTAATGCCGAATTCCGCGGCAATTTTCGTCTGCACTTCCGAAAGAGAAGCCCCGTCGTTGACCCATTGAGCGACGGCATTTTTCTGAGAGGCATCAAGTTTCATATCTTAAAAAAGCTTGTCCGGTATCCTAAAGACGCAAATTTTTCCCCGCAACCGGATTTTATTTCTTGTAATCATTACAAATTTAAACAAAATTCAGACAAAATACGCTTAATTTCTAAACCCATAAAACAGACAACAAAGGAAATAAAAATGAAGACAACAGACTACCTCCACATTAACGAAGCGGCGGCGAATCAGGTCGCGGAAGCCCTGTCTGCCCTCTTGGCGGACTTTCAGGTTTTCTACACGAATCTCCGCGGATTTCACTGGAACATCAAGGGGCACGCCTTCTTCACGCTCCATGCGAAGTTTGAAGAGCTGTACAACGATGCCGCCGAAAAGGTCGATGAAATCGCGGAACGCATCCTGATGCTCGGGAATGAACCGGAAAACCGCTTCAGCGAGTACCTCAAGGTCGCCCGCGTCCAAGAAGTCTCCGGCGTTTCCTGCGCCGGCGCCGCCTTGGAGAACGTCCTCGAGACCCTCTCGCACCTGATCAAGGAAGAACGCCGCATCATCGCACTCGCAAGCGAGCTCAACGACGAATCGACGCAGGCTCAGATCAGCGGCTACCTTCAGGAGCAGGAAAAGACCGTCTGGATGCTCGTCGCTTGGGCAAAGAACGAATGCTGTAAGGCATAATCCGAGTTCCGCTTAAGAACTCTAAAAAGAAGCGTTCCCGCACCCTCGGGAGCGCTTCTTTATTCGAAAAATTCCGGGCTCCGTGGCTCCGTGAGAGACAATAACAGAATCTCACACGGAGACACAGAGCACCTCCGGAACTCAAAACGAAACCACTTCCAATTCTCCGGAAGGTTAGCTTTGGAACAAAAAACGGAAAATAACGACTGAGGCTCCGTGGCTCCGTGAGAGACAATAACGGAATCTCGCACGGAGACACTGAGACACAGAACATCTCCGAAACTCAAAACGAAAACACTTCCAATCCCAATTTCTCCAAAGGGTTAGGCATTGGAACAAAAAACGGAAAACGACGACTGAGGCTCCGTGGCTCCGTGAGAGACAATAACGGAAACTCGCACGGAGACACAGAGCATCTCCGGAACT
>JAZRSB010000048.1:0-6097 GCA_045651325.1 Candidatus Spyradenecus sp.
GAAATGCGCAATGAATCCTTTTCCGGACAAAAGAAATCAATTTGCTCAAAGGAGGTAACTTCGCCCGATTTGTAGTCGGATAGAAGTTCTTTTTCTAGCCAAAAACTAAATTGTTTTTCCCCGAGAAGTCCGTCTTGCGAAGCAGCCTCAATCTGCGGATACATCAGAATGGAACGAAGTACTTTTCCGGAAGAAGAGAACTCAACCGCCGCATTCAAACTCAGAGAAACCCCTAAAAACAGTAGAACTAGTCTGAACATAGAACGCCTTTCATCGAATCTAAAATTTTCTTTTGTTGAGCAAGATTATTCGAGGCATCGATATAGTTTTGCCTAAAATATTCTCCGTCGTCCATTCCTTTATGTGCATACATATCAATCTCAGAATTATCTCTCCATCCCCTTATCTCGTAAAACCGAAGTAAGTACCTTAAGTAGTTTTGAATCTCTCCGAGGTCGGACCTTTTAAAAAGGATTGATTTAGCAACCAATTCAAACGAATAAAATGCATTTAACCAAGTATCCATATGTAACTGTTCGTGACGTCTAGAGACTTCGTCAGCATAAAAACCCTCAACAGTCAAATAGACATCTATTCCGCCGATGTAATAGCAACATGTAGAAGTGCTATGGTTGATCCCTCCAAAGTGAAGCTTAATTTCTGCATTTTTCCTGTAAATAACCAAACCTCTTTTTTGGACAGCATAGGCATCAGTCCGCTTTGTTAGCGAACCGTTATTTACAATCTCTCTGCCAATGGAATCAATTCTCGTTAATGAATTATTCCCCACGAACGCATACAGATTGAGTCCGCCTTGTTCGGCGATGGGGTCGCGGGAGAGGAAGCGGCCGAGCGAGGGGGAGTAGTGGCGGTAGTTGTAGTAAACGAGGTCGAGTTCGGAGTCGTAATGTTCCGAAGACCATTGGAAGGGTTGGGTGACGTCGCCGGAGGCGGAGACCGCGCCGAAGGGCGCGTAGGAATACGCCGTGCGGATGTAGCCAGCGGGGCCGAAAACTTCGCAGATGTTTTTCGTGAGGTCGTAGCCGTAGGTGAACCACGTGCCGTCCTTTTGGATCGCGAGCGGACGCGTCGCAAGCGGCTGAGACGGATCCCAGGTGACGAGCCACAACGCCGGGTGCCCGGAGCGCGTGCAATCCACGCAGGCAATTTGCAAATAACCGCGATAGATGTAGCGATGATGAAGCGTTACCGTTCCCGCGACCGTTACTTTCTTTTCGAAGCGGCGGCCTTGCGAATCGTAGCCGCAGTCAACCGTTGTATCCGTTTCTTCATTACGGAAACGCACCGGACGATTCGCGCCGTTGTAGGTAATAGAGCTCATCTCATTTGTTTTTCAAAATATTCCACATCTCCAGAGTCTATGTTATGCCAAACACCAAGCATTGGGACACTAGAAAAAAAATTCCAAAAGATAGGCACCAAACTCCATTTGTGATTGCCTGTTTTTAACGAAATTTTAGGGTCAAGATTTTGAAAATTATCAAATGACCATTCTCCAACACCGGAGACACAATCGTTGTCCTTTCCTACAGGGAAATTTATCCAGCATGCTTGAAAGTTTGAATGTAACGACAACGAAGACTGTGGGTTTTCAGATGAAACCCACTCTCCAACAAAGTCATCAGCAGATAAACTATGTATCCGATAGGTGGCATAAATGTGAACCGCTTCACACCCTCCAAGTATAAGAGCAAAAATCAAAAGTATAATTGCAATTATTTTCATAGCACATTTGCAGTTATGAATTACAACAATAAAATGTCTCTGTCCACCGATAGGTTTGTTTCCATGTTTTTCCCAACGACTGAGAATCATCAAAAAATGTTGTCGCTCCATAAAGGAATGACTCCCATGTTGAATAATTATCAACGCTAAAAAGCATCGTAATTTTGCAGTTTTTCACATCGCGAGAATAAACAGTCGAAACCCCATCTTGAAAGGATCCGACAAAGTGAGCTATTCCATAGGGCAAGTTCACGACAAAGCGATAAGGATCTCTAAAGTTATAGTCAAAATCGTCTGTTAGGTCCCATTTATCGCAGTGTACTCCATTGTATTTTCTTTTCACGAAATCAACAAAATAGCGCCCGCCATCTGACTGGGAGAGTTCCATTGAACGAGGAGAATTAATCTCCTCGACTGTAGGATTTTGATGAACACCGGACAGCCATTCTAAAAAAAGACTAAAACGCATCAAGGTATCCTCCTGGCTGAATAGAAATATCAACAGGCTGAAAGATTGTTCCATTTCCGCCACAAGTCGGCGAGTTAAGATGACAAGCCGGTATTGGAGCGAAACGTCCGAGCCTATCCCATTTTTGAATCGGATTATTTTTTACGAATGCATAGAGGTTGAAGCCGCCTTGTTCGGCGATGGGGTCGCGGGAGAGGAAGCGGCCGAGTGCGGGCGAGTAGTGGCGGAAGTTGTAGTAAACGAGGTCGAGTTCGGAATCGTAATGCTCCGAAGACCATTGGAAGGGTTGGGAGACGTCGCCGGATTCCGTTACCGCGCCGAAGGGAGCGTAGGAATACGCGGTGCGGATGTAGCCGGCAGGTCCGAAAAGTTCGCAAACGTTTTTCGTGAGGTCGTAGCCGTAGGTGAACCACGTGCCGTCCTTTTGAATCGCGAGCGGGCGCGTCACCGTCGGCTGCGTCGGATCCCAAGTAACGAACCACAGCGCCGGATGCGCCGAGCGCGTTAAATCCAACGCCGCGATTTGCAAGTACCCGCGATAAATGTAGCGGTGGTGTAGTGTCGTCGTTCCCGCGACCGTTACTTTCTTTTCAAACCGCCGCCCCTGCGAATCGTATCTGCATTCCACGACGGTTTGCGTTCCTGCGTTCTCAAAGCGAATCGGACGGTTTTCTCCGTTGTAGGTGATACTCCACGCTCCCGTCGAAGTTTGAACCGAAGTCGCGTTCCCATCCGCATCGTAAGTCGGATTAAACACAGAAGATTCAAGAAACAACTGTTGATTGCAATTATTAATCTTCATCATCCTTACATGCCTCCGCCTTGCAACTCATTTTTTTTAGTTCTTCATACACATCAGTCCAGTAATTTATGTCGAGTGTAAAGAGAATTTTCGAGTAGATGAAATCAATCTTTTCCCTCTTGAGATCCGGATCTTCTGTTCCTTTTAAATCCGTAACAATTCCGGAAAGGTTGAGCGCGATTGCATTGCAATTCATCACGAAATATGTGTACGAACAGGCAATCCCTATTCCGACTCCAAGCCCAAACATTAGCGTGTAAATTATAAGCTTAATCTTCATTTTCCCACCCCCAAGAGAATAAATAAGCAGACAAATAAATGGATCCTAAGCAACACCGACCAAGCAACTTATCAGCCCAATCGCCACAGTTTCGAATGAAAACATTATAGCTTCCACGGGGATAAATTGATTCGTCTAACAAGCAAGATTCAATCTCCGCAGTTGTCGCACATTTGCAAGGAATTCCGTTTGGTAGCAGTCCTAAGTCTGATTTACTGGGCAGTTCGTAAGAAATCTGATTTTCTCCTGAGAATGGAGTTTCGTCGTAAACGTCTCCAGCCCATCCAAATTTTTTCCCCCTAACGTTGATAAAAACATGCGAGATTGGCCAAAAAGAATCTAGACGCCTAAAGCCTATTTTAACATCTAAATTACTTGAATTTGTTTTTTCTCTCCACTTTTGGCCTATACAGCATCCTATTTCTTTTTTGTAAAGTTTACCACCACAGCATGTATAAGGAGATGGCAACGTGCGATCTGGATACCACACCCCTGCGCCGGGAGCAATCATAGATCGCCCGAGCTTATCCAATTTGAAAATTGGAGCATTCTTAACGAGGGCATACAGATTGAGTCCGCCTTGTTCTTCGATGGGATCGCGGGAGAGGAAGCGGCCGAGCGAGGGAGAGTAGTGGCGGAAGTTGTAGTAGACGAGGTCGAGCTCGGAGTCGTAATGTTCCGACGACCATTGGAAGGGTTGGGAAACGTCGCCGGATTCCGTTACCGCGCCGAAGGGCGCATAGGCATACGCCGTTCGGATGTAGCCGGCGGGGCCGAAAACTTCGCAGATGTTTTTCGTCAGGTCGTAGCCGTAAGTGAACCACGTGCCGTCTTTTTGAATGGCAAGCGGACGCGTCGCAACCGGCTGCGACGGATCCCAGGTGACGAACCAAAGAGCCGGATGCGCCGCGCGCGTTAAATCCAACGCCGCAATTTGCAGGTATCCGCGGTAAATGTAGCGGTGGTGTAGCGTCGTCGTTCCCGCAACCGTTACTTTCTTTTCAAAACGACGACCTTGCGAGTCGTAAGCACATTCCACGACCGTTTGCGTTTCCGCGTTCTCAAAACGTACCGGACGATTTTCGCCGTTGTAGGTGATTGACCACGTTCCCGTTGAAGTCTGAACCTGCGTCGCATTCCCGTCCGCGTCGTACTGAAGCGGCGAGGACACCGCCTCTCCCAAGGAGATTTCCGTGTATTGGTTGAGAGGATTCTTCGCGGGAGCGGAAAGTGCCTGCGCGACGAAATCATAGACAGAAGTGCCTTGAAATACTTCTTGGGCATGGCGAATTATGGGCATTTATTTTGTAGTTATTCTTTGAAAATAGAAGAAGTTCCCTTTTTATGAGATTAGAAATCTGTACATAATTTATTTGTGCCCCCTCCTGCTCCTACACATTCATCGCAAAACAACAACAAAAAGATCGAATCCCCGCTTTTGGAAAACAGCAACAAGAGACTCCTGCTTGGGAGGGATGGGGTATATATTAACGATCTGTTCCCGCCGACCATCTGTAATAATTTCCACAGAATAAGTCATTCCTCTTTTGACATGCACAAAATACCAATCTTCGAATTTTCCCGGTCTTCCAAAGATGCCGTCGACCTCCCACCCTTCAGATTCCTTCTCTGAAATAATTTTCTGCCAACGATATTCCTCATAACGTTGAAATGCTATGTACCCGATTCCGGATAAAAATGAAAATACGATAAGAAAAAGTAATATAATTTTTTTATTGTTCATAGCCTAATAGTTCCTCCCGCATTAATTGTGGCGTTAAGATACAGCGCTACTCCAACGAAAGAGGAAATGCCAGATCTAACACCATAATTGAATTTTATAGGGTCTGTTGTTAAAAATGTATAGTTTGCAAAAACCTCCCCGTATGCTATAGCTCCTGCACGTGCACCAATTTCAACCGTAATACTCCCCGAAAAGTTGGTCTCGCAAAGAGGGAGCCTACGTTCTTTACTGAGAGAAACATTATCGATGGGATTGGGCGAGGGTTTCTCGGGCAATTTTTTGCCCGGAGTTTTTCCGAGCCCTGGACCTGCCGTAGCCTCTCCGCTTAAAGAGACTGTTCCGTTAAATTGAAGTTTTTTTGTTTGGGTTTTTGTATCACAGCACTCTTCAATGGCACCAATGACAGAGAATCCGACAGAAAAAGCGCCATTAGGAGGATAGGGGATCGTCAAACAAGGCAATGACAAAAGCGTAACAGAACCAACCTTTCCGGGAAGAACTGCCTTTACCTTACTAAGCAAAGAAGGCTCACTCACCGAAAAAACTTGGGGATGGGTATATTTATAAATCTCATTCCCGATGTATATCTGTGTTGCGGGAGGGAAAAAAGTTCCAGGAGAAACGCCAGTCCATTTTCCAAGAAGATCCCACAAACCTGTAGTTTTGTTACAAACAAATGCATACAGATTGAGGCCGCCTTGCTCTTCGATGGGGTCGCGGGAGAGGAAGCGGCCGAGCGAGGGCGAGTAGTGCCGGTAGTTGTAGTAAACGAGGTCGAGTTCGGAGTCGTAGTATTCCGACGACCATTGGAAGGGTTGGGAGACGTCGCCGGATTCCGTTACGTCCCCGAACGGAGCGTAGGAATACGCCGTGCGGATGTAGCCAGCGGGGCCGAAAACTTCGCAGATGTTTTTTGTGATGTCGTAGCCGTAGGTGAACCAAGTCCCGTCCTTTTGGATCGCAAGCGGACGCGTCGCCGTCGGCTGTGACGGGTCCCAGGTGACGAACCACAGCGCCGGATGCGCCGAACGCGTCAAATCAAGCGCCGCGATTTGC
>JAZRSB010000049.1:0-32166 GCA_045651325.1 Candidatus Spyradenecus sp.
CATTGCGCCGCAGGCATGTAAACGGGTCTGCTCCCGTCACTTCGCGGCGCTTGTTTTTCATAGATTATCCGCGGGTTCCGGCTTTGCCTGCACCCGCGGTTATCCCATGTAGTGCACCTCCGGCGCACCGGCTCTGACGAACGGAAAGAAGAAAACTTAGGACAATGCCTTAAAAAACGAATTTCTAGAGGTAGCCTTAAGCTTTAAGCTCTAAGCATTAAGCTCTCTCTTTAATCTTTCCTCTTTAATCTTTAATCTACCTTCCTTCTGCCATCTTATAGATGGCGAGGATGTCCCGGAAATAGAGTTTGCGAAAATTGCCTTGGGGGATTTCCTTGCCGTCGTTTGAGCGGGCGAGAACCGCTTTCCGGGCCATTTCTTCGAAGCGGGTGGCGTCGGGGATACCGAGTTCGCGCATCGTTGTCGGCAGGCCGAGTCGGCGCCAGAAGCTTTCAAGCGCATCGATCCCGGCGAGTGCGAGTGCTTCGTCGTCGCGGGGTGTGCCGTCGGGTGCGGTTTCGCTGATGCCGAAGACGTTTTTGGCGAAGCGGGCAAAGCGGGCGACATCCGTTTTGTAAACGTAGCGCATCCAGGAGGGAACGACGGTGGCGAGTCCGGCACCGTGGGCGACGTCGTAGAGCGCGCTGATTTCGTGTTCCATGCCGTGGGAGGCCCAGTCCTGTACGCGTCCGAGTCCGAGCAGATTGTTGTGGGCGAGGGTGCCGGCAAAGCCGATTTCCGCCCAGGCGTCGTAATCCTGCGGATCTTTCGCCAATTTGTAGGCGTTGTCGATAATCGTGCGCAAGGTAGCTTCGCAGAGGGCATCGGTGAGTTCGACCTTCGGCGTGAGCGTGAAGTAACGCTCGAAGATATGGCACATCATATCGCAGACGCCGTTGGCGATTTGGTTTCGCGGAAGGGTGAAAAAGAGTTCCGGATTGAGAATGCTGAAAACCGGGCGGAGCAGTTCGCTGCCGTAGCCGAGCTTGAGTTGCGTGGCGTCGTCGGTGATGACGGTGTTCGGACTGGCTTCGGAGCCCGTTGCGGGGAGTGTCAGAATCGTGGCGACATCGACGGCTTTTTGAATCGGTTTGCGCGAAATGAAGTTTTCCCAGACATCGCCGTTTTCTTCGTGGACGCCCATGGCGATGGCTTTTGCGGAATCGACGACGCTGCCGCCGCCGACGGCGAGAATGAGAGTGATGTTTTCGCGTCGGCAAAGCTCAATGCCTTCGCGTACGAGGTCGAGACGCGGATTGGGAACGACACCGCCGAGTTCGACGATTTCCACACCGTGTGCGCGCAGGGAGGCGACGACGGTGTCGTAGAGTCCGCTACGTTTGATGCTGCCGCCGCCGAAGTGCAGGAGTACTTTTCCGGCGAGTTTGCTTGCTTCGGCGCCGACTTCGTTTTCGGTGCCGCGGCCGTAGATGATTTTCGTGCGATTGTGATAGGTGAAATTTTCCATGGTGTGCGGAGGGTATCAGTTGCGATTGGCGGGTATCAGCGTTTTTCCCGGGTGAGTACGAGTGAGGGGGCTTGGGCGGCGGCGGAGCACACGTATTCGATACGAATCTTGTGCGTGCCGGCGGCGAGACGGATGCCGCGCGTGCCCGTCGGGTTTTCCGTACCGACGTTGGCGTAGGAGCGGGCAGGCGTTCCGGGGCGGTAAAGTTTGTCCGCATCGATGAGCTGGATGTCGTAGAGGTGGACAAAAGCCTTGCTGCCTTCGGCGTTGTCGGTTAGGAGGGTGAAAACGTATTCGGCGTTTTCCGGAACCGAGACGGTGCCTTCGATGAGGATGCCGCGTGCGCCGCGTTGGTCTGTGAATGCCTTCGGGAGCAGGTTTTCGCCGAGCGTTTTTTGTGCTTTGCCGGAGAGCAGAGCTTTGCGGCGGGTCTGGCGGAAGTCCGGGACCCAAGGGAACGCTTTTTGCGTAGCGAAGACTTTGTATTCAAAGTTGATTTCTTCCGGATTGCCGGCTCGGGCGAGGGCGGGAACCGGATTCTTTTCGAAGAAGCTTTTTTGCGAGAAGTCCAAGCCGCGCGTATATTCGTGCGGATGCTTGCCGTCGAAAGCGCGTCGGGAGCGCAGGGCTTTATCGCGCAGCTTTTGCTGGAAGTCTTCGCCGAATCCGGGCTTGCCGGCGAGATTTTTCGTTTCCTGCGGGTCTTTCAGCGTGTCGTAAATTTCAAAAACGACGGCACCGTCGCCCGAAAATGCAGAGTGTTCGTTCAGGTTGCGCGCCAGGCCCTTGTAACCGTCTTCCCAAACGACAAGCTGGTTGCGGCGCGGGAGGCCGTGGTGGGCGGGCGCGAAATCGCCGCGGCGACTCGAGGAACCGCCGACGGAATATTCGCAATAAATCTGCCCGGGGATGCGTTTGCCTGCGCCGGTCAGAATCGGCAGGAGCGAAACCCCGTCGGAGCTCGACGGCACTTCCGCGCCCGCGACATCGGCGAAGGTTGCCAGCCAATCATGGAATTGGGACGGCTCGGTCGTTGTTTTTTTCTTCGGAATAAACTTCGGCCAGCGCACGATGGCGGGAACGCGCAGGCCGCCTTCGAAGACGTCGCGCTTGATGCCGTCCATCATGCCGTAGGATTTGAAGAACGTAGGATCCTGGGCGGGCGAGCCCGTTGCGTAGAAAGCGGTTTTTCCGCAGTCGTTGCCGGGTTCTTCGTGGGGGCCGTTGTCGGCGGTGAAGACGACGAGCGTGTTGTCGTCGATTTTCAAATCTTTGAGCAATTTGAAAAGGTCTGCCATGGCGTCGTCCACGCGGCGAATCATCGTCGAGTGGCGGCGTGCGGCATCCGTTGCGAAATTTTTATTGTCGGGGTGGATGTAGGAGTCCGCTTGACCGCGTTTGGGGTCGGCGGTGTTGACGGTCCCGTCCTTGGTCCACTGAACGCCGCCTTGGAGTCCGCCGCCGGCGGGATACGGGCAATTCGGCACGCGTAGGGAGCCGTGCGGCGCGGGGAGGGCGAGGTAGACGAAGAAGGGGCGGTCCGGGTCGGCTTGCTTGCTTTTGACAATCCAGTCTTTGGTGCGCGCGGTAAAGAGGTCGGTCGAATACGCGTAACCGTCCTTGAGTTTTGCCGTTACGTCGGTTTCGTTTTCCCAGACGTAGCGTCCCGAATTGGCGGGATAGTGGTAGTGCCCGGCGAGGTGATCGAAGAGTCCGTAGAAATAATCGAAGCCGCGCTCGCGTGCGCGGGCGTAGCCGCTGTTTCCGGCAGATCCGTTGCCGACGCCGCCGATGCCCCATTTGCCGATGGCGGCGGTGGTGTAACCGGCTTCCCTGAGCACGGAGCCGAGCGTGTGCACGTCGGCAATCGGTGTGTCGAAAGTGTTGTCGCGCACCTGGCGGGTATGTCCCTGATGCATGCCGGTCATGAGCGATGCGCGGGCGGGAGCGCTGACGGGACAGGCGGTGTAATGGCGGGAAAGCAGGATGCCTTCGCTTGCCATTTTATCAAGGTTCGGCGTCTTGAAGCGGTGCGCCCGATTGCGGTTTTTGAATTTTTCGCCGTAAGCCCAATTGCAGTTGAGGTCGCCCCAGCCCATATCGTCCACGAGTACGAGGAGGATGTTCGGGCGTGCGCCGGAAGCGCTTTGCGGGGCCGCTCCGAGGGCTTGCGGGAGAGCGAAGGGGGTGACGGACGCAGCCAGGAGGGCGGTGCGCAGCATGCTTTTTGCACGAAACATCGGGAAAAGAAAGGTGAGGGGGCTTAGTTTACTTTACGGCAGAGCCAGACGGCGTAGAAGAACAGGATCAGGTTCGGGGCCCAGGCGGCGGCCACCGGCGGAAGCCATTGTTTGGCCCCGAGGGCGTTGAAAATGTTCGTCAGCAGAAAATACGCGGCGAAGAGGCCGATGGATTTGGAGACGCCGACCATCGGATTGGTGCGCACGCCGGCGACGGCAAAGGGAATGGCGATGCCGACGACGATGAGGCAGCAGAAGGGACTTGCCAGAATCGAATTGTAGTGGACGGAGTATTCGGCGATGCGTGCGGCATTTTCTTCTCCGCCGACGGAGGCGAGCAGTTCGCGGATTTCGGGAATGGAAAGGTCGCGCGGTTTTTTGTTGGTCAGCGCCATCAGGCGCGGATTTTCCGGAAATTCTTTGCGGGACAGCGTCAGGAGGTTTTTGCCGGCGGGATGGAATTTATCAAAGGTTCTTTGCGACTTGGGCGGCTTGCCGGGACCTCTCCCGAAATCGACGAGCCGGCCGTTGAAGAGGTTCCATTCGCCGCTTGTTTCGTCGTAGTGCCCGGTTTCGGCGACGATTTCCTTCTTGAGCTCGCCTTCTTTATTGAAGCAGTAGATATTGACGTTTTGGGCTTCGCCGGTGTAGGGCTTGAAATTGGAAATCAGCCAAATCCGGTGTCCGGCGGCGTTGTTGTAAAAGAGGCGTTCGCCGCGTTCGCCGGCCTTGTCGTATTGCTGAATGATGCGCGCCGTGCGCTCGGTGGCGTAAGGTACAAAGGTGGCGTTGAGCAGAAGCATCAGCAGCGACAGAATGGCGCCGGCGGCCCAAAGGGAGCGCGTGATGCGGAAGATGCCGAGTCCCGCCGCACGCCAGGCCGTCAGTTCCTGGTTTTTGTGGAAATGCCCGAGGATAAAGAGCAGGGAGACGAGGAGGGAGACCGGAATGACGATGGGCAGGAAGCCGACGGCGGTCATGCCGAAAAATTCCAGCATTTTGAGCGTGGGGATTTGCCATTCGATCAAATCCTGCAGGTCGTTATAAACGGAGGAAATGAGCAACATACCCACCATCGCGCAGAGCGCCATGAGGAAAATTTTGAGCCATTCCTTGAGAACGTGTTTGTCGATAATCGGGAGCATCAGATTCTTCAGAGAGTGTAGCGGGATTGTGCGTGAATGCGAGGATTAATGCTGCTCGAGGATTTTTTTGGCGCGTTCCCGCCGCTCGAGTTTTTCCTGCTCTTCTTTTTCTTTTTTGCGTTTTTCGATGAGGGCCTGGCGTTCGGCTTCCTTTTCCGCCGCTAAAGCCGCTTTTTCGGCAGCATAGGTCGGCAGGCGTCGCGGGTAGCCCTTGCAGGGCGTCCAGATTTTCGATTCGCCCTTAAATTTGTTGCGAACTTTGTTTTTGGCCTTTTCGGAAAGATCGATTTTCCAGCGCTCGAAGTAGGGGACGAGGTTCTTTCCCGTTGCCTCCGAAAGGGCGACGAGGAAGAAATCCCAACGGTCACGATTGGTTGTTTCGTTGTTGAAGGGCTGTTCTTCGTGGTGGCGCAGGGCGACCTTGCGGAAAGAGTCGTAGCCGAGTCCGCGCATCAGTTCGACGAAGAAGTATAGCTTCAGGCGTACGTCTTCTTCGGCGTCGAAGCTTGTCTTATTGCTTTTCGTCAGGAACGCGTGGATGCTTTCCTTCAT
The DNA here is from genome assembly GCA_045651325.1 of Candidatus Spyradenecus sp. Taxonomy (GTDB): domain Bacteria; phylum Verrucomicrobiota; class Verrucomicrobiia; order Opitutales; family UBA953; genus Spyradosoma. Next base: position 5,406 of record JAZRSB010000049.1, read on the forward strand.
GTCTTCGGGAGCGATGGAGGTGCCGTCCCAAGCCTGTTCGTAGGAGGTGCCGATGGCCTGCGTTTGGCTGATGGTCGAGAAGAGGTTCACGGTTACTTCCCCGCAGCCGTCGAAGCGGAAGGGAGCCCATTGGTGGTTGTGGCCCAATTCATGCCAGAGGCCCCAGCTGCCCTGTTTGACGAGCATACCGCTCTTAATGCAATTGCCCCAGTCCATGTAGCCCATGGCGGGATAGCCCGAGTGACCGTAACCGACGGAAATCTGTTCGTCGATGACAAAGCGCATCGGCGTTGCAATCTGTTCCGGGTATTTGTCCCAGCCGACCAGCCAGTCCTGAACAGCCATTCCGCGTTGAAGGTTTTTGCAGAGGCGGCGCGGAATTTTCAGCAGGCGCAGGTGCTCGGCGGGAACGGTGAAGATCAGGCGCGGGACGGCGATTTCGCCCCACGGCGCTTTGCACTCGGCGAGTTGTTTTTGCCACTCTTCCTGTTTAACGACGGCGATGTCCACGCCCTTATCGTCTTTGTGTCCGAGGACGAAGAGCGGCGAGGCGATTCCGCCGGAAATTTCCACGCGGACGGGTTTGTGTTTCGGGTGGACGCCTTTGATGTCGAGATAGATGAGGCCGCCGAAGGGGTTGGCGAGTTCGGCTTTTTTGTCTCCCGCCTTGATGCGGATTGCATTCGTCATTTTCGGCGGTCGCTTCTGCTTGTTGTCGTGATGTTTTTCGAGGTGTCCCTTGGTAATGAAGTCCGTATGGCATCCGATGCGCAAATCCATATCGAATTTGGCTTTGCCTTTGACGGTAACGGTGATTTTGGCTCCCGGCGGAGCGTAGAGCCCGAGGCTGTGCCAGCCGCCGACGGCGGGATCGATTTCGACGGTGCGTTCAATCAGATCTACTTCGCCTTCGGGGACTCCCGGAAAGATTTCCGCCATGCGCGCCGCTTTCGTGTGCTTCGGATCGCCTTTGAGGATATCGTCGATTTTTGCAATCCACGCATCGATTTTGGCATTGTCCGTACACGGTTTCTTCGGGTGCGGCAAATCGTCCAGAGCCGGATCTTTTTCCGCCTTGTCCCAGCTCCATTTGCCGATGACTTTGTCTTTCGTACAGGGAATTTTATCCCGATATTCCGGCGCGAAGGCATTGGTTTCGAGAGCCTGTTCCAAAGTGATTTCATCTTTTGCCGGCGCGGCAAAGCCCGGGAGGGTGTTCCCGCAAAGAGCGAGTGCGGTAAGGCAGGTAAAAACACGCAACAAATTCATGCTTTCAGAATAATAAAAGGGAGGCACCGGCCTCAAACAAAATTCTTGCTTTTCGTACTCGCCCGCCAGCCCGGGAAAATGCGTTTTCGCGGAATTTTGACTTCAAAAAATGCTCCGAAGAGAATACAGATTTTAATATGCGTTCAGAGAATTCAAAGCCGGCGACCGCTTTTCCGCCGTTTCGCGTCGGAATCGGTTACGATGTTCACCGCTTAGGCGCGGGGTTGCGCTGCGTGCTCGGCGGCGTGGAAATTCCCGCAGATGTCGGCTGTGTTGCCCACTCGGACGGCGATGTCGCGGCACACGCCTTGGCGGATGCGATTTTGGGTGCTTTGGCGTTGCCGGACATCGGGCATTTCTTTCCGCCGAACGACCCCGCTTGCGCCGGAATGGATTCCATGAAAATTGTCGCCCGGGCCGTTGAGGAAGCGCGGGCACGCGGCTACACGGTCGGTAATGTCGATATCGCCGTCATCGCGGAGCGTCCGAAGCTCGGAAAATATGTTCCCGCGATGCGCGAGCGCCTCGGCTCCGTTCTGGGGATTCCCGCAGACTGTGTCGGCGTGAAGGCGACGACGAACGAAAAGCTCGACGACATCGGTGCCGGAGCGGGAATTGCGGTTCACGCCGTTTGCATGCTTCTCGCCGACGGCGCGTTCCGGCGGGATTAAATTTTAGACGAAACAATTTTTAACGAAAAAAGATTATGGCTGTAAAAACGATGCGCGTTGAAGGACTTGCCGGCGGCAAGGGACATGTACTGATAAAGCATTTGCTCGATGCCGAGCAGATGAAGCAATCCGCACGGATGTATGCGGAAGTGACGCTGGAGCCCGGTTGCGAAATCGGTTTCCATAAACACACCAACGAGAGCGAAACTTATTACGTGCTCGCAGGAAGCGGTGACTACAACGACAACGGCGTCGTACGCAAAATTGGCGTCGGCGACGTCACTTTCACGCCGCACGGCTCGTCTCACGGCCTGCTCAATACGGGGACGGAAAATCTTGTCATCATGGCATTGATTCTCCTCGACTAAGCCCGGCCCGGTTTGTGCCGGTTCCGGATTCCGGAACGGTTTGCCGGCATTCGAAGACAGACTCTTTCCGCGGACGCCGTCCGGCAATTTTGTTCGCCAGGCGGCGTCTTGCTGTTTTTAATTGCAAAACATGGAATCTCCGCTCAGTCAAAATCCCAAACTTTTCCCGTCTCTTGAAGCCGCCGTTGCGCGTCGCAAACAACTCGCCGAAGCCGGTAAAAAGCTCGTGCTGACGAACGGCTGCTTCGACCTGCTGCATTGCGGGCACGTCTATTATTTACGCGCGGCCGCACAGCTCGGCGACGAGCTTTGGATCGGTCTCAACGGCGCGGATAGCGTGCGTGCGCTCAAGGGACCGACGCGGCCGGTGCAGGGGGATTTGGAACGTGCGTTCACGCTCGGCGCCCTTGAATTTGTTTCCGGCGTTTTCTTTTTCCATACGCCGCGCTTAGATGCCGAAATCCGTGCCCTACGACCGGATGTTTACGCGAAAGCGGGCGATTACACCCTGGAAACGCTCAACCCCGACGAGCGCGCGGCTCTGTTGGGCTGCGGGGCTAAAATCGAATTCTTACCCTTCCTTCCCGGTTTTTCCACGACAAGCCTAATCGGGAAAATTTCCCGGGCAGCGGCTGCGGGAACCCTCTAAGACTTATCGTTGCGGCGACTCGGGAAAGCTATGAAAAAGCATCTGACTGCCATTTTCTCGCTCTGTGCTTCCCTGACGGGGATTGCGGAAGTCGCGGACTCCGCCGAGGCCGATCTCGCGTCCCGCGTTTTTGTGGTCGCCGCGGCGAACGATGCGGATTCGATCGAGCTCGCCGAGTACTACATGTCCCGACGCGGGATTCCGGCCGGGAACCTGATTGCCTTCCCGATGCCGAAGGCGGAAACGCTTTCCTGGAACGACTTCGCGGAAGAACTGCACGCACCGCTTCTGCACGAACTGTGTCGGCGCGGTCTCGTCGACGGCACGCTCGGGGAAAAACGCGATGCCGCCGGACGCCTTTTGCTCGAATTGCCGGCGGATTTTAAGCCCGGAGACGCCGTTGCGGGAAGGCGAATCGCCTATCTCGTTCTTTGTCGCGGGGTGCCGTTGCGGATTCAAAACGATGTGTCGAAATTGCGGCCGCTTCCGCCGGCCAAGGAAGGTGCGCCAGCACCGAAACGCGCACCGCTCGAGACGAATTGCGCGTCGGTGGATTCCGAGTTGGCGCTGATTGCCGCTCCCGGGCTTCCCGTGAACGGTGCCGTGCCCAGTCCGTTTTTTAAGGAGGCCAAGCCGTCGGAGCTGAAATCGCTTTTTCTCAAAGTCGCACGTCTGGACGGCATTACGCTCGCCGATGCGAAAGCGCTCGTTGACGGCGCTTTAAATGCAGAGAAAAAAGGTCTGATGGGGCGCGCCTACATTGATATCGGCGGGCCGCACAAGCAGGGCGACGGCTGGTTGGCCAAGGCGGAAAAAATTGTCCGCGGACTTGGTTTTGATACGAGCGTTGAGTCTTCGAAAAAGCTTATGGCGGCAACGAGCCGTTACGATGCGCCCGCGCTTTACTTCGGTTGGTACACGCAAAGCGTCGGAGGATTTTTCCTCGATTCGAATTTTCGCTTTCCCGCCGGGGCCTGTGCCATCCATATTCACAGTTTTTCGGCGACCTCCATGCGCTCTGCGACTGCCTGGACTCCGGCTCTCGTCGCACGCGGGGTGACTGCGACTGTCGGCAATGTTTACGAACCCTATCTCGGGCTTTCTCACCATCCGCATTATTTTGCCGAGGCGCTTGCTGCGGGGATGAACGCCGGAGATGCCGCCGCCTTTGCGAATCCCGCGTTCAGTTGGCAGACAATCTTCGTCGGCGATCCGCTATATCGTCCATTCGCAAAATCTCTCGATGCCCAACTTGAGGAGGCCAAAACGGGTTTTCCGACGCGGCTGCATCAGTATGCGTTTTTGCGCGCGGCCAATCTTGCCCGTGCGGCGAAGAAAGACGACGAGGCGGATAAAATCCTGAATCGCGCCCGTCTCTATGCGCCCGGAGTGGCTTTGGAATACGCTATCGCTCAAAACAATTTTTCAAAAACCTACCGTCTCGACTGGAAGTACAAGCCGGGGAATCTCCTACTCGTAAATCCCGGTCTGTTGCTGGAAATCATCCGCTTTTGGGCGGAGCACGGAAAGGCGGAAGATGCCGTTAAATACTACGGCGAACTCCTCGCGCGCCGCTTCGTCCCCGATCCTGTCCGCGCCGCCGTTTTGAGCGAGGCAATCGCCTGTGCCGAAAAATACCACGTTCCCTCTGCTCCCGTCCGTATTTGGCGGGAAGAACTGGCTCGACTGACGCCGAAACAATAGCGAATGCCGAGTTTCGAATTCCGAATGATACCGCTCTGCAAATTCGATAATTAGGTTTAGGATGATCCTACCTAGAGCTCTCAACATCTAATAACTCCGCTTAAGCCGTGTTCCTCTCGATTATGCGAGCTAAACTTTTCAGACCACCTCTAGAAATTCGTTTTTTAGATTTGGTTTCAAGCTTTTTTCCATTCTGCTCGTCAGAATATGTGCGCCGAAGGCGTACTACATTGGATAACCGCGGGTGCAGGCTTTGGCCGTAACCCGCGGACAAACTCCGAAAAGCAATCGCCGCTAAGTGACGGCGGAAGCTCCCTTTGCGTACCTGCGGCGTAATGGAATGGAAGACTTAAGATTTTGTTCCATTGCGCCGCGAGTGCGTCGGGGGCGTAAGCATGTTTTCGAGCGGCGCATGTCTTTTTATGGATTATCCGCGGGTTTCGGCCTTGCCTACACCCGCGGTTATCCGATGTCGTGCACCTCCGGCGCACATAACTTAATCTTGAGACAGATTTTGAATTTCTATAGGCAACCTTTAGCTGTTAAGCTTCTAAGCTTCCCGTATAGTGCGATTGTCGAATTCATTAAGCGGTAATCATTCGGAACTCGGAATTTGGGATTCGGAACTGCGAGCGTGTCGGCACAAAAAAACGTTCCCGAGAGGGAACGTTTTTTTAATGCCAAACAGCGAGCTTATTTTGCGGCTTCTTATTTTTTGTCGTCGGCTTTTTTCGCCGGGAAGAGGGCGGCGAGGCGTTCGTTGATGGCCGTGGTGATGTCGATTTCCGGCTTGAAGAAAACAATCGTGTTCGGCGCCGTGTTGAGGACGAGGTCGATATTGTTTTCCTTGGCGTATTCCTGAATGACCGGAAGGATTTCCTTGATGATTTTGTTGAGTTCGGAGGCGCGCTTTTCTTCGATCGTGCGCTTGGCCTGATTGAGGGTTTCCGTCAGTTCCTGGCGTTCCTTCAGGATGGATTTATTGAGTTCGACGGCTTCCGCTTTGGCTTTTTCCTTGGCGGATTCGCTGTTCATCGGATCTTCAACTTTCTTGACGAGCTTTTGGAGGGCTTCGGCCTTTTTGTTGAGCGCTTCGACGGCGACCTTTTCCTGCTCCTGAATGAGGAGGACGTCGGCCTTGAGTTTTTCAAGGGCGATCGGCGTTTTGGAGAAGCTTTGAATGACGGCGTCCATATTGATGATGGCCGTTTTCGTGGCTTGTGCGAAGAGCGTTCCCGCAGAGACTGCGAGGACGGCTACGAGGAGGGTGATTTTTTTGAACATAATTTTTTAAGTAATTGTATTGTTTTTATTAGAAACTGGTACCGAAGGAAATATTGAAACGCATGCCGTCGTCGTTTTCTTCGGTGCTGTGAATCGGGAAGCCGATGTCGAGATTGAGCAGGGCGCCCCAAACGAGCATACGGAAGCCGAATCCGACGTCGTCGTTCCATTCCCGCGGCGAGAAGTCGAAGGATTTGGCGTTGACGAAGCCGCCGTCGTAGAAGAGAGCGAAACGGAGTTGGTCGAGGAGTTTAATCGTGTATTCCGCGGAGACAAAAGCGCCGGAGTCGCCGCCGAGCGGTTCGTCGCCGACGAAAGGAGCGACGTGGGCGTAACGGAAGCCGCGCAAGTTGTAGGGCCCGCCGTATTTGATTTTTTCGAAGAAGGGAACGTAGCTGCTGCCGAATGCGTGGGCGGTGTCGGCGCGCATACGCAGTTTGAGGGTTTGGTCCTGATAGTCGAAGAGCGGGAACCAGCGGGCAGCGTCCAAGCGCATTTTGTAATAGGTGCAATCGCCGCCGAAGGGACCGCCGACCAATTCATTGGTGAAGGCGATTTTTGTCCCGGTGTTCGGGAAGAGGTAGCTGTCGCGCGTATCGCGGGAGAGGCTGAGGCCGCCGCGGGAGAGCAGGGTGTATCCGGCTTCGTCCAAGATGAATTGGGGGACGTCGGGATCGATGTCCTTGATTTCGTAATTGTCGATTTTGTAGTAGAGGGTCCCGTAAACGCGTTCGAAGAGGCGGCGTCGGCCGTAGAACTTCACGCCGGCGTCAACCGTGTTGTAGCTGGAGCTGACGTAGGAGTCGGACTTGTAGTAGGCATCGTAACCGACGGCAATTTCGCGGCCGAAGACCATCGGTTCTTCGAAGGATTGTTCGATCGTCGAAGAATTGGTGCCGACCTGAATGCGGAAGCGGAATTTTTGTCCGCCGCCGCGGAAGTAGTTGCGGTAGTTGAAGATGTCGAAGTTCGACTCGGAAAATTCGATATAGGCGGAGAGGCTTTCGACGGTCGAGAAACCGCCCCCGAAGTTGAACGAACCCGTCGGCGCTTCCGTGACGCTGACGATGAGGTCCTTTTGCCCGGGAATCGGAGTGTCTGCCGGGCGCAACGAGACCGTGGATTGGCCGTTCGGCTGGCGGAAGTAGCTCGTGTTTTTGAGGCGTGACTCCGAGGTTTTCATGCGCACCATGTCGAAGACTTCGCCGGGGGCGAGGACGAGTTCGCGCAAGATGACTTCGGATTTCGTCGTCGTGTTGCCTTCGATTTTAACGGAGCGCAGATAGGATTTTTCGCCTTCGGAAATTTTAAACTTAACGACGACTTTTCCCGTGTCAACATCCGGTTCGCGCGTGACGGAGACGCGGCAGTTCAGGTAGCCGACCTGGCCGTAGTAATCGCGGATTTTTTCCGTGGCAACTTCGACGGCCCGCGGGGAATAAGGCATGCCCGTAAAGAGCAGGTCGTGGTAAGCATCGTCGCCTCGCCGCACGCCGCGCGGAGAGTATTGCGCGAGCATGGCGACAATTGCTTCCTGCGTAAAGCGCGCGTGTTCCTTGCCCAAATCGTTTCCGCTGACTTGAATGGAGTCCACGAAGTAGCGCATGCCCTCCGAGATTGTAATTTCGAGCGGCAGGTCGCCTTCGGTTTCCTCGTTGTTGACGTAGCTGTAACCGGCTTCGAGTTCTTCGCGCGATTGGCCGTAAACTTGAACGTCGAGGAAGCCGTTGTTCTGGTAGAAATTCGTCAGTTGCACCAAGTCGCGCTGGTAGGTCGTGTAGTTAAAACGGCCTAAATCGCGAATGCCGGAAAACTTCAGAAAGCGGCCGCTCGGCCATTCAGAAAAGTCGAGGAAGTAAGCCCAGGTCGAAGTCTGCATGACGTTGCGCAGCGTCAGATCGTCGAAGCTTTTGTTGCCGATGAATTTAATTTCGGTGACGCGCGTGTTCAGGTTTTCTTCGATGACGTAGGTGACGGTGGCCGTCCCTTTTTCGTTGTTGACCTTGATTTCCGGGGTGACCTTCGCGAAGGGAAATTTGATTTCGTATTTTTTCTTAATCTTCTCGGCGGCGCGCATGACGAGACTGCGGTCCAGCGGGGCGCCGACCGTCATGCCCGCGTCCGTACATTCCTTGATGAGCTTGCCGCGGAAAAAGCTGAAAAAGCCTTCTTCGGAGCTCGAGGTCGAGTCGTAGTCGTTGACGATGATTTGCTCGTATTCGGACTGTGCCTCGGGCGTGCCGCCTTCCCATTCCTTGTTGCCTTGAAAATAAATGCCGACGAGGCGCGGACGTGCGACATAGGAAACGCAGATGTCGAGCGTGTCCTTTTCCGGGTCGAGAATCGGATCCAGCGTGACGAAGTCGAAGAGTCCGGTCTCGAAGAGCGAGCGGATGGTCTTGGATTGTTCCGAGCGCGTGTATTCGTCTCCGGGTTTAAGGGAAACGTGAGCGGCAATAAAGGCTTCGTCGATGGTCGGGCCGCCTTCGTTTTTGAAAAGCAGGTTGCGGACGTAAAGCTTTTTGGGGGCTTTTTGAGTGCTTGGGTTGGCCGATGCGGCTTGGGCTGCGAGCGGGAGTTGGCCCGCGGCGATGAAGAACGCGAGAGTGCCTGCGAATGCGGCGAGGGAATGAGAGAGGACGGGACGCATCAGAAATTGGGTTCGCTGACGTTGGTGGCAGGCGTTTCGAAACGCGTGATATTGCTGTGGAAGTGCAGGGGAATGTCGCCGGTCGGGCCGTTGCGTTGCTTGGCGATGATGAGAACGCGCTCGCGCACGTCGCGTTGGCGTTCTTCCTCGGCTTCGGTTTCCGATTTTTTTTGTCCGCCGCGCTTGATGTCGATGAGCATGATGACGTCGGCATCCTGTTCGATGGAGCCGGATTCGCGGAGGTCGCTTGCGCGCGGCTTGCGGTCTTCCTTATCGGAATCACGGTTGAGCTGGGCGAGGGCGATAATCGGGACGCCGAATTCCTTTGCCATCGCTTTGATTGAGCGGGAGGCTTCTGCGATTTGCTGTTCGCGCGGCATGCGGGAGTCCGTGCCGTTGATGAGCTGGAGGTAGTCGATGATAATCAGCGAAAGCGGCGTACGCGCATGGATGCGGCGGGCCTTGGCGCGGATTTCCATAATCGTCTGGCCGCCGAGGTCATCGATGATGAGCTTACGCCTTTCGTAGTCTTTTGACATTTCGTAAAGGCGCTGGACATCGTCGGCGGTGCCGAAACCCTTCTGAATGTTGCGCAGGTTGACGCGGGATTTCGAGGCGAGCAGGCGCTGCATCAGGTCTTCCTTGGTCATTTCGAGGCTGAACATCAGAACGGTGCGCGGCGGTTTTCTGTCGGCTTCCCGCTTCTTGTCGAAGAGGGCTGCTTCGATAAAGTTCAGGGCGATGGAGGTTTTCCCCATACCGGGACGTGCGGCCACGACAATCATCTGACCGGGATGGAATCCGAAAGTCATTTGGTCGAGTTGCGTGAAACCCGTCGGAACACCGTGGATCGCGCCGCGGTTTTTTTCCATCTGGCGCAGAATGTCGATTGTGCGTGCAACGAGCCCGCCGACCTGGTCCGTGCTTTCCGCCGTTTCCTGGATATTGTCGCCGGCAATTTCGAAGAAGGACTTTTCGACGCGGTCGATAATCATGCGGATGTCGTCGCCGTCGCTGAAGGCGCGTTCTACGGTTTGAGTGGCCGTCGTGATGAGTTTGCGCCGGAAATATTTTTCTTTGACGATTTCGAGCCAGTGCGGCGCGTGTACCGTTGTCGCGACCTTGTTTTCGAGTTCGCGCAGGTAAATGTGTCCGCCGGCGGCTTCGAGCTTGCCGAGTTCGTTCAGCTTTTCGAGCAGGGTGATGATGTCGATGCCCTTGCCTTCGTTGCTGAGCGCGGAGAGGGCTTCGAAAATGACTTGGTGCTCGGTGCGGAAAAAGGTTTCGGGGACGACTTTTTGCGTCTGGCAATCGGCGAGAATATCGCCGCCGCCGTCGAGGATGATGGCCGAGAGCAGCCCCTGTTCGGCCTCTTCGCTGTGCGGCGGAATACGATTCGCAAAAACGGTGGCGTCGGAATCGTTGCGGATATTGCGGGAGCGCATACCCGTGCGCGGGCGTCGCTGCGGCGCGGGAGGGGGAAGCGGTTCCGGTGAAAAGCCTTCCGGAATCAGGGTTTCGGAGGGAATTTCGTCGGGTTCAAAAAATGGCGCTTCGTCGGACATGCGGGTTTCCTAAAAATGAGTCCGCCATGATGACTGAATTCTCTGTCTTTTGCAACCGTTCAGGCAAGTTTTTGAATTTGGCGGGCAGCGAATCCGGATGCGTCCGGTGTGTCTCCGTTAATAAAAAACTTTTTCCATGAAAAGGCCGCGGGCCGGGGCTGTCGTAATCTGGGCGTCGCAGATTTTTTTCTCGCGGTAGGCGAGGAGGTCTTCCGGCGTCCACTTCCCGAGTCCGACGCGTACGAGTCCGCCGACAAGGCGTCGCACCATTTTGTAGAGATAGCCGCCGGCTTCCGTCGTGATGAGGATTTTTTTGCCGCGGGCGACGACATCGAGGCGGCGCAGGTGCTTAACCGGATTTTCGCGTTCGGCGGAGGCGTGGGTGGCTCCGAAGGCTGAAAAATCATGTTCGCCGAGTAGCAGGGCTGCCGCCTTTTGCATCGCGGGAAGGTCTAAGCGCTGTTCGCCGATGCCCCAACAGTAGCGCGCTTCAACGGGCGGCGGAAAGCCTTGGTAAATATGATAGCAGTAGCGTTTGCCTTTAGCGGAAAAACGGGCGTGGAAGCCGTTTTTGGCTTTTACCGCCTTGAAAACACTGATGCCCGAAGGCAGGTTGCGCAAGGCTCGCAAGAGTGTTTCCGGCGGATAATTCCAACGCGAATCGAAGTGAAAACACTGCGCTTTGGCATGCACTCCGGAGTCCGTGCGGCCGCTTCCGTGGACGCGCACCTGCTCGCGCGTAATCGTCGCCAGGCGTTTTTCCAGAATATCCTGAATCGCCATTCCGCAGGCCTGGCTTTGCCAGCCGTGGAAGTCCGTTCCGTCGTAGGCAACGAGGCAACGATAGCGCGTCATCCCTTCGGGAATGGCGTTGAAAATGGCTTCTTTTTTGACGGCGTTCGGGTTGCGTGCGGAGCCGATGATCCGTCGCGGTCGCTGCGGTACGGGCTCAGTCATGGTCGTCGTCGCCGAAACTCGGGAGGGGATTGCCGATGCCCGTGCTGTTAAAATAGTCCTGCAGAATTACGGTCGCGGCCCGCGAGTCGATTTCTCCGGTTTTGCGGTGGGCGCGGCGGGCCTGAGCGTTGTTGCCGCCTTTGCGTTTAGCCGACATGTGCGACTCCGCTTCATAGCTCGAAAGGGTTTCGTCAACGCGTTCGACGGGCAGGGAAAAACGTGCTTCGAGGACGGCGATGAAATCATCGACTTCCCGCGTTTTGTAGCCGTGGGAACCGTCCATGTTTACGGGATAGCCGACAATGAGCTTGGTGATGCGTCGAATGCGGATTTCCCGGGCGATGTGTTCGAGGCGTTCTTCTTCCGTCGCTTCGGCGGCGGCGGGAGCCGGCATCGCGATACCGAGTTCGTCGCCGTGAGCGAGGCCGATTCGTCGGGAACCGTAGTCGATCGCGAGAAAATTTTCCTTCATCGATGCGGAAGGGTGTCGCCTATTTCTTGAAAAGCGGGAGCGAGCGCGAGAACGTGGTCCCGTGTTCGAGAATGACCGCTTCGAATTTTTCTTCCGAGATTCTCCCGGAATTGGATTGGCGTTGCAGGCCGAGCAGGCTGTCTTTCCCGTCGCTGCCGAGCACCGTTACCGAAATATCGACGGAGCGGAGAACGCCGGATTTGGCTCCGGAAAAATTATCGTCGAAGACAACCTTGCCCGCGCCGGCGCTGATCGAATTGCGGAAGGTCGTGACGTCGTAATCCTTGTAGATGTCGCGGATGCGGGAGGTGAGCTTCGGATTGCTGACAACGGCGATTTTGCGTTTGCCGTCGGAGAAGTCATCGTACCAGAACACCAGCGTGATATCGACAACGCCGTCGATGAGGAAGTTTTGAATCTGCTTGGCCCATTCCTGCGGCGAGTATTTTTTCTCGTCGGAGGGGTCGGTAATTTGTTCGGCGGAATTCCAGAATTCGGAGGGCTTTTGCTTTTCAATATCGCCGCCGGATTTTCCGGAGGCTCCGACGACGTAGGGAACGGCCGATTCAAGCGTATCTTTCGCGTTCAGGACTGCGCGATAGACGATGTAAGAAAGGTTTTCCGGGGAATTGGCGGCATCGCCGAAAGGCGATTGCTGGACGAGGCAGTAGCGGACGGCGCAGAGCTCGCCGGGGAGCTCCGTCGTCGAAGAAGCCGTGCGGGAGCGGCGCGTACGGTCGCTCGTTTGTGAAAAGAGCATGATTTGCGGGGCTGCGTGCGATTCGAGATTGCCCAAGTCGTTTTCTCCGTCATAGCGGACTTCGAACCAGTAATGCGAATCGTCGAAGCTCATGGCGGAAGTCAGGTCGCTTTCGAGGGGATCGAGGACGCTGCGGGCGTCGGAATTGGCTGTCAGGGCGGCGACGGTGTTGTCGTAGGCCCGGAGCATGCTGACGGCGATATTGGTTACGAACATAATCAGGATGATCATGATGGTGGTCGCAACCATCAGCTCGACCAACGTGAAACCTCGGCGTTTTCTGAAATCGGTTCTCATGGCGGGGATAGGCTAACGGGAGATTACAAGCATTTGGGAGAAAATCGGCGTCTGGGTTTCCGATTGGCGGGACGCGCCGACGCTGTAGGGATAAATTTCTACGGTAACCGGCAGGTAGGCGAGGGCGTAGTTGTCCGGAGAACTCGGCAGGGAGTTCCCCAAAGTGTAAGTCCGCGAAAGGGCCTCGCCGCGCTCGTTCATTTCTACGCGGGCGCCGTCGAGTTGCGGGGAGACGAAGACGCGGGCAAGATAGACGTTGCCTTCGAAATCCAAGCTGTCCAAGTCGCCCTTGGACGGAAGGTCGGTGGACGAATTGGTCTTAATCAGCTGGGTGACGAGCTGGGGCGCGCCGTCTTCGTCCGGATTGACGCGGCGGTGGTAGTAAACGAGGAACAGGGCATCGTCCCAGCTACCGCCGGTTTTGTCGCGCACCCAGTCGTAAACGAGGTCAAACTGCGGTTTGTTTTTGGCCTCGGATTCGGAAATGAGGGTTTGGCCGCTGTTATCGACGAATTCCCGCACATTGGAAAATGCGCGGTCGATGCGCGTGTAAACCGCGAGCGCCTGGCTGGTTTGAAGATTGGAACTGACGGAGGCGAAGGCGGCGTTCAGGAGGCCGACAATCGTAAGAATCGCCATGCCGAGAACGGCCAGGGCGAGAAGCACTTCAACCAAGCTGAAGCCCTTGCGGGAGCGCCGGCGCTTGAAGGAAAGAAAAGACTGCGGGAATACGGTCATGGGATATAAAGGAATTAAAGATCGTTGGCGGCTTCGGTTTCGTCGGCGTCGCGGGTGAAGATGACGGCGCCGTTGCGCGTGACGGCAAAGCCGACGACGGAGGCGTCCTGATCGAAACGAATGCCGGTGCCGGGCATCCAGACGCCTTCGGAGACCATGAAGGTCGCCTTTGTCATGTAAGTTTGCCCGTTGGAATCAAAGTAATAGGCGTACCACTTTTGCTTGCCGGTGCCGAAGCGCTTGCCGCCCGGTTCGAGGGTCGGGTCCAGCGTGACTTCGTTGTCGCCTTCGAGCGGAGCGATTTCACTTGAGGTGATGACACTCTCCGTCGGCGGGACAAAATAGATGCCCTTGGGAAGCATTATGCCGGCGTTGCCGTTGACGGCGTACCAGTAGTAGTCGCGGATGTCGGTTTTGCTTTCGTCATCCGTTCCGCCGATAATCGGGACGATGTAGCGCAGGTGGCGTTCTTCGTCTTCCTCGTTGTTGAGGACGAGGACGGCCGTGCGGATGTTGTAGCGTTTGTTGGTTTCGGGGTCGCGGTCGGGGTTGTGCCCCAAGACGGCCTGAGCCTGAGCAGCCTTAAATTGTTGCGCGGCGACGCGGCAGGCATCGTCCAATCCGTGCGGATTGTTCGGTTGAAGCCCGATGATGACGAGGGAAATCAGACCGATGATGGCGACAACGGTCAGGACTTCAATCAGCGTAAATGCGCGTTTGAATTGCGTGAACGGGAAAGTTTTTCTGCGAAACATGAAAGGCAAACGGAGATTTTCGGAAGGCGTGAATCCGCCCGTTCCCGCATTGCGCGGAAACGGGGGGAAGACGGGTTAGCGCCAGCTGTAAACGTTTTCGTATTCTTCACCGTCTTTCGTGGAGGTGAAGATGATGACTTTCTTCATGAGGCCCTTCGGGTCGTTTTCGGCATCCGTTGCGTCTTCGGGCATGTATTCGCCGGGAATGATGACGTGCTTGTTATCATCGGTGTCCATGACGACGTGGATGTGCGTGTTGCCGAAGGTGTCGGCGAGCGTGGTGTAATCGACGCTGCCGTCTTCCTGCGTGAAGTCTTCCGGGGAGAATTCGCAGAAGGAGCGGCCGCGGCGGTTGAAGCTGCGCTGGTCTTCCTTAGAGAGTTTTTCCCCGGTTTCGGGATCGCGGCCGGAAAGCGCTTTGACGAAGTTGAGGCCCGTTTCGCCTTCTCCGAGGTCGTAGTGTTCGTCATCGCCGACACTCGCGCCCTTCGTCAGAATCGGGTAGTAGTCGTAAACGGACTTGTATTGCTCAATTGCGGAAACCCAGCTCGAGTATTTGGAGCGCATCGTCGTGACCTGGACTTTTTTCATCGCCGTTCCGATGACGGGAACGAGCAGGGCGGCGAGCAAGCCGATAATCGCGATGACGACGAGGATTTCGATGAGCGTAAAGCCGTGTTTGGGTGATTTTTTCATAGGAGTTTTTGTGAGGGGATAAAAAACGTTACTAGCGAAATTTTCTCCGAAAAAGTGTCTGCTGTCAATCTGCGAGCATGCGAAAATCCCGCTTACGCGCGTTTTCGGCTCGAGTAGCTACGCGTTCTCGAGTTCTTGACGTGCGGGCGAACCTGCTTCTGCCAGGCGGATTCCGCCGGCTTTTGCGCGGTCTTCGCGCTGCGGCGTTTGGCGGGCAGGCGCGGCGTCGGGGCGTCGAAGCCCTCTTCCTCAAACTGAGCGGCGCGGGCGGCACGGCGGACGTCGCGTTTGACGCGGACCTTCTTTTCGATGAGAGCCTGGCGTTCCTTGGCTTCCTCAAATTTCTTATTCGCTTTTTTGAGCGTGCGGGACGGGGCGGAGGCCTTTTCGCCGCGCAGGGCCGCCTTGTTCTGCTTTTTCACGCCGGTTGCCTGATTCGGGTCGGCGTTGCCGCGTTTCGAGAAGATTTGGTTAATTTCCTTCTGCGTCAGCTTACGGCAGTCGCCCGGCGGCATTTTCTTCAGGATTAGCCCGCCGATTTGGAAGCGTCGCAGGCTTTTGACGAAAAATCCGAAGACTTCGAGCAGGCGGCGGATCTCGCGTTTGCGTCCCTGATTCAGGTGAATTTCAAGTTTTTTGCCGTCCGGGAAACGGATGACGTTGGTGAAGCGGAGGTATTCCTCCTCGTCGTCTTCCGTCTTGATTTTTACGCCCTTAATCAGCTTCGGCGTCAGCGCGGGATCGTACTCGCGGTTGAGCGTTACTTCGTAGCGCTTTACGATATCGCTCGACGGGTGGATGATGCGATTGGCCAAATCGCCGTCATTGGTGATGAGCAAGAGCCCTTCGGAGTCTTTGTCCAGACGTCCGACGCAGAAAAGCTTGTGGGCGGCGTAGCTTTCCGGAATCAGCTGAAACACCGTCTGGGCGTCGTTCGGGTCTAAATTCGTGCAGAGGTATCCGCGCGGCTTGTTCATCATGAGAACAATGCGTTCCCGGTTTTCCAGCGTAATAATTTTTTTCCCGATTTTAACGACATCTTCTCCCGGGACGACGCTTTGCCCGAGTTCCGCAACTTTGCCGTTCACGCGCACTTGCCCGTCCGCGATGAGTTCTTCGGCCTTGCGGCGGGAACATACTTCCGCCTGAGAGAGAAATTTTTGGAGACGCATCCGTTCTTCAGTCATAATCGCTCAAGCATAACCGCGACGCGGACGAAAAACACGCTAAATTTTGTCCGTAAGAAAAAAAGGCGGGAAATCGTAAACGGCGGAGGCGTTAATCAAAAAGAATCAGTTGCGCGCGGGCGTGAAGTGTTTAGACTGTCACGCCTACAATTTATTTTTCTCCAATGCCAGTATCCGAATTTTCCAAGAAAACGCTCCCCCTAATCGCGCTGATGTCCGCCGCATGGCTTTCCGTGCAGGCCGAAAGCGACGCTTCCAAGGCGATTTCGGATGCCGCGACCTTGCGGGAGACCCTGACGGCGACGATGCCGGATGCCGAAAGCGGAAAGGACAAAGCCGTTTACGACGGGTACACCCTGGAGATTACTCCGGCCGAACTGATTGTCGCCGTCACGCCGGGAGCCGCTTCGGAATCCAATCCCGACGGCGTTATTGTCGTTGCGGCGACGGATATTCTTTTGAGCGGAAACGGTAGCGCCGCCACGACCCTGCGAACCGACGGGACCGGCGACCTTTTCGGTATCGGCAATCTTGCCTACGCGTTCTCCGATATTACCTTTGCCGGCTCGGGAACGGGCGCGGACGACGCCGACGGGCGCTTGGCGATTCTTGCCGCCGCGGCCGTCACGGTGAAGGGCGATACGGTTTTTGCCGACCGTTTTTTCTCCGCCAATGAAAAGACGAGCAATGCCGCATCCGGCGGGATTTTCTACTCTTCGAACAGTTTCGACCTCGTTACGCTGGATGCTTCCGCGGGAGCGATTCTGTTTTCCGGGGTCACGACTTACGGCGATACCCTCAGCGTCACGGATGCGGAAAGCGGGAAAACGCAGGAAAGTAAGAATGCGGCTGCGGGCGGCGCGATTTTCTTGAGCGGAACCTTGAAAGTTCAGGGCGGAAACGCTGTTTCCTTTACGGGCAATGCGGCCGAATCCAAAGACGCCAATGCGTTCGGCGGCGCCGTTTACGTGACTTCCTCCGAGACGAAAAAGGAGGACTTCGGCATTTTCCTCGGTGCGGGGTCGCAGGTGAATTTTAACGGCAATCGTGCCGTCGGCGAAAGCGCGCAGGGTGGGGCGCTTATTTTGGCTTCGGGCGCACTGAAGGCCGAAGGAAGCGCACTGAGTTTCTCCGGCAATATCGCGGCGGCGCGCACGGGCGCAGCGCTCGGCGGAGCCTGGGTCATTGCGGACGGCTCTCTGGTTCAAGGGGATGCGGCGGCACGACTGGGTTTTTCGGGAAATCGCGCCGAAACCGCCGGCACCTGCACGCTTGCGGCGGGCGGGGCCGTGTACCTCGACAGCGCCGCTTTCAAAACGGCGGGCGCTCTTTCCTTTACGGACAACGAAGCGAAAGCCTCGGCGGACGGCAGTTCGGCTCAAGGCGGCGCACTCGCCGTTGCGGGTGAGGCGGCTGCGGCCGAGTTCACGGGCAAACCGGGCGATGTATTTAAATTTACCGGCAACGCCGTTTCCGCAAGCGGGAAAAGCCGGGAAAAGGAAATCGAAGAAAACGGCGCGACGACGACCGTCAATTTTATTCCCGAAGCCCTCGGCGGCGCGCTTGCCGTGACGGGCGGGAAGTTGAGCTTCTCCGAAGCCGGCGGACTTGAATTTTCCCGAAACACGGCAACGGTTTCCGGCTCGGAAACGCGTGCGCTCGGCGGCGCGGTTTATCTTGGCGGCGACAAAAGCGAATTGAGCTTCTCCGCGGCGGGCGCGGGAATGTTTTCGGAAAATGCCGTTGTCGCCGACGGCTCGGGAACGGCTCAGGGCGGTGCGCTTGCGCAGATGGCGGGGACCCTGAAATCGACGCTTTCGGCGGATTGGAATTTCTCCGGTAACACGGCGTCCGGAACCGGAAGCACGCTCCATACGGTTTCCGTTGCGGGCGGCGCGATTGCCCAACACGGCGGCACGCAGAGCTACACCGCTACGGGAGCGGGCAAGCTCGTTTTTGCGGATAATTCAGCAACGGCCGTTTCGGAAACCTCGGGCTCTTTTGCCCTTGGCGGCGCGCTTGCCCAGCTCGCTCGAAATGCTAAATGGGAAACCTCGACGTCGGTAATATTCTCCGGAAATCGTGCTTCCGTATCGCGTACGGATGATGCCACGGCCGGGGAAAACGTTTCGCTTGCAGCCGGCGGTGCGATTTACGCAACGGGCACTTTAGCGCTTGCGGATGCCGCTTTTACCGGCAACACGGCGACGAATGCGGGAGAAAAGGGCGTGGCTTACGGCGGCGCGATCTATCTTTCCGGCGCGACTTTCTCGGCGGGCGCGTTGCGCTTTGAAAGCAACGCGGTTGCGGTGACGAACTGCACGGGAGCCTCTCCTCTCGGTTCGGCGCGCGGCGGGGCTTTGTATGTTTCCTCGGGGACGGCAACCACACAATCCCTTCAATTCAATAATAATACCGCAAACGGCGAAATCGTTCGTGGCGGCGCGGCTTACATCGGCGGCGTTCTCTCCGCTCGGGAAGCTGCGACGTTTTCCGCTAACACCGTCAACGGAACGACGGAAGCCTCGGGCGGCGCGGTCTTCCTGACGGGCGCGCTTAAAATCGCCGGCGATGCGAATTTTTCCGGCAATACGGCGCAGGCTACGGCCGATGGTGCCGTTGCCCTCGGCGGCGCGCTTTACGTTTCCGGGGTCGCCGAAATCACGGGTGCGCAAACGACCCTTTCCGGCAATACGGCCCATGCGGAAGCGGGTACGGCGCTCGGCGGGGCCGTTTATCTCAAGGGCGGTTCCCTGGAGCTGAAAAATGCGGTGCTTTCCGGGAATACGGCAACGGGCGTAACGGCTGCGGGCGGCGCGATTTACATCGATGCGTCCGGGAAGGCTGCGGCGCTGACGCTTTCCGGCAATACGGAAATCGTCGGGAACTCGGCAAACGACGCGCCTGACGGGATTACGGTCGGAAACGGCACGGCTCCGGACGGTAGCACGTCGCAAAACGTTACGGTTAAAATCGCTCCGGGCGCGACATTCTCAAGTTCCGTCGATGCAGCGGGAAACACCGTGACGACGCGGGAAACGTTTGAGACCGTTAAGCTCTCGGACCCGCTTCGCGTCACTCTCAAGGGCGCCGACTTTACGCTCGAAAAAACGACGGACGGCGGCGACTTTATTTGGTCCGGTAAAAACTCCGTTACCTTGGAAACGGTTTCGCAGGCGTCTTCGGAAGTCGGCGGCAAATTCAATCTCGCGTTCCGTTCGGGGACGACGACGCTTGCCGACGGATTTACGCTGACGGGGACGAAGGCAAGCAATGTGGCCGTCGATGCCGGAGCCGAAGTGAAAATCGAAGCCGGCGCCGCGTTTTGCGATTTTCGTACGATGAATTTGGGCGGCCGTCTCGCCGTCGCGGGAAGCCTGAATTTTTCCGATTCCGAAATTGCCGTCGGTACGGCCGGCGAATTGATTTTTGAAGACGGAAGCACTTCGAGCGTTGTCGGCAAAAATACCGTTGCCGGCGAATTGACAACGCGCGGAAACGTCGTGTTTACGGCGAATCACCCGACCGGCGCTTCGCTGTCGATGGCAAGTCTGAATCTCGAAAAATCCGGCAATGTGAGCTTTTCCGGCGGAAAAGACTCGGCGCCCTTTGTCGTTACGGCGAGCGAAATTTATTTTGCGGAATCCGGGACGCTGACCGTTGCCGAGGGTACGCGCCTGCTTTTGAATGCGCTGACGGCGACGCATCCCGAGACGGGTTTGACCCTCGCCGTCGAAGGCGCGGGAACGCTCGTGTTGCTCGATAAAACCGAGAAAAACGATACGATTGCGTTCAACGCCTATTACGACGCCGAAAATAAAAAAGTCGTCGCCTCGCAATTTACCGTTGCCCCGGAAATCAAAATCGAAGGCGGAATTTTTATCGCTTCCGGCACTTCGCTGGATCTCGGCGGCCTGAGCTACGAAAACGTCGTCATCGACGCCGGAACGCTTTCCGCTTCCGGCACCTCCGCGAATAATCCGCTGGTTCTCAAAACAATCGGCATTTCCTCAAGCGCAACGCTCGGCGACGGCAAAACTGCGCAGTTTATCCGCTTGGCGGACAGCGTTGATGACGAAGGCGTCGCGACCCCGCAGAAGATTTTGCTCAACGGCGATTTGAAGCTCCTGGCGGGAACGACGCTTGAGGCTTCAATCAGCCTTCAGAATTACGCTTCCGCGAACTTAAGCGGCGAAGGCACGCTACAGGGCGATGTCTCCGGACCGGGCAATATTTCAATTGCCCGCATCGACGGCAGTGTCTCCGTCGGCGCGACGGACCGCACGACTTTCTCCGGAACGAGTTTTGTCTCCGGCGATATTTCCAACGCGGGCCGACTGACCCTGAGCCGGGACACGTCCCTTTCGATCGGGGGAAGCTTCAAAAACGAAGTCGCCGGGCAAGTTATTTTTGAAGGCGCAACGCGCTTCACCGGCGATATTACGAACGCGGGGAAACTGACGCTTACGGGCAATTCCGTACTCGAAGCCGGAACGACCTTCACGCAGACGGACGCAGGAACCCTGGTCGTTAACCCGGGCGCTTCTTTGGATTTCTCGAAGATTGCGGCGAATGCCGATGCGCTTTCCTTGGACGGCACGCTCGTCATTACGCCCGAAGACTACGCCGCCGGCGAAGAATTCTCCGCCTTGCTCGGTCTGAAAAACGGCCAGCTCGACGCGTTGGAAATTACGGATACCGCGTCCAATCCGATTACGGATCGCATCGTTT
Source organism: Candidatus Spyradenecus sp. (assembly GCA_045651325.1). Classification (GTDB taxonomy): domain Bacteria; phylum Verrucomicrobiota; class Verrucomicrobiia; order Opitutales; family UBA953; genus Spyradosoma. The sequence goes on from JAZRSB010000049.1 coordinate 26,159, forward strand.
GGAATGACGCGCTCGATACTTACGTTTTCCTGGGGCTGAACGGACGCGATATCGCAACGACGCTCTACGGCGACCTCGTGCGGGAAAACATTTTCCGCCTCTACGATTTCATGCGTGCAGGTCTGCTTCACGGAAAAACAGCGTCGATTCGTCCTTCCGTTTTCGGCGAGGAAAAAAAGATTTCCCGCTACATGCGTAATTATCTGGAGCGTAAAAACCGTTTCAATACTTCCGACGATAAACCGGTCCTGCCGGCCGCAGACGAATCGGCACCGGGCGAAGCCGCACGCACCGCAAACGCACTTATGAATAATGTCTGGGTGCAGGCGCAGTACGGCCGCACGCATGCCAAGGCGAGCGAAGCGCATCCGGATTACAGAATTAACGCATGGAGCTCACTGCTCGGAACGAGCCTCGCCGTCAGCGAAGACAGTGAGCTCGGCGCTGTCTTCGGCTACAACCGGTCCGGGATGGAACACAACGGCGCAAACGCCCATCAAATCGACACCGACGCTTACGAGCTGATGGGATACTACCGCTATGTCGGCGTTGACACCGACGGGACCTTGGCGCTTGCCGGGGCGTACACGTCGAACACCTCCGAACGCGGCGACGCCGAAGCCGATTTCAATTCCTGGCAGGTCGCATTCCTTGCCGAGGGCGGCATTACCTTCCGCCCCGAATCCTGGTGCGAAATCCGCCAGTTCGCAGCGCTTCGACTTGCGTATTCGCGTACGGACAGCTTTGACGAAAGCGGTTCCGCCGAAGCCCTTCGCGTTGATGCCGCCGGCAGCTTTGCCGCGCGCGGAACCCTCGGACTTGAGGCTGCGTTCCTGCCTTCCGACTCTCTGCAATTCACGCTTTCGGCCGCATTGAATCAAGACGTGGGAGACGGCGTTATTCATGTCGATGCCTACCAAAATTCGACGCTTTCCGAGCTTTCCTTGAGTTCCCGCGAGGCCAAACGTTCCTCCGTCGAACTCGGCGCGAATCTCAATTACCGCGTGAATTCCCGGCTTTCGCTATATACCGGACTCTCGGCGATTTTGCGCTCCGGACACGAAGAACGCCGGGCGGATGTCGGCGTGAACTTTACGTTCTAACGCGACCGGCCTCGCAGAACGATGGTGGGGTTTCCCGAGGACTACGCAAGTGCGGTGACGGCGCAATTCGGCGAATATGCGTCGCCGGTGCTTGCGTTGACGGAGAAGGTCTTCCGCGCGAACGGCTGGCTTCAAAAGCGCATGCGCATGGAAAACCGCCCGCAGCAGACGCGTATGGCCGAAGCCGTCGCCGGTGCTTTTGTCGAGACGTCCTCGTTGCTTTTTGAAGCGGGGACGGGAGTCGGCAAAAGCCTTGCGTACCTGATTCCGGGGCTGATTTTTTCCAAGCTTTCACAAAAGAAATTCGTCGTTTCCACGCACACGATTCCGTTGCAGGAACAGATTCTGAAAAAGGACCTGGCGCTTTGTCGGGAGCTTTTCGAAAATGTCCCCGAGCTGGCGGAATTCGCCGAATTTAAGGTCGTTCTCATGATCGGCCGGGCGAATTATCTCTGCGGCACGCGACTCGCGGAAGCGCTTCGCCGGCGTGAAGGGATTTTCGACGGCAGCGACGGTTCGGCGGAAGCTCAGGAATTAAAAATGATTCGTGACTGGTGGGCGGAGCCGGGCTGCTCCGGTGTGCGGGAACACCTGCCGCAACGTGTCAGCGACGAAGTTTGGGACTTGGTCAACGCCGATTCCCGCGCCTGCTCCCGCAAGAACTGCACGCCGAAGAACTGCGCCCACCGCCGGGCGAAATCGGCACTCGACGAAGCGAATCTCGTTATCGTCAACCACAGCCTCCTGTTTTCGCTTATCGGGGCGGGAGCGGCGCCGCACGGCGATACGCCCGGCGTGCTTTATCCGAATGACTTTATTGTCTTGGATGAAGCCCACCGCGTTCCCGATATCGCGACGGACTATTTCGGTATAGAAGCGAGCTCTTACGGCCTGCAGCGATTGCTCTCGCAGGTATTTTCCGCCTGCAAGAAAGGCGGGATTCTTTTCCCGTACAAGCCGAAAGAAATCCACGCGTTCATCGCGGAGGCCAAAGACGCGACGGAAGTGTTTTTCAACGACATCCGTTTCCGTGTTCTCGGAAAAAATCAAACCTGCCGTTTCCGCGACCGTGACTGGGCACAGAACGTTTGCGAAATTCCGCTCGGCAATCTGGAAAACCGTCTGCGGGCAATTGCGCAGGTTGAAGAACGCGCAACGGCGAAAGACGAAATCAACGATTTTTCGGAAAAACTTCAGGCCTACCGTCTCGCCATCCGCGAATGCCTGGAGCTGAGGCGCGCGCCCAAGTACGTGTACTGGGCGGAGGTCAGTGCAGGGAAACGCCGTATTGTTACGCTTTCCGGCGCGCCGATTGACGTTGCTCCGCAGCTGGCCGACGCACTTTTCGGTCGCGGTACCTGTGCCGTGCTTTCGAGCGCGACGCTGACGAATAACAAAAAAGACATGTCGCGTTTCATGCGTTGCTGCGGGGCAAATCTCGGCGAAAATCCCGTGCGCTCGCAGTGCGAGGCCTCGCCGTTTGACTACGTGAATAACATGGAGATTTTCGTGGCCACGGATTGCCCGGAGCCGGACCGCGGCGAGAATCTCGTGCGAAACGTTGAATACAACGCGCTCGTCGCCGAACATTGCGTGAAAATGCTTCCCTCCGGCGGAACGCTGATTTTGTGCACGAGCTTTGATTTTTGCGCGAAGCTGGCGGAAGCCCTGCGAGCCCGCCTGGGCGATTCGCGGGAAGTATTCGTCCAGGGCGAAGGCCTGATGCGTCAGGAAATGACGCGACGGTTTGTCGCCTGCGGAAACGGCGTCCTCATCGGCAATCAGAGTTTTTGGACGGGAATTGATGTCCCCGGCGAGGCGCTTTCGCAGGTCATTGTTCCGCGTTTGCCTTTCGCGAATCCCTCCGTTCCGCTCGTCGAAGCGCGCATGGAATGGATTAAAGAGCAGGGCGGAAAACCCTTTTTTGAAATGTCGCTTCCGGATGCCGTCCTCCAGTTCCGCCAAGGTATCGGCCGCCTGATTCGCAAGGCAAGCGACCGCGGGCGCTTGGTGCTGACGGACTCCCGTGTCGTTAATAAAGCTTACGGACGCGAGTTTCTTTCCGCGCTTCCGCATCAGAAATACCTGCGCTTTTCCAAGGATCTAATCGATGTGCTGATCCGGCCTTTCGAGTAAGCGTTCGCCGCCGTTGCCGCCGCTTTTCATTCTTGCTCGCTTTGGACCGCACCCGTAAACTCTAAGCAAGTTTTCAATCCCTCTTGTTTTAACATGCTGAAGCACATTTCTCTTTTTGCAGCCTGTATGCTCGCGTTTGCGGGGACGGCTGTCGTTTCGGAAGCCCAACAGCGTTCCCGCACTGCGTCTGCGGATGTCGAACGCCATGCGAGCATCATCCTGCGTTGCACCTACTGGACGCAGGCCGGACAGGCGGACAAAGAGCCCCTCTTCTACAAGGACGGCCGCGAATTCAAGCCCTTTATCGTTACGGAAATGGCCTTCGTGCGTGCGTACGACTACCGCGGACCCTTGCCCTTTGTACTCTACCGCAAGGCGACCGAGCAGGAAATGCTCAAACGCAAGGAAGAAGGCGTGCGCGGTACGGAACTTGAATATGTGCCGCACGCAAAGATTAATATTCCGGCCGGCATGCGCGACGTCGGCGTGCTGATTCCGGGGAATATTCAGACCGCCAAGCCCGTGGTTTTCGACTTCAGCGCTGACGCATTCCCCATGGGGTCCATGATGATTTTGAATATGACGCGCACTCCGGTTAACTTCGGTTTGGCTGCGCCCAAAGGCAAGACCGCATCCGTTCCGCCGCAGTCCGCTCAGTTGCCCGTCGCCGGGCGTTGGGTCACCAAGCCGGTCAAATCCCGTACCGTCCTCAATGTCCGCGCCGCCGTGCCTTCGTCCGAAGAGGCTTCCGGCTGGAAAATGGCCTATGCCTCGTCGGCGATTTTCCGCGAAACAACGCGCTCGGTGCTCTTCGTCCTCCCCGGAGAAGTTTCCGATGACGGGACGCCGCGCCTCCAATTCCGCCAGGCCAATGTCGTGAGCGCGCCGCCGCCTCCGCCGAAGACGGAAGACAAAAAGCCGAAGGGACGTCAGGACAAAAATAAGGATAAGGAAAAAGAAAAGAAGCCGCCGCGTCGCCGTGTCTGATTTTCGGCAAAGATACCTTTGGCGCATCACGCTCCATTTTCAGTTTTAAATCTTCCTTATGAACGAAGCGGATTTTGTCGAATTACAAAATCTATGCGTCTGCCCGATGAAGGATTCGACGGCGGTTTTCCTTATTTGCGCGGGGAAAACCCTGCTCATGCAGACGGATGCCGCCTTTGCCGAAATCGCCACGCAGGCGATGCACGGGCGCGCTTTTCCGCGGCCGCAGACCTACGAGTTGCTGCACGCGCTGTGTCGGGGATTTGAAATTCGCCTCGATGCCGTCTTCATCACGGATTACCGCGACGGAATTTATTTCGCCCGACTCGTTTATTCAATGGAGAACGAACTCGGGAAAAAGGCCTTGGAACTTGATGCACGTCCCTCCGATGCTTTGCTCCAATCCTTTTTGTGCCGGGCGAATGTCTTCATCGCCCGCAAGGTGTACGACACGGTCGAAGACGCCACGCCGCTACTTAAGCGCGCCCAAAAACGTGATCGGAAAAACAAGGGCCCGTCCCTCTGATGGAATGTCTCGACGAAGCTTTTAAGCGCGGTGAGCCCGTGACCTCGCTGGCGCCGATGCAGGATGTGACGACCCTCCCGTTTATGCGCCTGCTCGCGGAAACCCTGCAGAGCGCACCGGATTATTTCGTGACGGAATTCCTGCGCGTACATTCGACTTCGATTATCGATGACGACATTGCCGACTGCCTCGAAAATGCGCCGGCGGGCATACCGCTTTTCCTTCAGCTCATCGGCGAAGACATTCCCGCCTTACAGCGCATTGCACGTCAGGCATTGAGCCGCTTTGATATTGCGGGGATTGATTTGAATCTCGGCTGCCCGGCGCCCAAGGTCTTCAAGAAAAATGTCGGCGGCGGCCTTTTGCGCGACCTGCCGCAAGTGGCAAAAATCCTTCCGGCATTGCGGGAGCTTTGCTCCGAATTCGGGAAAAAGTTTACGGTGAAGTGCCGCATCGGATTTGAAGATGCGAGCCCGCTCCCGCGCCTCTTGGAATTGGTGCGGGAAAATGGCGTTGATTTGCTCGCCGTTCACGGACGCACGGTGCGCGGGCTCTACCGCAGTCCGGTGGATTACGACGCAATCGCCTTCGCCGTCAAAGAATCCGCTTGTCCGGTCGTGGCAAACGGGGAAATTGCCTCCGTGGAAAAGGCCTTGCGCGTGCGCGAAGCAACGGCTTGTGCCGGTTGGATGATCGGGCGTCACGCGATTCGCAACCCGTGGATTTTCCGTAGCCTTCGCGAAACGCGGGAAGGGCGCAAAACGGTTTTTGCCCCGCGGCTTGCCGATGTCTTCGAATACATTCGCGCATTGGAAAAATGTGTTGCCCTCCCGGGCGATCAACCGGAGCGCGTTGCTGCGCGCATGAAGAAGTTTTTGAATTTTATCGGGACGGGAGTCGATGCCGAGGGGACCTTCCTCTACGCCGTCCGCCGCGCCGGAACACCGTCGGAAATTTTGAAAATCGCCGAATCGTTTTTGTTGGCAGGAACGCGTGCGGAGACGCTTTTCCCCGCAGAACCCTTTTCCGGGATTATCGCCCGCCCGAACTGCGAAGCCTGATAATTCGCCGTTGGCGAGCCTCCCGCACACCTGCGCCGCAAGTTTTAGCACCACAAAATAATTTCTGGCTACACACCCCAAAATTACCGGAAAATTGTTACAAAAAAATTATTTTTTTTAATTTTTTTGTTTCGAGGGCTTCGAGATTGGAGGCGATTTCGGCGTATAAGCCTTTATTGATGCGGGTTTGCGGGG